>NZ_CP018155.1:615000-1215000 GCF_001889045.1 Tenacibaculum todarodis | reverse complement strand
TAAATTATTTAGCTTCATTTTCTTTTTCACAAATTCTAACCAAAATGGTTCTATTTGCCAAGAATATATACCGCCAATTAAACCAACTCCAATAGCTCCTTTAACTGTGTTTTTAATAAACCTTCTTCTTTTCATGGCTTTTAATAATCTGTTTTTAAAGGAATCTTAAACCAAACTCGAGTTCCAATTATTTTCTCTTTTTCTTTTAATTCTTTGATTGAAAATGTACTTTCCTTTGATAAATTTTCAATACGTTCTTGTGTAACTTTAACCGCTACAGATTGATGGTTTTTTACAGTACTTTGCTTTTTAGATTGCTCAAAACCAATTCCGTTGTCATCAATTGTGCATTGTAAAAAGTTATTGTTGGTTGTAAAAAGTACGGTTATTTTACCATCTTTTTTTAAATTAATTCCGTGTTTAATGCTGTTTTCTATAAAAGGTTGCAACAACATTGGCGGAATTAAAATTTCTTCTTGGTCAATAGAAAGATCGGTTTTAATGTTGAAATCAAACGGATTTGCACTCATTTGTTGCTCCAATTCTAAATAGTTTTTTAAGGTTGAAATTTCTTCAGATAAACTAATTTCTTCTTGTCTTGAGTTCAATAAAACAGAACGTAATAAGGTCGCAAATTTACTAATAGTTGAACTTAACTCTTTTGTCTTTCCTGTGCTTCCAAGCGCTTTAATTCCGTTTAAAACATTAAAGATAAAATGCGGATTCATTTGTAATTGCAAGGCTTTTTGTTCTAATGATAACAAATGATTTTCTAATTTCAGTTTCTCAACCTTTGCTTTGTTTCGTTTTTTAATTCGGTTTATATAATTCAGAATTATCAATCCTAATAGTAAACTTAATCCACCTAATAAACTCCATAAAAACCAGTCTTTTTTATACAACGGTTTGTCAATAAAAAAACTGAATGATATCGGTTTGCTTTCTACGGAATCAATTTTAGATTGTGCTGTAAACGTATAATTTCCTGCGGAGAGATTTGCAAAATCAACAGATTCTTTTGCCGTCCAAGGACTAAATTTTTCATTTAATTTAAATCGATATACAACAGCTTTTGGGTTGTTAATGTTTACGGTTTTATATGAGAATGAAACATGATTTTTATCCGAAGGAAGCTGTAAAACTTTTTTGTACTGATTGATGTTTATAGAATCTAAAGGTTCATAAACTACATCAATATTTGTGAGTGTAATAATTGGTTTTTGAGTTTTTTTACTATCGGTTTCATATTTATACAAACCAGCATTTTCAGTAGCAATCCAAACGTTATTTTGTTGATCTTTAAAAATTGAATTGATATTATTAGTTGCTAACGTATTGTATTTATTAATGTTTTTTTCAAAAGTGAAATCTGAGTTTAAAACAGTAATTCCGTTGTTTTTAGTAGCAATCCAAAACTGATTATTAATTTTCTGAATATCGGTAATCTCTTTTGGTTGCTGCGCAATTAAAAAAGCTTGTTCGCCTTCAATAGAGAAAATACCGATTTCATTACTTGCAATTACTTGATTCTCAAATATAGAAACAGTTTTAAAATTCCCAATTTCAATACGTTTTAAAGAAGTTGGTTTTAAAAGGTTGTCTACCTTCCAAAGTGCTTTGTTGGTTGCAATAAAATAATGCTTTCCATCAAATTTTAAATCGTTTATTTGGTTTAAATCAATTTGAAAATTAGTTTTTAAAGGTGATAAATAATCTTCTTTAAGTCTGTAAATACCTTGTTCACTTCCAACAAAAATAAATCCTTCTACAGTTAAAATTGAATGTACTTTTTTACTTTCAAAATGAGAGAATTTATCTTGCGCATAAATAGTTAAACTGTTGTCAGTCCCAATTAATAAACTATCGTTTTTAGTTTCTAAAATGCTGACTGAACGGTTTTTAACCTCATAATTATTAAATTCTTCACCATTAAATTTACTTATTTTATTTTTTGAAGCCAACCAAACTGAACCAACATTATCTTGCGTAATAGCAATAATTTTAGCATTTGGTATGCCGTTTTTTACGGTATAGGTTTTCAGCTGAAAGTTTTGAGCAGACGTTTGCATCAACCCAAAAAGTAAAAATAAAAATGTAAAAAACTTCATATTAACAAACTTACAAATTATTAAAGACCTACAAGATTTTAATTCTTGTAGGTCTTAATTAGTTCAATAATTATTCCACTATTTCATTGCGTATAAACGCTTATTTTTAGTGTCAGGTTCAACATGTTCTAAATCTCCGTAAGGCTTAGTTACTGGTTTTAAAACTGTTAAAACCGTAGTTTTTCCTTTAATTATAAGTTGACTATTTTCAATATCCCAAGTCCAACGGAACTTATCAACCGGAATGTTTAACGCTTTAATTTCTCTTTGTAATTCTGGCATTTCTTCAATAAAATCCATAATTTCTTCTTGCATTGTAAAAGTAGGAATCGCTTCATCTGAGTTATGGTAATCCAATTCAAACTTTACAGGCACATTAAATTGTTGTGTGTACGCTTCGCCAACATAACGCTCTTCTTCATTATTTAAAGCATCAAACCAGTTAATTTCTTTTTCTTCGCTATATTTTCTCGCAATTTCTTTAGATAAATCAATCTTTCCTGGCGAATGTGCTGTAGGATAAAATACATAATAAGGTTGCGCTAAATAATGTTTCTTAAACTCTCCGCCAAAGACGTTGTAATACTGAGTTGCCACAATATTTGGTGTTTCATTTGCCACAAAAGCATCTTTTATGGTTTTCATTAACTCCGTGTTTTCAGCCAAACCTTGCGAATGAAAAATGATATTTGTGTTGCTGTTAACCACACTTTTTAAAGAAGGTAATTTACCTTGAGTAATGTTTTTACGTAACGTTTCTGCGGTAATAGTTTCGCCATTTACAACCGTTTCCAAACTCATTCCAGTAAACGGATTGTTGTAATTTACAATATGAACTTCGCCAAAAGGTTTGCTGTCTCCATTGTCATTCATCCACGTAATAATTTCCTCTAAAGAATACGCTCCTTCAACAATTTTAAGTTTTTTCTCTTTAAAATACGTTCGGGCATTTTTGTAAAAATCGCTATTACTTTTATCAATTCCTGTTATAAAAACAATTGGTTCTTGCGTTGCAACATCTTCTAATTGAGTGTTGTCAAAAGCACTCATTTCTACAATTTCTGCAACTTGTTTTGTCTCTTTTTTAGGTCTGTTATCGCAACTTGCAAAGATTCCTAATATTACTAAAGTTGCAAATGCTACGTTGGTTTTTCTGATTACATTTTTCATAATTTCTATGGTTTTAAGGTTATTTTTTAAATTTGTGAAGCAACAGGCAGTTTATTTAACAGCTTACATAAATTACGATCGGTTTGCCAAAAACCATCTTGTTCTTTTTCTGTTTTTACAATTTTCCCTTGTGTGTCAAAGTGTATTTTAACCTGATTGTATTTTGTCAAATACATTTTAATTACTGAATAATAACTGCCTTGTAACTTCATTTTTTATTGTTTTATACTCCAAAGGTAGGAGAGGAATTGACGTTAATTTTGGCGTAATTAGAATTCGTAAGAAGTGAATTAGAATTCGTAGAAATGTGCTTGTACTGAGCGAAGTCGAAGTATTATTTGAAGCTGAAACCTGCTTTCCGCTGTATCTTTTCTTCATTCTTCAGAAAAGGATGCCGCTGCAATCAGGGCTAAACTTGTTTGCTGGCTTTGTGTCATTCCGCACTTGATGCGGAATCTATGGACAAGTAAGTATGGATTCCCGATACCCAATCAAGTTGAGCACAAGTTTCTCGGGAATGACAAAATATTTATTGAGAAGAAAGCTAATGTGAAATTATTGGTTTTAAAATTTTGTTTGTAAGTTGTGAGCAATAAAAAAATGTACAAAATGAAAAAAGAATTAAAAGTAATTGAATTTAATAAAAAACAAAAATTATTAAATTTTGTAAATGCCAATGCAAGTAAAATAGAAATTGTATCAATTTCTGGAAGTCAATATGGTTCTTATCAACACTTTTTGTGGTATTATAAAGTATAATTAAAATTCAAAAAAAAACATAAAACCTCAAGGGTATGTAATTGATAGAATACAGATGAAGAAAAACTATTTTCTTTCTTTATAGATCTTGTTAAGTTTTATTATTTTAAGATTTTTATCTTTGGATAGATGATTTAAAATAGTCCAATCTTCCATTAATTTAAAGCTCCAAGTTTTTAATTTTACTTTATTGATGTAAAGTCTTTTTTTAAATTCTTCAAAATTAATATTATAGTTGTTATTTTCAATAGTGTTAATTATGGCTTCAAAGTAAGGAATGAGTGATTTGTAGTTTTTGTCATTCACTTTTAATAATTTTATTTTGTCAAGATGTTTTTTAGCAAAATCTATTTTATTAGCAATAATATATGCTTCTACTAAACTTAAGTGATAACCTAAAGCATTTTTATTTTTTTCAAGATAAGAAGTATAAAACTTAATTGATTTTTTAAAAAAGTTTTCAGAAAGAGAATCTAATTTAACTTTTTTAGAAAGCATTCCAGCTTCAGTCCAATTATTACTTCTAAATTTTTTTGAAGCAACAGCAAAGGTTTTAATAGCTTTAATAGTATCACCAATAGCTAATTGACTTTTAGCTTTGAATTGAAAATTTGGAATTATAGAATTTAAAATCCGAAAGCCTCGAGAAGTATCTTTTTGTATTTGAGTGTTAGCAAATAAAATTGCTTTATTGTAGTTCTTTGTATAATAAAGCGCTTCAATATAATTATCTTCATATAAATGTTTATGAGTTAATTGTTTATTTATTTTAAAGGCTTTTTCTGCATATTCAACACTTTTATTGTATTGTTTTCTATAAGTTAAACCATTTGCCGTTTTGGCATACGCAATGACTAATTCATCTGTTTTAGGAATATCATTTTCATCCATAAAACCTTTTTCAGCATAAAGTAAGTACAATTGAGTTTTATTATCTCTATAAACGTTAATACCTTTATTTTCTTTTAAATTTAGAGTTTTTAAGTATTTAGAATTTATTATATCTTTAGGTAACTCTGTAATTAAATTATCTCTAAGATTTATTGTAGCAGCTTTTATATTAGACCAATTATAAACAGGTAATTTTTTAATATTACAGCTTTCTAAACGAATGTTGTAATCTTTAAATTTAGATTTTTTAAGAACACTAAATAATCGTTTTTCATTAATGTTTTTATTTAAAGAAAGCTCTAGAAATTCTAGTTTTGGTAAGTCAGAAAATGAAGTTGGTAGTTTAGTTAAATTATTATCTAATATGTTTAATTTTATTGTTGAATCTTTTTTGAAATTTCTATTAAAAACATAATTATAGTTTTTTCTATTATGTAGATAGAGTTTCTTTAATTTTTTTAGGTTTCCAAAATTATCAGAAAGTTCTTGTAAATTATTATTAGTAAGAACTAATCTTTCTAGGTTGTTTAGTCTTCCAAAAGATTCTGGTAATTTTTTTAATAAACAAAACTCAGAATCAAATGTTTTTAGAGAAGATAGGTTTCCAAAATTTGTAGGTAATTGTGTTATCTTATTTCTAGAAATATTTAAAGTTTCTAAGGCTTTTAATTTAGAAATGGATTTTGGAAGTTCGTCTAAATTATTTAAATCTAAGTTCAAATATTTAAGATTTGTTAGGTTTCCAATTTTTTTAGGAAGTTCTAAAATATAGTTTTCTTTTAGATTTAGAGTTTCAAGTTTATTAAGTTTTACTATAGAATTAGGTAGTTGTTTTAGTTTATTATTGTTTAAACTTAAATAAGTTAACTTTAGTTTACCAATATCTTCGGGTAATTCTGTAATTTGATTATGATTTAAGTAAAAATCTTTTAAGTTATTTAAATTGCCCATTTTTTTAGGCAGTTTTTTTATTTTATTGTGATATATTTTTAAAGTTTCTAACTTTTTTAAGTTGTTTATATTGTTGCTAACTTCTTCAATGTTACTTCCTTGAATTTCAATATTTTTAAGGTTTGTTAGTTTGTAAAATGCGTCAGGTAATTTTTTTGAAAACTTATTATTTGAACTATAAAAAGATTGAAGGTTTTTTAAATTACCGATTTCTTTAGGCAATATTGTTAATTTATTATTTGAAAGATTTAATTTTTCTAATGATTTATTAAGAGAAAGGTTTTTGAATAAGTTACTAGGGTTTTTAATTTCTGAAGCAGAAAGAGAAAGTTCTTGAAGATGTCTGAAATTTTCTAATAGGTTCTCATTGATAGTCATCCAGTTTAAATCTAAATATTTTAGGTTTTTTAAAGACGAAAACTTATTAACTTCTTTCATTGTGTTTTCGTTAGAATCAAAACCTAAACGTAATGAAGTTAAATCTTTAAATTCTTTTATTTCTTCAGGAAATGTAATTTTATTAGAACCAGTATAAGATAATCCTTTAAGATGTTTTAGTTTAATGAAATTAGGATTATTAAATATTTTATTTGGAAATCTATTATAAATGAGAATAAAATTTTCTAGTTTAGGTAAGTTAGAAACAGAGTTTAAAAAAGTATCATAATTCCAATAAAAATCTCCTTTTAAAGAAATGGTTTTTATGTTTTTTAATTTATAAATATTATCTGGAAAAGTAATGTTTTCTACTTTACCATTTTTAAATAGAGCAGCAGGAGTTTTAAATCTTAAATATTCTAAATTTGAGAATGTTTCTAAGTTATTTATGATAGAACCTAAATCCAAGTTTTCTGAAATAGTAATAGAAACATATTTTATTTTAGATAAAACTTCAATTGAGTCTTTATTACTTTCAAATTCCTTCTCATTATAGGTAAAAGTATCATTAAAACCGTGTTTTTTTAAATGAGAGATATTTACTTCATATTTACCTCCAAAAGATTGATTAAATTGACCAGAATAAGAATTATAATTTTGAGATTGAAGTGTGAAAATACTTATTAAAAATAATAATAAACTTGTAATTCTTTTCATTGCTTTTTTTCTAAATGTATTAATTTTATTTTAATTATGAAATTCCACTTCCGAAATTTATATATTACAAAAAAGTAAACTTCGCAATGACAGAACGTTAGCAAACAAGCTTAGCCCTGATTGAAACCGTTCGAATAACTGTTGATATTCTTAACCTTTTATTTTTGACATTCCTGCCTTAGCAGGAATGACAGAAATAAAAGATATAGTGGAAAGCAGGAAACAGCTTCAAAAAAAATAAATTTTAATTTAAGATTAGATTATAATCAATATCTGTAATTGAAATTATTCGGGTAGTTTTGGCTTTATTAATGTCTAAAAGAATTTTTAATTCTTCAATTTCTTGATTGGTAAAGACTAAAATTAAATTCTGATGAAAAGTTGTAACAGGTATTTTTCTTTTTTGTGTGTTATTTGCACCATGTTCTAGCCAATAATCTGTGTCTAATTTAGAGATGTATTCTTTAAACATATTTAGTTGCTCTTTATTAAACTGAAAAAATATGTTATTAAATATTAGATTGTAATTTTTACAGCCTTTACAAACTGATAATTCTCCGTTTTTAACACTAGATATTATTTTATATTTTTTACACATTGTTTTAAATTCTAATAACAATCAGTTTTAATTCTATTTACTTTCTGGAACTTATTTAACGGTGTATTTAGTTGGTTTTTGGTTATTTGTTCTAAAGTTTTTAAAACGCCATTCATCATACTTACAGAACCGCAAATCATAATTGTTCCGTTGTTTTTTAATACTGTAGCAATTAAATGCTGCTCTTTTAAAACCAAATCTTGTACATATTCTTTATTTTGTTCTTGAGAATAAGCGGTATAAATAATTTTGTTTTTTAAATACGGAGCGTACATTTTTAGTGAATTTTGGGTTCTTCCTCCCCAAAATAAATGAGTTTTAGAATCCGAATTTAACATGCCTAAAAAAGGCGCAATTCCGGTTCCGTTTGCAATTAAAACAGTTTCATTGGCTTTTTTTGGAAAATGAAATTGCTTGTTCTTTTCAACTTTTGCAATTAAATAATCTTCTTTATTAAGATTAAACAATAGGTTTGAACAAATACCAAATTGGTGTTTTTTTACACTCAATAAAATGTCGTTATCTATTTTTCCTACAGAATATAAGCGTTCAATATTGTCTTCACTTGGTGTTATGGATACTAAATCTCCAGATTGAAATTGAAGTTTTTTAGTTGGTTTTAAACGAATTAAAAAAGAATCATCTGAGTTTAAATCGGTTTTTTCAACAACTTTAAAAGTTTGCTGATTTTTTAGTTTTATAGATTTCTGTTTTAACTCTAAATCTATTTTTGTTTTTTTACTCCATTGTAAACTCCAGTTTTTAAAATCAGAAAAAGACTGATTGTTTATTTTACAAATTGGTAGGAGTGAAGTGAAATTTTTATGTTGTTTTAATGCATTGTCAACTTCAATTGCAAATTGACAAAAATCTGAATAAGCAAGAGATCCAAAACCAACAACAGCGTATTTAATTGGATTTTCTTGTGGAGTTTTTTGTAGTAAATTAAGGAAATTAGAAGCGTTTATTGGAGCTTCTCCTTCGCCATACGTTGACGTTAAAATAATAAGTTGTTTTACATTTTTATAGGAAGTGTAGTTGTTTAAATGATCTATAAAAACAGTTTTTTTACGTGCTAAAATTGCTTCAAAAAATGAGTTTGCAACGTTAAATGTGCTTCCGGTTTCCGAGCCAACAAGAAGAATAATTTCTGCAGTATCTTTTTTAAACTTGTTTTTAGATAATGTGCTTTTTTTTCTTCGTTCTAAGGTCATTGCAAAACCAGAATAGATAAAAAATAAAATAGCAATACAAGACAATAGTAAAATTAAAGACCAAATTATTGTACCACGACCTGTGTGTAAAAATAAGCTCCAATCAGAAATAATTTGTGTCCAAGACAAATTTTTTGCGCTAATAATTTCACCAGAATATTGATGCACAATCAGTTCTTTGTTGTGTAGTTTTAAGAAAAAATAATCTTCAACATCTTTAGAGAAGGGGAATTCAATACTTTTTACTTCATCTAGTTTTATGTTTTTGAAAACTGTAAAATCTTCAATTGGAGTTTTTGTATCAATACTAGTTTCAGAAAAATCTATTGTATGATTTATTTTAGTTTCGGGTAAAACTGAAAACTTTTCTAAAGATAAATACACACCAGAAAGTGTAATTATTAGAATTGGAATTAGCATAAACCGCCCAATAATTACATGGTAATATTGTTTAAAATCTTCATTTACAACTTTGGTAAAGAATTGTATAATTCCGCCTTGTCTTTTAGTAATTAAAATGCTTCCTGTTATAGCAATTAGCAAGAGTAAAAAAGAAAAGAAACCAACTAAAAAACGCCCGGTAGATTTTAAAAATAAAGAACGATGTAAATTTGTTGTCCATTTAAATAGCGGAGATTTTTCAATTAAATCGCCTATTTTTTTTCCTGATAAAGGATTTACATAAAAGGTTTCGTTTTTACCTTCGTTTGTAATTACGGAAGCTTCTAGGAAATTATTTTGATCAACTTTTAAAGAAATTATTTCATCGTATTCGTTCTTTAAAGAGCTAATTGTTTTAGAAATAGAGATTTCATTAGCATTTTGTATGGCAAATGGTTTTAACTGATTCGAAATAGGTTCGAAAGCTAAAATTATTCCAGTAACAGCAGCTGTTAGTATAAAAAGGAAAGAAGATATAGCCAACGTTAAATGGCTATATCTCCAAATTGAAATGGTCATTTTTGTTAGATTTATTGTGGTATCATGCGAACGTAACGTATAAAACCTTTTCCTTCAATTTTACTTTTTACATTTTCTGTTGTAAGTTCAAACTCAACATCATCTTTATAATATTCTTGATCTTCAACCGCAGTTTCAAACCTAATTTTATAACCTTTATCAAGTTTATCATTCGGAATTTCAATAACGCTAATAGCTCTATTTCCACCGCTAATTGTAGCGCCAGTTATTGCATCGATATCCGAACGAACTTTCCCTTGAAAATTCCACCATTCTGTAATATCATGATACCATTCTTCATCATCTCCTTGCACGTAAATTGTTTCTTGGTATTTTCCTTCAGGATTTAATAAAGAAATTACAATGTAAGCGCCTTCACCTGTATAATTCTTCATTTGAATCATACATTTATACTTGGCGTTTTCTGTTGTTGTAAATGCAGTAATTGAGAATATTACTACAAGTATTGCTATTATCTTTTTCATCAAATTATTTTAAAAAATTAATGTCTTTATTTTTTAAAGCTTCGTTTTCTTTAGCTAGGTCGAATAAAGTTTCTTCAAAATCTGTTTTTACAGCTTTATCTGCACCTTTTGTAATTAAATATTTAATAATTACATCGTTTTTTGCAGTCATAACAGCTTTTTGCAAAGCAGTTAAACCTTCACTATTTTTTGCATTGATATTGATTTTATACTTTTCAATATACTTTAGCATTGCTAAACTTTGTTTTTCAACCGCTAAATGAAACAAGGTATTTCCGTTTTTTTGTGGCTTATCAACTTGTAATCCTTTTGCTTTTAAAAGGTTTACTTTTTGTTGAAATTCTTTTTCGTTTTTAGGATTGAAAGTGTTGAATACATAATACCCTAAATTATTTCCTTTAGAATCAATGATTGAAACATCTGCACCTTTTTTTAATAAGAATTCTACAATATTAACGTTATTTCGTAAGGCTTTAGTTAAAGCAGATTGCCCATTTTTATTGACGTGATTGATATTTGTAGTTTTTGAAGCTAGCAGTTTAATTACTTCAAAAGAATTACGAGAAACCGCATTTAATAAAGCCGTATTTCCTTCTTTATCAGCTTGATTTACATCAACTCCTTTATCGATAAAATAGTTTAAAGTTGCTAAATCTTTATTACTGTAAGCTAAATTGTGCAATGGAGTTTTACCTTCATTATTGGTAATATTCGGAGTAATTCCTAAACCTTCTAAATAGTTGAAAAAATCTAAAGAGTTATAACCACTTCGAGAACCTAGTGTTGCAAACAACATTGCGTTTCCTCCATTTTTGTTCAATGATTTATACGGCAACCCTTTTTGAATAAGTAATTCAAGCATTTCTTTATTACCTTTTTGAGCAGTATAGTTAAATGCACCGTTTCCATTTTTATCAGTAGTTTTTAGATCTAAACCTTTATTGATAAAATAATCTACAACAGTGAAATCTTTTAAGTTTGGAGTAATCAACAACAAAGCATCTGCACCTTTTGGTGTTTTGTCTTTTACAACATTAGCTCCATGTTTTATTAAAAGATCATAAAGGTCAGTATTTTCAACTCCTGCAGCAGCAGTAAAGTTTAAAATTGAATATCCTTTGTCATCAATAACATCAGTTTTGGCACCTTTTGCTAATAAATGTTTTACAATAGCAATATTGTTTTTATAAGCTGCCCAAAAGATATAGGTTCTACCGTCATGTGTTAATTTATTTACGCTATTACCTTCTTTGGTTAACAAGTGTTTAATTACATTCTCGTTGGCATTTTCCAATAAAGCGTATACAATTGCATCAAAACCAGCTCTGTTTAGTTTTGTAGCATTATTTCCATCTTTAATTTTTTGTTCAATTTGCTCAATAGTAGGATTAGTTTTCCAGAAATTTCTTTTCAAGAAAATATTTGAATTTTGAGCAGTTGCTATAGAACTTAAAAGCAATAAGCTAAATAGTACGATTAGTTTTAATGATTTCATTTAAATTATTTTTTTACAAATGATTCAATTACCTCACTAATTTCTGTTTCTGATTTAATTTCATCAGAAAATAATTGCTTGAATAATAGTTTATTATCAACCTTTTTTTCTAATGTAAGATCTTGGTTTCTTTCAAAAACTGTAGTCCATTTATTTCTTACTAATTGCCATTTTGGTTCATTTTTAGTCCACCAATCTTTAGCAGCTTTACAACGAGCATCTGGTACTTTTACATACGTGTTATAACCTTTTTCGTAAGCTAAAACAACATCTTTTGCGCCTTCTTTTCTAATGATTTTTTTATTGTCTTGATCATGTAACCAACCGTAATTAGTAATTTCATGTCGGTTTCCTCTTTCAGTTACATTATAATCGCTTCTTTTAGTATATTCTCTTCTTGGTAAAGGTGCATCGGTTGTATTTTCCCAATAACTTTTTCCATCTACATGTACCCAAGTTCCAGAACCTTCGTAACGTGGACTGTCATCTACTTGATATACTTTTTGTGTCCACTGGTTTTTTACATCAGCCTTAGTTTTGTTTTTATATAACCAATTATTATCGCCGTTAAACATATAAAAATCAAGATTTTGATACATCCAATCTTGTCTCCAATGTTTTACAATATGTGGTTTTGCAGGACTACCAACTTGTAATAGATGTTGAATTGAAATTTTATTTTTATCATCTTCTATTAATTGCGCCCATTCTAAACCTTTAGAAAGTTTTGTTTTAGAAGCTTTGTATAAAGAGTCTTTGCTAGTGTTAAAAGTTTCCGCAAAGTTAAAAGTTACCTCAAAACAGCCACACATTTCTTTTATTGCTTCTCTGTCTTTTTTCTTTTGTGCATTCAGAGAAATAGTAACCAATAAGATTAACGTACTAAAAATTAATTTTTTCATTTTATGATTTTTATAGTTTTAAAATTTTTGACAAAAATATAACTTTTATTTAGATTGAATTAAAATAAGGATATATATTTGCCAAAAATTATTAAGAATGTTTCTAAATAGAAGAGTTGTACTAGTTGCCATATTTTTTACTTCCGTTGCTTTTTCACAAAAAAATGAAAAGCAAAAGGATTCAATAAAAAATAATAAGCTAGATGAAGTAATAGTAACCGCAACAAGAACAGTAAGACAATTATCTTCTGTACCAATGCCGGTAACTTTAATATCGAAAAAACAAATTCAGCAATCGGGTTCGGTTCGTTTAAGTGATATTTTAATAGAACAAACAGGAATTACTACAGCTTCTGATTTTGGTGGATTTAATGGTGTACAAATGCAAGGTTTAGATGCAGAATACACATTAATTCTAATTGATGGTGTTCCGTTAGTTGGTAAAAGAAGTGGAAATATTGACTTAGATAGAATAAGTGTAAATAATATAAAACAAATTGAAATTGTTAAAGGTCCGTCTTCTTCTTTATACGGATCGGACGCTATTGGAGGTGTTATAAATATAATTACAGAAAAGCCAAAACATGATGTTTTAAAGGGAAGTTTACAGTTTTTGGCTCGAGGTGGCGCAAAAAATGAGTTAGATATGAATGCTAATTTAGTTTACAAAAAAGATAAATTAGGTATTAATGCAGGTATAAATACGAATTCTAGTGCTGGTTTTGATTTATCTCCACAAACAAGTTTTAAAACCACAAATGGACACGAAAACTATACCGGTAATTTTAAAGTTTTATATGATTTTACAGACAAGCTTAAAACTACTGTTTCAACTCGTTTTTTTGAAGAAAATCAAGGCAATTTAACGGAGCAAAATAACCAAAAAGATTGGAGTGTTAATGTGGATTTAAATCATAAAGTTTCTGATAAATGGAACCTGGATTACACGTTTTATGTTACCGATTTTAATACAAAAAGCGAAACCGAATTAGAAGTTTCTACATTTAATCAAACATTAATAAGACCAGAGATAAGATCGCAATTTTCAATAGGAAAATTAGATGCAATTGTAGGTGTTGGAGCTTCTTTTGAAGAAGTAGATAGAAGCGATTTCTTAAAAAAAGAGAAGTTTGATTCTCAATATGTTTTTGGGCAACTAGATTATAATCCAACTTCAAAATTAAATGTAATAATTGGCGCTAGATTCGATAATCATAGTCAATATAAATCGGCATTTAGCCCTAAAATATCAACAAGATATGTTGTTAATAATTGGTTAGCAACAAAAGCATCTGTTGGTTATGGATTTAAAGCTCCAGATTTTCGTCAGCTGTATTTTAATTTCCGAAATACAGCAAGTGGATATGTTGTTTTTGGTATAAAAACCCTGCATGAATTGTATGGAAATTTACCCGAAGTACAGCAATTTGATACAGATTTAAATCCAGAAAACTCTGTTGGTTTTAACCTTGGTTTTGAGTTGAAGCCAATCAATAATTTAGCAATAAATATCAATGTATTTAGAAATGATATTGAAGATTTAATAAACACTTTTGATACACAAATAAATCCGTTGAACTTTAATTTACCAGCCGGAACAAGAGTTTTTACTTACGAGAATAGAGATAAAGTTTATACGCAAGGCTTTGAGTTGGATGCAAACTATAAAATTGATGATAATTTTAGGTTTATTGCAGGTTATCAGTTCTTAGAAGCAAAAGATAAAGAGGAAGAAGCATTAATAAAAAGTAATCAAATTTTTATTAGAAGAACGCCAACTTCACCTTCAGAAAAACTTACCATAGATAATTATTTTGGTTTGCCAAATAGATCTAAACACATGGCAAATGCAAAATTATATTATCAAAATTTTGAACATCGCTTTTCGGCAAATCTTAGAGCAATTTATAGAAGTAAATATGCGCTTTATGACACCAATAATAGTCAAGGAGTAATAGATGAATATGATGATTTTGTTTCGGGAAATATTACTCTAAATACTGCTATTGAAAAGAAACTATTTAGCTTGTTAAAAGTACAATTTGGAATTGATAATTTATTAGATGAAAAAGGTGAGTCTAATGCTACAAAACAAGCTTTTCTTAATAATGATGCTGCTTTACAGTTAGGAAGAACTTACTACGGAAGAATTCAATTCAATTTTTAAAATAAATAATAATCAAATAAGTAATAATTAAAATCAATTTAAAATGAAAAAAATAATTTTAACACTAGCAGTAGTTTCTTCAATGATATTTACATCTTGTAGTGATGATGACAATACAGTTACAGAACCTGTGGTTTTTAAAGAAGTAAAAAACTTACATGCTCCGCAAACTACAGATTACACTGTAAATCCGCCTGCAACTGCTGGAGAATTTACAAAATTTAGCTTTAAAACTGGAACTGTTGTTACTGATGATAGTTGGGATTTGGCATTTAGAGGTACAACTATTTTAGTAAACGGAGGTGTTGAAGTTGGTGGTTTAGTTGATGAACCAATAAGATCTGGAGATGCTTCTTTAACATTAGAAACTGGAACATTTTCCGATATTTCTATTGCACCAGAAGCTGCTAATTTTAAACAAGATGCAGCAGGAAGTTATGCTTTAGCCTCTGGAAGTGGAAGTGGTTGGTATACATATGCGGGAGCTCCAACACACGCTATTAACCCAATTGCAGGTAAAATAATTGTTGTAAAAACTGTTGATGGTAATTATGCTAAAATGGAAATTTTAAGCTATTACAAAGATCAAGATGCAACGAGCGATTCTAGATATTACACATTTAACTATGTCTACAATCCTAATGTAGGAGATAAAGATTTTCAATAATCATCATAAGTTATTGAATTATATGTTTAATTTTTGTTGTGAAAAGCTGCTCAGTTTAAAAACTGAGTGGCTTTTTTATTGTTGTGCATTTTTGTGTTAAGTTGAAACTTGATTTATGTGAATGCCACAGTTTACAAAAAAGTAAACTTCGCAATGACAGAACGTTAGCAAAAAAGCGTAGCCCTGATTGCAACGGCATCCTTTTCTGAAGAATGAAGAAAAGATACAGTGAAAAGCAGGAAATAGCTTCTAAAAAACCAATTTTTCAGCCAAATAAGATGCTGTCAATGATTTTTTATTACGAGCTAAATCTTCTGGAGTTCCCGAAAAAATTAGATTTCCTCCATTTTTACCGCCTTCTAAACCGAGATCTATAATATAATCGGCACATTTTATGAGTTCAATATTGTGTTCAATTACAATGATGGAATGTCCTTTGTCTATTAACGCATTAAAGGATTTTAACAACTTCTGAATATCGTGAAAATGCAAACCTGTTGTAGGTTCGTCAAAAATAAATAACGCCTTGTCTTTGGTGTGTCCTTTTACCAAAAATGAAGCCAGTTTAATACGTTGCGCCTCACCGCCAGAAAGTGTAGAAGAAGATTGACCCAACTGTACATAACCCAAACCAACATCTTGCAACGGTTTTAGCTTATTAGCAACTTTGGTGACTAAATTTTCTGAGAAAAATGCAACTGCATCGTCAATAGTAAGATTTAAAATATCGTCAATTGATTTTCCATCGAATTTTACTTCTAACACTTCCTTTTTAAAGCGTTTTCCGTTGCAGGTTTCGCATTCTAAATGCACATCTGCCATAAATTGCATTTCTATGGTAACTTCTCCTTCGCCTTTACAAACCTCGCAACGACCGCCTTCTACATTAAACGAAAAATGCTTGGGTTTGTAGTTTCTAATTTTAGATAATTTCTGATTAGAATACAACGCTCTAATGTCGTCATAGGCTTTAATATAAGTTACTGGATTGGAACGTGAAGAACGCCCAATAGGATTTTGATCTATAAATTCTACGTGTTTTATGCTCTCAAAATTTCCTTTAACTTCTGTATGTTGCCCGATTTTATCCCCGTAACCAATCAGTTTTTTTTGCATTGAGGGATATAAAATATTTTTTACCAAGGTACTTTTTCCGCTTCCAGAAACGCCTGTAATTACGGTTAAGGTATTTAGCGGAAAAGAAACATCAATATTCTTTAAATTGTTTTCACGAGCGCCAATTATATCAATAGAATTGTTTGAAGTTCTTCGTTTTGTAGGCACTTCAATTTTTAATGCTGACGATAAGTATTTTGCTGTTAAAGATTCCGATTTTAAGATGTCGTCAAAATTACCTTCAGCCACAATGTGACCTCCGTAAGTTCCTGCTTCTGGGCCGATATCGATAATATAATCGGCTTCTTTCATAATATCCTCATCGTGTTCTACCACAATTACTGTGTTTCCTAAATCGCGTAAATCTTTTAAAACGCCGATTAATTTTTCGGTGTCTTTTGGATGTAAACCAATACTTGGTTCGTCTAAAATGTACATAGAACCAACCAATGAACTTCCTAATGAAGTTGCTAAATTTATTCGCTGACTTTCGCCACCTGAAAGTGTGTTGGATGTTCTGTTAAGTGTTAAATAATTTAAACCAACGTCTTGTAAAAACTGTAATCTGTTATTGATTTCCGTTAATAAACGTTTGGCAATTTTTTCTTCGTATTTGTTGAATTTTACCGTTTTAAAAAACGCTGCCAATTCATCTAACGGAAGTGAAACCAACTCAGAAATAACTTTTCCGCTTACTTGCACATAGTTTGCTTCTTTTCGTAATCGTTTTCCGTTACAATCTGTACATTTTGTTTTTCCGCGGTAGCGAGAAAGCATTACTCTATTTTGTATTTTATAACTCTTTTCTTCTAAAGCCTTAAAAAAATGATTGATTCCTTTAAATTTCTTTGTGCCTTCCCAAACGTGTTGTTTTTGTTTTTCGGTCAATTCAAACCAAGGTCTGTGAATTGGGATGTCATATTCCTCGGCGTTTAAAATTAAATCGTCTTTAAGATGTCTATACGAATCCGTTTTAAAAGGAAAAATACAATCTTCATAAATCGATAAACCTGTGTTTGGAACCACCAAATCGGCATCAATTCCAATTACATTTCCGTAGCCTTCACATGTTGGACAAGCTCCGTAAGGATTGTTAAAACTGAATAAATGTGTGTTGGGTTCTAAGAAAGTTATTCCGTCTAACTCAAATTTATTACTGAATTGCGTTGTATCTTTTGTTTCTAAATTCTCGATAAAACAAAAACCTTTTCCTTCAAAAAAAGCAGTCTGAATTGCATCTGCTAATCTGTTAAAAAAATCTTCATCGTCTTTAATTACAATTCTATCAACCACTAAAAACAATTCGTCGTTTTTGTAATCATCTTGCGGGAAATCTTCAATTCTATACACCGTTTCTTTATACTTTAAACGCGCATAACCTTGTTGCGTCAACACATTTAAAACCGATTTTATATCTCTATTTTCATTAATAGTAATAGGAGCAAGTAGCAGTAACTTAGAACGGACTTCAATTTTTTTGACAAAATTTAAAACATCAGTAACTGTATGCTTTTTAACTTCTTTACCAGAAATAGGAGAGATGGTTTTACCAATTCTTGCGTATAATAATTTTATGTAATCGTAAATTTCTGTAGAAGTTCCTACTGTAGAACGCGGATTTGTAGAGTTTACTTTCTGCTCAATAGCAATAGCTGGCGCAATACCTTTTATATAATCTACTTTTGGTTTGTGTAATTTTCCTAAAAACTGACGCGCATACGAACTTAAACTTTCTACATAACGCCTTTGACCTTCTGCATACAGTGTGTCAAAAGCCAAAGAAGACTTTCCAGAACCCGATAAACCTGTAATTACAACTAGTTTATTTCTTGGTATAACAACATCAATATCTTTTAAATTGTGCAGTTTAGCACCTTTTATGATAATATTTTCTTTAGGATCTATGGTAGAAAGGTCTGTTTTCATTCAGTAAAAATAAGCGCTAAATTTACCATTTTTTAGGCAGAAATCAGCTTGAGATTTACTATATTTTTATTCCTTTAAAAGCAGTGTTTTTTTAGAAATATTAATATAAGTTTAATAAAAACGGAACAATATTTGCTTTTTAGAATAAAAAATTACATTTTTGTAGCTCATACTTAATAACTTAAATCTAAAAACGTATAGATAAAAAATTACTTTAAACAGTTATAACTAATAATAACCGAAAAGCAATCCGCTTTTTAAAAAGTAATTTTATGCGTAAAGATGTAGCTCAAGACAGTACTTTAGTTAGTGAATATATTAACGGAAATGAATTAGCGTTAGAAACTCTAATTAAACGCCATAAACAACGTTTATATAGTTTTATATATAGTAAAATTCAGAATAGAGATATTACAGAAGATATTTTTCAAGATACATTTATAAAAGTGATAAGAACCTTAAAAAAAGGTAGTTATAACGAAGAAGGTAAGTTTTTACCTTGGGTAATGAGAATTAGCCACAACTTGGTTATCGATCATTTTAGAAAATCTAATAGAATGCCAAAGTTTAGAAATACCGACGAGTTTGATATTTTTTCGGTACTAAGTGATGGTACTTTAAATGCCGAAAAGAAAATGGTAAAAGAACAAATTTCTGCAGACGTTAGAGAATTGATTGAAGAGTTGCCAGAAGAGCAAAAAGAAGTTCTAAAAATGCGTATTTATAACGATATGAGTTTTAATGAAATATCAGAAAATACAGGCGTAAGTATTAACACTGCATTAGGTAGAATGCGTTATGCGCTTATAAATTTGCGTAAAATTATAGAAAAAAATAAAATTATTTTGGTCAGTTAACAATAAATGTAAACTTGTCTCGTTAATAAGTTAATAATCAATGATAAAACGACTTATATGATGCAACTTTACACTGAAAAGTCATCTGATTTTCAGATGCAACCTAGCGAAGAAACAATTCAATTTTTGATTAACTTTTCTAAGTCATTAGAAATTATTAAAACCAAATCAAACTGTCTCATTGAATTGAATTTGAATTAAGAGTGGAAAAAGTCTCAACAATGTTGAGGCTTTTTTTATGGAAATAAACCCATCCTAACCTTCCCGAAGGAAAGGAACTCTAATCTCTCTGGAAATTTTACTTATAAAATTTATAGCAATTCTTATTTTGCACCATTATCAGTGCAAATCAGTGAAATCTGTGTCAAATTTATTTTTCTGTGAATCTCCCTGTTTCTCTGTGAATCTCCGCGTAATAAGTTTTATTTTTTATAATACTCGTCTAAAACAGTCTTTCTACCAATAGTTTTAGTAATAATATCGTTTTCTAAATTCCAACCACGAGCAGGAGAATATTCTCTTCCGTACCAAATTATTTGCAAATGTAAATCGTTCCAAAGCTCTCTAGGAAACAAACGTTTTGCGTCTTTTTCTGTCTGTTGTACATTTTTACCGTTGGTTAAATTCCAACGCCATAATAGTCTGTGAATATGAGTATCCACAGGAAAAGCAGGAACACCAAAAGCCTGACTCATAACAACACTCGCGGTTTTATGACCAACAGCTGGTAATTCTTCCAATCCTTCAAAACTTTGCGGAACTTCGCCATCATATTTATCAATCAATATTTTTGACAAACCGTAAATTCCTTTCGATTTCATTGGAGATAAACCACAAGGTCTAATAATTTCCTTAATTTCTTCCACAGTCATTTTAACCATATCAAAAGGATTATCAGCCTTAGCAAACAAAAGTGGTGTAATCTTATTTACACGAACATCGGTACATTGCGCAGATAATAAAACCGCAATTAACAAGGTATAAGGATCTTTATGATCTAACGGAATTGGAATTTCAGGATATTTTTCTTCAAGAGTATCAATTACAAACTGTACTTTTTCGGCTTTTGTCATTTTCAGTATCTTTACAGTTACAAAAATACAAATAATGAACATATTAAAAATAGGAGATAAGGCACCAAATTTTGAAGCCAAAGACGAAAAAGGAAATACAATAAAGTTGGCAGATTATGCCGGTAAAAAATTAGTAGTTTTCTTTTACCCAAAAGCAAGTACGCCAGGTTGTACAGTTGAAGCGTGTAATTTAAGAGATAATTATCAAACTTTTTTAGCGCAAGGTTATGCTATTTTGGGAGTAAGTGCTGATTCAGCAAAAAGACAACAAAATTTTATCAATAAAAACGAATTACCTTTTCCTTTATTAGCAGATGAAGATAAAGCTGTAATTGAAGCATTTGGTGTTTGGGGACCAAAGAAATTTATGGGAAGAGAATATGATGGAATTCATAGAACAACCTTTGTTATAGATGAAAACGGCGTAATTGAAGATGTTATTCTAAAAGTGAAAACAAAAGCACATACTGAACAAATATTAAAAACGGAATAATAAAAAAAGCCAAACTTTAAAGTTTGGCTTTTTTTATTATTATTATTATTATTATTTCTGTTGAGACCTTAAATCGGCCTGTAACTCTTTACTTGTTTGTGTACTTCCGTCATGAGACCAACCAGGCGGCATAAAAACATACTTTAAACGAGTTCCCAAAGGTAAATGTTTCTTATTTTTAAAGAAGTCAGCAAAAATGGCTTTCCATTCATGAAAAATAATATTTACTGGACCTTTATCTTCTAATGGAGATGTTAAGCCAAATTTCAATTTTTCATATTCTTCGGTAGTTTCTTCCGCTTGAAATGTGCCAAACATTCTGTCCCAAATAATTAAAAACATTCCCATGTTTTTATCTAAATACTTTACGTTTGATGCATGATGTACTCTGTGATGCGAAGGCGTAACAAAAATGTATTCCCAAATATTTAAAAAGAAACCTAAAACTCCTTTTCGTTTGTTTGGTTTGATAAAGTTGGTGTGACATAAGGTTCCGTAATTCTGATTCATTGCATAAGCAAACATTATGTGTAAAGGTTCTATTCCGACTAAAATTAAAGGAATTAAAAATATAAAACGATATAACGGTTGTAATACAGGGGAACGGAATCCGGTAGATAAGTTGTAATATTCTGAGTTATGATGCGTTACGTGAACTGCCCAGAAAAAACGAGAATGATGATCTACATAATGATGAATATAATACAAGAAATCTTGACCAACAAAAGCGATAAACCAGTATAAAACACCAGTGCTTTCCCAATTAATTAGTCTGTATTTAAAGAAAAAATCCATTACTATAAAAGAAGTAACATACATTAATCCGTCTAACAAAACATTTGTTAATGCGAAGTAAACATTGGTAGAAACATCTTTAAATTCATAGTTTTTAGCTTTTCTTTTGTAGCTAAAATACATCTCTATAAAAATGGCAAGCGCACAAATAGGTATAAACCACTTGTAAGCATTTTGGTGCGTGAAAATATCCATTTAATAATTTTTTACAAAATTAAGGTTTTATTTTAAGCGTTCTTCAATCCAACTCTTAAAGTTGTAAAAGTTTTGAGGAGCTACTCCATGACCAACAGGGTATTCAGAAAAAACATTTTTAAGTTGAAGATTGTCTAGAAATTTTGGTGCTCTACGTGCCCAATCTACAGGAATTACCTGGTCAACACTTCCGTGAGAAATATAGTAATCTGTATTAATTTGTTCTTCAGTTGGGTTTTTAGGCAATAACTCTTCATTTAAATAACCACTTAAAGCAACTATATGTTGCGCTTTGTTTGGATATTTAAAACTTAAAGCATAGCTTAAAATTGCTCCTTGACTAAATCCTAATAAAAAAGTTTTACTGGTATTGTATTCTTTTTTAATGGTGTCAATAAAATCAGTTATTTTCACTAAAGATTCTCTTGCTTGGTTTAAGTCGGATATTTTTCCATTTGCAGCATCAAAGTTTATCGCATACCAAGCGTAACCGCCCATTCCCATTTCATAAGGTGCGCGAGCAGAAACAATTAATAATTCGTCTGGTAATTCTTCTGCAAAAGAAAATAAATCCAATTCATTACTTCCGTAACCGTGTAAAAGTATTAGTAACGGTGGGTTTTCGGTTGCTGTTTTTGGTTTTCTTACTTCGTAATGTAACATACTTTTTTTGTAAAGAAAACTCCCTAAAAGATTAAAGCCTTTAAGGGAGTTTGTAAAATTATATTTTTTAAATTCCTTTAAACCAGTCTTGAAATTGAGCTCCAACAACAGGAACTAGTTTTTCTTCTCCTTTAAGAGCTCCCATAAATCCAATTATCCAAAGGACTAATAAAATTAGAGTAATTGCACCGCCTACAAATACACCTAAAAACCGAGTAACAACCCATCCGTTAAGAATCTGTAAAATACAAAGCCCTATCATTTGACGAATATGGAAGCTTGCAAAAGCATTTTTCTTACTGTTGTTTAAAATTAAGGCTACTATAGTACCAATGATTGTTATGTAGCTAATAATTGCATTTGTTTTTCCTTCTTCTACTGTTGTTGGTAATTTTTCCATGATTTAGTTGTTTAAAATTAATTGATTGTTTGCGAATATTCCATAAGCTTTTCCTTTTAAGATTTTGCCAAGGAAAGCACTGTTTTTACTTGTTGATAAAATGTTTTCTTTAGAGAACTTGCTTGTTCCTTCAGTTGTAAAGAAAGATAAGTTGGCAGTTTCTCCTTTTTCAATTGAAGAAGTTTGTAAGCCAAATATTTTCTTCGGATTTTCAGATAAGCATTTTGTAATTGTATTTAAGTCTAATAAAGTATTTAAAGCGCCAAAAGCACTTTCTAAACCTATTGTTCCATTTTTTGCTACGCTAAATTCTACTTTTTTGTGTTCAATATCAATAGGATTGTGGTCAGACGTAATTACGTCTATTGTTCCTTCATTTAACCCTTTTATTAGCGCTTTAGAATCTTTCTGTGTACGTAAAGGTGGATTTACTTTTACGTTAGAGTCAAAACCATGTAGTTCGTCATCCGTTAAATATAAATTATGAATAGCAACACTACAGGTTACGTTTAATCCTTTTTTCTTAGCTTCTTTAATTAGTTTTACAGATTTTTCTGTAGAAACTGTTGGTATGTGTAATCTTCCACCAGTATATTCTAATAAAAATAAATCTCTTGCAATTTGAAGTTCTTCTGCTAATGCAGGAGCTCCTTTTAGTCCGAGTTTTGTAGAGTTTATACCTTCATTTACTATTCCTTCACCAGAAATAGCATTGTTTTTTGGAAAGCTTAGAACTAATCCGTCAAAATTTTGCGCATATAAAAGTGCAATTTTTAGTAAATTATCGTTAGAAACGGGTTTCTTATAATCTCCAAAAGCAATTGCGCCAGATTGTTTCATGTCAAATAATTCAGCAATATCAACACCTTCACTTTGTTGCGTTAAAGAGGCGATTGGGTGTAAGCTAGTTGCAAAACCGTTTGCCTTATTAATTAAGAATTCTACTGCAGATTTGTTATCAATAACTGGATTTGTATTTGCATTTACAGCAACGTTTGTAAAACCACTTTTTGCTGCAACATTTAAACCGTTTTTAATAGTTTCACGTTCTTCAAATCCAGGTTCTCCAAAGGAAACACTAGTATCAAACCAACCACAAGAAACATGTAAATTGTCAAGTTTAACTACTGTGTAATTGTCTTTTTTAGGAATAGAATCCGCTATTTTTTCAATTTTACCTTCAGTAATTAAAATATCTTTTTGCTTGTTATGATATGGGCTAGAAGTATCTATAATCGTTGCCGATTTAATAAGCGTGCTCATGCTTTGAAGAATTTTAGAATTAAGATTTCTAATAACAAAGATACAATAGCCAACGCTAAAAACCATTGCCAAAGCCATGTAACTTTGTTGTTTTTGTTAATTTCTGTAAAAACGGCTTTAACAGAAGTGTTTGTAGAAATGTTTTTTTGCTCATTTGCCAATGCATCTGTATCTAAGAAATGAAGATTACTTTCTTCTTTCGAGTAATTAAAACCGATGGATTTTAAGGTGTCTTTTTGCTTTAAAACATGATAGAATCCAGCTTCTAAAGGTTGGTTTTTAGTAGTTAATGTAACTTTGTTTTGTAGTGTTTGTTGCAGTGGAATAAATGATTTTTTTGAACCTTTTATTGATAGGATATCGTCTTTGTTAAGTTGTGTGTTAATATCAAATTTATTTTCGTAACCAACTGTGTAGTATGGTTTTGAGTACTTTAAACTCTGTTGCCCTATGTTGTAAAATACAGGAACTATCAAAGGAGAATTGGTGAAGTTGCTGTTTTCTTTTTCTAAAGAAGAATTTACAAAATATAGATTAGAGTTTGTTGTTTTTATTAGCTGAATAAAAGGTGATTTGTTTTCTAAGCCCACAATTGTACTTGCGTTAGAAAATACAGTTGTGTAATAATTTTGTGTAGTTGGGTGTTGAAAATTTTGAACTTTCTTTAAAAAGACATTCTTAAGCAGTGGGTGCTTAAAGTTAATGTCGGTAATTTTTAAAGTATCCTTTTTATTTTCAAGAATTTTTCCAACAGATAAATTCTTTAAGAAGCTGTTGTAAGAAGTAATATTTATATTTTTATTTGGAATAACTACAAGATTTCCTCCATTTTTAGAAAAGTTTACCAAGCTAGAAATTAAGCTTTGTGGAATTTCTTCAACCTCATTTAAGACTATTAATTGTTGTTTTAAGATTGCATTATAATTTACATTTTTAACAGTAGAAGTGGAAAAGTTAAATTCGTTTTTTTGATAAATTTTAGGTAAGTAATTTGAGGGTTTTCCAATACTTAAAACAGCAATTTTTTTACTCTTATTTAATGTGAAATAAAATAGATTGTCAAACTTAAAAGTATCGTTAAAAGTTAGGTCTATTTTGCCTAGAAAAGTAGTTTTGTTTTCTATGCTGAAAGAAATAATTTTGTCAGTATTTTTTTCGATAGAGAAGGACTGTTTACTAATTAGTTCTTGACCATTGTAAATTGCAATTGGAATGTTTTCTTTTGCTTCACCTTGATTTCTTACATTGATATTTACTGTTAGGTTATTACCATCATTCTCATTTGTGAAAACACTATCAATAGAAATGTTGTTTTGTAAAGCGTTTTCTAGTTTTATTAGTGATAAATCACTGTTTACATTTGTAAAATTATTTTTATAAGTATTCTGAAAATCAGATATTAATATATTTTTATTTAAAGCTTTGCTTTTATTTGTGTCATTGCTCTCAATTTTTAGTAAAACTTCATCAATTGACAATTTTTCACTAGTGTTATTGATGTTTAAAAGTACTTTTTTTAATTCAGATGACGAAATATTTTTATAGAATTCATTATTTGTGAGTAAAGAAAACTCATCTTTATTAGAAATGGTTTCTATGATTTCTTGAGATGAAATTTGTAATAAATTACCTTTTTCTCCTTTCGTGTTTGTGCTTAATGAATTGTCTAAATATATAAAATTATGTTGATTTTTACTTGCTTTCTTATTACTAAAATAAGGTTGTGTAAACGCGAAAATTATCGCTGAAAGTGCAAGTAATCTTGTGCTTAAAATCAACCACTTTTTTAGCTTAGAACTTTTTCTAGTTTGCAGTATTAATTTCTGTAAAAAAGCAACGTTGGTAAAAGGAACTTTTACAAACTTTTGCAGCTGGAATAAATGCACTAAAATTGGTATAATTAGTAGTGCAAGAAAATAAAATATCTCTGGATGTTTAAATTGCATATCTTTAAAATGGATTGTAAAAATAGGTAATTAGATTGTTATAAAAAGCAACACGTTAAAAATCTGTTATAATTGATTTTATTTCTCTCGCTTATATCTAATTTAGTATTTTTGATATATGACAGAAACAGATTGTATAGAGCATATTCCGTTTAAAAACACTGGGTATTTCACAAAAACAATGGAAGATTATCTAGCTAAAGATGCTAAAATTCTCCCTTTTTATAATAATTTTCCAAACTTAGAAGGTTTTAAGTTACAAATTGAGGAGAAAAAGTTGTCATTTAAAGCTGAGTCGAGAACTATTTTAGTTGAATCTCTTAAAAAACAATATAAGAGCAGTTCTATTTCTGAGTTAACAAAAGCTAATATTGAGTTATTGGCGAATGATAACACCTTTACTATAACTACAGGTCACCAATTAAACTTATTTACAGGTCCTTTATATTTTTTATATAAAATATTGTCTGTCATTAACTTATGCGAAGAATTGTCTGTGAAATTTCCTAAAGAAAATTTTGTTCCAATTTATTGGATGGCAACAGAAGATCATGATTTTGAGGAAATTAACTTTTTTAATTTTAAAGACGTTAAATTTAGATGGAATACCAATCAGAATGGCGCAGTTGGTCGTTTTTCTACGGAAGGACTAGAAGAAGTTTTAGCGGTATTTTCTGCAAAATTAGGAGATTCTAAAAGAGCTAACGAGTTAAAAGAGCTGTTTTCTGAAGGTTATATAAAACACAATAATTTAGCAGAAGCAACTCAATATATTGCCAATGAGTTGTTTGGTAAATATGGAATTGTAATTATTGATGCCGATACTGCGGATTTAAAGCGTTCTTTTATTCCGTTTGTAAAAGATGAATTATTAAATCATACTTCTTACAATGAGGTTTCTAAAACGAATTTAGAGTTTGAAAAGAATTATAAAGTTCAAGTAAATCCTCGTGAGATAAATTTATTTTATTTAGCTAACAATCAACGAGAAAGAATTATTTTTGAAAATGGTGTTTATCAAATTAATAATACAGAAATCACTTTTTCTGAAGCAGAAATTTTATCAGAATTAGAAAAATATCCAGAACGTTTTTCACCAAACGTATTAATGCGCCCATTATATCAAGAAGTAATTTTACCAAACTTAAGTTACGTTGGTGGTGGTGGTGAAATTGCCTATTGGTTACAGCTAAAAAGCTATTTCAAGAAAGTTGAAGTTCCTTTTCCAATATTATTATTACGTAATTCTGTGCAGGTTGTTTCGGAAAAGCGATCTAAGAAATTAGAAAAACTAAATATTTCGCTTGAAGAAATCTTTTTAAAGCAAAACGATTTACTAACTAAAAAAGTGAATGAAAATTCTGAGGTTTCAGTAGATTTTGAACAACAAAAAGAGTTTTTAAAGCAACAATTTTCTGAGTTAAAAGTTATTGCAGAAAAAACAGATGTTTCTTTTTTAGGTGCTGTAAACGCTCAAGAAAAAAAGCAAATAAAAGGTTTAGAAAACCTTGAAAAACGTTTGTTGAGAGCAGAAAAACGTAAACAACACGATTTAGTACAAAGAATCACGGATTTACAGAATCAACTTTTTCCAAACCAGAGTTTAGAAGAACGTCAGCGTAATTTTTCCGAATACTATTTAGAATATGGCGACGATTTTATTCAGCAATTAAAAGATAACCTAAAGCCATTGCAGTTAGAGTTTACGGTTCTTAAAATGTAGTTTTATTTTACTTCATTTCCATTTATAAATGTTTTTATAACTTTTATTTGATGTAAGCTATCAATAGATGTTTTAAATGGGTTTTTATCAATAATTATAAAATCGGCATATTTTCCTTTAGCTAAAGAACCAATTTTATCTTCCATGTTAATCTGCCAAGCAGCGTTTGTTGTCATTGCTTTTAAGCCGTTTAAGAGCGATATTCTTTCATTGTAACCAAGAGTGTCGTTTTCTTTAGTTTGTCTTTTTATAGCAGTCTGAATTAAATGAAACGGCTTGCTCTCAAACATTGGTTGATCTGCATGCATTGAATATTTTATATCTAACTTTTCAGCAGTAAGTATTGGTAGTATTCTTTCAGCGCGTTCTTTTCCAATAATTTCATTAGATAGTGCTTTTCCATAGTAAAATAGATGGTTTATGTGAAAACTTGGCGTCATATTCAATGTTTTCATTTCCGAAAGACTGTTTTTAGAAAGTAACAAACAATGCTCAATTCTGTGTCTTTTTTCAGTAATATTTACTTCTGAATTAGCTTTCTTGAAAGCATTAATAACTTTTCTACTTGAAAGATCTCCTTGAGAATGAATAGCTATTTGCCATCCTTTTTTATCATATTTTTTAATAAAATTGACTAGCGAATCTTCTTCAATTAGTGCTTTTCCTGATGAATCTTCTGGAATATGCAATTTGTTTTTGTTGAATTCAGTTGTTAAATATGGCGATTCTAAATACATGGAACCAGTGTAAGGAGAACCGTCATACCAATGTTTTACGCCAATAATATTGTAAAAATCGTCATTAGCTTTCGTTTCAGGTAGCAAAAAACTCCTATCGTGTCTTATGTATAAAAAATGTCTTGGATTTTGCTCTCTTTTTGGTAAAAGACCAAATGTTGCCAATGCTTGATTTATAAAACCAGATTTTTCTGATGATAAATGTTTGTAAAGTAGTAGAGGCTTGTCGTCATTAATTGTTATTCCTGCAGAAACTACAGTTGTGTTACCGTTTTTAGCGTATTTATTCAATGTACTAACTGTTGAATTTATTAAAAATTTAGAAGTTAATACATCTCTTTTAAGTTGATTTAAAATTGGTGAAAAAGCTTCCTGTTCTGCAATTAATCCTGTTAATTCTCCATTTTTATCCTTTTCATAATAACTTGATTTTGATGGATTTGGAGTGTCTTTTGTAATATTCACTTTTTTAAAAGTGTTGGAATTTACCCAATATGTATGCATGCTTTGTGAAACCAATAAGATAGGATTGTTTGGAGAAATTTCGTCTAAAAAAGCTATGTTAGGTGTTTTTAAACCCTCTACTAAAATTGGATCAATTCCTTTACAAATAACCCATTCACCTTCTTTTTTGGTTTTAATCTGTTCTTTTAAATGATTCCAAACTTCTGCATTTGTTTTGTGTTTAAAGCCAGACAAATCAATCATATCATTTAAAAAAGCTGATAGCGCAACATGAGAATGACTGTCTATAAACCCAGGAAGAACAGTAGCGCCTTTTAAATCTACAACAGTATTCCCTTTTCTGTATTTCTCTAATTCATTAGTTGTTCCAATGTCTTTTATTTTTCCTTTTTCAACAAAAATAGCTTCCGCATTTTCAAGTGTTTCATTTAGTGTAATGAAGTTTCCGTTTATATAAAGTGTATCGCTATTTTTATCAAAATCTTTACTGATTAAAAAATAACTGATAAAAGCAATTGCAATTATTCCTATTAGAATTTTGGATTTACTCATAATTATAAAAATGAATTTATCAAATATAGCAAAGATTTTAGAAGAAATACTTTTTAGAAGGAGTTGTTAGGTTAGATTTTTAAGTTAATTTTGGCATATGAGTAAATCCTTACACCCAAAAAATAAACACAACAACGGTTACGATTTTGACAAGTTAATTAAGGCTTCAGAAGATTTAAAACCTTTTGTTACTGAAAATAGTTACGGAACAACAACCATAGACTTTTCTGATCCTAAAGCAGTAAAAGAACTTAATAAAGCATTATTAAAGGCGCATTACGGAATTGAACATTGGAATTTTTCAGACGAAAATTTATGTCCACCAATTCCTGGTCGTGTAGATTATATTCATCATTTGGCAGATTTGCTTTCTTCCGAAGAAAATATAAAAATTTTAGATATTGGTACAGGTGCAAGTTGTGTGTATCCGTTATTGGGTGTTGCTGAGTATAATTGGAATTTTGTTGCTACAGATATTGATTTAGACTCTTTGGATTTTGCGCAAGATATAATTGATGACAACAAGTTGGAAGCTAAGATTACCTTGCGTCAACAGTTTAAAGAAGAGCATATTTTAAAAGAAATTTTAGAAGAAGACGATGCTTTTACTGCAACTATGTGTAATCCGCCATTTTATAAATCTGCGGAAGAAGCAAGAGGAGCAAATCGACGAAAAACCAGAAATTTAGGAAACAACGCTGTCAGAAACTTTGCAGGAAACAATAACGAACTTTGGTATATTGGTGGAGAAAAAGCCTTTTTGCACACCTATTTGTATGAAAGTTCTTTGAATCCTAAAAGTAGTAAATGGTTTACAAGTTTGGTATCTAACAAAGACAATGTAAAGTCTTTGGAAGCTTCTTCTAAAAAACTAAAAGTTGCTGAGTTTAAAGTGATACCAATGACACAAGGAAACAAGGTTACAAGGATTGTTTGTTGGAGGTTTTAAAAATAAATAGAATAGCTTCTATTTATTTTTAAAACTTGGATGTTGTTCGTAAAATAAATTCCAAAAATTTTCATCGTATGCAACTCTAAAGAGTGAATTTTCTTTTTTGTTATTGTATTGGTAGTATTCAATGTCTTCAACATTTTTAATTTCGAAATCGTACATATTAGAGTTCATTTCAATTACTGAGTTTTCTAATTGATTGTCTTCATCTAATTTTTCATAATAACGACGGTTAAAATATGTTGAAGCATAGTATTTTGCGTCAATTATTTTTGAATATGTACTCACATTCTCCTCTTTAATTTTTACTTCCTTTTTGCCTTTATATCGTTTATCATCTTTGAAATACGTTTTTATTTCAGCTTTATTTAAAGTGGTTTCCCAATTTTCAATAACTTTTACTATTGCAAAGTTATCTCTATTTACATACACTTTTCCAGTATATTGAGTAGGGAAATCTCTATTAGTGTAATTCCATTTATTTCTATCAGTTTTAAACGCTATAATGTAAAAATCTTCATCTTCTGAGTTGTTGGATTTGATAAAATTTAAGTCAAACCTTTTATATTTTCTCTTATGTAGAATATTAGAATATCTAATTGCATTTTGTCTATATGAAAAAAAGTCAGCAGAAGTTTTATAATATTTTTTTAAACTGTTTTTATTCCATTTCACTTGTTCTACTCGTTGTGAAATAACGTAAGGAGAATTATATCCTTGATCACAATCTTTAGTAATAAGTTCTAGATTAAGAAGAGTTTTATCATTTTGATTGATGATAATATTGCCATGTCTCTTGTAATTATGAAGCTCTGTTGTATGATTTTTTTCAATCAATTTAATTGCTTTTTTTAATACGCTTTTAGGAGATAAAGATTTAGAAATAACAATTTCATCGAGTTCTTCAAATTTAGAAGAAAGATAAATTTTTGAAGTCAAATTTTTAAGAGGAATTAAACGACTTTCATAACCCATTGATGAAATGCTTGCAGACGCATTCTCTAGCATTTTTGATGTTACCCGTAATTCAAAAGCTCCATTGTCATCAGCAACTCTATAAATTTCTTCGTTTTTTAAAATAATAGTGGTGTATGGAATTGGTAAATTTGTTCCAGAATCTATAATTTTCCCTTTTAGAATTAATGTTTTCCCTTTTGTTGTTAGGGATATTTCTTCAGTTTGATTTTGAGTATTATTTTCAGTTATTTCATTAATTTCAGTTATCTCTTTTTTAGGGTTTGTTGCATTTTTTAAAAAAATATAACCATCATGTAATTGATCCATTCTCATTTCTGTAAAATCTACATAATGTAGAAGTCTACTCTTTTGTGGCACTTTCATAGCGCTTTGATTAGAGCTTATAAAAAGGAAAGGTTTATCAAGGGCTTTTAATTTATTCTCAAAAGAACCTTTAAGTACTGGAGTTGAATGCCAGGTTGATTGTTCTAAAAGGGAATCATTTGCATGAAGCGTTGCTAAGCTGTACACTTCTTTTTTAAGGCTTTTTTTAATGTGATTTCCCATTGAAATAAAATCTTTTATAATGGGCTTTTTAACACTAGAAATATTATTTATGATGTGAATATTATCTGCCCAACAAATAATTTTTTCATTCGGATTACGATGTATATAACTTAATAAATTGTCTGCCATTTGAGCATCTCTATAATTATGGTCACTATTTGCAAAATCCATAGTTAAAATTTCCTCTTTATTGTTTGCATCTTTTGAACATGCCAGAATATTTTTAATAAATTGTTGCCAATAATAATTATCTTCAGTTGTATTTAGTTTGTTGATAACGTTTATGATACGATTTAATTCTTTTTCAAAATCTGAAAATTTAATATCTTGTTCTTCAAAAGAAAAGTTTTCTAAAACACCTTCTATAACAATGGCTAAATCGTCTTCATCTAGTTTTTGTTCAATTTTATTATTTTCTAGGTAATCGAAGAAGTCGTCAATAAATTTTTGACTATTATTAAACTGTGAATCAAAACCAATTACTTTGATGTTATTTTTTTCAATATAAGTAACTAATCTTTGAAATTCTTTAGCGCTAGACCAAACTCCATATACAGCATTATTGAAGTTTTCAGGAGTAAACTTACTCTTATTCATTAACCATAAATCATACATGGAAGCTTCCATTGCTATGGTTGTGTAACCTAATTCTTTGTGAAGGTATTCAACAATGCGGGCTTTCATTGCAAAAATATTTCCGTACATATGTGTCATTTCACCAAGCATTACAAGTTTTTTACCTTGTAACTCTGTATTTAAAAACTGCAAATCTGAATTCTCATTAGATTCAGGTGATAAAAGTTGGTGTGTTTTTAATTCTTGTGATTGAGCAATGTTTATAATCAAAAGAAAGAGAAAAATATTTAGCTTTTTCATAGTTGTCTATTATTGTGGTGCAATATTAGGAATCTCTACTATATAAAAGCATTTATTTCTGCTGATTAACAAAATTTTATATCAAATAATATAATTTCTATTCTTTTCGAATCCAATATTGAGTTCTTCCAAAAAGAGCAACACCAAGAAAACCTCTTACTTTTAGTTTGTTGTTGCTAACTAATTGTAAGTAGCACTTGTAGGTTTTTCCGTTTTCAGGATCAAGAATGGTTCCTCCATTGAACTCATTTCCATCTTTTTTAATGTTTTCAATAATATGTAAACCAATTATTGGTTTGTCTTTTTTTATCCCTTTACAAGCTTTGCAAAGGGCATTTTTCTCTGCGGTATAACTTGTAACTATTTTGGCTGAATATGTATTATCCGTTTTATTGATTTCAATAACTGCTTTTTTTTCTTTGGTTTTGTCGTCAAAAGTTTCCCATTTACCAATAATAGTTTGTCCGTTAGTTGTTAGGCTAATAAATAATAGAATGTATAAAAATTTCATATCTGTACGTTTTTAAATGGTTTTGTAAGTTGTTATTGAGATTTTTCTGTTGTTAAAACATTAAAAGTTAAGATTAAGAATATTAAGGCCAATGCTTCTAAAAGTACTCTGAACCAATGCCAGTTTTCCCAAGTGTTTAATTCGGATTTTAATTGAATAGCGTTAAAAGTTGCATTGTAAAATTGTTGATTTACGCCTTTAAAATAAATATAAAATACGGCTATAAATGAAAAAGTGAAAAAAACCGCTATTATTGAAAAGCGAAGTGCTTCAGACTTTTTTAAGTAACAATAAATAAAAACTGATACAGGAATTAAAGCAGCAATTAATGTTAGGACTGTATAAAAACTACCTATTATTTTTCCGAATTCAGAATAATATTGATAAAATTCTGTTGCAGATAACGTTTTCCAATAAGGAACTAACAATGCACCTTCAGTAATTTGACTTCCTAAAAATATAGCGAAAATTGCAATTGAAAAATAGGCTAAAACACGATTCATATAAAATGATTTTAATTTTATACAAATTTCAGTGTTTAGTTGTGCAGTGGCATTTACATATGTAAAGAAAATTAAGAATCTTTCAGTTTTCTTCTTATTCTACTCAATTGAGTTGCAGAAATGCCTAAATAAGAAGCAATATGATATTGCGGAAGTATCAATTCTATTTCCGGAAAACGTTCTCTCATTATTAAATATCTCTTGTCTGCGTCTAATAAAGCCATTTCAATTTCTTTTTGTTCTTTCTCTAGGAAATAAAATTCAGCAATTTTTCTACCTAACCTTTCTAAGTCATGGAATTTATCATATAACTTTTCCATTTCATTAAAATCGGCAACAAGAATCTTACAATCTGTTAAAGCCTGTTGTGCTATTTTATTGGGTTGTTTAGTTAATAAAGAAGTGTACGCGCCAATTATTGATGGACCAACAAAAAACTGCTTGTTGTATTCTTTTCCTTTCTGATTTAAGAAATAGGCTCTAACAATTCCTTTTTGTAGGAATCCAATTTGATTTGCATATTCACCTTCTTTTACAAAAAAGTCATTTTTACGAAGCTGTTTTGGTTTAAAACATTGTTGAAGTTCTTTCAAAGCATCTTCATTAATAGGATTTATGCTATTTATGTAGTTTAGAAAATCATCCATTTTTCATCTAAAAATCAAGTTAATATAAAAACATGTTATCTTACCTATACAAATAACTAAAATAGCTAAGACTAATAATTAATAGAGGAGAAGCAAAGCAGAGTAAAATAATTGGCCAACGGTATAAACCCCAAAAAGAAACTATTTTTCGTTCTTCAGTATCTTGTTTGCTGTAAACAATAGTCGCATAATCACCAACTCTGTAAGCTGGCGGACTTGAGCTTACGTCGCTTTCAAATGTAACCGTTTCGTCTAATCTGTTTGTGTATTCAAAAACAGGTTTGTAAGTATAACCATCATCACTACTAATTTTTAGTAAATCAATAACTTTTGCTTTGGTTTTTACGCCATTATTAATAAGGTTTCTAGAGATTATGTATTGTTTGTTGGCAAAATAAAGTAATAGTAAACCAATAATCAATAAAGCAGCGTACAAGTATTCTATCATTTTCATAAGTTTAATTATGCTCTAAATTAAATACACAAGATAGTAATTATTCTAGTTTTTATCTTCTAAAAATGTTTCGCCTTTAGTTAACCAAGAAATACCAAAAGCTATCAATGCAATTACTTCACACCAAAAAATAATATTAGTTGAAGCTCTTGTTTCATCGCTTAAAAATTTAAAACTGATACCAGCTAAAAGAACAAAAACTATAATTATAATGCCGCAAATTGTATAAACCTTATTTCTTTTCAATTTCATTTCTGTAGGTTTAATAGCTGGATTGGTTTTTTTAAAGATTACCAAACTGAAATAAGCAAACACACTAAACAATGCAACAGCAGATAAAAAATGTATTGTTTGAATCGTTTCACTCTGACTTGAATTTGGAAATATGGCAACACAAATGGCAAAAATAGCACCAATATTAGCGACAACATTATCGTTAATTTTTTCAGGTTTACTTTCATCGGAATATCCAGTATAAGTCAATAAAAAGAATCCCAGAACAAATAAAAAGCCTACAAAAAAATCTCTTGCTTCAGTTGCGTAATATGCGCTAATTGAATCTTGAATTAAGATATTATTTCCATTAACTAATAAAACAATTGGTAAAATTATAGGTAAACCAACGCCAATAATACCAATAAGTTTTCTTAGCGTTAAATATGATATTATTTGATTGTTCTTTTCGTCAGACTTCTTCATAAAATATGTTTAGTTGGTTGATAACCAAATATAAAGAAATAGCATCTAATTAAATCACTGTATTTGTAAAGTGAAAAAACCTCGCAATTGCGAGGTTTTTTCTATATAGTTTATGAATTTAATATGTTCAGTATTGATAAGTTCCTTAATTTAAAGCTAAATCTTATTGATGAAAAGCAGCATTGTGTACTAATTCTTTAGAACATTTGTTACATTTTCCAGCAGCATCTCCAACACCTGTACATCCGTTACTACAAGTATAATGATATTGACCTGCTAAATTTGGTCCAGAAGCAGGAGTTGTTTTTGGTGTATTGATTGGTGTACTTACAGGAGTGTTGAATTGGCTATTTGTAGGTGTATTGTGAAATCCTTGGTTATGAGCAAGTGCACTATTACATGTTGCGCAAGTTCCTTTTGCTTCAGAAGTTCCACCTTTACATCTTTTTGGACAAATATAATGTGCGCCTCCAATTACATTGGTTGTAAATTGATTAGAATTTGGAAGCGAAGGAATCGGTTTATTCATTGGTGATTCAGGTAGTTTAGATTCTTTTTTACAAGAATAAAAACAAACTAAACATAATGCGAATATTGGAATCAGTTTTTTCATCCTCAAATATATAAAAAAAGACTTTACCAATTAAGGTAAGATCTTTTCTTTAAAATTTTGATTCTTGTTTTAAAAATAACTACAGTTATATTTTAAATAGAATTCCTAATTTACCAACATGATTCCATCTACTATCATTTAAAGGGATATTCTCTTCAGGAATATTATTTATTTCATATTCTGGACTCATAATATTAAAGCTATAGAAAAAGCCTAAATATTTAAAATCAATTCCTATAGATAATTCAGAAATACTTAATAACCTGTTTATCTGGTCTCCATTTAAAAAGTGGATATCTATTGGAGATGAAGGGTCTTCGTCTGGTGTCCTTTTAAAAACACCATAACCTTCTAACATTGAATTATGAATAACATATCTTAATTCTGTTTTAAAGTTTAAAGCAAAATCTATTTTATTATTTTTTAATAAAGGAATGTTTAAGGCTCCTCTAGATTTTAAATCTTTATTTGAAAAATTAATTCCTACTCCAACTGATGTGTTTTGTGTTCCAACTTTTAAATCACCAAATAAAGATGTGTAAGGAATATATGATTCGTTTTTATCAAATAAATACTCAAAATTAAAATTATAGTTAATTCCTACTCTTCCCCCAGATGCAATTTGACTGTCCCAACCATAAGGTTTTCTAGTTCCAATAGTTAAATCCCTATGAATAGCAGATTGTACTTTGTCTGGAGCTAATGAACCAATTGTTCCAATTTTCCATTCAATACTATATTTAGATTTCCCACTTCGAAAAATACCATGTCTGCTCCAACCAAAATATATAAATGAAGCAAAAGGTCTGTCGTATGGGTTATAAGATTCTTCAGATATAAGCAGAGGGGAATCTAAATCTGGTGTATAAGCTTCTCCTCCTGCAAAAACGGTTTGATATGTATACCAACTTTTTGAATTTAAATTATACCAATCATCATTTCTTTTTGCAAATAGTCTGAGTTTAATCTTATCAGTTCCTACTTCAAATCTTGAAGCACCTGTCATGTCTCTATCATTATTGTATAGGAAACTTAAAAAGTCATTTGCATGGTCAAAATAAACATATTTAATCCATTTTTCTTTTGCATCTCTGTGTTGGTATAAAGCAAATTCATACGAGGATACTTCTTGAGTTCTTTTATTAATAATTTGTAATATTTTTTTCATTTCACTAGGAGATCTGTCAAACTTGCTGATAGGATTTTTTTTTATAGAATCAAATTTGTTTTCTCTAATAAAATGCTCTAAGTCAATAATTCTATTAATATAAATATGTTGAATCCAAGTAATTGTTTCTGTATGGTTTATACAATCTAAGTTTGCTTTAATGGTGGTGTGATTATAATCTATTGAAAAAATCTCAGGGAATAATTTAGATACAATGAAATCAGTTACTTTAATATCGTTTTGTATACTTGTATCTATTTGATATGTTTTGTTATCTAATTTCGAAATCAGTACACATTTTTCTATATCAATTTGTGAAAAAAGACTTAAGCTGATTAGTGATAAAAAAGAAAGAAATAGTAGGTTTTTCATAATAATTATCTAGTTAGTTATAGCTTCTAAGTTACTTATTTATTAATAAAACAAAAAACCTCACCAAATTGGTGAGGTTTTTTTTCTATCATTTTGATTCTTTTATCTAAAAGTATATTTTTTCAAAAATCTAAGAATCTATTTTCTACAAGTGAATAACTTCATCATACGCATCAGCAACAGCTTCCATAACCGCTTCACTCATTGTTGGGTGTGGGTGAATTGCTTTTAAAACTTCATGTCCAGTCGTTTCTAATTTTCTACCTAAAACAGCTTCCGCAATCATATCGGTAACTCCGGCACCAATCATGTGGCAACCTAACCATTCACCATATTTTGCATCAAAAATTACTTTTACAAAACCATCTTTGTTTCCAGCAGCACTTGCTTTACCAGAAGCGGAAAAAGGAAATTTTCCTACTTTTAATTCGTAACCAGCTTCTTTGGCTTTCGCTTCAGTTAAACCAACAGAGGCAATTTCTGGAGAAGCATACGTACAACCAGGAACGTTTCCGTAATCAATTGATTCCGTATGTAAACCTGCTAATTTTTCAACACAAGTAATTCCTTCTGCAGAAGCAACGTGTGCTAAAGCTTGTCCAGGAACTACATCTCCAATAGCAAAATAACCAGGAATGTTAGTTTGGTAAAAATCGTTTACTAAGATTTTATCTCTGTCAACAATAATTCCAACATCTTCTAGACCAATGTTTTCTAAGTTAGATTTAATACCAACTGCAGATAATACAATATCTGCTTTTAAAGTTTCTTCTCCTTTTTTAGTTTTTACAGTTGCAACAACTCCATCACCAGTAGTATCCACAGATTCTACAGAAGAATTTGTCATTACTTTAATACCAGATTTTTTAAGAGAACGTTCCATTTGTTTAGAAACATCAATATCTTCTACAGGTACAACATTTGGCATAAACTCAACAATAGTAACATCTGTTCCCATTGAATTGTAAAAATGTGCAAACTCAATACCAATAGCTCCAGAACCTACTACAATCATAGATTTAGGTTGCTTTGGTAAAGACATTGCTTGTCTATAACCAATTACTTTTTTACCATCTTGTGGTAAATTTGGTAATTCTCTAGAACGAGCACCTGTTGCAATAATAATATTCTCAGCACTATATTCAGTAACCGTTCCGTCTTCAGCAGTAACATCAACTTTTTTACCAGTTTTAATTTTACCGAAACCGTTTATAACATCAATTTTATTTTTCTTCATTAAGAACTGAACACCTTTGCTCATTCCTTCAGCAACACCACGACTACGTTTAATAACAGCTTCAAAATCCTTGTCAATCGCTTCAGCCTTTAAACCATATTGGTCTACATGCTTTAAATAATCGTACACTTGAGCAGATTTTAATAAGGCTTTTGTAGGAATACATCCCCAGTTTAAGCAAATTCCACCTATTTCACTTTTCTCTACAATGGCAACTTTAAAGCCTAATTGAGAAGCTCTAATTCCTGCTACATAACCTCCAGGACCACTTCCTATTATTAATACGTCGTATTTCATGTTGTTAATTTTTACGTGTTGTTTGTTTTGTTTTTTTGGCGTTCGAGCGGGCTTTCCGTTATATCTTTTTAGAAAAAACTAAAAAGGATGTCACTTCAATCCCTAACGCGCTTATTTAGTTACTTTATTTTTTCAATAGTTTTTCTAACTTTCATCATGTTTGGTTGATGTTTTTCACATTCCTGAACATCATCAAAAGCTTTATCTTTAATAAAATTATTATAATCTTTACAAGATTTAAAAATATTAAATTCTTCATTCTTAAAGTCCCAAACAATTCCTTTTCCTTTTATTAAGTCATTAGCAATTACTGATCCGGCAATACCAAAATTAACAGCCGCTCCCATTGCCCATTGATTAACTAACTCAGCTTCTGTATATAGATAATTTTCTCCTCCCATAATAACTCTAACAAAAGTATTATGAAAATTAGTGCTTTGAGCTCTGTCTGTTTTATTTCTGTTTTTTAATATGGCTTTTATTTGAAAGTATAAATGTCCTTTATAGGAAATAGCAAAAATCTTCCTTACTTTTCTATTATTCTTTGTATAGTAAAAATAGGGGTTGTGAATGATACTATCAATACCTTGTCTTTTAAAATTCATCATTTTAACCTCTTCAAATATCGAAGGTTTTTTATTTATAAAATCTTTTTTAGATACATAAACTCCTTCTGGATAATTAGGTTTGAATAATGTGTCAGTTTTTATTTCGGATTGACTAAATATTGAACTTATTGTAAATAAAAATATTATAATAATTAAATTTTTCATAACTTTAAATTAAATAATAAACTTACATTCTCTCAGGAACCTGAATTCCTAATAAACCAAATGCCGATTTTATAGTATCAGCAACCTTTTTAGATAATTGAACTCTAAATACCTTTTTATCTTGATTTTCTTCTCCTAAAATATGTACATTTTGGTAGAACGAATTAAATTCTTTCACCAAATCATACGTATAATTAGCAATAACTGCGGGTGAATAATTCTTTGCCGCTTGCTGAATTACTTCAGGATACAACTCTAATTGTTTAATTAATTCCTTTTCTTTTTCGTGCAATTCCACTTCGACTCCGCTCAGTGAACCATTACTATAATCAAAAGTAGCTTTTCTTAAAATAGATTGAATTCTCGCGTATGTATATTGTATAAAAGGCCCAGTATTTCCTTGAAAATCTACCGAAGATTTTGGGTCAAATAAAATACGCTTTTTAGGATCTACTTTTAAAATGAAATATTTTAAAGCACCTAAACCAATTACTTTATATAACTCTTCTTTTTCTTTGTCAGAATACCCTTCTAATTTTCCTAATTCTTGTGAAATCTCTTTGGCAGTATTGGTCATTTCGTCCATTAAATCATCTGCATCAACCACAGTTCCTTCACGAGATTTCATTTTTCCAGAAGGTAAATCTACCATTCCGTAACTTAAATGATACAAGCTTTCAGACCAAGAATATCCTAATTTCTTTAAAATTAAGAATAATACTTTAAAGTGATAATCTTGCTCGTTACCAACTGTGTAAACCATTCCGCCTAAATCTGTAAAATCTTTAGCACGTTGTATGGCAGTTCCAATATCTTGCGTCATGTAGACTGCTGTTCCGTCAGAACGCAAAACTAATTTTTCATCTAAACCATCTTCGGTTAAGTCGCACCAAACAGAACCGTCTTCTTTTTTGAAGAAAACACCCGATTTTAATCCGTCTTCAATAATATCTTTTCCTAATAAATAGGTATTGCTTTCGTAGTATAATTTATCAAAATCAACTCCAATGTTTTTATAGGTAACATCAAAACCTTTGTAAACCCAGCCGTTCATTGTTTCCCAAAGAGTAACAACTTGTTTGTCTCCAGCTTCCCATTTACGTAGCATTTCTTGTGCTTCAATAAAAAGTGGAGCTTGTTTTTTAGCATCCTCTTCAGAAAGACCTGAAGCAACTAATGTTGCAATCTCTTTTTTATATTCTTGGTCAAACTTCACGTAGTAATTACCAACCAATTTATCACCTTTTAAACCGGTGTTTTCAGGAGTTTCTCCGTTTCCGAATTTTTCCCAAGCCAACATCGACTTACAAATATGAATTCCACGATCGTTAATAATCTGTGTTTTGTAAACTTTTTTTCCAGAAGCTTTTAAGATTTCAGAAACTGAATATCCTAACAACACATTTCTTACGTGTCCTAAATGTAAAGGTTTGTTGGTGTTTGGAGAAGAATATTCTACCATTCTAGAATCGTTTTCTGTCGTAGACGAAACAAATCCAAATGTTGAGTTGTTGTTAATTTTATTAAAGAAATTACTATAAAAACTATCTGCAATTACTAAGTTTAAAAAACCTTTTACTACGTTATAGTTTGTAATTTCTTCAACGGTTTCAACTAAATATTTACCTAAATCTTCGCCTATTTGAACAGGATTTCCTTTTTTGTACCTTAACAAAGGAAACACAACGACAGTAATATCGCCATCAAATTCTTTACGTGTTGCTTGGAACTCTACCGAAGGAATTTCGGTGTTATATAATGCTAAAAAACCTTCTTTTACTTTGGTTTCTATAGTGTTTTGAATATTCATTTATCAATTGAAATTGAAAAACAAAATTACATAATTTATTTGTTTTTTTGAAGGATTTTTAGTCAAGAATATTTGTATTTTTACAGTATGGAAAAACGTTTAGAACAACTCCCAAAATTGGCGGCAGATGCAAAGAAAGAAAATCAAAAATACTTTGCAAGATTAAAGAAAAGAACGCCTAAAAACTTAGATTATGTAATGCAAGAATTACATGAAGAGGAGTTTGAAAAAACAGATTGTTTAACCTGTGGTAATTGTTGTAAAACAACGTCGCCAATTTTTACGGACAAAGATATTGAGCGTATTGCTAAGCATCAGAGAATGAAAGTTGCCGATTTTCAAAGCCAATATTTAGTAAGAGACGAAGACGATTTTATGGTCTTAAAAACTGCTCCATGTTCTTTCTTTGATGAATCTGATAACACTTGTTTTATTTATGATGTTAGACCAAAAGCCTGTGCTGAATATCCACATACAAATCGTAAAAAGTTTATTGGAATTACAGATTTAACCATAGATAATACAGCCGTTTGTCCTGCAGCATATTCAATTGTAGAAAACTTAAAAAAGAAATTACCTTTAGTATCTAAAGAAAAGAAGAGAAGGAGTTAAGGTTCTTTTTTTTTACTATTTTAGACAAAAATAAAACCTATTTGGAAACTATAATTACTTATTTCGAAACTATTCCGTCATCACATAGAAGTTTAATTCTTGTTGGAGGAATCACATTTTTTTGGTTATTAGAAGGTGCAATTCCGTTGTTTAAATTCAATTATAAAAAATGGAAACATGCTTTACCTAACTTGTTTTTCACCTTAACAACCATTATTATTAATTTTGCTTTGGCTTTTTTATTATTAAAAACAGCAGATTGGGTTACGGCTAATAATTTCGGAATAATAAATTGGTTGCCAGAAATGCCATTGTGGTTGTATGTAGTTTTGGGAGTTTTATTTTTAGATTTCTTTGGTGCTTATTTAGCACATTTTACAGAACATAAAACACCAAAATTATGGATGGTACATTTGGTGCATCACACAGATCATAAAGTAGATACAACAACAGCAAATAGACATCACCCAATTGAAAGTGTAATTAGATTTGCATTTACATTATTAGGTGTTTTTTTAGTTGGAACTCCAATAGCCATAATTATGTTGTATCAAGCAATGTCATTAATTTTCACACAATTTACACATGCAAATATTAAAATGTCTTCAAAATTAGATAAGCTTTTAAGTTATGTAATTGTGTCTCCAGATATGCATAAAGTACATCATCATAATATGTTGCCCTATACCGATTCTAACTACGGAAATATTTTTTCTATTTGGGACAGACTTTTTGGAACGTACATGGAATTAGACAGAGAAAAAATTGTTTATGGAGTTGATACTTTTCCAGATGAAGCAACAAACTCTTCTTTAAAAGAATTATTAAAACAACCGTTTCAAGGTTATAGAAAACCAACAAATGTTAATTAAATTTTGGAAATCATTAACCTATACAACTAAGTTTTCTACAGTTGCATTTTTTGTTACAGCAGCTTTAGGGCTTTTAAGTATGGGAGCTTTGGGTGGTGGTTTGTATTACCTTGTTTCTTTTCTTTTTAATGATTGTCCAGGTATTAATGATTGGCGAGGCGATTGGGTTTGGCCAACGATGATTAGTGTTGGAATGTTATGGTCTTTAGGATTTGTTTTTGGCGGAATTACTTGGTATTTCATTTCAAAAAAAATAAAATCAATAGTTATACTTAGAATAAGCTACTTGCTTGTTTTGTGGCTTTGGGCTGCTTTTTTGTGGAGTGTATTTATTACCGCTAATGTTTCTTAAAATTAAACTATTATCATTCCCGAGAAATCGGGAATGACAAAACGCTAACTAACTATTTTTTCTTCAACCGATCAACAGTAATTACTCTAAAAGTATTGGAGTTAATAGTAATTCTAATATTGTTTTCTAAGTTTGAAATATAAAAGTTTTTACCGGTTTTAGTATAGAATTGTTTATCAGTTTCTTTTAGAATATTGAATAGAAAAACCTCAATCTCTTTTTTTGAAAAGGAGCTTTTTAATTTTTTATTTATTCTACCGTAAACAAGTTCTGTATAACAGAGTTTCTCTAGGATTTGTTGTTTGTTGATTTTCATTTTGTATGAACTCCACTTTTAGGATTTATAAAACAAACTCTGTTTTTATTCTAACTTTTCTTTTTCTCTTTATTTCTATAAGTTTTTCTTTTAATTTTAAATATGTTTCTATTTCCATTTCTGGGTTGATACTAATTAAATAAACACTTTCTTTATTAATGTTTTCAAGTAGGTTAAAATCTTTGGAAGAATTTATAGTTATGATTTTTGGAGAATACTTTTTTAGATATTTATTCCTATAATTTTCCAAATTTGGTGGAACAGGAGGAATTTTATTTTCTTTATAAAATATTTCTAATTGATTTTCCCAAAGAGAAATCCTGTCATAAAATATTGAATAAGAATTTTCTTTAAAGTTATAATCTGTTATAATTAAACTTTTGTTTCTATTATTTGCTGTTAATCGAATATAACAGTTAATTAAATTTTTTAAGTTTACTTCTTTGCCTATATAAATAGTAGTTGAAAACGTAAATGGATCATGAATACCAGTATTGTTAATGAAATAAGATAGTTCATTTAAATTACTTGTAACCCTATCATTTAATTTTAAATTCAAAGAATCATTTTTATTTTTAAAAAGATGGAAACCTATTGAAGAACTATATAAAGAATTTGCAATAACTTTTTCTTTACTTTTTATTCCAATTAAATTATAATCTGTTAATTCACTAAAATCTGAATATTCTTTCAAAAAATAATATATATTCTTTCCAATTGTAATTGTAGAATCTTTAGAAGAAAAATTAAATTTATTAATTACAGTATCATTTTTAAAAAAGTAACTGATTTTATTTCGGTTAATTTTAAATTTTGCCTTTGTAGTATAAGTATATGCATCAGAAAAATAAATTGAATCATTTTTAAAAATGATTGAAGGCAAAGAAGAAAAACCACCATCTTCGTCCATATTAATCCAATCACCATTATATTTATTTGGCTCAAATTTATCTTGACAAGAAATAAAAGTAATTATAAGTGAAATAAATAGTAATTTTTTCATAGAATTAATTTCTATTTATATATCAAATATCGTTCCCTAACTTTCTTAAAAGCATCCAAATCTGGTTCCCAAGATTTTCTAATTTCTTGAGCTGTTAAACCTTGTTCTATTTGTTGTTGTAGTTTTGTGTTACCAGCATGAATAGTAAAGGTTTTACCAAAGAATTTTTCTGTTTTTGGTGTTTTATTATAAGCATCAATTAACCATTCTAAGTTTACGGAACTTAATTTTTCAGTTGTACTTAAATCTACACCATAACAAAGTTTTCCTTTATGTTTAGGATATTTAGCACCAAAATTAGGATTTGGAGTATAACTGAAATCACTTTTTTCGAAAAAAGGTGCGCCATATCTTTGAAACTGAAATTCAGTTCCACGACCTGCATTTATAGTTGTTCCTTCAAAAAAACCTAAACTCGGATATAAGTTAATACTTTTATCATTCGGTAAGTTTGGCGACGGTCTTATTGCTAAATGATATTCCGAATTATGCGTGTAATTTTCTAACGGAATAACTGTTAAATCAGCCTGAATTCCATTTTTAAGCCATTTTTCTCCGTTAATCATTTGTCCGTATTCTCCAATTGTCATTCCATAAACCAACGGAACAGGATGTTTACCAACAAAACTGGAATGTTTCATTTCTAAAACTGGTCCATCAACGTAATGTCCATTTGGATTTGGTCTGTCTAAAATAATAATTGGAATTCCATTTTCTGCACAAGCTTCCATAACAAAATGCAACGAAGAAATATAGGTGTAAAAACGAGCGCCAACATCTTGAATGTCAAAAACAACAACATCAACTCCTTTTAATTGTTCAGCTGAAGGTTTTTTGCTTTTTCCATGCAAAGAAAGAATTGGTAAACCTGTTTTGGTGTCAATTCCGTCTTTTATATGTTCTGCAGCGTCTGCTTTTCCTCTAAAACCATGTTCAGGAGCAAAAACTTTTTGTATGTTAATTCCATTATATGTATGTAAATAATCTACTAAATGATGCGTAACTTCTTTAGAGCCCATAACATTTGGAGCAACTTCTGCACGTTGTAAAACAGATAAAACCGAGGTTTGATTGGCAACAATAGCAACATTTTTACCTTTTAATAGTTTTAAGTACAAACTAATTCTATCTGCAGCTGTTTTTATTTCGGCTTGGGTTTCTTTAACTTTCAACTCTTTCACTTTTTCACTTTTTAACTGCGACTTTTGCGCACAAGAAATCAGCTGAAAATTTAGTGACAGAAACAAGATTAAATATGTACTTTTGAAAGGTTTAAAATTTATCATCAATTTGAATTACGAGTTATTTATTGCTAAACGAATAGTTGCTAGTAAAGAGCATAAAAATAGTATATCTTCTCCAATAATAAAAATTGCAACCACAGCAATTGCGTTGGGTATGATTATTATGTTGATTGCCGTTGCTACTGCGTCTGGATTTCAGCATAAAATACGTGATAAAATGTCTGGTTTTAAAGGACATATTCAAATTACAAATTACGATAATAATAACTCAGACGTTTCTACAGTTCCAATAGATAAAAACCAAGATTTTTATCCAGAGTTTACCAATGTAAAAGGTATTAATAAAGTACAAGTTTTTGCTAATAAAACCGGAATAATAAGAACGCCAACAGATTTTGAAGGTATTGTTTTTAAAGGCGTTTCTGCAGAATATAATTGGTCTTTTTTTAATGAATATTTGGTTGACGGTCGTTTGCCAAACTTTAAGCAACAAAGAAATAGAGAAGTAATTCTCTCTAAATATATTGCCGATAGATTGCATTTAAAACTAAATGACACCATTCAAACCTGGTTTATGAATGGCACAAGCACCTCAAAAGCGAAGTTTAGAAAACCAGTTGTTGTTGGAATTTACAATACAGGTTTCCAAGAGTTTGATAAAAATATGATGGTTGGCGACATTTTTGAAGTACAACGTTTAAACGGTTGGAAGGAAAACCAAGTTGGCGGATTTGAAGTATTAATCGATAATTTTGATGAAATTAACCAAAAAGGAAAAGAAGTTTACAACAAAATTCCCTCTACATTAAATAGCAAAACAATTGTAGATACATATCCAGCAATTTTTGAATGGATTCAACTTTTTGACAACAACGTTCAGTTTATAATTGCCATAATGATACTAATTGCAGGTATAAATATGATAACCGCCTTACTCGTTTTAATCTTAGAGCGCGTACAAATGGTTGGTATTTTAAAAGCCTTAGGAAGCAGTAATTGGAGTGTTCGAAAAATATTTTTATACAACGCCACAAGTTTAATTTTAAAAGGCCTTTTCTGGGGAAATTTAATAGGTTTGTCGTTGTTATTTATTCAACATTATTTTGGAGTAATTACGTTAGATCCAGAAACCTATCATGTAACTAAAGTGCCAATTTATATCAGTTTCTGGAACGTGCTTCTACTAAACTTAGGAACACTAGTTTTATGCTTTGTAATGCTAATTATTCCGTCTTATATAATCACAAAAATCAGACCCTCTGAGTCTATAAAATTTGCTTAAAATTTAATTTTTTAGTTGGGCGTTACCTAAAAAGGTCGCGCTTTTCACTGTATCTTTTTAGTTTTGTTTTCGATACAAATTTGTTCATTCTTCACAAATCCACTCGAACTGACAACTAAAAAGGATGCCGTTTCAATCGCTAACGCGTGCATATCCGCAAGCGTCATTGCGTGGAACGAAGCATTCTCTTTATTTAAAGCTACATAATTATAGATTCCTGCCAACACAGGGAATAACAAGTCTTTAATAAGTAAGCCCGCGTTAGGGATTGAGCGGTCTGTTTGAGCTCTTTTTTTTAGAAAAAAAGCGAGTAGCAAAAGCCCGTTAAAACGCCCAAAAAATAAGTATCTTTGCAGCAGTAAATTTAAGAGATGAAATACGCAAAAAATATATTAGAAACCATTGGAAATACACCATTGGTTCAGTTAAATTCAGTTACCAAAGAGATAGATGCTTTGGTGTTGGCCAAAGTGGAAACGTTTAACCCAGGAAACTCTGTAAAGGATAGAATGGCGTTAAAAATGATTGAAGATGCAGAAGCTGATGGTCGTTTACAACCAGGTGGAACAATTATAGAAGGAACTTCTGGAAATACCGGAATGGGTTTGGCTTTGGCTGCAATTATAAAAGGTTACAAATGTATTTTTGTGATTTCGGACAAACAATCTAAAGAAAAAATGGACATTTTACGTGCTGTTGGCGCAGAAGTAATTGTGTGTCCAACCAACGTAGAACCTAGCGATCCACGTTCTTATTATTCAGTTTCTAAACGCTTAGGTGCAGAAACGCCTAATTCTTGGTATGTAAATCAATATGACAATCCAAGTAATGCATTGGCGCATTATGAGCAAACTGGACCAGAAATTTGGGAACAAACTGAAGGAAAAATAACACATTTTGTAGTTGGAGTAGGAACTGGAGGAACTATTTCTGGTACAGCAAAATATTTAAAAGAGAAAAACCCGAATATTAAAATTTGGGGAATTGATACTTACGGTTCTGTATTTAAAAAATACCATGAAACAGGTATTTTTGATGAGAATGAAATTTATCCTTACATAACTGAAGGAATTGGAGAAGATATTTTACCTAAAAATGTAGATTTTTCTCTAATTGATGGTTTTACAAAAGTAACAGATAAAGATGCTGCTGTTTACACAAGAAAAATTGCCAAAGAAGAAGGAATTTTTGTTGGTAATTCTGCAGGTTCTGCTATTAAAGGAATGTTGCAATTAAAAGATCATTTTACTAAAGATGATGTTGTTGTTGTGTTGTTTCACGATCATGGAAGTAGATATGTTGGTAAGATGTTTAATGATGATTGGATGCGCGAAAGAGGTTTCTTGGAAGAGGAAATTAAAACGGCTGCAGATTTAATTAAAAATCATTCAGATGAGCCTTTAGTTGCTGCACAAACAGAAGAATTGGTTTCGCATGCAATAGAGCGTATGCGCGATTATAAAATTTCGCAAATTCCAGTAAAAGATATTAATGGTTTTGTGGGTTCTATTGATGAGTCTGTTTTATTACACAGTTTTATAGCTGATAAAAATATTGCAGATAAACCTATTAAAGATATTATGGGAAAACCATATCCTATAGTTAAGAAATCTGCAAAATTAGAAGAAATATCTAAATTGATTACCAAAGAGAATCAAGCTGTTTTAGTAGATTTAGAAAACGGGAATCACCATATTATTACAAAGTATGATATTATAAGTGCTATTTAAATGATTTTTCTATTCAGTGGACCATCTAGTTTTGGGGATTTTATTTTAGTTTTTTTACTATTTATGTTGTTACCAACGGTAGTAATTTTTTCATTAATAAAAATAATTATTAAAGGAAATGAATTTTATCAAAACAGAGTTAGTGGAAGTTTGTTAAGAGTAATACTTTATAACTCATTTATTTTTGTCTTATCTGTTGTAATATGTTTTTTTGGGTTTTGGATTTATTCTGAAGTTTAAAATAATAGAAATAATTTAAACTAAAAAAACCATCTCGTTAGAGGTGGTTTTTTTTAATCAACTAATTCAAATAATTTACACATGAAAACGGTTTACTACGTCGTCTTCAGTTTACTCTTTGCAAATGGTGTGCCAAAATGTATTTTAAGTACATAAATTGTTAAAATGATGTGATTTTTATAAACTCTTAACATATAACTGATGCTTTATTGCTAATATGATTGTTGAGTACGGTTTTTAATACAGTTTATCTAATAAAATTAACAATTGGGTATTAATAATTATCTTGTTCAAAGATAAAATAGGAACTTTACAGTATTAAAAACTAACTAAACAGACAAAATGGAAGAAATAATTAGCGTATTTATATACATACACGCTTTTTTTGGCGGATTGGGTTTAATTTCTGGTATTGGAAGTATTGTTGTAAAAAAGGGAAGTATACCGCATAAACGTTTTGGAAAGTTGTTCTCAATAGGAATGCTGGTGAGTTCACTAATATCGATTCCTATTGCTTGTTTGCCAAATCATCAAAATATATTTTTGTTGTTAATTGGGCTTTTTACTATTTATTTAGTTGTTTCAGGAAATCAGGTTTTAACCTTTAAATCGAAAACTAAAACAGCAGCTACTGTAACAGATAAAATTACCTCAGGAAGTATGTTTTTCTTTTCAGTTGTAATGATTTTATTCGGTATTTATTTCCTTATAAAAGGTAATACAACTGCATTTTTACTATTTGTGTTCTTTGGAGGCTTCGGGTTCTTATTATCTATTAAAGATTTCATTTTTTATAGAAACCTTTCAACCAAAAGAAATTTATGGCTTACAAATCATGTTGGTAAAATGATTGGTGCTTTTATAGCTTCTGTTACTGCATTTTTAGTTGCAGGCTTAAGTTTAAACAATTTAATTGCTTGGATGTTGCCAACTATTTTTGGCACAATTTATATTGTGTATTGGAAAAGAAAATTAAAAGTTAAAAACTAGTTAGCGTGTTTATGAGCTTTGTAAGAAGAACGTACTAAAGGTCCGCTTTCTACGTACATAAAACCCATTTCTAAGCCTAAAGTTTCGTATTTTTTAAATTGCTCTGGCGTAATAAATTCTTTTAAAGGTAAATGCTTTTTACTTGGTTGTAAGTATTGACCAATAGTAATAACATCTAAACCAACTTCGCGTAAATCTTTCATAGTTTGGATAACTTCTTCTTCCTTTTCACCCAAACCTAACATAATACCAGACTTTGTACGCATTCCGTTTTCTTTAAGGTACTTTAAAACACCTAAACTACGATCGTATTTTGCTTGTATTCTAACCTCACGCGTTAAACGACGCACAGTTTCCATATTGTGAGAAACAACTTCTGGATGCTCTGCTATAATTCTATCTAATTGCTTTGTGTTTCCTTGAAAATCAGGAATTAATGTCTCTAAAGTTGTTGTAGGGTTTGCTCTACGAATTGCCTGTACAGTTTCTGCCCAAATAATAGAACCTCCATCTTTTAAATCGTCTCTATCTACAGAAGTAATTACGGCGTGTTTAATGCTCATAATTTTAATAGATTGTGCTACTTTTTCAGGTTCGTCCCATTCCACTGTTTCTGGTCTTCCGGTTTTAACACCGCAAAAACCACAAGAACGTGTACAAATGTTTCCAAGAATCATAAATGTTGCAGTTCCTTCTCCCCAACATTCTCCCATGTTTGGGCAGCTTCCGCTGGCACAAATTGTATTTAATTTGTATTTGTCTACTAAACCTCTTAGTTCTGTATACTTTTTACCAACAGGTAATTTTACACGCAACCATTTTGGTTTTTTTACTCTTTCTGGAAGTACAACTGATTTTTCTGACATTCACTTAATAATTGAACAACAAAGTTACGAAGAATTGTAAAGATTTGGTAATAATTTACTCTACTTCTATTAATTCAAAATCTTTTTCAAAATCTTTTTCAAAATTATATTCTTGTCTTTTCATTTTAGGGCAATTATTCACAACTATATTAAAAAATGAAACATTACTTTTTGAAGTAACAAAAAAATCTAATTGATTGGAATCATATGAGTAACTTAATAAACAAACGTTCTTAAATTTAGTTTTTTTAATTGACAACTTTGCTTTGCCAGAATTTGATTTATTAGGATGAGTTAATAAATCTAAAACAATTTCATTTTCATTTATAGATATAATTTTATTGATTACATCAACATCAGGTTCATGTCTATAAACAAAGACGACTTTATTATTACTGAAATATAGAGCTAAAGTATTACCATCACAAGGATCATAAATTACAAATTTATCATTTAAGTTTTTAACCTCAAACCAAGTATTAGAAAAGTCTTTAAAATCAATTTTTTTTGATATACTTTTCAATTTCTGAGGATAATTATAAATAAAATTATCAATATCAATATTTGGTTTCCAGTTTTTATAAAACTGAAAATATTTAGATGTTTTGGTTGTATCAATAAAAAGTTGATGCTTATTTAAATCAAGACTATTAGGAGTGTTTTCTTCTAAAATAGTATCTAAAGGAGAAATATTTTCATCGACTAAATCAAAATATTGATTTACATTTTTACTAATAATTAAAGAATCTTCGTGTAAAATTATTTTACCTTTATCTGCATTAACTTTTTTATCACAAGATGAAAAGATTAATAGAAATATAGAGAGAAATATTTTATTCATTTTAAGACTTCTTAATAATCTCCGCCAACAATTTTTTAGCACGTAATAATTTTACTTTTACGTTATTCATTGGTTCGTTAATTTGTTCAGAAATTTCTTTGTAGCTTAATTCTTGAAAAAAACGTAATTGAATAACTTCTTGATATTTAGGTTTTAACTTCTTAATATCTTGTAATAGTTTTGCTAAATTTTGCTCGGTAATAATTTTATCTTCTGGTGATGGAGCATCATCTACAATTGCATATACTGTTTCTTCTTGCACTTTTGTTGTCTCTATAGAAATAGATGATTTTTTCTTGCGAAGAAAATCGATATAGACATTTTTAGAAATAGCAATTAACCAGGTTTTAAACTGATATTGCTCATCAAATGTGCTTATTTTATCAAAAGCTTTAGAAAATGTTTTGATAGTAATATCTTCTGCATCTTCATCATTCTGAATTTTTTTAAGCTGAAAATTATATACATTTCCCCAAAAAGAATCCAACAAAAAGTTGAAAGCAGTTTGTTTGCCTTCTTTTGCTTTTTTAATTTCTGATAAAAGTTTGTCCTTATTTACTTCCAATCTACTGGTTTAGAAATTTTATTTGCAATAAAGATACCAAATTGAAATAGAACTAAGCCAATTTCTAAAAAAGGTAAGAAAAATACTGCTTGTGTTTCTTGTAGTTTCTTTGCTGAAAATCCTACGACTATAAATTGAACGATATAATAAATTAGTACAATTGGTAACATAATTTTCCAATCAAACAGAAAGAATAGGAGTGTAGCTAAAATTATAAAAAGTAGTTTTGAAACGAAAAATAAACCAAGAAAAAACTGATGCTTAGTTTTGTAATGTTTTGCTGTAGAAATATGTCTTCGCTTTTGTAAAACCCATTTTTTAAATGTTTTTGGAGGCTCAGAAACCGTAAAACTATCTGTTGAAGTACAAATTGTTGTGTTAGCTTTTGTTGCTGCATCCTGTATAAATAAATCGTCGTCTCCTGAGCGAATATTCATATGATTTATAAAACCTTTTACTTTAAAGAATTCGGATTTTGTATACGCTAAATTTCTACCAACAGCCATATAAGGCGATCCGATTTTAGCATAACTAAAATATTGAATAGCTGTTAATAATGTTTCGTATTTCACAAAAAGGTTAACTAAACTTCGCTTTGAAGTATTATACTTTCCATAACCTAAAATAATACTTTTTTCTGTTGAAAAATGGCTTGTCATTTCAGAAATCCAATTTTCAGAAACCACTTTACAATCTGCATCTGTAAACAATAAATGTTCGTGTTTTGCGGCTTTAATTCCTAGTGTAAGTGCGTATTTTTTGTTTCCCCAGAAAGCTTCATTATTTTCAACATTAACAATTTTAATATTGTTGTTTTCTTTCTGAAAAGTTTCCATTATTTCTAAAGAATCGTCAATAGAAGCATCATTTATTAAAACAATTTCAAACTCAGGATAATTTTGATTTAGTATTGAGGGAAGAAATTCTGGTAAATTTTCAGCTTCGTTTTTAGCACAGATAATTACAGAAACCGGTAAGCTTTTAGTTGTTTTTTGTTTTTCATCTTTAGAAAAAGCAAAAACAGCAAACACTAAATAATATATAATTTGAATAATAGTAACTGCTACAAAAATGTAGAAAAGCGTAGTTATTACCATTTATAAAATACTATTAATTGTGTTGAGGTTCAGCACAATCTGCATATTGTTCTGGTGTTTTTCCGCAGAAACCACAAGATTCCCCACTCTCATTTAACATTGGGTTTTGACTTGCACATGTACCTGCAAATTTACCGTCCTTTTTTGCCCAAATTTTAATAGCAATTCCAGCTACAGCTAAACCTAATAAAGCTAAAGTTAATAAAAGTAATTTCATTTTATATGAATTTTATTGTGCAAAGATACAAACTAAAAAAATCACAATAAATTATTTTCAATATATTTCTAAATGTGACTTTCAAATAAAAATGTGTCATATAACAAATCAATTAATTTAAACTTTTTAATTATGAAAAAATATTTTGCTGAATTATTCGGTACATTCTGGTTAGTATTTGGAGGTTGTGGTAGTGCAATTTTTGCAGCTGCTTTTCCAGAATTAGGAATCGGTTTTGCCGGTGTAGCATTAGCCTTTGGTTTAACAGTATTAACAATGGCATATGCTGTAGGTCATATTTCTGGAGGGCATTTTAACCCAGCAGTTTCTTTTGGTCTTTGGGCTGGAGGAAAATTTTCTGCAAAAGAATTAATACCTTATATCGTTTCTCAATTAGTAGGAGCAATTTTAGCAGCAGGTGCTTTATACTTTATTGTTTCTGGAAAAGCCGGATTTGATGGTGTTGGCGGTTTTGCAGCTAATGGTTATGGAGAATTATCTCCTGGAGGTTTTAATATTACTTCTGCTTTTGTTGCAGAATTCTTATTAACAATGTTCTTTTTGCTAATTATTTTAGGAAGTACAAACGAAAGAGCACCAAAAGGTTTTGCACCAATTGCAATTGGTTTAGGTTTAACTTTAATACACTTAATTAGTATTCCTATTACAAATACATCGGTAAATCCTGCACGTTCTATGAGTCAGGCATTATTTGCAGACGGTGCTTATTTAGCACAATCTTGGTTATTTTGGGTTGCACCAATTGCAGGAGCAATTGTAGCAGGTTTTATACACAAAGCCTTATTTGATAAAGAATAGATAGATTATTTTCAATAAATAAACGTCTGGAATTATCATCCAGACGTTTTTTATGTAATAATATTCACTTCAATTTCTAAGTCAATTTCAAAGTTTTCTTTGATAGTTTTTTGAATCTTTTGCGCAAGCGCGAAAATTTCTTTACCAGAAGCATTACCATAATTTACCAAAACTAATGCTTGCTTTTCATGTACACCAAATTCACCAAAACGTTTCCCTTTAAATCCACTTTGTTCAATTAACCAACCCGCAGGAACTTTTAAAGTTTCATCTGAAACAGGATAACTTGGTATTTTAGGATGCTTTTTCTGAAGTTTATCAAAAAGCGATTTTAAAATCACAGGATTTTTAAAGAAACTTCCACTATTTCCTATTTTTTTAGGATCAGGTAATTTACTTTGCCTGATTGAAATAACTGCATCAGAGACATCTTTTAAAGTAGGGTTTTCTATATTTTTTGAAGTCAATTCAGTTTCAATTGCTCCATAAGAAGTATTTAACTTATGCTCATTTTTTGTCAATTGAAAACTAACTGAAGTTATTACATACTTACCTTTTACTTCATTTTTAAAAATAGAATTTCTGTATCCGAATTGACATTCCTTAGCAGGAAATACTACTAATTTTCCAGTTTCAATTTCAATGGCTTCAACTTGTGTAATTGTATCTTTTACTTCAACACCATACGCACCAATATTCTGAATTGGACAAGTACCTACATTACCAGGGATTAGCGATAAATTTTCAATTCCACCATAATTTTGAGAAACACACCACAAAACAAATTCGTGCCAATTTTCACCAGCATTTACGGTCAAATAAATATCGTTATAATTTTCTCTATCTATTGAAATCCCTTTGATATCAATATGCACAACCAATTTATTAATATCTTTTGTAAGCAGCATATTACTTCCACCAGAAATTAAAAAAATGTCTTTTTCAATTTTTAGAAGTTGTTGTAATTCATATACAGAAGTGATAGAAATAAAACGTTTGGCATTTACAGAAATACCAAACGTATTGTATCTTTTAAGCGATATGTTTTGTTGAATATTCAATTAATTTGGATATTGTTTTAAAGCTTCTCCTAAAATTTCTACAGATCTAATTAAATCTTTTTTATTTAAAACATAAGCTATTCTAACTTGATTTTTTCCTTCGCCAGGAGTAGAATAGAATCCGCTGGCAGGAGCAACCATAACAGTTTCGTTATTATAATTAAAGTCTTCTAAAATCCACTGTGCAAAACGATCAGAATCTTTTACGGGTAATTCTACTACACAATAAAAAGCACCTTTTGGATTGGCAACTTTAACACCATCAATTTTTTGTAATTCTGTAATTAATGTATTTCTACGCTCAACGTATTCTTCTTTAACATCATCAAAATATTGTTGAGGCGTATCTAAAGCAGCTTCACTTGCAATTAAAGCATACGTTGGTGGACTCAACCTAGCTTGTGCAAATTTAATAGCGGTATTTATAAAGTCTTCATTTTTAGAAACAATACAACCAATTCTTGCACCACACATGCTGTAACGTTTAGAAACAGAGTCTATAATTATAGAATTTTGCTCTAAACCATCTAATGCCATTACAGAAGTATGTTCTAAACCATCGTAGGTGAATTCTCTATATACTTCATCAGCAATTAAAAATAAATCGTGTTTTAAAACAATTTCTTTTAATTTTTGAATTTCTTCTTTTGAATATAAATATCCAGTTGGATTTCCAGGGTTACAAATTAATATTGCCTTTGTTTTCTTAGTAATTAATTTTTCAAAGTCCTCAATTTTTGGCAATGCAAAGTTATCTTCAATTTTAGAAATTACTGGAATAACCTTTACTCCAGAAGCTGTAGAAAAGCCGTTGTAATTTGCATAAAAAGGTTCAGGGATAATAATTTCATCACCTGGATCTGTAATACTTCCAATAGTAAAAAGTAACGCCTCAGAACCACCAGTAGTAACAATAATATTGTTAGCAGTTACATTAACTTGGTGTTTTTTATAATACTCTACTAGTTTGTTTCTATATTCTTCAGAACCTTCAGAGCGTGCGTAAGCCAATGTTTTAATATCATTGTTTTTTACAGCGTCTAAAGCTACTTGTGGGGTTTTAATATCTGGCTGACCTATATTTAAATGGTACACTTTTGTACCTTTTTTCTTAGCGTTTTCTGCAAATGGCACCAATTTTCTAATTGGACTTTGTGGCATTGCATTTCCTTTTTTTGATATAGAAGGCATTGTCTAAATTTTTGTAGTTGTTTGAAAAACAAATTTGCGAATATTTTAGCAAATAAAAGCGTTTTTTTTTGATTTGTTAAAGGTTAAAATAATCTTAAAAGTGTTAAGTTATCAATTGTAATTTGTATCTTGAAATACCAAAACCCTTTCTCTTGAATCGAAAATTATTCTTTTTTTTATCAATTTTATTTGTGATTCATACTCAGGCTCAGAGTAGTTTTCAGTTTTATGGTTCAAATACAAAAAAACAATCAGTAAAATTTAAGTTGATTAATAACTTAATTATTTTACCATTAGAAATTAATGGAAAAGAGCTAAACTTTATTTTAGATACAGGAGTAAATAAAACCATACTTTTTAATTTATCTCAAAATGATAGTATTGGGTTAAAAAACATAGAAACTATTGCTTTACAGGGTTTAGGTGGTGGAAAGCCTGTAGATGCTCTTTTGTCTAAAAATAACCGCTTTAGAATTAAAAATTTAATTAGTAGTAATGAAGAGTTATACGTTGTTTTAAAGGATGATTTTGATTTGTCTGGAAAAATGGGAATTACAATTCATGGGATTATCGGGCATAAATTACTTAAAAATGTAATTATAAGGATAAATTATAAAACAAAGAAAATTGATTTTTATAACCCTAAATATTATAAATATAAAAAGTGTAAAAGATGTGAAACTTTTCCGCTAGAGTTTTATAGAAATAAACCTTATATAAATGTAAGTGCTCAAATAGACACGTTAGGGAATAATATTACAGATCTTAAAATGCTAATAGATTCTGGCGGAAGTGATGCAATGTGGTTATTTGAAAATACCAAGGTAGAAATTAAGACACCAATTAAACATTTTAATGATTTACTTGGTGAAGGTTTAAGTGGTGCTATTTATGGAAATAGAAGTAAAATTCCCTATATTAAGATTGGTAGGTTTGTTGTTAAAAAACCAACTGTATCTTTTTTAGATTCAATATCTACATTTAATGCCCGAAAATTTAAAGAACGAAATGGAAGTATTGGTGGTACAATTTTAAAACGATTTAAAGTTATAATTGATTATCCAAATAAAAAAATTTCACTAAAAAAGAACGCATCTTTAAAAGATGGATTTTATTATAACATGAGTGGTTTAAGTGTTGTTTTTATTGGGAAAAAATTAATAAGAGAGGAACAAGAAACTAAAGTTATTGGTGCTTATGGTACTAATAATGGATCTAGTAGTAATAATACTTTATCTCTTGTCACCAGTTATACTTACAAATTTAAACCCTCATATAAAGTAAATAATGTGGTAAGTGGTTCTCCATCTGCTTTTGCTGGAATAAAGAAAGATGATATTATTTTAGAAATAAATAATAAACCAGTTCATAATTATACATTAGATGAGATAACCTCTTTGTTTCAGAAAAAGCCAAATAGAAAGATAAAAATGCTTGTAGAAAGAAAAGGGTTAAAACTCAAATTTGAATTTAAACTGAAAGAAAGAATATAAAAAAAGCCTCGTAAAACGAGGCTTTTTTTATATTCTTTTATACATATTTTTCTAACTATCTGATAGCATACTTTTTTCCTTTTCAGGTAGTATTTCTTTACTAATATATCCTTTAATCTTTATTTTCTTACGTTCAGTTTTAGCGTTAGAAAATATGGTAATTGTTTTAGAAAAACCACCTAAACGTTTAGTGTCGTAAGAAACTTCAATTTTTCCTTTTTCACCTGGCATAATAGGTTGTTCTGGTTTTTTAGGAATTGTACATCCACAAGAAGAAGAAACTCTTGTAATAGTTATTGGTTCTTCACCAACATTAGTAAATTCAAAAACACGTGTTCCGTCAGAACCTTGTGCTATTTTACCATAGTTAATTAGTTCTTTTTCAAATTTAAACTCTTGCGCGTTTATTGTTACGTTTAATAAACCAACAAAAAACAGTGTAAATACTAACTTCATCTTATACTTATTTAGATATATATCCTTTTACTTTAATTTTTTTTATCTCACTTTTAGCATTTGAAAAAATGGTAATAGTTTTAGAAAAACCACCAGTTTTAGAAGTGTCATATTCTACAGTTAGCGTAGATTTTTCTCCAGGCATTATCGGTCTTTTAGGGCTTTCAGGCACAGCACAATCACAAGAAGTTTTAATGTCTTCTATAATTAGTGGAGCATCACCAATATTGGTAAACTCAAAAATGCGTTTTCCGTCAGAACCTTTGGCAACTTTTCCATAATTAATAGTCTCTTTTTCAAATTGAAACTCTTGTGCAGAAACTCCAACAGAAAAAAGTAATCCTAAACCTAATAATAAACCTTTATTCATACTACAAATTTACAAATTTTAAATGATAAAAAACTAACTATACATTTTCTATAGAAAATAGATAATTGTACTTTTGCCTACTATATTTCAAAAACCATTCCAAAAGATGCAAATTCCATCAAAATATAACTCAAGTGAAGTAGAAGATAAGTGGTACGACTACTGGATGAAAAATAATTACTTTCATTCTGAAGTAGATGACCGCGAACCTTATACAATTGTAATTCCTCCACCAAACGTAACAGGTGTGTTGCACATGGGACACATGTTGAATAATACAATTCAAGATGTATTAATTAGACGTGCTCGTTTATTAGGTAAAAATGCTTGTTGGGTTCCTGGAACAGACCACGCTTCAATAGCTACTGAAGCTAAAGTTGTTGCGAAGTTAAAAGAACAAGGAATTAATAAAAACGATTTAACTCGTGAAGAATTTTTAGCACACGCTTGGGAATGGAAACATGAGTATGGAGGAATAATTCTTGATCAATTAAAGAAAATTGGTGCTTCTTGCGATTGGGAAAGAACTGCTTTTACAATGGATCCAGCAATGTCTGAATCTGTAATTAAAGTTTTTGTTGATTTATACAACAAAGGTTTAATTTACCGTGGTTACAGAATGGTAAACTGGGATCCTGAAGCAAAAACAACACTTTCAGATGAAGAAGTTATTCATATTGAAAAACAAGGAAATCTTTATTATTTAGAATATAAAATTGAAGATTCAGAAGATACGTTAACAATTGCAACAACAAGACCAGAAACTATTTTTGGTGATACTGCAATTTGTATCAATCCAAATGATGAACGTTTTACACACTTAAAAGGTAAAAAAGCTATTGTTCCGCTCTGCGGAAGAGTAATTCCTATTATTGAAGATGAATATGTAGATGTAGAGTTTGGGACAGGATGTTTAAAAGTTACACCTGCTCATGATGAAAACGATAAAGTTTTAGGTGATAAGCATAAATTAGAAGTAATAGATATTTTTAATGATGATGCTTCTTTAAACTCTTTCGGATTGCATTATGAAGGAAAAGATAGGTTTGTAGCTAGAAAAGAAGTTACCAAAGAATTAGAAGAAAAAGGAATTCTACTAAAAACTGAAGTTCACACCAATAAAGTAGGAACATCAGAAAGAACCAAAGCTGTTATTGAACCAAGATTGTCTGATCAATGGTTTTTAAAAATGACTGATTTAGCTAAACCGGCTATTGATGCAGTTTTAGGAGAAGATACAGAAATCAATTTATATCCAAAGAAGTTCGAAAACACGTACCGTCATTGGATGGAAAATGTGCGTGATTGGAATATTTCTCGTCAACTTTGGTGGGGACAACAAATTCCTGCATATTTCTACGGAGACGGAAAAGAAGATTTTGTAGTTGCTGAAAGCATTGAAGAAGCTCTTGAGCTTGCGAAAGAGAAAACTCAAAACTCAACATTAACTACTAAAGACTTAAAACAAGATGAAGATGCTTTAGATACATGGTTTTCTTCTTGGTTATGGCCAATGTCTGTTTTCGACGGAATTAGAAACCCTGAAAACGAAGAAATTAAATACTACTATCCAACAAACGATTTAGTAACGGGGCCAGATATTTTATTTTTCTGGGTTGCACGTATGATTGTTGCTGGATATGAATATAAAAATGAAAAACCTTTCAATAATGTTTATTTAACAGGTTTAGTTAGAGATAAACAAAGACGTAAAATGTCTAAATCTTTAGGTAACTCACCAGATGCTTTAAAGTTAATTGAAGATTATGGAGCAGATGGAGTTCGTGTTGGACTTTTATTAAGCTCTGCCGCTGGAAACGATTTAATGTTTGATGAAGATTTATGTCAGCAAGGAAAAGGTTTTGTTAATAAAATTTGGAATGCTTTCCGTTTGATAAAAGGTTGGGAAGTAGATGCAAATTTACCACAACCAGAAACCGCTAAAATAGGTTTAGCTTGGTATGAAGCTAAGTTTCAAAAAGCGTTAGTAGAAATAGAAGATCATTATAGTAAATATCGTTTGTCTGACGCGTTAATGTCTATGTACAAGCTAATTATGGACGATTTTTCTTCATGGTTATTAGAGATTGTAAAACCAGGATATCAACAACCAATTGACGCTAAAACATTTGAATCTATAATTGCTGTTTTAGAAAATAATTTAAAAGTTTTACATCCGTTTATGCCATTTTTAACAGAAGAAATTTGGCAACATATTACAGAAAGAACTCCAGAAGAAGCATTGGTAATTGCAAAATACCCAACAATTAAAGATTTTGATTCTAAAATTATTGCTGATTTTGATTTTGCAACTGGTGTAGTTTCAGGAATTAGAACTATTAGAAAAGATAAAAACATTTCTTTTAAAGATGCGGTAGAATTGTTTGCGGTTAATAATGAAAACAACACAAAAGAATTCGATGTTGTAATTCAAAAGTTAACAAATGCTTCAACTATAAATTATGTTACAGAAAAAGTAGAAGGAGCTTCATTTAGAGTAAAATCTAACGAATATTTTATACCTGTTTCTGCTGATGATATTGATGTAGAAGCAGAAACTGAAAAACTAAATGCTGAATTAAAAAGAGCAGAAGGTTTCTTATTCGGAATTCAAAAGAAGCTTTCTAATGAACGTTTTGTAAACAATGCACCAGAAAAAGTTTTGGCATTAGAGCGTAAAAAAGAAGCTGATACTGTTGCTAAAATTGAAACTATTAAGTCAAGTTTAGCTTCTCTTAAATAAAACTTTATATTTTTTTTATATTTATAAATCCATGAAAACTAAGTTTTTATGGATTTTTTTTGTTCTTTTTTTTAAATATTTAATTTTTAGGGTAGGGTTTTTTAAAACTTAGTTGTTTAATATATAGTACATGAATAACAACTAAATAAGTATTATATAATTAAAACAATTTATCATGAAAAAATTTATCATTCCTTTTGTTGCAATTTCTTTATTAACAACATCTTGTGTTTCAAAAAAGAAATATGCTCAATTAGAGCAACAATATATTGATGCAAATGGAAATCTTCAAAAAACAACTTTAGAAAAAGAGGCTTTAGAGGCTAAGTTTGCAAAAATTGAAAAAAGAGTAGATAATTATAACAATAAAATTAACTCATTAAAAGATGAAAATGTAACTCTTGAAAAAAGTAAATTGAATTTTTCTGATGATAATAAAATAATTTTATCAAAAGAACAAAGAGAAGGGTTAAATGCAACTTTATCCAAAATTGACGCAAATAAATTAGCACAAGCTAAAACTTTAAAAGATACCGTTAATTTAGTTCTAGATTACAATTTAAAGAACTCTATGAATTCTGCCGGAATTTATAATGATAGCGATATTGACATAAATGTAGAAAATACAGTTGTTATGATTTCAGTTTCTGATAAACTTTTATTTAGATCTGGAAGTGCAAAAGTTAATAAGAATGCGTTTCCTTTATTACAAAAATTAGCAGATGTAATTAACTCGGAACCAAGTATGGATGTAATGATTGAAGGTCATACAGATTCTCAGTCTATTAGTACAGCAACTATTAAAGATAACTGGGACTTAAGTGTGCAAAGAGCTACATCTATTGTAAGATTATTAGAGAAAAAATACTTTATTAAATCTGAAAGATTAATAGCTTCAGGTAGAGGTAGTTCTGTGCCGTTAGTGTTAAATGATACTAAAGAAAATAGAGCTAGAAACCGTAGAACACGTATTGTTATTTTACCAAACTTAGATAAGTTCTTTGGTATGTTAGCAGAAAATAATACCCTTAAACCATAATTTTAATTTTAAAATCGGAAAGAGCATCCTAATTTTAGGGTGCTTTTTTTTATGCCAAAGCTTCTTTTAATATTGATATTGGATGTTTTGCAATACGTTTTGTACCATCAAAAATTTGATGTCTACAACTTGTTCCAGCGGCAACAATTTCAGTTTCTGGAGAACAGTTTCTTACTTTCGGAAATAAAGTGTCTTCGCCAACTTGCATAGAAACTTTATAATGTTCTTTCTCGTAACCAAAACTTCCAGCCATACCACAACAACCCGTATTTAAGATTGTTACTTTGTAGTTCTTCGGAATATTTAAAATTGAAAAACTTGCATGTGTAGACGATAATGCCTTTTGATGACAATGACCATGAATCTTTAATTCTTTCGATTTATTCGTGAAAATTGAAGTATCAAGATTACCTTTTTCAAATTCACTAGCTAAAAACTCTTCAATTGTAAAAGAGTTTTTTGCTATTTTCTCTGCTGAAGGTTTGTCTTCTGCTAATCGTAAATATTCATCTCTAAACGTTAAAATTGCAGAAGGTTCTATTCCAATTAATGGTGAGTCTTCAGTAATTAAGTCTTTAAAAACGATAATATTTTTATTACAAACTTGTTTAGCTTCCTTTAAAAAACCTTTAGAAATAAAACTTCTTCCACTTTCTGAATGCTTAACCGCTTGTATAGTATAACCTAACTTTTCTAAAATGATAACTGCATCTTTCCCAATTTCTGCATCATAATAATTGGTAAACTCATCGTTAAATAAGTAAACTATTTTGTGAGACTTCTCGACTGCGCTCGAAGTGACAATTCGTTTTTTCAACCAACTTTCTAATGGCTTTTTCGCCAATTTAGGAACTGAGCGTTCTGTGGCAATTCCCATTACCTTTTTAGAAAGTGTTGTGTTGGTTATAAAATTTGTAATTGCAGGAAATTTACTACCTAATTTATTATATTTTACATTGTTAGCAAACAACTTACTTCTAAAAGAATACCCGTTTTCTTCTTGATATTGATACAAAAATTCTGCTTTTAAAGCAGAAACATCAACATTACTTGGACATTCAGTTGCACATGCTTTACAGCTTAAACACAAATCAAAAACTTCTTTTAATTCCTTAGAATCAAATTTATTTTGTGCCGTATTATTGGCTAAAACTTCACGTAAAGTATTTGCTCTTGCTCTTGTTGTGTCTTTCTCGTTTTTTGTTGCTCGGTAACTTGGACACATAGTTCCACCAGCTTCAGGAGATTTTCTACAATCGCCAGAACCATTACATTTTTCAGCAAGTTTTAAAATTCCTTCACTTGCAGAAAAATCTTGTAGTGTTTTAATTGTTGGTTCACTTCGGTCAATTTCATAACGTAGGCTTTTGTCCATCGGAAAAGCATCCGTAATTTTTCCTTGGTTAAAAACGTTATTTGGATCAAAGGCTTTTTTTATGCGTCTTAATAATTGATAGTTTTTATCACCAATCATTAGTGGAATAAACTCTGCACGTACAATTCCATCGCCATGTTCACCAGAAAAAGAACCTTTATATTTCTTAACAAGTTCGGCAGTTTCTGTGGTAATTTTTCTGAATAAAACTACATCTTCCTTTTTCTTTAAATTAAGAATTGGGCGTAAGTGTAATTCTCCAGCTCCTGCGTGTGCATAATACACAGCATTTTGCTGATATTTAGCCATAATTTGAGTAAATTCCTCAATATAATTTGGTAAATCTTCTAAAGCAACGGCTGTGTCTTCTATACAAGCAACTGCTTTTTTATCGCCAACAATATTTGCCAAAGCACCTAAACCAGCTTTTCTTAAATAATGCACTTTAGCTAGATCGTTTCCGTACACTTTAGGGTGATGATAACCAAAGTTGTTTTTATCTAAATCTGCAATTAAATTATCTGCTAAAATTTCTGCTTCTTCAAGTGTGTTTGCTGAAACTTCTAACATTAAAACTGCTTCTGGATCTCCTTGTAAAAAAAACCTATTTTTTGCTAATTCGCGATTATCTTTTGTACAATCTAAAATGGTTTTATCCATCAATTCACAATTATATAAATTGTGATTCATGGCAATAATTGTAGCTTTTAAGCTTTCATTTATACTTTTAAAATGCGTACAAATCATAATACTTTCAGTAGGAGGTAAGTTGTCTAACTGAATAGTAATTGCGGTTGAAAAGGCTAAAGTTCCTTCGCTTCCTGCTAAAAATTTAGCAACGTTTATTGTTGATTTATTTCCGCCAAATAAATCGGATTTTAGAAATTCATCAACTGCATAACCAGTACATCTTCTGTGAATACTTTCCTTCGGAAATTCGTTTTTAATTTCTTGCTGATTTTCTTCCGAAGAAAGCTCATTTAAAATCGATTTATATATTTTTCCTTCTTTCGTATTTTCTCTAGATTTCTGTTTAAATTCTTCTGAAGAAATTTCAGAAAAAGTAGCTAAACTTCCGTCAGATAAAATAGTATCAATGCTTAGCACTTTATCACGTGTAACTCCGTAACGGATTGACGTGCTTCCTGATGAATTATTACCAACCATTCCGCCAATCATACATCTATTTGATGTTGAGGTGTTTGGTCCAAAAAATAAACCAAATGGTTTTAGAAATACGTTTAAATCGTCTCTAATTATTCCAGGTTCAAGAGTAATCGTTTTTGCTTGTTCATCAAAAGCCAAAATATTGGTAAAATGTTTAGAAACGTCCACTACAATTCCATCTCCAACACATTGTCCTGCAAGTGATGTTCCCGCAGTTCTTGGTATTAAAGTAATGCTGTTTTTTGTAGCAAAATCAATTAAAGTTTGAATATCCTTTACATCCTTCGGAAAAGCAACTGCTAGTGGAATTTTACGATACACAGAAGCATCTGTTGCGTATAACGTTTTGTGTAAATTATCAAAAAGAACATCACCAGAAAGTGAACTGTGTAAAGTTTCTAAAGTTGCAGTATTACTCATCTAAATTGTAAAATATCTTATTTACAAATATCTGAATAAAATAATGATTTGTAGAAGTTAGAAAAGGAGTTTGAAAATTTTTATTGAATTGATAAATATTGTAAATAAAAATTAGTGATTTTGTAACTAAAATAAAAATGATAAAATTGAAATAATATTTTACATTTGTTTAAAAAGTAAAATGAATACAGTAGAAATATTTGATGCCTTGTGGAAAGAGTATACAGAAAGAACTCCTTCTGCACAGAAAATTAAAGATTTGTTTATTACAAAGGGAAACAACGTTTTTAACGACCATGTAGCCTTTAGAACATTTGACGACGAACGTGTAAATATCGAGGTTTTAGCAACTCCATTTATTAAAGCAGGTTACAAAGAATGTGGCGATTATCATTTTGAGAAAAAGAAATTATACGCAAAACATTATGAGCATGCAACTGATAAAGATGCGCCAAGAGTATTTATTAGTCAGTTATTAACCAAAGAGTTTTCTAATGATTTACAGGAAACTGTAAAGAATATGATTGATGCTATTCCTTCGGAAAATTTAAATCCGCAAGAATTAGTTTTTAAAGGACGTTTATGGGAGCAACCTTCATTTGATGTGTATGAAAAACTTCAAGAAGAAACTGAATATGCAGCTTGGTTGTATGTAAATGGATTCTGTTCTAACCATTTTACCGTTGATGTAAACAAATTAGATACTTTTAATTCGCTGCAAGAAGTAAACGAGTTTGTAAAAGAAAACGGATTTAAAATGAATACTTCTGGTGGAGAAATTAAAGGAACTCCAGCTGAATTTTTAGAGCAATCTAGTATTTTAGCAGATACAATTCCTGTTGCTTTTAAAGAGATTACTAAAGAAATAACTTCTTGTTATTATGAGTTTTCATTCCGTCATCCAATGCAAAATGGCGAATTATATTCTGGTTTTATTGCAGGTTCTGCAGACAAAATTTTTGAAAGTACAGATATGAAATTACAAGACAAGTAAATTTCATTTATATTATAATATTGAAAACCTCACTAACTTAGTGAGGTTTTTTTATGCCTTTTATATTGCATTTAACTTTGTTAAAGATACGTTAAATAGGTTGTGGTAAATTATACAATCTTTTTGTTTCTTTATCTTGTAAGCTGAAAACTAACAAACTTTTTATAATGAAAAAACTACTTTTTCTTTTCTTAATTACTTCGTTGTCAATATCTGCGCAACAAGTAGATTTATCGTATTATTTACCTAAAGATGTAACATATAATTCTGCAATTCCAACACCAAAATCTGTAATTGGTCATGAAGTAGGTGAGTGGCACGTTACACATGATAAGTTAGTTGAATACATGAAAGCCTTGGCAGCTTCTTCAGACAGGATTTCTATTGAAAATAGAGGAGCTACGTTTGAAGGAAGACCTTTGTTATTATTAACAATTACTTCGCCTAAAAATCATCAGAATTTAGAAGTAATTAGAACTACACATATTGAAGCAACAAATAATGCTTCAATTAATGTTTCAAATGCACCAATTGTTGTGTATCAAGGTTTTTCAATTCATGGAAATGAACCAAGTGGTGCAAATGCAGGCTTAGCTGCTGCTTATTATTTGGCAGCTGCACAAGGAAATAAAATTGATGAATTATTAAACAATACCGTTATTTTATTTGATCCATCATTTAATCCAGACGGTTTGCAACGTTTTGCGTATTGGGCAAATACAAATAAGGCTCAAAATATTAATCCAGATCCAAATGACAGAGAATATAGAGAAGTTTGGCCTGGAGGAAGAACCAATCACTATTGGTTTGATATGAATAGAGATTGGTTGCCAGTTCAATTACCAGAAAGTAGAGCAAGAATAGCAAGTTTTCATAAATGGTTGCCTAATATTTTAACGGATCATCATGAAATGGGAACCAATTCAAGTTTCTTTTTTCAGCCTGGTATTCCAAGTAGAACCAATCCGTTAACACCACAAATGAATCAAGATTTAACAAAAGAAATTGCAACCTATCATGCAAAAGCTTTTGATAAAATTGGTTCAATGTATTATTCTGAAGAAAGTTTTGATGATTTTTATTACGGTAAAGGTTCAACCTTTCCAGACATAAATGGAAGTATCGGTATTTTGTTTGAACAAGCAAGTTCTCGTGGTCATGCACAAGAAAGTGATAACGGAATTTTAACTTTTCCGTTTACTATTAGAAATCAATTTACGGCAGCTTTATCAACTTTAGAAGCGGCAAAAAATATGCGTGTAAAAATCTTACAATACCAACAAGATTTTTATAAAAATTCAAGAAATTCAGGAGAAAATAAAGCCATTGTTTTTGGTGATGAAAAAGATGCTGCAAAAAGTTTTCATTTAGCTGAAGTTTTAAAACGTCATCAGATTAAAATTCACGAAGTAAAATCTGATTTTTCTTCAAACGGAAAACAATTTAAAAAAGGATATAGTTATGTAGTTCCTATGAATCAAAAGAATCAGCGTTTGGTAAAAGCAATGTTTGATGTTCGTAAAACGTTTAAAGATAGCTTATTTTATGATGTTTCTGCGTGGACTTTTAATCATTCTTTTGGAGTTGATTATGCAGAAAATGTTTCGCTTTCTAAAGCAGGAAATGAGATTTTAGATTTAAAAATGAAATCTGGAAATGTTAGTTTTAAAAGTGATTATGGTTATTTAATGCCTTGGAACGAATATTATACGCCAAAAGCATTGAATGCAATTTTAGAAAAAGGGTTACGTGCAAAAGTATCAATGAAGAACTTTAAAAATGGCGGAATTTCGTATGATTATGGAACTATTTTTATTCCTGTTCAGAATCAGAAATTAAATTCCACAGAAATGTTTTCTTTTCTACAAGAAGTTGCAAATGAAAGTAACTTAAATTTAAACGCTGTAAACACAGGTTTAAATGACGGGATTGACTTAGGTTCTAATAATTTTAGAGCAGTAAAGCAACCTAAAATTGCCATGTTAGTTGGTGATGGAATTACAAGTTATGATTCTGGAGAAATGTGGCATTTATTAGATACTCGTTTTAATATGAAGGTAACAAAATTAGATATGTCTTACCTAAATAGGGTTGATATGAGTAGGTATAACGTGTTAATTGTTCCAAATAGTTATTCAATGGATAAAAATAAAGTTGAAAAACTAAAAACTTGGGTTAGAAATGGCGGAACATTAATTGGTTATAAAAATGCAACTCGTTGGTTAAATTCTAACAAGTTTATTTCTTTAGATTTTAAGAAAAAGAAAAACGATACTATTGAAAACGTGTCTTTTGAAAATAGATCTTTAAAATCTGGTGCTCAAGTTATTGGAGGTGCAATTTTTGAAGCGAACATAGATCGTTCGCATCCAATAAACTTTGGGTATAAAAATGATAAAATTGCTATGTTTAGAAATACAACCTTGTTTATTAATGCTGATAAAAAGAGTTATAATAACCCAATTCAATATACTTCTAATCCGTTATTAAGTGGTTATATATCTAAAGAAAATAGTAAGTTGATTAAAAATACGGTTCCGTTTAAAGTACAAAGAATGGGCAGCGGAAGAGTTATTGTATTTACGGATAACACCAACTTTAGAGCTTTTTGGTACGGAACTAATAAGTTATTTATGAATGCAATTTTCTTTGGAGATAAGATGTAGGTTTCGGTATTCTGTATTCAGTTGACAGTAGCAGTCAAAAAAAAGAGATTTCTCCTATGGTCGAAATGACAATTGAGATAAGATGTTTTTTTTTTTTAGTTTCAAAGTCTCAAAGTCTCAAAGTCTCAAAGTTTCAAAGTTACAGAGTTACAGAGTTACAGAGTTATAAAGCTTAGCTTTGCAACTTTGTAACTATGCAACTTATTTTTTTGTAACAAAACCAGTAATTAAGCGTCTTTATAGTACTAACCCAAATTGTACTATGAGTTTTTTTAGAGTTTTATTGGCAATCATTTTTCCACCTTTATCGGTTTTAGGAAAAGGTTGCGGTTCTTTTTTTATAATATTTTTGCTAACGCTTTGCGGATGGATTCCAGGAGTAATTGGAGCTTTGGTTATTTTAAATAATCCGAAGAGTTGATTTATGATAAAAGTTATTTTGATACTATTTCTATTTATAGCTAATTTTAGTTTTTCTCAGGTTGATGAAAAGTTATATGTAAATTGGCAAATAGAAAATATAGATGAAAAACTGATGAAGTTTGTAAAATATGATCAAGATAAATTAGATGGAACATTAACTTTTGAGAAAAATGGAGTTTATCAATTTAACTTAAATATTTGTAGATTAAATAAAAAGAATTTAAATATTGGTTATTGGAAAATTAAAAACAATACAACCTTAATTTTGTCTGAAGAAAAAGATTTTATAGATTTTAAAGAATGGTCGATTAAAAAAATAACAGATAAAAAATTACATTTGAAATTAATATTTAATTAACCTGCTCACCATTTTTAATCTCTTTAGAAGCTTGTAATAAAACAACCTCTTCATTTTCATTATAAACACCAATAACCAAACATTCGCTCATAAAATTAGCTATTTGTCTTGGCTTAAAGTTTACAATTGCAGTTACTTGTCGGTTTAATAAATCTTCTTTTGTATATAGATTTGTTATTTGCGCACTCGATTTTTTAATACCTAAATCTCCAAAATCAATATGTAATTGATAAGCAGGTTTATGTGCCTTAGGAAAATCGGTTACTTCTATAATTGTTCCTATTCTTACATCTACTTTTAAAAAATCTTCGAATGTAATTTCTTCTTTCATAAACTTATTTTTTGCCTCCTAATTTCTGAATAACCCAAAGAGGGCCAATCAATAAAAACTGTAAATCTTTAAATAACGATGGTTTTTTACCTTCAACCTTATGACCATAAAATTGACCAATCCAAGCAATTACAAAGACAGCAATTGAAAACCATAATAAATTAAAGTTACCGCTAATCCAATAATTCCCAGCAATTGAAAGCAGAATTACAAAAATCATTTGTAAAAAATACCAAAAACCTAAACGTAAGTAAAATAAAAAGGAAACTAAAGCACCAAAAATAAACGCCCAATTTTCTAATAATGGATTGTATAGTTTTAATGATGTTAAAAAACCTGTAGGAATACTCATAAACAAACCAATTACACTAAAAAATATAGCTGGAACACAGATATAATGTATTAATTGATTGGTTTCATTTTGATGACTTACGGCATATTCATCAAACCATTGTTGTGCAGTTTTCATAAATTTTTGTTTGGAAGTTGAAAGATATAAATTAAATCCAACTTTTTCTAATTAATAAATTTTCAATATGCGCAAAATGATGGTTACAATGCCATGCATAAATACCAATATTTTCTTTTAAACCTACTTTTTCATTTCCACTTGGATGCACAAAATAAGTGTTTAAATCGCTATCAGAAAGCCCTTTTAATAAATACACCCATTTTGCATGTAATGCTTTTAAGGCGTTTATAGAAAGAATAATTGGCGCATTTTTAGAGTCGTGCAATTTTGCCCAGCGATCTTCATAATAAGCTTTTATTAAAGGTTTATCTTCAGTTAATGCCCATTTAAAACGTGTATAAGAATTTTGATGACTATCATAACAATGATGTACAACTTGTCTTATAGACCAACCTCCATCTCTGTATTGAGTATTTAATTGTTCTTCAGATAAATTAGCTGTTAATGTATCTAGTTTCTCAGGAAAACTATCTAAAGTTGTAATCCACTCTTTAATAACTTCTGAAGTAATTATAGTTGGAATATTTGGTTGTCCTATTGGATATTTTTGTTGTTCTAGAGTTGGAGTTTTCATGTCAGTTCGCTAACGTTGTTGTATAAGCTTTGTTACGTTGTTTAAGCAACTAATTTAGTAAATAATTACTGACCAAGAATGTCCGAGAGGATTTTCGTAAGTAAGCGAGAAGCCAGTAATAAATTATATATGGTAATGTAGTTAGATCTTTTTCTTATAATTTTCTATAATATTTTCAATAAACTTTTCTTTGTTACCTCTTATAATTTCAATCTGCTCTCCTTGATATAAATCTGAATGAAATTCTCGTAAATTATTGTCGCTCCAAATTGATAATTCTACAATTATTGGTGTTAATGCAATTCCTTTATCTGTTAAAGTATAAATATTTGTTTTTTTGTTTTCAGGAAGTTTTCCTTTTATTATAATTTTAAATTCTTCAAGCATTTTTAACCTTGATGACAAAATATTTGTTGCTATAGCTTCTTCGCTTTCAATAAAATCTTTAAATGTTTTCTTTCCTTCAATCAACATTTGTTTAATAATTATTAAAGACCACTTGTCTCCAATAATATCAATAGCGCTTGTAATAGGGCACTCACATCTAAATTTATTTTTCATCATCTATAAATTTTATATAAAATAATATAGCAAAAATACATTTTTTTATTTATTACTTGTAAAATAAAAGTAAAATACTACCTTTGCTTGCAATTAGCAAGTAATAATTTATTGTAATTATAAAATTTATAGATGATGAAAAAAGTATTAGTAACAGGAATTTCAGGATATGTTGGTTTACACACTGCTGCAGAATTATTAAAAAAGGGATATTCTGTTCGCGGTTCTGTAAGAAACTTATCTAAAACAGCACAATTAACAAAAGCGATTCAAAATGAAGTTGAGCCAAATGGCAATTTAGAGTTTTGTGAACTCAATCTTTTAAATAATGATGGCTGGAAAGAAGCAATGCAAGGTTGCGATTATGTCTTGCATATTGCATCTCCTTATGTTACTACAGAGCCTAAAGATGAAAATGAATTAATAAAACCTGCCATTGAAGGTACACAACGAGCTTTAAGGTTTGCAAAAAAGGCAGGTGTTAAACGTGTTGTTTTAACTTCTTCTTTGGTTGCTATGTTTGAAGATGCCAATAAGTCGATAAACATAACCGAAGATACCTGGACAAATACAAATGCAAAAAATATGACGGCTTATGTTAAGAGTAAAACACTTGCCGAAAAAAGTGCTTGGGATTTTATTAAAGAACAAAAGGGTGAAAATAGGTTAGAGTTGGTTGTTATAAATCCAGGAGGAATTTGGGGACCAACCTTGTCTAATAAAATTGCAGGTGAATCAATGAATATTGTTAAAGATATGATTACTGGTAAAATGCCAATGCTTGCAAAAGCAGCAATGAATATGTCTGATGTAAGAGATGTTGCTCTTATTCATGTAAAAGCATTAGAAAATGAGAAGGCAAATGGGAGAAGATTTGTAGTAGCGTCAGAAAAACCATATTCATTTAAGGAAATGGCTAAAATCTTAAAATCAAATGGCAATAAAAAAGTTAGCACACTTGAAGGTCCAAATTCTCTATTAAAATTTATGTCAAGATTTAATAGTGATTTGAAAGCAATGAAGCCTTTTATTGGAAATACATATCATGCAGATGTAAGCCAGACGATGGAAGTTTTTGATTGGAAACCGATTTCATTCGAAAAATCAATTTTAGACACGGCAGCTTGTGTAAAACAACTTATGAATAATAATTAATAAATAAAAACAACAAAATGAATATTTTAGTATTAGGAGCAACAGGAAATACAGGCTCAACAATCGTGAACCAATTAAAAGAAAATCAAGTCGATTTTGGTATTATGGCAAATGATCATAGTGATACATCAAAGCTTGGTCTAGAAGAAAATCAAATTCGTATTGGTAATTTCGATGATGTAGCATCATTAGTTACTGCTTTCGAAGGCGTAGAAAAAATTTACGTATTAACACCTATACACCCTAAGGCTCAAGAGTGGGTAGAAAACATAGTTACTGCAGCAAAAGAAGCTGGTGTAAAACACCTTGTTAAGCAATCTGGTTATAAAGCAAGAAAAGATGCTCAATCTGGACCAATACGCGTACATGCAATTACAGACGAATTAATTAAGAATTCTGGTTTAGATTACACATTAATTCAACCAAATATGTTCTTTCAGTATTTTTATCTAAATCTTGAAACAATTAATGCTGAAGGAAATTTTTATTCCTGCTTTGGAGATACTGCACTTAGTTTGGTAGATATTAATGATGTTGCTGCAGTAGCCGTAAAGGCTTTAACAGAAGATGGGCATTCAGGAAAAACGTATTGTCTAACCGGACCAGAAGCCCTTACATCTGCGCAGCATGCTGCATTGTTGACAACAGCTAGTGGTAAACAAATTAATTATGTGGATATACCAAAAGAAGCTTTAATTGGAGCCTATAAACAAGCTGGGGTAGGAGATTGGTTAGCTGTAGAATTTGGAGAAATGTTTGAGTGGTTTACAGTAGGAGATTATACTTCTGTAACAGATACAGTAGAAAATGTTTTAGGACGTAAGCCTCGTAATTTCACCGACTTTTCTCAAGAACTTGCACATTCCATTGAAAAATAAAAAATGGTAGCGTATAATTTTTTTTAATCAATTATAGATACTTAAAAATCATAATATGAACTATTAATCAGGTTTTTAAGGCTAAATTTCACTCAGGTTTTTAAATAAAGTTTGAGTGTTTTCTTATTGGCTACAATGTATTTCTGAATATGCGTCGTTATAATGACTTATATTCAACGTTAGCGAATTTACCTAAAAACAAGTTTAGAAGCAAACTAGATTTTAAACAAAAAGCGCAACCAATTTGGTTGCGCTTTTATAGTATTAAAGAATAAGTAATTACCCTTTAGTTTTGTTTTTAAAATTATCAAACTTATTAGCTTCCTTTTTAGGCCAGCTATTGTTAGACGTGTCAACATCTGCAGTTTCAAAATCTGGATCTACAGTAATATTTGTAACTTCTTGAGCAGAAGTAAATACTCTATAAACTTTAGCATCATCTTTCATCCAAATTTGAGCTGGGAACGTTTCACGTTTTTTAGTTCCATCTGCGTATGTTAACTCAACAATAATTGGCATTGGTATTCCACCTGGCTTTTCAAATTCAACTTGATACATAAACTTAGGCGTTTCTTTTAAAGCTGCTTTTTTATCAGCAGATAACGTAGCTAAATGCTTGTCTAATGCAGCAGAATTTGAATCTTCTTTTTTAGTTGTTAAGAACATTAATTCACCTAAACCTTTAAAATAAGCAGGATATTGTTTAATTAATCCGGCAGTTCTTTCGTTAGGTTTGTCAGTTAAATATAAAGGTTTAACTTCTTTAATTCCTAAATCTACATAATCTGTTGTGTAGAACCATCCTCTCCAGAACCAATCTAAATCCATACCAGATGCATCTTCCATTGTTCTAAAGAAATCTGCAGGTGTTGGGTGTTTAAACATCCATCTTTTAGAGTATGTTCTAAAAGCATAATCAAATAATTCTGGTCCCATAATTGTTTTACGCAACATATATAAACCTGCAGCAGGTTTAGAATAAGCGTTTGGTCCAAATTGTTTTACATAATCACCTTGAGACATAATAGGAGAGATGTTAGATTGATCTCCGCCCATATATCTTGTAATGTCTTTTGCTGGGTTTGAAGCAAATAATACTGGATCATAAACATCTTCAGCTAAAATTTCAACAAAAGAGTTTAAACCTTCGTCCATCCAAGTCCATTGTCTTTCATCAGAATTTACAATCATTGGAAAAAAGTTGTGACCAACTTCGTGTATAATTACACCAATCATTCCTTTTTTAGTTCTATCTGAATACGTTCCGTCTGGATTTGGTCTACCAAAGTTGAAACAAATCATTGGGTATTCCATTCCTTGTCTTTCTGAGTGTACAGAAATTGCTTTAGAATACGGATAATCAAAAGTTAATTTAGAATATTCAACTAAAGTAGTTGCAACTGCTCTTGTAGAATGCTCTTCCCATAAAGGATTTCCTTCTTTTGGGTATAATGAAATAGCCATTACTGTTTTACCATTAACGTTGGTTGCCATTGCATCCCAAATGTATTTTCTTGATGAAGCAAATGCGTAATCACGTACATTTTTTGCTTTAAAGTGCCAAGTTTTAGTTTTTGTAGAACGCCCTTTTTCTGCTACTTCTGCTTCTGCTTGCGTAACAATCATTACAGGGTTTTTAAAAGATTTTCTAGCTTGTTCAAAACGTTTACGTTGTGTTCTTGTTAAAACATCTTTTTCGTTTTGTAATTCACCCGTTGCTTCCGTAATATGATCTGCAGGAACAGTAAGTTTAACATCGTAATCTCCAAATTCTAAAGCAAATTCAGAACGACCCCAAAACTGCATGTTTTGCCATCCTTCTACATTGTCATAAACTGCTAAACGTGGAAAGAATTGAGCAATTGTGTAGTTTTTATTTCCGTCAGGAAATGTTTCTAATCCAGAACGTCCTCCGTCTTTATTAATGTCATTAATTAAATAATTCCATTTAATTCTGAATTTAAAAGTACTTCCAGAAGCTAATGGTTGTGGTAAGTTAATACGCATCATAGTTCTGTTAATAGTATGCGATAAATCTCTACCATCTTCATATTTTACAGCTTCAATTTTAAAACCAAAGTCTTTAGCTTTACCCATGTTAGTTGTTACAAACTGGTCTGGAGTTTGCCATCCGCTAGCACCTTTAGATTGTGCTAATGGAGTTTTGGAATCTGGTGCACGCATATTTTGGTCTAATTGAACCCATAAATACTCTAATGCATCTTTAGAATTGTTGTGATAAGTAATTGTTTCATCACCATAAATTCTATCGTTTGCTTCGTCTAAACGAATGTCCATTACATAATCAACCTTTTGTTGTGTGTATTGGTGTCCTGGAGCTCCAGAAGCTGTACGTTGATCGTTTGGTGTTGGTAATACGTCTTTTAATTGACGAAATTTGTTTTGATCTACTCTTGCGTCTTGCGGCTGTTTTTCTTTCTTTGGTGCTTCTTGCGCTAAAGCGGAAGTAGAAACAAAAAGAACAGCTAACAATAGCGTTGCTAATTTTCTCATTTAGTTATAGTTTGAATTATTTAATAATAGGCTGAAAATTACGGATTAATCAGCAGTTTTAAGTGTCAATTGTTAAAATTTTAACAAACCTTTAAGTTTTTAAAAATTTGATGGCATAAAAAAGCGATACCTCTCGATATCGCTTTTTATTAAAGTCTACATTTACTAACCTTTTACTTTATTTTTAAATTTATCAAATTTATTTTTTGTTTCCTTTGGCCAGCTATTATTAGAAGTATCTACATCTGCAGTTTCTAAGTCTGGATCAATTGTAATTTTAGAAATTTCTTTGTTTGAAGAAAATACTTTGGTTATTTCTTTATCATTAAGCCTCCAAATTTGAGCTGGATAAACTTTTCTTTCTGTTGTTCCGTCTTTATAATCGAACTTTACAATAATAGGCATTACTAAACCTCCTGGTTTTTCATACGTAATTTCATAATGATATTTAGAATCTGTGCTTTTTCCAGCTCCAAAACCTAATCCTTCAGTAGTATCTTCAATAAAATCTACATTATTTCCGTTTGGTTTTGTGTGGAATTTTTTAACACCTTTTATACCAATATCAGTTACATCAGTTGTATAGAACCATCCTCTCCAGAACCAATCTAAATCTACACCAGAAGCATCTTCCATAGTTCTAAAGAAATCTGCTGGAGTTGGGTGTTTAAATTTCCATCTTTGAGCATAAGTTTTAAAAGCATGATCAAATAATTCTTTACCCATAATTGTATTTCTTAAAATGTATAAGGCTGTTGCAGGTTTTCCGTAAGCATTGTTACCAAAGCTATAAGTGTGATCTCCTTTAGACATTATTGGCGCTATTTTAGATTGATCTCCGCTCATGTATTTTACAATGTTTTTTGGCAATCCTCTTGTTATAGGAAAATCTTTGTCATAATCCCATTCTGCTAACATTTCCATGTAAGAATTTAAACCTTCGTCCATCCAAGTCCATTGTCTTTCATCAGAATTTACAATCATTGGAAAAAAGTTATGTCCAACTTCATGAATGGTAACTTTTATCATTCTGTATTTTGTTCTGTCTGAATATGTTCCGTCTGCATTTGGTCTTCCAGGATTGAAACAAATCTGTGGATATTCCATTCCCATTTGTCCATCTACAGAAATTGCTTTGTGATACGGATAATCAAACGTATATTTAGAGTATGTTTTTAAAGTTTGTGCAGTTGCTCTGGTAGAATGTTCTCCGTATAATGGATTTGCTTCTTTAGAATATAAAGATTCTGCCATAACAGTTCTTCCGTTAATATTTACTGCCATTGCATCAAAAATAAATTTTCTTGAAGTTGCAAACGCGTAATCTCTTACGTTGGTTGCTTTAAATTTCCAAGTTTTAGTTTTTGTAGTCTTACTTTTTTCAATTTTTGTAGCTTCTTCTTGTGTACGAATTACAACTGGATTGTCAAATGTTTTTCTTGCTTGAGCAAAACGCTTTAATTCGGTTTTAGTAAAAACTTCTTTTCTATTTTGTAAAACACCAGTTGCACCTAACATATGATCTGCGGGAACCGTAATATTTACATCAAAATCTCCAAATTCAAGAGCGAATTCACTTCTTCCCCAGAATTGGTCATTTTGCCAACCTTCTACATTATCATACACACACATTCTTGGGTAAAATTGAGCAATTACATAATTGTTGTTTCCGTTTTCAGTAAAATGCTCGAAACCAGATCTACCGCCTTGTGTTCTATGATTATTAATATTATACCACCAAGAAATGTTGAATGAAAATTTTTCTCCAGCAGCTAATGGTTTTGGTAGGTTTATACGCATCATTGTTTGGTTAATGGTGTGCGATAAATTACTTCCGTCTGTGTTTGTTACTGCTGTGATGTTGAAACCACCGTCAAACGGTTTGTCCGGAAAAGCTCTGTCAAAAAATCTTTTCGGAATCTTTGATGGCACTTTATTTGTAGAAATATCTGGAGTTTTAGAGTCTTTTGCTCTCATATTTTGGTCTAATTGAACCCATAAATATGTTAATTCATCTTTAGAATTATTGTGGTACAAAATAGTTTCATTACCTGTAATTTTTTGGTTTTCGTCATCTAAAACGATATCCATTACATAATCAACCTTTTGTTGTGTGTAGTTTACACCAGGCGCACCAGAAGCAGTTCTTTGACTGTTTGGCGTTGCTAATTCTTGCTTAAGTTGTTTAAACTTATTCTGATTAGTATGTCCTTGTTTTGTTATTTTTTTCTCTTGGGCAAATGTAGATGCTCCAATAAAAAAAACACTTAATAAGAGTAGTGTTATTTTTTTCATTTGTACGAAATTTGAATTAGCGTACAAATTAAGGATTAGTCAGTAAAAAAGTTAAAAAGTGTTAAAACTTTAACAAACCTTTATCATTTTTCTTGGTCAACATTTTGCTAATATTTTTTCCGTTTGCCTTTGCTTTTATTAAGTTTTGCTGGTCTGGAAAATGTTTTACCAATATTGTATTATTAATTTCTAAAGTAGCAACTGCTGTTATATTTTCTATTTCTAAGTAAAAGTAAACAATGTCTCCATCGTATTCTTTTCCAATAAAAGTGAAGGGTTTATCAATATTATCAATTTTTATTTTTAAATGCTTAGTTACATATTTCTCAAAATACTCATCTACATTTTTAGGTTCTTTCTCTGTAGTTAGTTGTAAATCTACAGTATAATCTTTGTTTATGGCAAGTTCAATATCATCCATAAAAACATTGGTAATTATTTGAACAGATTGTGCTTCTTTATTAAATTCTATTTGAGTTAAACTTAAATAGTATTTGTGTGCCGAAAAAGAAAGTAGCGGTAGTAATACAAAAAGGGTGATTATTTTTTTCATAGTTTGAATAAAGTCAAATACTGCGCCAAAGTACTAATTATATTTTTTAGGGTTTAGTTTTTTAAATTTTTCAGATTTATCTTGTAAAAAGTGTGCCATTGAAATTTGATCTTTAAAATAAAGTGGATTAAAGTCTTTGTCTTCTTCGCAGTAGGAAACAAAAAGGTAGGTGTCTTCGTTTAAAATTTTCAATTCCTGATTTATATAAAGTTGATAATTGTTAAATAAACGTAATATTCTTTTCTCTTTATCTTCAATTACTTTTAATCTCTTCAATTTTTTTGTTCGTCCAGAAATCCAATTTAATAAAGGATCTATTGCTATTCCGCCAGAACTTGTAGTAGCAGTATGCAATCTTCTTTCTGCAACAGTTAAAATTCTTGAACCAGCGTATGGCAGATTTAAAGATTCAGCGCTAACTTCTTCTTTAATTTTAACATCATTAATATCGGTTTCTATAAAACTTAGTAAATTATTCTTTCTTAATTTAACTTCATCTAGATTAATAGGCGTTTTAATAAGTGTAATTTTATTTTTTTGAAGACCAAAGTCATCAAGAGTAATTACCCAAATTTTTGTTTTATAACCTAGAAACGAAATTTTTATGGAATCTTTTGGTTGAGCAAAAATTCTAAATTCTCCGCTATTATTACTTAAAGTTCCCTGTTTGGTATTTAAGTTAATTATGTGGGCATTACTAATACTTTTTACAGCGTCTAAAGTTGTTCCGTATAAAGCTTTTCTTTCTTGGGCAGAAATAGATAAGGTGCTTAAAATAAAAATAAAGAGTAATTTTTTCAATCTTGTTTATTTATAATTTTTAAATACTCCACATGCTCTTGTTTTAGTATTTCAATAACTTTTAAATGATTCCCTTTTTTGTATAAATTTTCTATACCTAAAGGATTACAATATTCTAAAAAATGATAATACCTTTCAACAGGAATTTTTAATTCTTCAAAGAAGAATTGCTCGCCAAAGTTATTTAAAATTTTTGCAGGAAACGATTTTTTAAAAGCTAAATCTCTACGCAAAGCCCATAATCTTTCTGAATACTTAAAAGGCATTCCAATTGAAGTACCAGCTCCAGCAAAGGCTTTTGTGGGATCTGATTCAACAATATGTGGTCTAACTCTTTTGTCAATATGATCGTCTTTAGTTGGTGCTGTCATATCAATCTTAGAAAAATCCATTAATTTCTCTAAAGCTTCAGCTTTTTTGTCTCTTGGTGTTTTGTTAATGTCAGAAGTAAGATTACCCAATAAATCTGTGTTTTTAACATGAACTTCATCTAATTCATAAACTTTTTTATCAATAAAAATATGCAAATCATTAAAGCCAAAACTAACTTTGTTTACTTTATAAAATTTGGTATCATATTGTATTGATGTAACTTTAAGAGAATCTCCAATTTTGGCGAAAATTCTAAAATTACCATTAATATCGGTATAAGTTGCTTGTTTAGTTTGCATGTTAATTACATGTACGTTTCTAATTGCATTAATTGAATCTGAAACTGTACCATACAAGGTTTTTCTTTCTTGTGCAGAAATAGTAATTGAGCTTAAAATAAAAAGGAGTAATAGTTTTTTCAATCTTGTTTTTTTATAACTTTTAGATAACTGATGCTTTCTTCTTGAAAAATACGAATTAACTCGAGTATTTCTTCATTCTTAAATAATTTTTCTATGCTTTTGTAAGAACAATAATCTATAAAATGATAATAATTATCTTTTGGTATTTTTAAATCGTTATAAAAAAAATCTTTCCCTAATAAAGATAATATTCTTTTGGGAAAATTTTGCTTGGCTTCTAATTTTAATTCCAATTCTTTTTTCTGTTTAGAGGATTTGCCTCCAATTCCAAAACTGCCACCAACTCCTTTAAAGCTATTAGCTATATTAACTTTATTGGGCTTTACAAGGTGTAATTCATCTTTACCAATTGGCAAATTCTTTTTAGCATCCTCACTCATATTCATTATCTCCTCAAGCCAACTATCAACTGACTCTAAAACTTTGTCTTGAGGTACTTGTTTAATATCTAAATCTAAAGCACCTAATAAATTGTGTTTTTTTATTTCAACTTCATCCAATTCAATCTCTTTTATTTTTAGTTGAATTGTGTTTGCGTTTAATCCTAAACTATAGGTAGTTACTTTAAAAATAATGGTTTCATAACCAATTGAAGAAAGTTGTAAGTTATCATTTTCTTTAGCAAAAATTCTAAAGAGACCTTCTTTGTTTGTAAAAGTTCCTTGTTTGGTATTTAAGTTAAATACATGGGTATTTTCTATAGGGTTAAAAGAGTCTGTAACTTTACCATATAAAATTACAGGCTTATTTTGTGCGTATAAAACTGAAGTAATTAATAAGAAAAAGAAAAGTATTTTTTTTTGCATTCAGTAGATTTCATACAAATAACGTTATAAACATTCTTAAAAATGTTTTAAAGGATTTGTAAACTTTTGTTAATTTCGTGTTTATGAAAAACTTACTAATTGCAAGTACATCTACAGTTCACGGAAGCGGATATTTAGCATATTTATTACCAACTTTAAAAGCTTTTTTTTCGCAATCGGAAACCATTTTATTTATTCCTTATGCACGTCCTGGAGGAATTTCATACAACAAATACACAGAAATTGCTGCAAAAGCTTTTGCTAAAATTGATAAAAAAGTAGTTGGAATTCATCAGTTTAGTAATCCGAAGGAAGCTATAAAGAATGCTCAAGGTATTTTTACAGGAGGCGGAAATACCTTTGAATTGGTAAATCAGTTGTATAAAAACAATGTCTTGTTAACTTTAAAACAAACTTTAGAAAACGGAACCCCTTATTTAGGTACAAGTGCAGGAAGTAATATTTGTGGTGTAACTATGATGAACACTAACGACATGCCAATTGTGTATCCGCCAAGTTTTAACACAATGAGTTTAATTCCATTCAATATAAATGCGCATTATTTAGATCCAATAGAAGGTTCTACACACATGGGGGAAACTCGTGAAACTAGAATTAAAGAGTATCATGTATTTAATGAAACTTCTGTTTTAGGCTTACGAGAAGGTTCTTGGTTAGAAGTTAAAAATGAAAAAATTACGCTTCGCGGTAATTTAACCGCGCGTTTATTTCAACAAAATGAAAATCCAATTGAATTAGAAAGTGGAGTAGAGGTGAAAAATATGAAGTAGGAAGTTTAAAGATTTTTGGTTGAATAAATATTTTTCTTCCAACTCCCTATTACACACTTCAAATTTTAATAAGATACATAATCTACAATTTCTAAACCATAACCAATCATACCAACACGTTTTGTTTGTTGTGTGTTAGATACTAAACGAAGTTTATGTAAGTTTAAATCGTGTAAAATTTGTGCTCCAATTCCGAAGTCTTTATTATCTAAGTTAATGCTAGGTGCTTTTAATTCTCCTTTAGATTGACTCTCTTTTAATGCACTTAATCTATTTAATAAATTTAAAGATTGCACTTGTTGGTTGATAAATAAAATTGCGCCTTTTCCTTCGTCATTTATAAGCTTAAACATTTGGTCTAACTTCTTATCTGCATTATTGGTAAGTGTACCAAGAATATCATTATTAACTAATGTAGAATTTACACGCGTTAAAACAGGCTCATTTGTAGACCAAGTTCCTTTAGTTAATGCTATATGGACTTGATTATTAGTTGTTTGTTGATAAGCTCTTAAGCGGAAATCTCCAAAACGAGTTTGAATGGTAAAATCTTCTTTTTTCTCAATTAAAGAATCGTGTTCCATTCGGTAAGCAACTAAATCTTCAATAGAAACAATTTTTAAATCGAATTTTTTAGCAACTTTTAACAGCTGAGGTAAACGAGCCATTGTTCCGTCTTCATTCATAATTTCTACGATAACTCCTGCAGGTTGTAAGCCAGCCAAACGAGCAAAGTCTATTGCAGCTTCAGTATGCCCTGTTCTTCTTAAAACACCACCATCTTTTGCTCTTAAAGGAAAAATATGTCCTGGTCTTGCTAAGTCAAATGGTTTTGTATCAGGGTTTACTAATGCTTTAATTGTTAAAGCTCTATCTGATGCAGAAATACCTGTTGTAACTCCTTTTCCACGTAAATCTACAGAAACTGTAAATGCAGTTTCCATTGGGTCTGTATTGTTGTTTACCATCATACCCAACTCTAATTCTTTACATCTACTTTCAGTAAGTGGTGTACAAATTAAACCACGTCCATGTGTAGCCATAAAGTTTACCATTTCTGGTGTAACCATTTCTGCAGCGGCTAAAAAATCTCCTTCATTTTCTCTGTCTTCATCATCAACAACAATAATTACCTTTCCGTTTTTAATGTCTTCAATGGCTTCTTTAATTGTATTTAAATGTATGTTTTTTTCTGTGGCTGTTGTCATTTTAAATGGCTTTGTTCTTTTTAGAAAATAATTTTTTAAAGAAATTAATGATAGGTGATAAAAATGAATTTATATCAAATAATCCTTTATCTTTTGATGCTCTTATAGTTAATAATATTGCAAATGGGAGTAATGCTAATACAGCAATCCACGAACCAACAATGGCGGAAACAGAACTTTCTTCTGCAAGGTTTTTACCAAATGAATTTGTAAAGAAATAGACTACATAAATAGCTATTGCTAAAATCATTGGCAAACCAAAACCACCTTTTCTTATAATTGATCCTAATGGAGCTCCGATAAAAAATAATAGAATACAAGATAAAGATAAAGCTACTCTGTTGTAAAATTCAACATCATAAAGGTTTAAAACCTTTCTACGTTGCTTTAGGCTTTCTTTATTGTTTTTTATATTATTTATAGAACGTTTAGTTTTTGCTAACGCTGTATTTAGAATGTTTACTTGCTGTTTAAGTTCAAAATTATCAAGAATTATTGGGTTTAATTTCTTGTTAATAAGAGAATCTGGGTACTGATGCAGCTCATTTACTCTAACATCTAAACCTAAGGTTTTTGCTCTACCATTAATATACTCATCATAGTTTTGTTTAAGTGTTGGCACAGTATCTTTTAGCTGTTTTAAACTTAACATGTTAAAGTTCTTGGTATATTTTTCTTCACCTAGATCATCTTTATCTAGAGCAGAGACATCAATGTTTATAGTGTATTCATCAAAATCTGCATAAGAAGCAGGCATTTTTTTCTTATCTTCATAAGTTGTATTTTGCTTGATATGATTTTCAAAAAAATGACCATCATTAAGAATAAGTGTCATGTATCTACTGCCTTCTTCAGAAACTATCTTTCCTTTTTTGGCTGTGATAATTTTCTTATTTCCTTTTCTTTCTGATAAATCGTAGATTAAAACATTTTTAAGTAAGTTGCTTTCTTCTCCGTATTTTTCGTCAAATTTAATTTGATAATTAGGTATTTCTGAATTAAAACTACCAGGAACTAGTGCTAAAGCTGGTTGCTTCTTTTTAATATTCAGCTTTAAATTTATAATTTTTAAGTTAGCGTACGGATACACATAGTTTGATATTAAAAAATTTGCAGCACTAATAAAAATTGCGAATACAATTAAAGAACGAACAATCCTTGGTAAAGAAATACCGGCAGATTTTGCAGCGGCAAATTCATATTTTTCAGAAAGATTACCCAAAGTCATTATTGAAGATAATAAAACGGCAATTGGTAAAGCTTGTGAAAGTACTATTAGTGATGCGTAATAGATAAACTTTAGAATAATATCAAAAGTAATCCCTTTTCCTGCAATTTGATCGAAAAAAAACCATACAGCTTGCATTACCAATACAAATAGTATGATAAAAAAAGTTGCAAAAAAGGGGCCTAAAAAAGATTTTAGTATGTATTTATCTAAAATTTTCACAGAAGCAAAAGTACTTTGTTCCTTTTAAAAAAGCTACTAAATTTCTGTTAATTGAAGATTAATCGATTAAATAACCTTGCTTTTGGTATTTAGCTTTATCAAACGAGAATAATTTACTTGAAATTGTTTGATCACTTTTAAAAACATTAATGGTAAATGTAGTTTTAGAGCCGTTTGCTCCACTTTGTATTAACTTATAAATATGTTTAGTTTTTGCATCTATAGCTAATTCAACCTTAATAATTTCAGAAGAACTATCAATTGGAGTAAGCGTTACATATTGTAACTTTCTACCTTTACTATTTTGAAGCTTCCCCATTTTAAAAGTATAACCTTCTTTGTAGAAAGTTAATAATTTAGATGGATAAATAAAACCATCTTCTTCTTCCAAATCTCCTTCAGTAACGGCTATTTCTTTTTCTTCGTGATTAATTACGGCTAATTTTTTTCCGTCGAAAACAAAATCATTTCCTAAATACTTTAGGTTGTATTTTTCTTGCTGAATTGTAATGTTTCCTCTTATTGGAGGGTCGTTTGTAATACCTGCTTCTTCGTTTGTTAACGTAGAATCAAAACCAATATACATATTTTTATAAGCGCCCATTTTTGTAGAAACATCATCTAATAATTTTTTTGCTTCTGATGCATTTTGTGCAACTGTATTAAAACTTAAACATATTGCTAAAAATAAAAATCCTAATTTTTTCATTGTATCTTTTTTTTCCGCTTTGCGGAATTTTTAATTCTTTTCGTTTTCTAATAATTGATCTAAAGCAACAAAATCGGGTACTAAAACCTGTCTTGCTTTACTTCCTTCAAACTGACCTACAATTCCAGCAGCTTCTAATTGATCTATAATTCTACCAGCTCTGTTATAACCCAACTTTAATTTTCTTTGCAATAAAGATGCCGAACCTTGTTGTGCTGTAACAATAACTTCTGCGGCTTCTCTAAACAACTTATCTCTGTCTGCTATGTTATTATCAAGACTTATGCCACTTTCATCATCTACGTATTCTGGTAATAAATGTGCTTCAGGATAAGCGCGTTGAGAACCAATAAAATCGGTAATTCTTTCTACTTCTGGAGTATCTACAAAAGCACATTGAATTCTAACGATATCGTTTCCATTGGTATATAATAAATCTCCACGACCAATTAATTGATCTGCTCCACCAGCATCTAAAATAGTTCTACTATCAATTTTTGATGTTACTCTAAATGCAATTCTTGCAGGAAAATTTGCTTTAATAATACCTGTAATTACATTTACAGAAGGTCTTTGTGTTGCTACAATTAAATGAATTCCAATAGCACGCGCTAACTGAGCTAAACGAGCAATTGGGGTTTCTACTTCTTTACCAGCTGTCATAATTAAATCAGCAAATTCATCAATAACCAAAACAATGTAAGGTAAAAATTGATGTCCGTTTTCTGGATTTAATTTTCGAGCCTTAAATTTTGCATTATATTCTTTAATGTTACGTACCATTGCGTTTTTAAGCAAATCGTAACGATTATCCATTTCAATACAAAGTGAATTTAAAGTATGAACAACTTTTGTAGTATCGGTAATAATCGCATCTTCAGAATCTGGTAATTTTGCTAAATAATGACGTTCAATCTTGTTGAATAAGGTTAATTCTACTTTTTTAGGATCTACCAAAACAAACTTAACTTCTGCAGGATGTTTTTTATATAAAAGTGACGTTAAAACCGCATTTAAACCAACCGATTTTCCTTGTCCGGTTGCACCAGCCATTAATAAGTGAGGCATTTTTGCTAAATCAACCACAAAGGTTTCATTGGAAATTGTTTTACCCAATGCAATTGGTAATTCCATTGGAGATTCCTGAAATTTCTTAGAAGAAATAACAGAATGCATCGATACAATGGTAGATTTTTTATTAGGTACTTCAATACCAATAGTTCCTTTTCCTGGAATAGGCGCAATAATACGAATACCTAAAGCCGATAAAGACAGCGCAATATCGTCTTCTAAATTTTTAATTTTTGAAATTCTAATCCCAGCTTCTGGAACAATCTCATATAAGGTAATTGTTGGCCCAACGGTAGCTTTAATTTGAGAAATACCAATCTTGTAGTTTTTAAGCGTTTCTACAATTCGGTTTTTGTTAGCCTCAAGTTCTTCTGGGTCAATAGAAATTGTTTCGTTGTATTCTTTTAATAAGTTGAATGTTGGAAATTTGAAATTACCAAGTTCTAAGGTTGGGTCAAATTCTCCAAAATCTTTTACTATTTTTTCAGATAAGTTTTCTGTTGAATGTTCTTCTTCAATAGTTTTTTCAACAGCAATTTCTACTTCTTTCGGTAAAACTTTTTCCGTAGTTTTTATTACAGGTTCTAATTCCTTCTGTAAAGGTTTATCTACTTCTAAAGAAATTGAATTTGTTGCTGTTTTTGCAGGCACATCAGAATGTTTACTAATTGTAGGTTGTAAATTTTCTACAGATAATTCAAAACCTGATTTTTCTGTTGTTATTTGAGGCTTTTGTTCTTCGCTTTCTGATTCATCAAAAGCTTTTTCCATTGCTTTATATTCAGCTTCTTGATGTTCTTTAGTAATTGCGTTTTCTCTTTTTTCTTTCAACTTATTACTAATTAATTCAGGCGTAATTTTAAAACGCATTACTAAATAGGCAATAAAAAAGAAACCTAGCAAAATTACTAAACCTGTTTTACCAAGAAATGCTTGTAAGTATTCATTAATTTCAAAACCTATAATTCCAGAAATAAGTGCATATTTTTTTTCAACAAAACCTAAAGTTATAGAAAGCCATAGCATACTTATTAAGCCCCAATTCCAAGAGGTAATTATTCGTTTTGTTTTAGTTTGTAAAAACCAATGTAAACCTGTTATAAAGAGTAAAAAAGGAATTACAAACGCACCAATTCCAAAACCTTTGTAGATAAAGAAATTGCTTAATTTTGCGCCAATTTTACCAAGTAAGTTTTTAGTTTTTATTGTTCTATCTCCAAATTCAGTTAGCGTACTTTGGTCTTCTTGCCAAGAAAAGAAAAATGAAATAAAAGCAACGGTTAAAAAAACAGCAAATAATATTAAAAACGCACCAAGAATGGTTTGTGTTTGTCGGTTTTTAAAAAACTCACGAGTTTGTTTTATAAAAGACGGATTATTACTTTTTTGCTTATTTGTACTTGCTTTCTTGGCCATTAATTTTTTGAAATAATAATTGGTAAATATAGCATTTTACGCTAATAACTCTGTTATTTTTGGAAGGTAAATTATAGCTGCAATAGCTAAAGAGATTAGTGCTGCAATTGCAGGAGCGCCTGCAGCAATATCTTTTATTAAACCTATTTTTTTATGATAATCTGGATGAATAAAATCGGCAACTTCTTCAACCGCTGTATTTACAGCTTCTGCTACTAAAACTAAACCGATAACTAATAATTGTGCCATCCATTCAAAAGAAGAAATATTAAAATAAAAACCTGCGATAATAGCTATTAAAGCAAAAAAAGATTGTGCTTTAATGCTGTCTTCTGTAGTTAAAAGTAACCACATTCCACGAAGTGCAAACTTCATACTTCTTAATCGACCTCTTATAAATCCGTCATTAGGATTTTTCATTTATAAAGCTTTTAATGCAGCTTCGTAATTTGGCTCATCTACAGTTTCTGTAACTTGTTCTGTATGTATTACAGTTCCGTTTTCATCAATTACAACAATAGAACGAGAGTGTAAATTAGCTAATGGACCTGTTGTAATTTCTAAACCATAATCTTTACCAAATTGTCCCGTTGCAAAATCAGATAACATTACAACATTATCAATTCCTTCTGCGCCACAAAAACGAGCTTGGGCAAATGGTAAATCTCTAGAAATACATAATACTTTAGTGTCTTTTAAAGAACTTGCTTCTTTATTAAAATTTCTAACAGATGCAGCACAAGTACCAGTGTCTACTGATGGAAAAATGTTTAAGACTAATTTGTTTCCAGCAAAATCTGCTAATGTTTTTTCAGATAAATCTACTGTAACTAGTTTAAAATCTGCTGCTTTTGCAGCTACTTTTGGTAAGTTTCCTGAAGTTTCTATAGGGTTTCCTTTAAGTGTTATTGTTGCCATTCTATGTGTTTTTAGAATATCAAAAGTACTTAAAAATTTTCAAAATACTGCAGATTAGAACTGTTAACTGAACGCTAAAAAAAACTATCTTCGTGCTTTTAAAAAAGAGCATTCAATTTTGATTTTAGCAAACTATACAAAAGAATTTAAATACAATTGGAAACTTGCAGCACCAGTAATGTTAGGTATGTTAGGACATACTTTTGTTAGTTTTGTTGATAATATAATGGTTGGACAATTAGGAACCGCAGAATTAGCTGCTGTTTCTTTGGGGAATAGTTTTATGTTTATAGCAATGTCTTTAGGAATTGGTTTTTCTACAGCGATAACTCCTTTAATTGCTGAAGCAGATTCTTCTAACAACTTTAAACAAGCAAAATCTACATTTAAACATGGTTTGTTTTTATGTACAGTTTTAGGAATTGCCATGTTTTTGGCAGTATATTTTTCTAAGCCATTACTGTATTTAATGAAACAACCAACTGAGGTTGTAGAGTTAGCACTTCCGTATTTAGATTTAGTAGCTTTTTCTTTAATTCCGTTAATAGTTTTTCAGGCATTTAAACAGTTTAGTGATGGTTTGTCTATGACAAAATATCCGATGTATGCAACTATAATTGCTAATTTGGTTAATGTGCTTTTAAACTACCTACTAATTTTTGGAAAGTTTGGTTTCCCTGAATTAGGAATTGTAGGAGCAGCTTACGGAACTTTAGTTTCTAGATTTATAATGGTGCTATATTTATGGTGGTTATTGAAGAAAAAAGAACGCTCTAAAAAATTAGTTTCAGACATTAAGCTCTTTGTTTTAGATAAGTTAATGTTAAGGAAAATTATAAGTTTAGGCTTTCCTAGTGCAATGCAAATGTTTTTTGAAGTTGCAATTTTTACAGCAGCCATTTGGTTAAGTGGTTTGTTGGGTAAAAATCCGCAAGCAGCTAATCAAATTGCATTAAATTTATCTTCTATGACTTTTATGGTTGCAATGGGATTAAGCGTTGCTTCTATGATTAGAGTTGGAAACCAAAAAGGATTACATAAATATAAAGAACTTCGTAGAATAGCATTTTCAATCTTTTTATTAGGAACAATTTTGGCGGTTTTATTTGCCTTATTGTTTTTTATATTTCATCAATATTTACCTAATATTTATGTGGATTTATCTGATGTGAAAAATTATGCAGATAATATGGAAGTGGTTTCAATAGCTTCTCAATTGTTAATTGCAGCAGCATTTTTTCAAATATCAGATAGTATACAAGTTGTAGTTTTGGGAGCTTTACGCGGTTTACAAGATGTTAAAATACCAACATTGCTTACTTTTATCTCTTATTGGGTAATTGGTTTTCCTGTTTCTTATTACTTCGGAAAAGAAGAAATGTATGGAAGTTTTGGAATTTGGCTTGGCTTATTAGCAGGATTAACAACTGCTTCAATTTTATTATTTATTAGATTCAATTATTTAACAAAAAAACTTATTAAAACAAAAGACAATGGACTTACCTAAATTTTTACTGGCTGATAACAGCGATTTTCCTGAAGATATTTTTGTGTTGCATACAGAATTCCCTCGTTTTTTAATCAATCTAAAAGACGATTCTGTTGAATGGTTTGAAGACTTAACAGGAGAAAAAGAAGAAGATATTGCTACAGAATTAGCCGATTTAATGGATAAAGCTGGAGAATTTTACGATAGTGAAATAAATGCTTTGGAGTAGCTTATTATTATAATTTTCACCTTTCCCAAATTTTATTATTAAAAAACATATGTTTTGTTTATCTTTTTTGTATTTTTGTTAAACAAAATATATTTTATGAAAGCTTTACAATTTAAAATTATTATTCTATTAGTATCATTTACAACATCCTCTAGTTTTTATTTAACTAAGAATATACCTGAAGTAAAAGATTTTCAAGGAAAAGCAACTTATATCTCTAAAACAAAAATGGATTTAGGTACTTGGGGAAATAGGATGTCTGTAGCTCAAAAGAAACAAATAGGTGAAAGACTTAAAAATAGATTAGAAAAAACCTACACCTTAACTTTCAATAAGCAAGAATCTTTCTTTGAAGAGCAAGATAAAATAGATGCAATATCGGGAGCAACTGATTCTTGGGGGAAAAACTTTACTCCAGGTGATCAATACAAAAATGTCAGTAAAAATTCTCAAATACAAAGCCAGGAGTTTTATGGTAAAAGGTTTTTAGTTAAAGATAAGTTACAAGATATTGAGTGGAATTTAGATTCTGAAACCAAAGTAATAGGAAACTATGAGTGTTATAAAGCAACAGCAAGTATTCCAACAGAAGAGTTAACTTGGTATTCTTTTTCTTGGTCCAAAATAAATAGTAGAGAAAAAAAGAAAGAGAAAAATAATGTTAAAGAAAATAAGATTTCAATGACAACTGTTGAAGTTTGGTACACTCAGCAAATTCCAGTAAGTCATGGACCTCAGGAGTTCTGGGGTTTACCTGGTTTAATACTTGAAGTTAGTTCAGGAAACACAACACTTGTATGTACAGAGTTAATTATTAATCCTAAAGATAAATTAGAAATTACTGCGCCTAAAAAAGGAGAAATTGTTACTAAAACTGAATATCAAAATATTATTTCTAAAAAAATGAAAGAGTTTAGAGATATGAGAGCAGGAAGAGGAAGAGGAAGATAGTTACTTTCTTTTTTCAACCAATTCCAACTGATTTGTTTTTGCTTTAGTGGTAAAAACACCGTAATTTATAAAAATGTTTTTCTTTTCAATTTTATCAATAGTTCCAACAGAATTACTGTCAATTAAACGAACTCGATCTCCAATTTTGTAAATATAATCAGCTTTAGCTTTGGCAATTTTTGCGGCTTCAATTTTCTTTTCTTTTCTAACTTCTACAACCTTTTCTAAAACCTCTTTTTCAATTTGTTTTACAATAGCTGTTTTCTTTTGAATGGCAACTTTTTCTTGTTTTTTTTCGGTTTTCGTTTTCTTTTTGGGCGGATTCTTCTTTGTATGTTTTACTTTTTCTGCAGCAACCCATTTTAAAAACTCAGCAGAAAGCTCTTTTTTGTTGTTAGTTTGAAAGTATTTATGCAATAATTCATTCGTTTTTCTACCTAAAGAAAGCATTTTCTGGTTTGTATCATATAATTCTTGGAAACCAGAAAGTTTATCTTGAATCTTCTGTTCTTTCTCCTGTAAACTATCAATATGTTCTCTACCCTTTGTTTGTTGTTTCTCTAAGCTATCAGATCTTTTTTGTAATTTATTACGCTCTTTTTGTAATTTAGATATGGTTTTATCTAAACGTATTTTTTCTGTCTCAACACGTTTTTTTGCTCGGTTGATTAAACTATAAGGAATACCATTTTTTTGAGCAACTTCAAACGTAAAAGAACTACCTGCTTGTCCAATAAATAACTTAAATAAAGGTTCTAATGTACGTTCATCAAACTGCATGTTTGCGTTGGTAACATTATCTAATTCGTTAGCTAACACTTTTAAATTTGCATAATGCGTTGTTATAATTCCGTAAGCTTCCTTTTGATGAAATTCTTCTAAAAAAATTTCTGCCAAAGCTCCACCTAATTCCGGATCAGAACCTGTACCAAATTCATCAATTAAAAAGAGTGTGTTGTCATTACATTTACGTAAAAAATTACGCATGTTCTTTAAACGATAACTATAAGTACTTAATTGATTTTCAATTGATTGATTATCTCCGATGTCAGTTAAAACTGTATTGAAAATTGTAGTAACGCTACGTTCATGAACAGGGATTAATAAGCCGCTTTGTAACATGACTTGTAGTAAACCAATGGTTTTTAACGTAATACTTTTTCCACCAGCATTTGGACCCGAAATAACAATAATTTGTTGTTTTTCGTTAAGCTGAATGGTTTGTGGAACTGTATTTATATTTTTCTCCTCATTCTTTTGCCATAAAATAGGATGAAAAGCGTTCTTAAAAAACAGTTGTTTTTCTTTCGTTATTTTGGGCAATAATGCATTAATACTTCTCGCATATTTTGCTTTTGCACCAACAACATCTAAGTGCGTTAAATACGCTACATATGCTTCTAAAAGACCTACAAAAGGTCTAATTTCTTCTGATAAAGTTCGTAGGATTTTTACAATTTCTTGCTTTTCTTCATATAGTAAATTCTGCAATTCACGTCCATGTTGCAAGGTTGCTTGTGGAGCAATATAAACGATGTTACCAGATTTTGAAGCGCCCAATAAACTACCAGCTACTTTTCTACGATACATGGCTAACACTGCTAAAACTCGCTGATTATCAACTACAGATTCTTTAATGTCATCTAAATAACCGCTAGAAATACTTTTGCTTAAAGCACGTGTAAAACTCTCAGAAATTTTACCACGAACTTGCCCAATATCTTTTCTAATTTGTTTTAAAACGGGTGAAGCATTGTCTGCAATAATTCCATCTGCAGTAATTATTTTTTTTATTGCGTTAGAAATTTCTGTAGTAAATTCAATAGATTCACTTAATAAGAATAGTGTAGGGTAGTAGTCTTTAAATTTCTTTAGGAACTTTTTTTGTTCATTTACAACTTCTGAAGTAGCAGCAATTTTTAAAAAAGCCTCAGGCTCTAAAAAGCTATTTTCAATAGCTAGTCTTTTTATACTTTCTAAAATATTATCAAAACCATGATTTGGAAGTCGGTTTTCGTTTTCAAAAGAGGCTAGATATTCGTTTACCAAATCCAACTCAAAAAATAATTTCTTTTTACTAGTTATTGGCTGAATGTTTAAAACACTTTCTTTACCTAAACCAGAAATACAGAATTCTTCAACTTGTTGTAAAACCGTTGTAAATTCTAAATCTTGTAATGTTTTTGATGAGATGCTCAATGTTGTATATTTGAAAACGATAACAAAAGTAAAACAATGCAAATAAAAATTGCTAGTAGCTGGAATAATATTTTACAAACTGAGTTTGAAAAACCATATTTTAAGAAGTTAATTAACTTTTTAAAGGATGAGTACAGTAGCAAAACCTGTTTTCCAAAAGAAGAAGACATTTTTGCGGCATTTAATTTTTGTTCTTTTGAAGCTGTAAAAGTCGTAATTATTGGTCAAGATCCGTATCATGGAATAAACCAAGCAAACGGATTGTGTTTTTCTGTGCAAGATGGAATTAAACATCCGCCATCTTTAGTAAATATTTTTAAAGAAATTGCTACAGATTTAGGAAGTGAATATCCGCAAAGCGGAAATTTAGAAAAATGGGCTAAACAAGGTGTTTTGTTATTAAATGCAACTTTAACAGTACGTGAATCTGAAGCAGGAAGTCATCAAAAAAAAGGGTGGGAAACGTTTACAGATACAGTAATTGCTAAAATTTCTGAAGAAAAAGAAAATGTAGTCTTCTTACTTTGGGGAAAGTTTGCTGAGAAAAAAGGAGTTTCAATTAATACTGATAAACATACTGTTTTTACAGCACCACATCCATCACCTTTAGGTGCTTGGAGAGGTTGGTTTGGTTCTAAACACTTTTCAAAAACAAATGCTTTTTTAAAAAATATTCAAAAAGAGATTATACAATGGTAGCTTGAGATATTAAACTGTTATTAATATAGGGTAATAATATAGTATCTAAAATTTCTTCAGTAATATCTGGGTATTTTACAATTACTTTTATGTCAGATTTAATCCACTTTGCAATTTTTAGAAGATTCTTTTTACTTAGTTTTTTAATTACGGGAACTCCAATTTCTTTTAAAGCTAACGCATTACATTGTTGCTCATATTGATTTTTCATTGGAATTACCATCAATTTTTTTGTCAAAAATAAGGCTTCAGCAGGTGTTTCAAATCCAGCTCCACAAAGAACACCTTCGCAACTGGTAAGACTTTTTATAAAACCTTTTTCGCTTACAGGTTGAATTGTAATATTGTTTTTAAAATAATTTGTGTCTGTATGTTTGGAAAATATTTGCCATTGAATATTTTTAAAATGCGATAAAATTTTAACTATTTTTTTATCACTATAAGCTGGTAAATAAACTGTATAATGGCCTTTATTTGTTTTATTTCTATACCTGATTTCTTTTCTTAATATAGGTGTAAATATCGAAGAACTATAGGTTTTAAAATGAAATCCAAATTTTGTTTTTGCGGGAGCATAGTATTTTAAAATGAGTCTTTCAGGTTTCAATAAACCATATTTTGGTGTATTTTTATTTATTACAGCATTTTGGTGACTTAAAGATATTATGGGAGTATTTTTAATTTTAGAAGCCCAAGCAGTTATGGGTTCAAAATCATTGATAATTAAATCATAGTCTTTTACAGGTACTGCTTTAATTTCTCTTATAAACTGTTTAAGTTTTAATTGTTTTAAAGATTTCCAAATATTTATGCCTCCGTTTTTACCAAAAACGAAACTTAAGCCATGATATTTGTATTTAATTTTCCAGGGTAATTCTATTTCTCTTTGGTAACCACTAATCAAAATATCTACTTCTGCACGCTGTTTTAGGTGCGGTATAATTTCTAAGGCTCTAACAGTATGTCCATTTCCTGTACCTTGAAGTGCATATAAAATTTTCATTTCTTATTTGTTTTTTAAATCAAATTCAACTAATAGTTCTTCAAACAACATATTGCTGTTACTTTCTGCTGAAATAGTTTCTAGATCTTTAATATCAATATTTAAATGTGCATTTTTTGCTAAATTGTCTTTTTCATATTCATATAAAGACCATTTTTTATTATTGTATTCTAATGCAGTTAAGTTTTCTACCCAATCTCCAGAGTTTAAATAGGTAACTTCTCCTTTTGATGTGTTTATTTTTTTGATTTCTGGTTGATGTATGTGTCCACAAATTACAAAGTCATATTTATTGTCTGTTGCAATTTCAGCTGCTGTAACTTCAAAATCATTAATAAACTTTATTGCGCCTTTTACGCTGTTCTTAATTTTTTTTGAAAACGAAAACTTATTAAAACCAAGTGTTTGGCTAATAGAGTTTACAAATGTGTTTATTAGTATTAAAATATCATAACCAACTCCACCAAGTTTAGCTAGCCATTTTGAGTTTTTCATTGTTACATCAAAAACATCTCCATGAAATATCCAAGCTTTTTTGTTATCTAAGTTTAGTACTATTTTATTAACAATTTCAAAAGAACCTAAACGAAAACCTTTAAACTTGCGTAACATTTCATCATGATTTCCTGTTACATAGTAAATCTTTGTTCCGTTGGTAAGTAAGGAAGTAAGGTATTTTATTACTTTCATGTGGCTTTTAGGAAAGTAACGTTTGTTAAACTGCCAAATGTCTATTATATCGCCATTTAAAACCAATGTTTTTGGGTTAATGGTTTTTAAATAGTTTAGTAGTTCTGTTGCCCTGCAACCAAAAGTTCCTAGATGAACATCAGAAATAACAACAACATCTAATTTACGTTTTTTGATTTTTGTCATTTTTAAACTTCTTTAAAGTTTTAAACGTTTTAATTATAACGAGTTATAATTTAATCAAATGTAAGTATGAAATGTATTCTTAAGTGAAAGTAAAAATGAAGAAATAGTAATTAAATGTTTAACTATTTGCAAATTTTATGTTACTAAAATGAAAAAATCCGCCTTTTAAGCGGATTTTTATTGAATTTGAATAGAGAACTATCAATGTTAATTAACTGATGCTTCTGCAACAATTATATCTTGTTGATAGTTAACTTGTTTAGTTTGCTTAGTTTTTGAAGCTAATCCGCAAGGTTTAGAACTTCCGCAAGATGAAAATCCTAACATACCGATTACACAAATTGCTATAAATATAGTTTTCTTCATTTCTTTAATTTTGAAAGGTCAAAAGTACATATTTTTTATGAACTCGCTAGATTTTTTCTTCTCGTCTATAACGCCAAAGTGAATCATTTTATTTTGAATGCGTCCAATTAAATTTTTACTCATTGGTTTTCCATCATTCCATTCGGTAATTGAAAGCCATTTTTGAATGTCAACTAGTTGCTGTTCATATCGTTTAGCTAATATTTTGTCAATGTTTTCTGTTTTTTTAAAGTCTGTTGCACAGTTGTTTATGATATCTAAAACAGCTTTTACTTCTTTAAAATTGTTTTCTAAAACTTCATTCCTTACAGCAACAACAAAACAAGACCAAGGTGTTGGACAATCTCCTAAACGTCTAAACGTTCCATTATCTACTAATGGCTTTGTGGTAAAATGTTCCCACATAAAATAATCTGCTTCTCCGTTGGTAAGCGCATCGATTCCACCTTGTAAATTACCTATTACTTTAAATTTGAGTTTGTCAATGTCCCAACCATTATTGTGCGCATTTACAATGGCCATTAAATGAGATCCAGAACCAAAACGGCTAATAGCTACAGTTGCATGCTCTAAATCTGCAATTTTTTTGAATTTAGATTTTGCACCAACATGAATTCCCCAAATTAGTGGAGATTTTATGTAGGTTTGGGTAATTTTTGAAGGATTTCCGTTTGCTATATCTTTTATTATTCCTTCAGTAAGAACAATAGCAATATCTACTTCACCAGCACGCAATGCTTTACACATTTGTCCAGTTCCGCCATGGTAATCTTTCCAGCGGAGATTAATACCTTTTTTAGTGTACTCTTTATTTTTTAAGGTAACATACCAAGGATAATTAAAATGTTCTGGCACACCACCAACTTTTAGATCTATCATTTATGCAACAATTTTGTCTAATGTATATTTTATTAAATCGGCTACTATTTTTCCAGGATTTTCACTAAAAGTTCCGTTTGCTCTATTTGCAATAATAGCATTCATAGAAACTGCATTATGTCCAAGTAATTTAGATAATCCGTAAATAGCTGAAGTTTCCATTTCTAAGTTTGTAATTCTATTGTTTTTATAGTTAAAAGAATCAATTTTACTGTTTAAATCAGAGTCTTGAAGTGGCAATCTTAAAACTCTTCCTTGTGGTCCGTAAAAACCTCCAGCTGTTGCTGTTATTCCTTTAAAAGTAATATTTGAAGCTATTTTTTTAGCTAACTTTTCTCCGTTTGCAATTACAAGAGGTTCGCATTTTTTTGAAGACCAGTTTGTGTGTTTTATAAAAGCTTGTTCCATTTCTGGATGCGCAATTTCTTCAACTTGATAGGAGTGAAGCATACCATTTATATCTAAAGCATGAGAGCTTAATAAGAAACTATCTACAGGAATATCTGTTTGTAAAGAACCGGAAGTTCCAATACGAACAATATTTAAAGCAGTATGTTTTTCTTTAATTTGTCGTGTTTCTAGGTTTATATTTACTAATGCATCTAATTCATTAAGTACAATATCTATATTATCTGGACCAATTCCGGTAGAAATTACTGACAAACGTTTGCCTTTGTAAATTCCTGTGGTTGTTTTAAATTCTCTTTTTTGAGTTGTAAAGTCGATTGAATCAAAATGAGCAGTAACTTTATCTACTCTGTCTTGGTCTCCAACAAAAATAATATCTGTTGCAATATCTTTTGGAAGAAGGTTTAAATGGTAAATACTTCCGTTAGGATTTAGTATTAGTTCGGAATGTTTAATATTCATTAAGAAGTGATTTTCAGTAACTTGCCTGTATTGTTTACATACAGGTAGTTGTATTTTTTTGTACCACCAAGATACGAAAAATCTGAACGAATATTAGCGTAAAAATTAATTTGATTATTTAATACCTTTTTACCGATTTTACTGAGTTTTACTGGGCTAAATGAAGTGAAAAGCCTTTTCATTTCACTTAAGTTATTATTGTATTGGATATCTCCAAAACCGTAATTTTCTTGGTGTTGTAATAAGTTTTGAATTAATTGTTCTTTACTAGAGAATTCATTTTGGTTTACAGTTTGTAGAATTGAGTTTTCAATAAAATTTAAGCCATTTTCTATTGAAGGAAAACGTAATAAGTGTGCTTTTATAGCGTCTGCTAAATAAGTAAATGGAGACATTGGATTGAACTGATGCACTGTTTCTAAACGTAAAGGACTATCCGAACAATATAATTGCCAAATATAATCGGCATATTCAATATCATCTTGCGTTAAAACAACTCTATTTTTAAAGTGATTTTGTATTTGTTCTTCGTTTAGTTCTGATAAGTTGTACATTTTATTAGTATCATCTATCTTTCCTGAAGAAACTAAAGATATTTTATAACCTTTTCTATGCTTTTTTAACCAACTTATTACAGCCAGCATATTTACTTGACAAAATAAATCGGATTCAAACCATAGTACAATTTCGTCTTGTTGCTTGTGTTTACAGAGATTTCTGTATTCCTTAAGTGTATAATCTATAAACTTCTTCTTACTTATTTTATAAGATGATTTTAAAAAATCGAAACGAGTTTTCCAAAAGGTTTCACTACCAACATCTGTTAATGTCTGTCCTTCACACAGCATTTCTCGCCATGTAATATAATTGCCATTAAAATTTAAATTTTTAAGATGTTTTGTGGTGTAATCACCATTTGTAATGTGTAAAAAATGGGGTTTCATTATGTTGTAGAATTATTAATTCTGTAGCCAAATAACGTAAAAATAATTAGTATAGTATAAAAGCGAGGTGAGTTTTATTGATATCTTATTAAATGGTTTAAATTTTCATGGTATTTCTAAAATATTTTGTTAAATAATAATTTATCCACCAACACGTTTTACGTTAAATCCTTTATCTTTTAAAAGTTGCATAATTTGAGTACGATAATCTCCTTGAATGATTATTTTTTCATCTTTAAAACTTCCGCCAACGCTTAGCATTTTTTTTATCTCTTTGGCTAGTTTTTTAAAGTCTTGGGTTGCACCATTATATCCTTCTAAAATAGTAATGGGTTTTCCTTTTCTTTTTTCGTATTTACAAATAATAGGTTCGTCTTGGAGCCAAATGTCAGATTTCTCTTTTATAGGTTCTGCAGTTTCTTCGTGCTCAGGAAATAGGTTTTTTAATTGATCTTTTAAATCCATATTTTTTAGTTGGCAGTTCTCAGTAGCAGTTTTCAGTCAGCTTAAAACTGTAAACTGCTACTGTATACTGATTACTTTTTTAATCCAAGTTCTCTTAAACGTTCATCTAAAAACTGACCTGCAGTAATATCATCAAACTTTTTAGGGTTTTCTGCATCAATACAATTTTCTAAAACATCTAATTTCATATCTGAAACTGGGTGCATAAAAAATGGAATAGAATAACGTGATGTTCCCCACATTTCTTTTGGTGGATTTACAACTCTATGTATGGTCGATTTTAATTTGTTGTTACTGTGACGAGATAGCATATCACCAACATTAATCATTAATTCGTCAGGTTCGGCCATTGCATCAATCCAATCTCCATTATGGTTTTGCACTTGCAAACCTTTACCTTGAGCGCCCATTAATAAGGTGATTAAGTTAATGTCTCCGTGTGCAGCAGCTCTTTCTGCTCCTTTTGGTTCAGTTTGTATTGGTGGATAGTGGATTGGTCTTAGAATACTATTTCCGTCTTTAATATAGTTGTCGAAATAAGTTTCTTCTAAACCTAAATGTAATGCAAGTGAACGTAAAACGTATCTCGCTGTTTTTTCTAACATTTTATAGGTTTGTTTACCTACTTCGTTAAAATTCTGTAATTCTTTAACTGTAACGTTATCTGGATATTCTTTTGCATATTTTGAAGCGGCGTCTACATATTGCCCAAAATGCCAAAATTCTTTTAAATCTCCTTCTTTTTTCCCTTTAGCAGATTCTTTTCCGAAGGAAACATAACCTCTTTGTCCACCAATTCCTGGGATTTCGTAGCTTTCTTTTACATCGACAGGTAAGTCGAAAAAGTTTTTAATTTCTGTATATAAATCGTCAACGAGTTTGTCGTCTAAGAAATGTCCTTTTAAGGCTACAAAGCCAATGTTTTCGTAGGCATGACCAATTTCATCTATAAATTTTTGTTTGCGAGTTGCATCATTAGATAAAAAGTCTGCTAAATTTACGCTAGGTATTTTATTCATTGTTAATAAATTTGTTTTAAACGTGGGATAAATTTACTAAAAACAGTAAAACCACCGACAATTACTTATTAACAAACGGAATTAAATAGGAAATAGTGTAGTTAAAGCCAAAACCAACATTGTTAGCATATACTCTGTTAAAACCAGGTGCAAAGAGGGTTTTAAAGTTTTCTGGGTCGTCTATACTGATACCTACTTTGTAAGAAAAACTTAAACCAATAAACAGGTTTTTAAGTGTTTCTGCTTTTAAACCTAATTGTAATTCTGCCCAATGTGCCGTTAAACCAGTATCAGTAAAAGGTGTATCTATTTGGTTTGCTATAAAATAAGTGTTTCCTGTATTTGGAGTATAGCTATTTACTGTATTGTCAAAAATGCTAAAACCATATCTAAAACCAACAAAGATTTCATTATTCATATCTAGCCAATTTTCATAAGCATTGTAGTTTGCGCCTAATCTAATATAGCTCCCTTTTGCGGTAGAATTTGTAAAATCTTCAATTGTGTTTTCTTCTTCGTAACCTAATTCTGCTGCAGCATACCAGTTTTTAGTAATTCTATAATCTCCAGTAATTTCAAATCCGCTGTAAGAATCATCTAATATGGACTTAATTGGTTTACTTATATCTAGACCAACTCTAATTCCATAACCAGTTTTATAGGTTACCGAATCTTTTTTCACTTCGGTTTTTTCTTTTTCTTGAGAAAACCCGTCAATCGAAATAATAATCAATAAAATGCTAATGAAATACTTGTACATGCGCTGAGTCTTGATTTGTTATTGACGGAATTATGGTTGGAGTTATTGAAGAAATCCAACTGTTTGATGGTGAATCTAAACTTAAAGAAACATCCTTATAAGTAAAACGATAACCGCAAGAGCGAGATGTGAATTCCTCTTCAGGAGTATAGGTTATCGTTAATTTATTTAGTAATAAAGTTCCTTGAGATAGATTATAAACTGTTTCTGATGTTAACGGATTTAACGGAATTGCAATAGAATCTACAGCTTCGTTTAAGTAAAGACTATCTTTTCCTTCTGCCCAAATATATAGTGAGTCTGTTGCTTTTATTGTTGTTGTACTTGTTGCATCGTAAAAGCGTAACACTAAATTAGGTGTTGTAGGTTCTACACAAATATCATCTATTTCGCAAGCGGAATTTAAGGATACTGTAGCAATTAAAAATATAATAAATCGTTTATTCATTTATATGTTTATTTGTTTAAACGTGTATGTGTTTATTTGAGTTGAGAGTTTCGTAAAGCATTTAACATGTTGGTGATTTTCTCTAATTTTTCTCGCACTAAAATATAATCTTTTTCAGAAATAAAGTTTAATTCTTTAGAAATTATGAGTTGATTTAACACTTCCATTGCAGAACTAAAAGAAATTGTTGTAAAACGTGCTTTGTCTTTATTTGTTTTTCTTGATGTTCCTTCTGCTAAATTTGAAGCGATTGAAACGGATGCTCTTCTTAACTGAGAAATTAAACCAAATCTTTCTTCAGAAGGAAAATCTTTTGTTAATCTATAAATATCTTTTACAAGATTTTTTGATTCTTGCCAAACCGTCAATTTTTCAAATGAATATACTTTCATAATAGCTTATTTTTATACAAATAAACAAATAAACCCTAAAACAAACAGCAAGAGTAAGTAAACGAATAAACTTATTTACACCTTTTCAAACAAAACAACCGTTTCTATATGACTTGTATGCGGAAATTGATCTACCAAACTAATCTTTTTTAACTCGTAACCAGCTTCTCGTAACATTTCTGTATCACGTGCTTGTGTTGCAGGGTTACAAGAAACATACACCATTCTGTCTGCATTTAGGTTAATGATTTTCTTTAGCGTTTTTGGTGCAATTCCTGCTCTGGCTGGATCTAAAATTAGGGTTCTAATCTTATTTTGATATTGTGGATGTTCATTTAAAAACTTACCAACATCTGCAGCATAAAATTCTAAACCTTCAATATTATTACGTTTGGCATTTTTCTTAGCATCTTCAATTGCTGAAGCTACAATATCTACACCAACTATTTTTGCGTTTTCACTTTTTGAAGCTAATATTTGACCAATAGTTCCAGTTCCACAAAATAAATCCATAACAACAGTATTGTCAATTGCAGCTTTATTTTCTAAAGCATAATCGATAACTTTTGTATATAGTTTTTCGGCAGATTTTGGGTTTGTTTGAAAGAAGCTTTTCATGCTAATTTCAAAATTTAAACCTAACAATTCTTCTACAATTTTGTCTTTTCCGTAAACAAGATTTATACTTCCAGAAGTTGCAATGGTTCTATCGCCAACTTCATCGTTAATTGTGTGTAATAAACCTGCAATTCTGTCTCCAAAAATTCCTTTTAAAAAGGCTGCAAACTCATGTAAATCGAATTTGTCTAATTCTGGTGATGTGGTTACTAAATTGAATAAAAGTTCGTTTGTTTTGTATGATTTTCTAACTACAAAATATCTAAAGAATCCTTCTCTTTTTGGTCCGTGCCAAGGTGCTAAACCTGTATCTTGACAGTATTTTCTAATGTTTATTAAGTTGTCTTCAAACTCTTTGTCGAATAAACCAGAATCTTTATCAAGATTATCTCCCATCCACCAAACTCCACGACGTTTAAAACCTAAAGTAAATTCATCTACATCGGTTTTGTTTACTCTGTCGTAACCAATTGCAGAAAAACCATATTCCATTTTATTTCTGTAATGAAATACATTTGGTGAGGTTATAAACTCGTCAAAAACATCTTCAATATTTTCAACTTTTCCAATACGTTTAAAGAGTGAAAGTGTACTTTCTTTTTTATATTGATGTTGTAAATCTATCGGTAATTTAATATACGGAGCTCCAGGAATGTCTTGAAAAGGAACGTCGACTTCGTTTTCTGAATCTTCTAAAACATCAATTAATTTAGCTTCTGCGTACTTTTTACTCGATTTTTTAATCTGTGCTTTTACCAATTGTCCTGGTAATGTATTAGGAACGAAAACAACAAAGCTTCCTTCTTCAGATTTTATTCTTGCAATTCCTTTTCCGCCAAAGGCATAATCTTCAATTTTTAATTCTAAAATTTGATTTCTTTTTACAAACTTGTTTCGTTCTCTACGTGGCATTCTCTGTTGTTTATTGGATTTGCAAAATTAAGGAAAAGATATTGATTTTTTCACCACGGAATCACGGATTATTTTACCACATAGAAACATAGAACACATAGTTTTTTTGAGTGAGTGAATCTTTATGTTCTATGTTTCTATGTGGTTTGTTTTTTAAGTATGGAACCGCATTTGCGTTAGGGATTGAACGGCTTGTTTGAGCTCTTTTTTATTTTTCAAAAAAAGCGAGTAGTGAAAGCCCGACCTTTTTAGGTAACGCCCAAATTAAGATTGTTCTATTTTTCTGCATAAAAAAAGCACCTCAATTGAGATGCTTTTTAATGATATGATTTTAAAGTTTATTTTTTATTAAACTTATCTAAAATTTTTGTCATTTGTTTTCCTGCTGCTTCACGACCTCCTAAACCGAAAGCTAATACAACTGTTAAGGCAACTGCGCCTAAAGTGATACCAAATGCTAGGTTTATAATATCATCTGCAATACCCATTCTGCGTAAACCAATTGCTAAAAAGATTGCTAAAATTGCTACTTTTATAATGTTGGCTACAAATGGATTATCGTCTGATTTTAAGAAGTTTTTAGAGGCAACATTTGCAACCCAATTTCCTATTGCTAAGATTACTAAACCGAATAAGATATTACCACCTAATTCAATTACAGTATTCATCATTTCTGATAATTTTGTGAACTCTAATTTTTCTATTGCAGTAACTAAACCGAATAAAATAATAAAAGCATACACAATATTTGCTATTAAACGTTCTATGTTTGTTTTTCCTGTAACTGCTGTTAAACCAGATTTTTGCATTACTTGGTTTAAGTTTAAACTGTCTAATAAATCTTTTAATAGCTCGCTTAAGAAACGACCTCCAACTACAAAGATTATCATGATTATTGTTGCCACTAATACTTTAGGAATTGCACTAAAGAAGCTTTGTAACATTTCGCTTGCTGGCTCTGAAACTGAACTAATATTTAAAATGTTTAATGCTGATATTAATAAAGGAATAAAGATGAAAATAAATACTACTTTCTTTAATATATCTACTAAATCTATATTTTCTGGTAAGCGTAATTTTGGAGCAAATTTTTGAATTGTATCTCCAGATAAGCCAACTAATTCAGATACAATTGTTGCCAACATATAACCAATGTAAGCCACTAAACCTGCACCGATAATGTTTGGAATATAGCCTAAAAATCCATCAAGTAAACCTTTTACTGGTTCTAAAACACTTGTCATTCCTAGTTTGTTAAGCGCTAGCATAAACACAAAAATCATTACTAAGTAGTATAACAATTTTGCAATTACATCTGCAAAGTTTACTTTTTTACTGCTTAAAGAATCATCTACGCCCGATTTTTTAATAAGGTTTTTAACTACTTTTTTTAAGATTCCAGCTACAAACCATCCTATTATAATAATGGCTAATGCTGCAATTGGAGCTCCAAAAGAGCCTGTTAAATTGTTGTACGTTTCAATAACTTGGTTCATAATTTTTTTTGATTTTTTGATTCCTTTTTATGACACATTATTTTAAGAAAAGTCACTATTAATTTGTAATTTGCACCTTCGGGGATGATTTCTTTCCCACGCTGAATTTTCAGTTTTTACTGAAAGGATAAAGGTAGAACAGGAATGGTTTTTTTATTAATTAAATATTATTTAAAATGGCTATTTTAGACCAATTAACTTCGCAAAAAGCGATTGAATTAGAGAACAAATACGGAGCACATAACTATCATCCACTTCCTGTGGTTTTAAGCAAAGGAGAAGGAGTATATGTTTGGGATGTTGAAGGAAAAAGATATTACGATTTTCTTTCTGCATATTCTGCCGTAAACCAAGGACATTGCCATCCAAGAATTGTAGATGCAATGGTAAATCAAGCAAAAACATTAACCTTAACGTCTCGTGCATTTTATAATGACATGTTAGGTTCTTATGAAAAATATGCTACTGAACTTTTTGGTTTCGATAAATTATTACCAATGAATACTGGCGCAGAAGCCGTGGAAACTGCTTTAAAATTAGCTAGAAAATGGGCGTATGAAGTAAAAGGGATTGATGAAAATAAAGCAGAAATTATTGTTTGTGAAAATAACTTTCATGGAAGAACTACTACTATTATTTCATTCTCTAACGATCCAGTTGCAAGAAAAAACTTTGGACCTTATACTAAAGGGTTTTTAAAGATTGAATATGATAATTTACAAGAATTACAAGAAGCATTAGAAAGTAGTAACAATATTGCTGCATTTTTAGTAGAACCAATACAAGGTGAAGCGGGTGTTTATGTTCCTTCTGAAGGATATTTAGCTGCTGCTAAAAAAATGTGTGCAGATTATAATGTGCTTTTTATTGCTGATGAAGTACAAACCGGAATTGCAAGAACAGGTAAAATGTTAGCTGTAGATCATGAAAACGTAAAACCAGATGTTTTAATTTTAGGAAAAGCACTAAGCGGAGGCGCGTATCCTGTTTCTGCCGTGTTAGCAAATGATAACGTAATGAACGTTATTAAACCTGGAAATCATGGTTCTACTTTTGGAGGAAATCCTGTTGCAGCAGCAGTAGCAGTTGCAGCTTTAGAGGTTGTTAAAGATGAAAAATTAGCAGACAATGCAGAAGCTTTAGGGCAAATGTTTAGAGCAGAACTTGCTGAATTTGCTAAAGAAAACGAGCTTGTAAAATCTGTCAGAGGTAAAGGGTTATTAAATGCAATTTTAATAAATGATACTGAAGAAAGCTCAACAGCTTGGGATATTTGTATGAAATTACGCGATAACGGTTTATTAGCAAAGCCAACACATGGAAACATAATTCGTTTTGCGCCACCTTTGGTAATGAACAAAGAACAATTAATGGATTGTATTTCAATTATTAAGAAAACAATCTCTGAGTTTTAATCATTCTTATTTAAGAAAGTAAATAAACAAAAAAAGCGACCATTGGGTCGCTTTTTTTGTTTATTGTTGTGTGTAATAATTATAATCTTTAATAACCAATTCAACAAAATCCATTGGCTGCAAATCTGTTTTTATATTGGTAAGTTCTATAATTTTAACGTGTAGTTTTAGAATTATTTTATGATTTCTAGTTCGTTTAGATTTCCTGTACAATTGTTTTATGGTTTGCATATCACTATCAGAAAGCATAGTAACTTGTGGAAACGTTGGTTTGTAATCTATAGCAACATCTACACCTAAAGTATTTAAAGTAACTCGTTTTTTCTCACTAATAACAGTTGTTCCTCCTGCAATATCTCCTAAACGTTGTCCTTTTCCGTTTAATAAAATAGTTAATACAGCAACAGAACCACTTGCTAAGTTAAAATCGATTACACGCAACATCCAGCGTAAAAGATAGCTTCCAAAAGTAGGTTTAGTACCATCTAATTTTACAACTCTTAATTTGTTAATTATTTTTCCTGGAGTTTGTCCGTTTAGTAAAACTTCAAAAAGTAAACTGTAGAAGAAAATAGGTAAACCAAAAATGGTCCCAAATACATAAAGCGTAAATCCCTCATCAATATTTAACCAACCCATAACGAACATTAAAACGATAACATAAAGCACAATTATTAGCGTATCTAACAAATAAGAACCAATACGCGTAGTTATATGTGCTGCATTTTGTTGTAAAGTAATATTTTGAGCTGTTTCTATTTGAAAGTTATCCATTTTTTATCGTTATTTGTTGTCAAATAAGAATTGCGAATATAATAATTTCATTAATCTTTTTAGTCTTTAATTTATAAATGAGAGAAGCTTCTTTTGTATCAAAAAATAAAGAAAAGTGGCAGCTTTTTGATGACGTTTTGTCAAATAAAAAGCAGGTTTCTCCAGATCAATTATCGGATTTATATATTGAAGTTACAGACGATTTAAGCTACGCAAAAACATTTTATCCTGCTAGTAATACAGAAGCATACTTAAATTCTATTGCTTCAACTGCACATATTAAAATTTACAAAACAAAAAAAGAAGGGAAGAATAGATTTGTTCAATTTTTCTTAAAAGAGTTTCCGCTAGAATTTTATCAACATCAAAAACAACTACTAATTGCCTTTGTGGTTTTTGGTTTTTTTACATTAGTTGGTGCTTTTTCAGCTTCAAAAGATGCAGATTTTGTACGTTTAATTATGGGCGATGCTTATGTAAATATGACTTTGGAAAACATTGAAAACGGAGATCCAATGGCGGTTTATAAAAAAGCAAATGAAACCGAAATGTTTATTGGTATAACAATTAACAATATTCGTGTTGCTATGTATGCCTTTGTTTTTGGAATGTTGTTTTCTGTAGGAACTTTATATATAATGATGCAAAACGGAATAATGTTAGGCTCATTTCTGTACTTTTTCTATGATAAAGGCTTGTTTTGGGAATCTTCCAGAACCATTTGGATTCATGGAACTATAGAGATTTCAGTAATTGTAATTGCAGGTTGTGCAGGTTTGGTGTTGGGTAACGGTTTATTGTTTCCAAAAACATACTCGCGTTTAGAATCTTTTAAAAAGAGTATAAAAGCAGGTTTAAAAATTATGGTAAGTACAATTCCATTTTTTATAGTTGCCGGTTTTTTAGAAGGTTTTGTAACTAGACATACAGAAATGCCAGATTGGCTAGCAATTTTTATCATATTAATATCACTATCAACTATTATATTTTATTACATAATATACCCAATTCAACTAACTAAAAAAATGCAAAATGAGAAACAATAACGAGTACGTAGAGTTTAAAAAAGAGCGCGATTTAGGTGCAATAATTACAGATACATTCAAGTTTTTTAGACTAGAATGGAAACCGTTTTTTACAACAACATTTAAGATTGCTTTAATTCCAATCTTAATTGCTTTAGCGGGTATTTTATATTATTCTTATGAGCAATCTAATTTATTTTCGGATGTTGATTGGAGTAACCCTAATAATGCACAAACACAATATAGTGGTGCAGGAATGGTAATAGCAACTTTTGTAATGTTTTTCTCATACTTAATTGCTTATATAATGATAAACGTTGCTGCAATGTATTATATAAAATCTTATATAGACAATGAAGGAAAAACTAATTATGAAGAAATAAAACAGAACGTAAGTAACAATCTTTGGGCATTTGTAGGTTTAGGTTTTTTAGTTGGTATAATGGTTTTTGTAGGAATGCTTTTTTGTGTAATTCCAGGAATTTATGTTGCAATACCTTTAACATTAGCTTCTTCAATTTATGTTTTTAAAGGAAAAGAAGTAATGGATGCTATTAGTTATAGCTTTACTTTTATAAAAAATCATTGGTGGGAAACCTTTGGGGTTTTAATTGTAGTTGGTTTATTAATTGGCGTTTTAGGTAGTATTTTTTCTATACCTTCTATAATCTATATGCTTATTAAATCAATGTCTGGTATTGGAGAAAATGATCCAATGGCAATTATGAGTATTTTTTCTGATCCAATTTATTTGTTTTTAACAGTTGTTTCTTACGTTGGGCGATTTTTGTTTTACGCAGTAACATTAGTATCTACAGTGTTAATTTATTTCGATATAAACGAACAAAAATATGCATCAGGAACTATTGAACAAATTGATAGATTAGGAGAGTAATTTTGAAGCATTTTATAATTTTTATATCGTTTTTTATCTTTTCCTTCGGAAGTTTTGCGCAGCAAGATTTTGAAGGAATACAAATAGATAGTACCCAAGTTTCTCTAACGAAATTTGATGAGCAATCTATAGAGAAGTATAGAAATTCGGATGATTTTAATTATAACGTTCAAAAGAAAGAAGACAATATTTTAGATCGCCTTTGGAACTGGTTGGGTAGATTGGTTAAAAAAGGACTTTCTTGGATATTTGATGATATTTCTCCTGCTTTAGGTTTAATAAAAGACTTTTTATCAATATTACCTTATATTCTTTTAGCTGTTTTACTGTATTTTATTTTGAAGTTTTTCTTAAAAATTGATACCAATAATTTAAAAAATAAAAACGCTAAAATAGCAGCTATTCATATTACAGATGAAGAAGAGTTGATTAAAAATAGCGATTTACAAGAGCTTGTAAATCAGTCTGTAACTAATAAAAATTATCGTTTAGCGGTTCGTTATTACTATTTGTTAATTTTACAAAAATTAGCGGATAAAGAACTGATAATTTGGCAACAAGAGAAAACAAACGAAGATTATATTAAAGAGTTACAAGCAACTAAAGTGCATCATCAATTTACAGAAAGCACACGTTTATACGATTTTGTTTGGTATGGAAACTTTGATATTGATGAAACTGAATTTACCAAAGCAGCAAGCCTTTTTACGAACTTAAAAAGTAAAATAGGTGAATAAGAAAGTAAAAATATATATAGCACTTTTTATAGCAATTGTAGTCTTGTTAATCTATGCAGATGCAACAAAAGTAAAACCTATAAGTTGGTTTCCTTCTTATGTGGCAAAACACAAAATGCCCTACGGAACCTATGTTTTAAGAAAAGAATTACCAAGTTTTCTTTCCAATTCAACCATAAAAGACATTAATGCAGCTCCGTATGTTTTCTTACAAGATAGCACAGTAAACGGAACGTATTTCTTTGTAGATGGAGGAATTAATTTTGGAGAAGACGAGTTTAATGAACTTTTAAAATTCGTAGAAAGAGGTAATGATGTGTTTTTGTCTACAAATGGAAGTCAAATAGATACTTTAGGATTAAAAACCAGTTCGTTATCTACTTTAGAACTGAATGAAAAACACTATGTTTCTTTGTTAAACCCTGCTTTTTCGGATAAAAAATATAGTTTTGATAGACCAATGCCGCGTATTTATTTTGAAGAAATAGACACCATAAATACTACAGCTTTAGGTAAAATAACCATGTTTGATAAAGACAGTGTAGCTTTAAAAAGTGGCGTTAATTTTATAAAACATAAATTTGGGAAAGGTAATTTTTACATCAATACATTTCCGTTAGCTTTTACAAATTATAATATTTTGCATCAAAAAAATGATGCGTATGTTGCATCAGTATTATCGTATTTAGATCCAGAAAAACCAATACTTTGGGATGCATATTATAAAACAGGGAAAGATAAAATTACGTCACCATTAAATTATATTTTAAATTCTAAAAGTTTAAAATGGGCATATTATATTGCTCTAATTGGTGTGTTGTTTTTTGTGTTTTTCAAAGGAAAAAGAGAACAAAGAGACATACCAATTATAACACCGTTAAAAAACCAAACATTAGCATTTACAAGGACAATTAGTAATATGTATTATGAGAAATCTCAGCATCAAAAAATAGCCAATCAAAAAATTAATTATTTTTTAGTTTGGGTTAGAAGTAAAATGAATATTCCAACGGATGTGCTAAATCAATCGTTTTATAAACATTTAGCCTCAAGAAGTAATAATACTGAAGAAGACACTGAGAAAGTTTTCAAAAAAATAGCACAAATTCAACAATTAAATACGGTTTCAAAAGAACAATTAATTGCATTAAACAGCTTAATTGAAACCTATAAAAGTAAAACACAATAGCAATGGAAAATACTGAAAATCAGCAAAATGAAAATATTTTAGAAAATCAAAACGAATTTAAAAATCGTATTGATTTATCGAAGTTAAAAGAAGCAGTTTCTTCAATAAAAGCACAACTACAAAAAGTAATTGTTGGGCAAGAGGATTTTATGGAATTACTTTTAGTGTCTTTATTAGCAGACGGACATGTTTTAATTGAAGGTGTTCCTGGAGTTGCAAAAACAGTAACTGCAAAGTTGTTAGCAAAAACAATAAGTACGGATTTTAGTCGTATTCAATTTACGCCAGATTTAATGCCTTCGGATGTTTTAGGAACTTCAGTTTTAAACATGAAAACGTCTGATTTTGAGTTTAAAAAAGGACCTGTATTTTCAAATTTTGTTTTAATTGATGAAATAAACAGAGCGCCAGCCAAAACGCAATCTGCATTGTTTGAAGCGATGGAAGAACGCCAAGTAACTATAGACGGAACACAGTACAAAATGAGTCCGCCGTTTATGGTGTTGGCAACTCAAAATCCTATTGAGCAAGAAGGAACGTATGCATTGCCAGAAGCACAATTAGACCGTTTTTTATTCAAAATTAATGTTGGTTATCCAAATTTAGAAGAAGAGGTTAAAATTATTAGCAATCATAACGCTAGAAAAGGGCAGAAGCCACAAGAATTAATAACATCTGTACTTTCTGAAGCAGATTTGTTAACGTATAGAAATAACATTTTTGATATTCTTGTTGAAGAAAAAATTGTAAAATATATAGCAGAAGTTATAACAAATACACGTAATCATCCTCATTTGTATTTAGGTGGTTCTCCACGTGCAAGTATTGCGGTTTTAATGGCTTCAAAAGCATTTGCAGCAATTAACGGAAGAGATTTTGTAACTCCGGAAGATGTTAAAAAGAGTTTATATCCTGTTTTACGTCATCGTGTAATGCTAACTCCAGAGCGAGAAATGGAAGGTTTAACTGCCGATAAAGTTATAGAAATGATTGTTCAATCTGTTGAAGTTCCAAGATAATAGCTGTGAAGTTTTATAAATCCATATTTGTACACGATCAATTTTTCTATTACATCGCAGGCTTGTCTGCATTGTTTTTATTGTCTTATTGGTTGCCCTTTTTATACAGTCTTGCGTGGGTTTGTGTACTAATTTTTGGTGTGCTAACGTTGTTTGATTTCGTTTTACTTTTCAGGAATAAAACAGCGATTTCAGCAAAGAGAATTTTGTCAGAAAAGTTTTCAAATTCTGATGAGAATCCAGTTTCAATTCAAATCGATAATAAATATCCATTTCAGGTTTTTGTAAAAGTTATAGATGAATTACCTAGTCAGTTTCAAAAAAGAGATTTTAATCATTTTTCAACTATAAAATCTTCAGAAAACTATCAATTCGATTATCAAGTAACACCTGTTGAACGTGGCGAATACCACTTTGGTTTTGTACATGTTTTCGCATCTTCACAATTAAAAATTATTGCACGTAGGTTTAGTTTTGATAACCAACAAAAGGTTGCTGTGTATCCATCTTATATTCAAATGAAAAAATATGAGTTTTTGGCAATGAGCAATAGACTTACGGAATATGGCTTAAAAAAGATTAGAAGAATTGGGCACACTATGGAATTTGAACAAATTAAAAGTTACGTTCCTGGAGATGATGTTAGAACTATAAATTGGAAAGCTACCGCTAAAAAAGGCGCATTGATGGTGAACCAATATCAAGATGAAAAATCGCAACCAATATATTCTATTATAGATATGGGACGCGTTATGAAAATGCCTTTTGAGAATTTAAAATTAGTGGATTATGCAATTAATTCTACACTAGCTTTTTCAAATATAGCATTGTTGAAAAATGATAAAGCAGGAATGTTAACTTTTGCAAAAAAGGTAGAAAATATTGTTGCTGCAAGTAATAAGAAAACACATTTAACAACTATAAATGAAACGTTATATAACTTAAATACCAGTTTTTCTGATACTGATTTTAGCTTGTTATACGCAACCATTAAAAGAAAAATTAACCAGCGTAGTTTGTTAATTGTGTACACAAATTTTGAGCATATTTCTGCACTTAAACGTCAATTACTATATTTAAAAGCGATAAGTAAAAAGCATTTACTAATTACCGTATTTTTTGAAAATACAGAGTTAGATGAATTAATTGCAACAAATGCCGAAGATGTTCAAGGAATTTACCACAAAACAATAGGAGAAAAATTTGCCTACGAGAAAAAACGAATGGTAAAAGAACTAGAGAAAGCTGGAGTGCATGCAATACTTACAAAACCTAATAACTTATCTGTAAATGTTATTAATAAGTATTTAGAATTTAAAGCAAAAGGCTTGATATAAAAAAAGCGGTTATTTTAATAAATAACCGCTTTTTCTTTTATTGTAATTCTTGTATTCTTTGCTGAAGTAATTCAGGATCAGATAATGCATCCCAACCAATGTAAGCAACAATTCCTACGATATAAGCAATAAACAATACGTTTAAAACAATACCAACAATACATAAGATTTTACCTGTTTTAACATTAGAAAATCCTGTGTATTCTTCTGGCGAGGCAAGATATACTTGTTTCGCTTTTTTAGCTAAAACAAGACCAACTATACCTAGAATTAAACCAATAATACCATAACAGCAACAAGTTACAATAGATAATATTCCTAAGATTATTACTCCTGTAGCATTAGGTAGTTTTTGTTTTTCCATGTAATTGTAATCATTTGAATTTGATACGGTTGGTTTGTCCATTTTTGGTTGATTTTTTTTATTAAAGATTAAATATAAAGTTCATTTTTATAATATAACTGATAGAAATTATTAGCACATTAATAATAGCTAAAGTAAAAATAATTTTTGAAGCGTGTTTTAGTTTCAGTTTTTTGTTTATCAAAATAAAAGCAAACAAAAGAACTAAAGTAAAAATTGCAGGGTACAAGTAAAAAGCTTCTGTAAATTCTCCTTTTACAAGATGAACAACAGAACGTTGTATACCACATCCTGGACAATCTATCCCAAAGATTTTTTTATTTAAACAAGGTAATAAGTAGTCTTGTATGTTAAATTCTAAGAACATTATTTAAACATATCCATTCCAGGAATATTTGGCATTCCGCTTTTAGCAGCAACCGCCATTTCTTGTTCGTTAATTTCTCCTGCTCTTTTTAAAGCTTTGTTTAACGTTAAAACTAAATAATCTTCTAGTTCTTCTGCATCAGAAAGTAGTGAATTGTCGATGTTAATAGCTCTAATCTCTCTATTTGCAGTAACAGTAACTTTTATTTTTCCTTCGGAAGAAGATTCATCAATAAGTACATTGTTTAAACGTTGTTTTGTTTCTTCAACCTTTTTTTGAGCATCTTTCAGCTTGTCCATCATTCCAGATAAATCTCCAAACATTATTCTTTTGTTATAAATTATTAGGAAACAAACTTAGTGCTTTTCAAATTAATTTAAAATCAACTTAGCATAAAAAAAGGAGCGATTTGTTTCGCTCCTTTTAACAATTTTAGAATTACTATTATTTCTTTTTTGTTGTATCTTTTTTCTTCTTACTAAAAAAACCGCCCAAAATTCCTTTAATTTTATCTTTAGGAGTATTTGTTGTTTTGGTTGAATCTTTCTTAATAGTATCGTTTTTAGTGTTTCCTAAGCCTAATAAGTTTTTAATTTTATCTTTCCCTTTATCTTTTAAATCTTGTTTTTGTTTTTCTATTAATTGTGTTATTAAGTTAGAAGTGGCGTCTTTAATATTTGTTGAAAAACTAGGGCTTGTAAAATTTCCAGTTAAAATAGCTTTTATAGGTATGGTTTTAATGTCTGCTGTTTGTTTAGGAGATAATTTAGAAAGTAAATTGGTGGCTTCTGTTCCTAGGTATTTAACAGGAATATTAAAAGTAATGTCATAATTCATTGAATTATCAAAACCATGTTTACCGCCAACTTGCATTTCAATATCTTTATAATTAAGATTGAATGGTTTTACATTTACGTTACCATTTTCAAAAGTAAATAAGGCTTTAACATTATTAAGGTTTAGCTTGCTAACGTCTAAAAAATCTACTTTAGAACTCACCGATTTTAGTACAGTTGAATTGCTAGCTTTTAATTTAGTGTCAAGTAATTGACCCAATAAATTTCCAGAAATAGACTTTAAATCTGGCGTCATATCTTCATTTAAAAGACCAGATACTTTTATAGTAGAGTTTATTTTTCCTTCAATAGTTTTTGCAATTGGAGCAATGGCTTTTAACATGTCTAAGTTTCCAAAAGAGTCAGCAATATTTAACTCTTTTAAGTTTAAATTCATATTAAATTTAGATGCATCTCCTTTGGTAGAAACATTTCCGTTGAAACCAATATTTCCACCAAAAACATCTGTTTTTAAGTTTTGTAAGTCTACCGCTTCATCTTTAATAAATAGGTTTCCAGAAACATTAGACAAGTTAATATTGTCATAAACAACGGTTTTGGCTTTTGCATTTAATTTGATGTCTAAAAAAGAAGGGATTTTCAGTTTTGCTGTTTTGGTATCAGTTTCACCTTCGGTTTTTGTTTCAGTTGAAAGAAAATCTGCAACTTTTAAATTGTTAGAATTCAAGTCAAAATTTCCCTTTAAAACTTGGTCTTTAAATAAGAAACCATAAAAATTATCTAAATTTCCGTTTAAAGAAAGATCAGATGTTCCTGTTTTAGCTTTAAACTCATTCAATTTTATTGAATTTGTGTTGAAAGCAATAGCAGTTTTATCAATAAAGAAAGGTTTTGCAACATCTTTCCCTTCATATTTAAAGTTGTTTAAAGAAATTGTTCCTGCATTTTTTATTTGCTGATAATTCCCTTTTTCAACAGCATTCATATCAAAATTTGTAGTAACATCTGCTTTTAAAATTCCGGCTAATTCATTTTCTAATTTAACAGGATATACTTTGCTAATGTTCGCTATATTTATAACGCCGTTTGCTGTAATATTAACCTTTGGGTTTGTAGTAATATTACTAACATTTCCATTTGCAGAAAAGACATCTTCATCAATTTTAAAATTCAGTTTATTAACGTTTACATAGGTGTCTTTTAAATTCCCTGTTTTGTTAATTATTTTAGAATTGATGTTTATATTTTTAACCGATTTTGGTAAATCGGCATATTTAAACATAGCATTGTTAGATGAAAATGAAATATCTAACGTTGGAATTGTATTTTTAGAATAGGTTCCTTTTACAAGACCATTTAGGTCAAAATTCCCTTCGGTTTTAATCGATTTTAAATTACCAGAATACTGAGAAGGCAATAGAGCTAACGCATTTTTAAAGGATGAAGTTGGTGTTTTAAAACTAATATCGTACAATTGACCTTCTTCTACAAGTTGAATAAAACCATTGAATTCTAAAGGTAATTGGTTTATATAACCTGTGTTTTCTTTAAAAGTATATTTAGCGTTTTTTAGGTCAATTCCTATAACGGCATCCAAAGAAACGGCTACATTATTTATATAGTTAACCTTGTCTAAATTAAACGAAACTTTTGCAGTTGATTTTGTGTCTAAATCTAGAATATCATCAGCAAAATTTCCTTTTCCTGTATGGTAAATACTGTCTAATTGTAACTGTGTGTTAGTGCTTCTATCTAAATAATTAAACTGTAAATTATCTACTTTATAATCTTGAATATTAAATGAAAAAGAACTGTTGTTTTCTGCTGTGCTTTCTTGTGTTTCATTTTTTAAAGCAATGTAGTAATTTCCAAGACCTTCTTTATTTAAAATAATATTTACTTTTCCGTTAGCTGTAGCAATACTTTTTAAATCGATTGTTTCATCTGCATTTTTAAAAAGTTCAGTAATTTTCATATCTAAACTCAATGTTTTAGCTACGAATAACGTATCGCCAACAAAAGGTTCTTTGTTTACTACCGAAACATTATTAACGGTTAAACTCGCTAAAGGAAAGCTTTTTAGAAAGCTTAAATCGGCTTCGTTAAAAGTAACCGTTGCATTTATATTATTGTTAATGGTATTGGTTACCATTTGTACAATTTTATCTTTAAATACATACGGAATTGCAACTAACGCAATTAATACAATAAGAAGAATAGAAACACTCCATTTAAGTATTCTTTTAGTAAGTGATTTCTGTTGTTTTTCCTTTTTCATAAATCAAAATCTACATTTAAATTAAACATAGTACAAAGATACTTTTTTATAAAAAAGAACTTAGCTCATATAATGTTAAAAGTAGTTCATTTGAGTTATTCTAAGTTAAAATTTGTATTTTTAAAGATATTATAAACTAATCCAAAAGAAATGAAAAATCAACTGCTATTAGTTACAGTTTTTAGTCTTATTTTTGCTACCGCTTGTAAAAAAGAGCAAAAGAAAGAAATGAAAGACAATAACGCTACACCACCAGTTGCAGAAAAGCAACCCAAAGAATTAGAAATTCACGGAGACAAACGTACAGACAATTACTTTTGGATGCGTCTTTCTGAAGAACAAAAAAATGCAAAAGAGAAAGATGCTCAGACACAAAAAGTGTATGATTATCTAAATGAAGAAAATGCTTATTTTGATAAAGTAACTGCGTATACCAAAGATTTTCAAGAAACATTATTTCAAGAAATGAAAGGTAGAATTAAAGAAGACGATTCTTCTGTACCTTATAAAAATAGAGGTTATTACTACATTACGCGTTATGAAAAAGGGCAACAATATCCTATTTACGCTCGTAAAAAAGGAAATTTAGAAGCTACTGAAGAAATCATGTTTAATGTAAATGATGAAGCAAAAGGGCACGATTATTTTCAATTAGGTGGTTTAAGTGTTTCTCCAGATAACAAATTAGCTTCTTTTGCAGTAGATACAGTAAGTAGAAGGCAATATTTTATCAGAATTAAAAATTTAGAAACGGGTAAAATTTATAAAGATATTATAGAAAATACGACAGGAGGTTCTACTTGGGCAAATGATAATACAACATTGTTTTATGCTAAAAAAGATCCAATAACGTTGCGTAGTTCTAAAATTTATAAACACGTTTTAGGATCAGATTCTAAATTAGATGAGTTAGTTTTTGAGGAAAAAGACGAAACATATAACGCATTTGTTTACAAAACAAAATCAGATAAATATATAGTTATTGGTTCTTCTGCAACGGTTTCTACGGAATACCAAGTTTTAGATGCTGATAATCCTAATGGCGAATTAAAAATGATTCAAGCTCGTGAGCGCGATTTAGAATACGATATTGCACATTACGGAGATCATTTTTACATAAAAACCAATAAAGATGGCGCAACTAATTTTAAGTTGATGAAAACGCCAGTTGAAAAAACTTCAAAAGAAAACTGGGTAGATGTAATTCCGCATAGAGATGATACATTATTGGAAGACATTTCAATCTTTAAAGAATATTTAGTTTTAGAAGAAAGAAACGAAGGTTTAAATAAAGTTCGCATTAAACGTTGGGATAATAAAGCCGATTATTATTTACCGTTTGATGAAGAAACCTACGCAGCAGGTGTGTATGGAAACCCAGAATTTGATACCGATGTAATTAGATATTCATATACATCAATGACAACACCAAACTCGGTGGTAGATTTTAATATGAGCGATAAATCTAAAGACGTTAAAAAAGAACAAGAAGTACTTGGAGGTAAATTTAATAAAGCAAATTATATAAGCGAACGTGTTTGGGTAACAGCAAGAGACGGAAAAAAGGTTGCCGTTTCAATTGTACGCCATAAAGATACTAAATTAGGTAAAGACACACCATTATTACAGTATGCGTATGGATCTTATGGTTATACAATTCCAGATAGTTTTAGCACAACGCGTTTAAGTTTATTAGACAGAGGTTTTGTATATGCATTGGCGCACATTCGTGGAAGCCAGTACCTAGGAAGAGAATGGTACGAAGATGGTAAAATGCTGAACAAGAAAAATACGTTTACAGATTTTATTGATTGCTCAAAATATTTAATTGAAAATAACTATACTTCAGCTGAGCATTTATATGCAAGCGGAGGTTCAGCAGGAGGTTTATTAATGGGAGCAATTGTAAATATGAATCCAGAATTATACAATGGAATTATATCAGCTGTACCATTTGTAGATGTAATTTCTACCATGTTAGATGAAAGTATTCCGTTAACAACTGGAGAGTTTGATGAATGGGGAAATCCGAAGGATAAAGAATATTACGACTATATAAAATCATATTCACCATATGATCAAGTAAAAGCACAAACGTATCCAAATATGTTGGTAACAACAGGTTTACACGATAGTCAAGTACAATATTGGGAACCAGCAAAATGGGTGGCAAAATTGCGTGAGTTAAAAACTGACGATAATTTATTAATGATGCACACAAATATGGAAGCTGGTCATGGTGGCGCTTCTGGTAGATTTGATGCTTTAAAGGAAGTTGCAAGAGATTATACATTCTTTTTAGCACTAGAAAATAAGATTGATAAAGTAAAGGTGAAGCTGTAGTTTTATAATTCTATAAGAAAACGTACTTTTGCAGTCGATTGAAAGAACCTCATAGCATTCAGTCTATGAGGTTTTTTTATGAATACTAATAACAGAAATGACTAGAAATCAAAACGTTTACAATAATATTATAGAGTTAATTGGTCAAACACCATTAGTTAAATTAAATAGAGTTACTACAGATTTAGAAGGTGTTTTTTACGCAAAATTAGAATCTTTTAATCCTGGTCAATCAGCAAAAGATAGAATTGCATTACATATTATTGAAAATGCTGAGAAGAAAGGAATTCTAAAACCAGGCGATACTATTGTAGAAACAACTTCAGGAAATACAGGTTTCTCAATTGCAATGATAGCTCTAGTAAAAGGATATAAATGTATTTTAGCAGTAAGCGATAAATCTTCACAAAATAAAATTGACGTTTTAAAAACAATGGGAGCAAACGTACATGTTTGTCCTGCCAATGTACCTGCAAAAGACCCTCGTTCTTATTACGAAACAGCAAAAAGAATTCATAGAGAAACACCAAATTCAATTTATATAAATCAATATTTTAATGAATTGAATATTGAAGCGCATTATAGATCTACTGGTCCAGAAATTTGGGAGCAAACCAACGGAAAAGTAACGCATGTAGTTGTAGCAAGTGGAACAGGAGGAACCATTTCAGGAACTGGTAAATTTTTAAAAGAACAAAATTCTACTATAAAAGTATTAGGAGTAGATGCTGTTGGTTCTGTATTGAAGAAATACCATGAAACTTGCAAGTTTGATGAAAATGAAATAAAACCTTATAAGATTGAAGGTTTAGGTAAAAACTTAATTCCGTCTGCTACAGATTTTGATGTAATTGATGTATATGAAAAAGTAACTGATAAAGAAGCTGCTTTATCATCTAGAGCCTTAGTGCAAGAAGAAGGTTTACTTTGTGGTTACACCTCAGGTGCTGTAATACAAGCAACCAAACAATACGCAGAAAAAGGAATGTTTTCTAAAGATAGCGTAGTTGTAGTAATTCTTCCAGATCATGGAATAAGATATATGGATAAAATATATTCGGATTCTTGGATGCGTGAAAATGGATTTATGAAATAAAAAAAGCACATTTAAAATGTGCTTTTTTTAGTATCAATTTTTGTAATTTTAGTATTATTTAGAAACATCCAATGTATTATCAAATTGAAGTGTTCTAATAGGAAATGGAATATTGATTCCTGCTTTATCAAAAGCTTTTTTAATTTCTTTTATTGCATTGTTTTTAGCTATCAATTTTTCTAATGAGTTTTCTGCATCAATCCAAAATCTACATAAAAAATTTATAGAACTACCACCAAATTCGGTATAATAAAATTCTACGTTTTCATTGCTTAAAACCTGGTCAAAGGCTTTAGCAATAGTTTCTTTTGTTAATGCTTCAACTTTATCTAAATCAGATTCGTAACCAACACCACATTCTAACCTTACTCGCATTCTTGTCGTAAGAGAATAGTTTTTTAAAGGGCTTTCTAAAACATCTTTATTGGGGATAATTACAATGTTATTATCGGCTTCTTTTAATACAAACTCTTTTAAATTTATATCTATAACTTCACCGGAAAATCCATTAGTTTCTACCCAGTTTCCAATTTTAATACGTTCTCTAAAAGATAAAACAATACCAGAAATAGTATTAGATAATGTTCCTTGTAAAGATAAACCAATAACTGCACCAGCAATACCCGCTGTAGTTAATAAAGAGGTAAGTGCTTCGTCTAAATTTAAAATATTTAATGCAATAAATAAACCAGCCAATATTATTATTACAGAAATAATTTTACTAATAACACCACTAACGGCTTTCTTTTTTACTTTTTTTGAAACAATTTTTTCAATTAGTATACTCACTTTTTGAGATATAAAAAAAGATATTGTTAAAACTAATATGGCTACAATAATATTAGGAAGGTTACTTAATAAAGAGTTCCACCAGTTGTCTATTGTATTTGTTGCTTTGTTTATTGCTTTTTCTGCTTGCATTATTTTTTCTGTTTTTATGATAATATTATTTCGTTTTTAAATTGTTCTACAGTATTTTTAGACCATGCGTTTAGCATCCAACTAGTTTTTTCTAACTGACCAATGTAACCGCCTATTATATCTATTGTTCCTTCATCTTTTGCATCTTCAGCTTTTTTTATGACATTATTCATTTGAATTAATAATGTTTTATGGTCTTCCAATAATGTATTAACCATGTCTCTATCTGTTTTAAAAGGTGTTTCTTCTGATATTGAAGAAATTTTTAAATACTTACTATATCTACTTATAGGATGATATTGTAATGTAACTATTCTTTCAGCTATTTCATCTATTTTGGCTCTTGCATCTATGTACATTTCTTCAAATTTTTCATGTAATTCAAAGAAGTTTTTCCCTGTGATATTCCAATGGAAGTTTCTCAATTTCTGATAGTAAATGTGATAATCTGCTAATAATTGATTTAATTCCTTAGCTACAGGTAATATTTTTTCTGTTTGTATGTTTAAGTAATTCATTGTTTTTAACTTTAAGTTAGCTTTTATAAAAAAGGATGGTAAGAAACCATCCTTTAGGATATGTAGTATTTAAATTATTAAAATGCTTCTAAATTCAATTTATAATCATCATAATAAGAAGCGATAAATTCTCCTTCTTGATTAAAATATCCAGAACCGGTATAATTTTTATCTTCTGATTCATCAGTATCTGAACTGTGGATTATTTTGGTTAAATTAATAGTAGAGTCTTTTGCTAAAGCTGTTCCTGCAGGTAAAGAATAACTTACTTTTACGGCTCTGTCATAATAAGCATCTTCATCTTCGTTAATCATAACAATTTTAGTAACACTAATTGGTGTTTCAATTCTTTGTTGATTTAACATGTGTTTTTGATTTGGATTAAGTCTTACTTCTGTTTCTTTTAATGTAATTATTTTTACATCTTTTTCAACAGATTTTCCATCTTCGATAGCCACAAGAGTTACATTTTTTGTTTTTTCTATTAAATCTACTTGCACTACATTTTCTTGTGCAAATAAAATTCCGGTTGATAATAATGTTAAGGTTAAAATGAAATTTTTCATAATATATATGTTTTTAATTTTTAAGTAATTTATTTTTTTGATGCTTACTACTTTACATCTTTTAAGTTGGTTGTTAAACAACTACACTACAAATGTATGGAGTAGATAGAGTCTACATTTGCTCATTTGAATTCGTTCTTTGCTCATTTCGTAAAAAATTAACTTTTCAAGGTGTTTATGTTAAATTATGTTCAATAAAAACAAAAGAAGAATGATTAAAAATCATTCTTCTTAATAATATTTTGAAATCTATAATTTAAATTGCTTTTTTTCCTCTTAATAATGATATTATAAATAATACAATAAAGATGAAAAATAGAATCTTTGCAATTCCTGTTGCTGTTCCTGCAATTCCCGAGAATCCTAAAATTCCTGCAACAATTGCTATAATAATAAATGTGATTGACCAACGTAACATAATATAAGTTTTAAGGTTAATATTAATTGTGTGTACAGTTTTTGCACACAGCAAAGTTATGTTGAAAGAATACTGTTGTTTTGCTCTAATACGTTAATTATTAACTCATCTGCTAAAGGCGTTTTTTTTAAATGAGCAAATTTTATATTGATATGCGTTAAAAAAAAGAGTGTAGTAAAATTATTTTTGTTCTTAATAAATAGAAGAAAATGAATTATAAATTATCTAACATAGCAAGTAGAACTACTATAGAGGATTTTGCTAAAATAAAATTTAAGCATCCATATCTTTATAAACCTAAATTAAAAATTGATGGATTAAAAGAGCAAAATGTTTCTATTATTACTATGGATAATCCAATTGAGATTAACTATGGGATTTGGGGTATTTTACCTCAAAATTTTGAAGGTAGCTGGAAAAATTTTCAAAAACTAAAAAGAACACTACACACAAGAGTTGAAGATATATTTAACAATGTATTATTTACAAAATCTTTAAAAAATAGAAGGTGTTTAGTTTTAGCAACCGGCTTTTATGCTCACAAATTAGAGACAAATACAGTACAAAATTATTTAGTTGAAAAAAAGAATAGAGAACCTTTTTATTTGGCAGGTATATACAACACTACGGAAGATGGTTTTACAACATGTTCTATAATTAACACAGACGCAAATAAGAAATTAAACTCAATAAATAATATATATGATGTAATGCCATTACAAATACCAGGTATTTTTAAAAATAAATGGTTGAATAAAAAAACAAGTTTAGAGGAAATTAAATATTTAATTTCAAAACCCTATAGAACTAAATTTAATATTCAAAAAATAGTATCAAATTAAGGTTAAGAAGCTTTAATTGTTACGTTTTGCTTGTTTTTTAAAAACTTACTTGGGCTAATTCCATATTTCTTTTTAAATATTTTTGAAAAGTAACTTCTGCTACTAAAGCCAATAGAATAGACTATTTGAGAGATGTTATAATCCGTATTATTAATTAAGTCACGAGCTTCTTCTAGCCTTACATGCCTTATGTATTCAATTACTGTTCTAGAAAATAATATTTTAAAACCTTCCTGTAATTTTGCTTGTGGTAAACCAAGAGTAATTGCCAATTCTTCCACATTATAATCTTCAGCTACATTGTTAGAAATTTTTTGTGCTATTTTTCTAACACTATTTAATTCTTTTTTACTTAGCGAAGTGTTAGGTTGCTTATTTGTTTTTACATCTTTATTATGTTGTAAAATATGTTCTGATAAAATTTGATAAATAATACCTTCTTTTATCAAAATTTTAATCATTCCTTTTTGTTTTACCTTATTATATCTTTTAATAAGGTTTGCTAACTTTAAATTATACGTTCCAAAATAAGCGAAAACATTTTCGTGTTGTTGATCGTAAAAAACTTCATACAAACGTTTATTTAATTGAGAAGCATCATTTAAACGTTTCCTAATAAATTTTAATCTACTAATTTGAATAACATGAATGTTCAACTTAACATTCTTTTCAAAATATCCATAATTATAACCACCATCTTTACTTGTAATTATTACAGATTGAAATTGAGTTAATTTCCTTTTTTTATTTTCTAATTCAAATCTATGAAAACAATGTCCTTCAGTTAAATAGGTAAAATGAATTGGGTTAAATTCAGAAGTATCCATAACCAAAGTTATATCTTCTAAGAAAGTTATATCATATTCTAAAACACTTCCTCCCCATTCAAACGTAATAAAAGTAATTTTACCAGTAGCAATATTGTTATTTACACTCAAAATATATTCGCCCCAACGTTCTATAATTGTACCACCAATAATTTCTTGAATTTGCTTAACCGTACCTTCAGTACTTTTGGCAGTAATATTAATTGTTATCATATAATGAGTTCTACAAAAAAATAAAGATATAGTTTTTAAATGAGTTAATAATCATTTCTATAGAGCAAATAAAAACTTAGTAGTTGCAGTAATTTTACATTGTAATCAATTTAAAAAATATATAACATGAAAAACACAAACATTTTAATTGCAATTTTATTTTTAATAACAGGAGCAATGTCAGCACAAGATATCTCTAAAAACGCTTTAGGTTTAAGAGTTGGAGACAATGATGGATTTGGTGGAGAAATCTCTTATCAAAGATATTTAGATGATAATAACCGTTTAGAATTTGATTTAGGTTTTAGAAACTCAAACAATGTAGATGCCTTTAAGTTAGTAGGTCTATACCAATGGGTGAATCCTTTAGGAGAAGACGGTTTTAACTGGTACGTTGGTGCTGGTGCAGGTTTGGGTTCTTTTAGTACTCCAGGAAATGATGGAACATTTTTTTTAGCAGCAGCTAATCTAGGTATCGAATATAATTTTGATATTCCTTTATTAATGTCTCTAGATATTAGACCAGAGTTAGGTTTTAACGATAGTTATAGCGACGATTTAGATTTTGATATAGCTTTAGGTATTAGATACCAATTCTAAAAAATTAATTAACTTTTAAACAATATAATTATGAACAAAACAATAAAAACAATTTTAATTGTAGTAGGAATTCTATTAGTAGCTTACGGAGCATACGAAATAATTGTACCAGAAGCATCTTTAGATATTGGTATAGCAGAATTTGAAGCACAAGATAACAACAGTGCATATATTACTCTAGGTGCAGGTATAGTAACGCTCTTGATTGGTTTATTTGTAAACAAAAAATAATTAATAAAAAGTGAAGCGAAAGCTTCACTTTTTTATTTTAAGAAATAATTAAAGGATTAATATTCAATTTTTTCGTAACTTTTACCAATAAATTAAAAACTACTTAAAATGCCAAACTACACTTTAAAAATAAACGGAGAACTCAAGTCTTTTTCTGCGGATGAAGACACACCTTTATTATGGGTTTTAAGAGACGAGTTAAATTTAGTAGGAACAAAATTTGGTTGTGGTATTGCACAATGCGGAGCTTGTACCATTCACTTAAATGGAATAGCAATGCGAAGTTGTCAGCTAAAAGTTTCTGAATTAGATTCAGAAGAAATCACAACAATTGAAGGTTTGTCTAAAGAAGGAGATCATCCATTACAAGAAGCTTGGAAAGAAGTAGATGTGCCACAATGTGGTTATTGTCAAGCAGGGCAAATTATGACTGCGGCTTCGTTTCTTAAAGACAATCCATCACCTTCACAAGAAGAAATAAGACAAGCAATGCACGGTAATTTGTGTAGATGTGCTTCGTATAATAGAATAGAAAAAGCAGTAGCAATTGCTGCAAAAAAAATGTCTTAATTGAAAAAACGTTCTTCGAAGAAGAAACCTTAAAATTGTCATTCCCGTGAAAACGGGAAACTAATTAAAATTACTTAAAGCATGGAATCTCCAAAAAAATATAGTTTTAGCAGAAGAAATTTTTTAAAAACATCTGCTTTGGCAAGTGGTGGAATTATGATTGGTTTCAATCTGTTATCAGCTTGTAAACCCAACGTAACACCATCCGTGGATGTAGAAAATTTAAATTTCAATGATTTTAATGCATTTATTAAAATTTCAAAGGAAGGTTATGTAACTATTTTTTCACCAAACCCAGAAATTGGACAAGGTGTAAAAACGTCTATGCCAATGATTATTGCAGAAGAATTAGATGTTGAATGGAATAAAGTTCATGTAGCACAAGGGAAGTATAACAATAAAGAGTATCAACGTCAAGTTGCAGGAGGAAGTCAATCAATACGTTTTGGTTGGGATGCTTTAAGGCAAACAGGTGCAACCACAAAGCAAATGCTAATTAATGCTGCAGCTATAAAATGGAATGTTGATGCTGCAACTTGTTCGGCTTCAAAAGGGGTAATTACCAATGCAAAAGGAGAAACATTAGGTTATGGCGATGTTGTAAATGAAGCGGCTTTATTAGAAGTTCCAGAAAATGTTACGCTAAAAAAGCCTTCGGAGTATACAATTATAGGAAAAAGTGCTACCAATGTAGATTTAGATAAAATTGTTACAGGAAAACCCTTGTTTGGTTTAGATTATGTAGCTGAAGGAATGCAGTATGTTTCGGTTCTACGTCCGCCAGCATTTGGGCAAACCTTAGCAAGTTTTGATGATACTGAAGCTAAAAAAGTAAACGGAGTTTCTCAAGTGATAAAATTTGGCGATAAAGTTGCAGTTTTAGCAAGTAATACTTGGGCAGCAATGAAAGGTAAAAAAGCTATAAAAGCTACTTGGGTAAGTAATGAAAAGTTAGAAAGTACGGATGATCACGATAAAATGCTGACTAAAATTTTAAACAGTAACAAGTCTGAAGTTAGAAGGGAAGACGGAAATGTTAAAAAAGCATTTTCTAAAGCAGATAAAGTGATTGAAAGAACCTATCATTCACCATTTTTACCACACAATTGTTTAGAACCAATGAATTTTTATGCAAATGTAACTGCAGAAAAAGTACATTTAGTTGGGCCAATTCAAACTCCACAGTGGACTGTTGGTAACGTTGCTCAATTATTAAAAAGAAAGCCAGAAGAAATAGAGTTAGAAATGACAAGAATGGGCGGTGGATTTGGTCGTCGTTTATATGGCGATTTTGCTATGGAAGCCGCAGAAGTTTCTTTACTTTCTAATAAACCCGTAAAAGTGGTGTTTTCTCGTGAAGATGATATGACAGACGGAATTTATAGACCCGCAATAAAATATAGAATTGCAGCATCTATAAAAGATAATAAAATTACAGGTTATCATTTAAAAGAAGCTGCAATAAATGGAAATATGTATGGATTAATTCCTAATTTTTTTCCTGCAGGTTGTATTCCTAATTATAAAGTTTCTACAGGAAATTACCAAAGCAATATAACAACAGGGGCCTGGAGAGCGCCTTATACTAACTTTTTAGCGTTTGCAGAACAATCTTTCTTTGATGAATTGGCAGATGAAATTGGTAAAGATGCAGTTCAATTACGAATTGATTTATTGCAAAATGTAAAAAATACAGAAGATAAAAATATAGAATATTCAGGAAAACGAATGGAAGACACCATAAAACTGGCTGCCGAAAAAGGTGGTTGGGGAAAAGCAAAAGAAGGTGTTTACCAAGGTTTTTCAGCTTATTATAGCCACAACACACATGTTGCAGAGTTAGCTGAGGTTGTTATTAAAAATGATTTACCTGTTGTTACTAAAGTAGTTGCTGCGGTAGATTGTGGAATAGTAGTAAATCCAACTGGAGCTAAAAATCAAGTTGAAGGTGGTGTTTTAGACGGAATTGGACATGCAATGTATGGTGATTTAACGTTTAAAGACGGAAAACCATCAAATAAAAACTTTGATACTTACAGATTAATAAGAATGAATGAAACTCCTAAAGTAGAGGTTCATTTTGTGGAAAATGAATTGTCACCAACAGGACTAGGAGAACCAGGACTTCCGCCGGCTGGTGGAGCAGTGGCAAACGCAATACATAAAGCATTGGGTAATCGAATGTATAAACAACCGTTTATTGCTGAATTAAAAAAAGAAGAAAATATAGTTGGTTAAATATTAATAGATAATTTTTTTAATATGAATCTCCTAAAATGTAAGGCTTTTAGGGGATTTTTTTTGTTATTCCATAGAAATCTATGCTAACTTTCTATGGATTTCCTGTCCGCATAAGAATGACAAAAATCACCAAGTTTTCCCGCGTTAGGGATTGCAGCATTTGTTTGAGCTCTTTTGTGAAGTATGAACAAAAAGCGAGTGCGGAAAGCCCGCTCGAACGCCCCCAAAAAATCTATTTGAATAGTTCTTAAAAAAACGTTAATTTCGCAACCTACAAAAAATTAGAAGTAACAAATGGTAAAGGATTTATTTGAGAGGATTAAGGAAGATAAAGGACCGTTAGGAAAATGGGCTGATAAAGCAGAAGGGTATTATGTTTTTCCAAAGTTAGAAGGACCAATTTCTAACAGAATGTCTTTTAATGGTAAGAAAGTAGTTACTTGGAGTATCAATGATTATTTAGGTTTGGCAAATCATCCAGAAGTTTTAAAAGCTGATGGAGATTCTGCTGCAACAGACGGATTAGCGTACCCAATGGGTGCAAGAATGATGTCTGGTCATACAAAATACCACGAACAATTAGAGCAAGAATGTGCTGAATTTGTGGATAAAGAAGCTGCATATTTAGTAAACTTTGGTTACCAAGGAATGGTTTCTGCCATTGATGCTTTGGTAAACAAAGACGATATTATTGTGTACGATATGGACACACACGCTTGTATTATTGATGGTGTTCGTTTGCATGCTGGTAAGCGTTTTGTGTATAGACATAATGATATTGAAAGCTGTGAGAAAAATTTACAACGTGCTACAAGAATGGCAGAAAAAACGGGTGGAGGAATCTTATTAGTTTCTGAAGGTGTTTTTGGAATGCGTGGAGAACAAGGTAGATTAAAAGAGATTGTTGCGTTAAAAGAGAAATATAACTTCCGTTTATTGGTAGATGATGCACACGGTTTTGGAACTTTAGGAAAAGACGGTAGAGGTACTGGTTTTGAGCAAGGAGTACAAGACGGAATAGACGTTTATTTTGCAACTTTTGCAAAATCAATGGCTGGTATTGGTGCTTTCTTTGCTGCGGATAAAGATATAATACAGTATTTACAATACAATATGCGTTCTCAAATGTTTGCAAAATCGTTACCAATGCCAATGGTAAAAGGTGCGTTAAAACGTTTGGATATGATACGTACAATGCCAGAATTAAAAGATAATCTTTGGAAAATTACCAATGCATTACAATCTGGTTTACGTACTGCTGGTTTCGATTTAGGAACAACACAAACGTGTATTACACCAGTTTATTTAAAAGGAGAAATACCTGAAGCAATGGCAATGGTACACGATTTACGCGAAAACCACAGTGTATTTTGTTCAATAGTTGTGTATCCTGTAATACCAAAAGGATTAATTATTTTAAGGTTAATTCCAACAGCAAGACACACACAAGAAGATGTAGATGAAACTATTACTGCGTTTTCTGCTATTAGAGAGAAATTAGAAGACGGAACTTATAAAAAAGTTGCTGCGGCAATGATGTAGGTTTTGTAATTTATAAAATTGAAAAATCCAGCTGAAAGGCTGGATTTTTTTTATGTGTTTTTAACCGATTTGTCATAAGATGATAGGTTAACTGACAAAGTTGCTGATTAAAGGTTTATAAACTGCTGTTTTCTCTTTTGGCTCGGTTTTGGTCTTAATAGTTCCAGTAAATAAAAATGAATTATTAAATTAAAAGATATAGTATGAGTCAAGTAAAAGCGAATAGCACAGTAGTAGTACATTATACAGGTAAATTAGAAGACGGACAAATTTTTGATACTTCTGAAGGAAAAGAGCCAGCAGAATTTGTTTTAGGAGAAGGAAGATTAATTCCAGGTTTTGAGAACGGTTTAATTGACATGAAATTAAGCGAAAAGAAAACCATTACAATTCTTAAAGCAGATGCTTATGGAGATGTTGTTAAAGAAATGATTCAAGAAATTAAGAAAACAGATTTACCACAAGATATGGAACCACAAGTTGGTATGGGACTTGTTTCTAAAGGACCAGATGGTCAAGAAATTAATTTAATGATTGCTGAGGTGAAAGAAGATACTATTGTTATAGATGGTAATCATCCGTTAGCAGGTAGAGATCTTATTTTTGATCTTGAAGTTGTTGAAATTAAAGAAACTGCTACTGCTTAATACAGTAAGTATGTTTTTATAGAATTGAAAAATCCAGCTCTTTGAGCTGGATTTTTTATGTGTATTATTTTTAATATTTCGCTAACGGTTTATGTATAAGATTAGTTGCGTGTTTCAAGCAACTAATTTACTAGATTTAACACGAACGGCGAAATTCCGAAGGAATTTCCCAAGTGAGCCAAAACTAGCAATTAATTTTATACGGTGTTGTGGGTATGTGCTTTGTTTTCAAACTGTTTTAATATTTCAATACTTTTATTCAATCTTTCCAAATCATATTTTGGAAATGTATTTTTAAAATTTAATAATCTTTGTTTTGATAGTTTATCTCCATTTAAAGCACAAGTCAGTAATATTTCTTGTAATGACCATAAGTTCTTTTCATATTCATCAGATTTTTTATTTTTCAATTCAATAGTTTCTTTAAAATATTCATTTGCTCGAATTAAAGCTTTTTCACTAATTAATGGTGGTTTTAAAATGAATTCCTTTTCCGTTATTTTTATGCTATCATTTTCAACGTAAATTTCCTCTTTAAAAACAGAGTAATATTTTTGAGTCCAATTATTTTCCTCATATTGTTTGTCCCAATAAAAGAACATTCTTATAGGTTCAATTATTAATTTTCCATTTTTATATGATTTATCATAAGGACCAAACTCATTCCTTATAGTTTTTCCAGTTTTAAGGTCGTAAATTGTTTCAGTTCCACTTCCAGCTTTTCGTTTACTCAAATATTCAATCTTATTTTTATAGGTTGCTAAAATCTCATATTTTTCGTGACCGTCAGCTACAATATTAACTCTTGTTGTATCACAGAATATGATACTATCATTTCTTGAGTAAATTCCGAAATCTGGCCACCTTTCATCTGGACAATCAAAGAAAGGTTTAATCTCTTTTTTACAAGAAAAAATTGATGTTATTAAAAATAAAAATATAATTGTATTTCTCATTTTTTGCATTACCCACAATGTTAAAAAGAATATTCACAGTTTTAATTGTTAATATTCAACGTTAGCGAAGTTACCTGGAAATTAGTTAAGAATCAAACTAAATATTCTAATTAAAACTTCATTCCAACTTTAAAGTTCAATACTCTACCTGTCATAAAGTTAGGTATTCCGTATTGCTGTTTAGAATACACATCGCGTACCCAAGTATTAGTGTTAGAGTTCAAGATATCAAACATGTTAAAGAGTTCTAAACCAGCTGTTAATTCTTTGAAATTACTTAAAAAACCAGTTTTATATTGTTTTTTAGCATCTGCAAAAACATAAGAAACGCCAATATCTGCACGTTTATAGTCTTTTAATCTATTCTGAAATTGATAAACATCTGCATACGCTGGCGAACCTCCAGGTAAACCTGTATTGTACACCAAATTTAAATAAGCTTTTAAATCTGGTAAATTTGGCACATAATCTTGAAATAAAATTCCCACTTTTAAACGTTGGTCGGTTGGTCTTGCAATATAACCTTGGTTGTTAATGTTTTCTTCGGTTTTTAAATAGCCTAAACTTACCCAACTTTCGCTTCCAGGAACAAACTCACCATTTAAACGAACATCTAATCCGTAAGCATACGCATTTGTTACATTATCTGCTCTATATCTAATTCTTACATTATCTACTGTATATGAATTTACATCAGACAAGTTTTTGTAATGCAGTTCTGTAGTTAACTTAAAAGGACGTTCCCAAAGTCTAAAACTGTATTCGTTTCCAGCAACAATATGAATGGATTTTTGTGCTTTTACTTCTGGATTTACTTCGCCATTATTATCTCTTAATTCCTTATAAAACGGAGGTTGAGAATACCAACCACCAGAAATTCTAAATAACATGTCTTTATCCCAATCGGGTTTTATAGCAAATTGCCCTCTTGGACTAAATATAAAATGATCTTCTTCGGAAAAACCTTCGGCATTAACTGACCAACTTTGTGCTCTTACGCCTGCATTAAACCAAACTTGATGTTCGTTTAACATTGTTTTTCTACTGAATTGCACAAAACCAGAAACTCTATTAATATCTACATCATTTTCTGCTCTAATGTCTTGAAAAGGTTCAATAGGTCCAGTAAAAGGAGTGTAAGGTTGGTTGTTACCAATGTTATGATGTGAAGGACGAATAGAAAAACCTAAAGAATCGATGATTTCCCATTCTCTAATGCGGTCTTTTATATTTTCTGTTTGATATTTTACACCTGCTCGCCATTCGTTTTTACCATCTTTCAACGTTGCTTTTACTTGAACGTTTGTAATTAATGCATCTAAATCGTTTCGAGCGTGATTTATTTGTGAGCCAATTCCTTCAGAAAACTGAACATCTCCAAAATTATCGGAACCAATATTGCTATCAACTTCACCTAAATTATATGAAGCCGCAATATCAAAATATTCTTCTTCTTGCGTATTAAAACTAGAAACTGTTGCGGTGATGTTTAAGTTTTCATTTACTTGATAATCTGCAGAAAATGCGCCAAAAAGGGTTTGGTAACTATCTTTTTCTTGACCGTCATAATAAACAATTAATTCTAACGGATCTACAACAGTTCCAAAACGAGTTCTTCGCGATAATGGTTTGTAGTTGTAATCGTTTAATGAGAAATTTCCAAGGAAATTTAGAGACAGTTTTTCGTTAACTTCATAAGAAAGAAATGTTTGAACATCTGTAAATTTTGGTCTAAAATTAACATCAGTTTGCTTACTATTCACAAACAAACTGTTATCTCTATAACGAATGCCAAGAATTGCGCTTAATTTATTGTTTAGTAAAGTACCTTCAATAGTTGCACTTCCGCCTAATAAACTCATATCTATTTGCGCACCAAATTCAGTTGGTTTTCTGTAGGTAATGTCTAAAACAGATGATAATTTATCGCCGTATTTTGCTTGAAATCCTCCAGCAGAAAAATTAATATTCTGAATCATGTGTGAATTGATAAAACTTAAACCTTCTTGTTGTCCAGAACGAACCAGGAAAGGTCTATAAATTTCAATTCCGTTTACATACACCAAGTTTTCATCAAAATTACCACCACGAACATTATATTGTGTGCTTAACTCGTTATTATTACTAACTCCAGGGAGTGTCATTAAAACATTTTCTACACCAGCATTTGCACCAATTAGATTTTTAACTTTTTCGGTTGAAATTGTTGTGATTCCTTCAGCTTCTTTTTTTCTGTTTCTAACAATTACTTCTTCAATTTCTTCTGTTTTAAAACGCAAAGTAGGCGAGTAGGTAAATGTTTTTACGCCACGAGCTGTAAATTTTTTACTAACAGATTTGTATGAAACATGCGTAAAAGTTACGGCAACCGTTTTACGAATTGGAATGGTAAATTGATAACGACCCTCTTTGTCTGTAATTGTTCCTTTTCCTTGATAAGAAATTGCAACACCTTCAATTGGTGCATTGTATTTATTGGTAAGTTTACCTTTAATAGTAGCTGTTTTTTGAGCAAAAAGCACAGAAGGTATTAGTATAAATAACAGTAAAATATGTTTCAAAATATATTTGCTTTAGGTCTTAATTCTCTTTTCTTGTTTTTCTAATACTTGTCATTCCTGCGAAGGCAGGAATCCAAAATAAACTTAATCTAGATTCCTGCCTACGCAGGAATGACAGGGAATTTTAAAAAAATTCACCCATTTATTCCTACCTCATGGAGAGCTTAGATGGGTTTTTACTTTCTGAAAAATGTTGCAGAAATGTTTTTGGTATTTCCAACATTGTCAGAGACTACAAGTTTAAAAAGATGTTTGCTGCCAACCAACTTTTTATCATTAAAATTATAGGTTAAAATTCCGCGTTTATGATTGTATTCCATTAAAATCCATTCTCCGTCTATGGTTGCTCTAAAATTTTTAATTCCTGAACCAATATCAGAAATTTTAACTTTTAGCGTTTTAGCTTTAGATAACCATTGTTCATTTTTAAAATTTAGTAATGAAATTTTAGGGTTTATTTTATCTGAAAGTAATTTATAACTTCCAAGCGTTTTAGTTGTACAATAAAATGTAGTTTCTTTTTTCTTTGTTGCAACGTACCTTGGATATTTTTTATTGGTAACATTGGCAATATAGAGTTGTTCTTTTTCAGCTCCAGAATAAGAAGAAACATCAAAAGTTAGTGTAAATTTTTTATCTAAAGGAATCGTTGATTCATGTACTTTAGCAACTCCGTTTTCAACCTTAAAATCTAAAAATAAGTCCTTATAAAATGTGTTTTTAGGAAAAGCAATGGTTACATTTTCTTGTTGAAATTTATTAAAATTCTTTGCTTTAACTTTATAAGCAGTTGTGTCTTTTGAAGAAAAAATAGTGTTGTTTGGAACTCCTTTTACGGGTATTTTTAAGTTAGATGAATTTCCTTTAAAATCTTTAGCAATAATTTCGATGTTATAATTTACTCCGTCTTCAATATAAATTTTTCCATTATCTAATAAATCGCTGTAAATACTTAGTTTATTAGATTTTACTTTATGTGTCTTTTGAAATCGGCTTTTAAATTTTTTATAAAAAGGATAATCAATTAATAGATTAATGAATTTACTTTCAGCAAAAGAGAAGGTTTCTACATCGTGGTAATAATAACGTTCCCCGTTTACGTTCATTTCTAGACTGTAAATTCCGTTTTTGTTGGCAGCTCCATTCAACCTATCAAAAGCATTAACCCCAAAACCAATATAACCATTTGCGGTAATTCTATTGGTTACGTATTTATTATCGCCAACATTTTTTATATTTAAAACAACATCTTTAGAAGCTTGATTGATACGAGAATTATTATCTAAAGCATATACTTTGGCTTTTTGTAAAGTAGGTGATTTTGTATCTTCTGGAAAAATTCCAAAATGCATCGGATTTATAATGTGTTCTGTTGCTGTATCACGAATTTCAAAGTGTAAATGTGGACCGCCAGAACCACCTGTGTCACCAGTAAAACCAATAACATCGCCTTTTTTTACAGGGAACTTTTCTTCCGAAGGAAAAATATTACCAGTTTGATAATTTTCTTTTTTGTACTGAATGCTTTTTACATACTTTTCTATAGGCTCTTCAAATTTTTGAAGATGTGCATAAACCGTTGTGTAACCGTTGTAGTGTGTAATATAAATTGCTTTACCAAAACCCCATTGAGAAACTTTAATTCTAGATACATAACCATCTGCCGGAGCATAAATTTTAATTCCTTGTCTTCCTTGTGTTTTAATGTCTAAACCAGAGTGGAAGTGATTGCTACGCAACTCACCAAAAGTACCCGATAATACAAGCGGAATTTTTAAAGGATTTTCAAAATCGGTTTGTGGATATTTTTGAGAAAATCCGAAGGAATACATAAAAATAAATAGAAGTAAAATGTGTTTTTTCAAAGTGCAATGTTTAACTGCTAAAGTACTAAATTTGTGCCAAATTTATAATGGCCTTAGTGTTCTGAATAACAGTGGTTTAATAAAAAGATAAAATTTTATTGCTTTATTAAGAAGAGAATGTTAAATTTGGGGGATAGTTTATTATTAAATTGATAGATGAGTAATACGTTAAAAGCCATTCATTTATTGGAAGAAAAGTTGCAAAACTTACTTAACAATTATGAATTTTTACAAGAAGAAAACAAGGCTTTGTTACAAAATAACACAAGTTTACAACATCTATTAAAAGAAAAAGATAAGCAAATTAATAAACAAGCTGAACAATATAGTTTGTTAAAAGTTGCTAAAACTATAGAAGGTAGTAAAGAAAATACAAGAGAAACAAAACTCAAAATAAATGCTTTAATTAGGGAGATTGATAAATGCATTCTTCAATTAAATTCATAAAAAAAAAGTTCTTTAAGTGGCAAAATTAAAAGTTAATGTAGTAATAGCTGGTCGTACATATCCATTGAGTGTTAATAACACAGAAGAAGAAGAAGGTATGCGTAAAGCAGCAAAAAGCATTAATGAATTAGTTACTAAATATGAACAAAATTATGCGGTAAGCGATAAACAAGATGTATTGGCAATGTGTGCCTTACAATTTGCATCTAAAGCAGCTATAACTTCAATAATTACTGAAGTAGAAAATACCGAAGCATTAGAAAAGATAAATGAACTTACAAAAATAGTAAGTTCTCATTTAGAGTAAAAAAGTTCTTTAAAATACATTACAATACTGCCTACATTAGTACATTGTTTGTTAAACTCAACGTTATAGATTTAAAAAGGATGAGTTTTGGTTAGGAAAGCACGCCGTTATTATTAGTTTACTAATTCTTAGACGGATCCTTGATAAGCCAGTTAGTCCTAAACCTGTTTTTTAGGAGTTTTAAAAAACCTTGCTGATGTAGGCTTTTTTTTTTATATATAAATCAACAATTATGAACGAAATAGTACTTCTTGCAGTTGCAGGAATAGTTGGAATAGTAATCGGTTTTTTGATTGCTAAAATGTTAGAGAAATCTAAATCTAATAAATTAATATTACAAACAAAAAAGGAGGCTAGAAGCATCTTAAAAGAGGCAAATGTAGAAGCTCAATCTATAAAAAAGGATAAAATATTACAAGCTAAAGAAAAATTTATAGAGTTAAAATCTGAGCATGAAAAAGTAATTTTAACTAGAGAAAAGAAAATTGGTGACGTTGAAAAACGTATTAGAGATAAAGAATCTAGAGTATCTTCTGAATTAGATAAAGGTACAAAACTTAATAAATCTCTAGCTCAAAAAGAAAAAGACTTCGATTATAAATTAGAGTTTTTAGATAAAAAAGAAGGCGAGTTAGAAAAAATGCATAATCGTCATGTAGATATGCTTGAGCAAATTTCTGGTTTATCTGCAGATGAAGCAAAAGCAGAGTTAGTAACATCTTTAAAGGATGAAGCAAAATCTGAAGCAATGGCATTTATTCAAACTTCAATTGAAGAAGCAAAATTAACCGCAGAACAAGAAGCACGTAAAGTTGTTTTAGGAACTATCCAAAGAGTAGGTGTTGAGCAAGCAGTTGAGAACTGTGTATCAGTATTTAACTTAGAGTCAGATGATGTTAAAGGACGTATTATTGGGCGAGAAGGTAGAAACATCAGAGCTTTAGAAGCTGCAACAGGAGTAGAAATTATTGTAGATGATACACCAGAAGCAATTATACTTTCTTGTTTCGATTCTGTTCGTAGAGAAGTAGCACGTTTATCAATGCATAAACTAGTTACTGATGGTAGAATTCACCCTGCAAGAATTGAAGAAGTTGTTAAGAAAACTGAAAAACAAATAAATCAAGAGATTATAGAGGTTGGAAAACGTACAGTTATCGATTTAGGTATTCATGGTTTACACCCAGAATTAATTAAAGCTGTAGGTAGAATGAAATATCGTTCTTCATACGGACAAAACTTATTACAGCACTCTCGTGAAGTTGCTAATCTTTGTGGAATTATGGCTGCAGAAATGGGCTTAAACGCAAAAGCTGCAAAACGTGCAGGTTTATTACATGATATAGGTAAAGTACCAGATACTGAAAGCGAATTACCACACGCATTATTAGGAATGCAATGGGCAGAGAAATATGGTGAAAAACCAGATGTTTGTAATGCTATTGGTGCTCACCACGACGAAATAGAAATGAAGAGTTTAATTTCTCCAATTGTACAAGTTTGTGATGCAATATCAGGAGCAAGACCAGGTGCAAGACGTCAAGTGCTAGATTCTTATATACAACGTTTAAAAGATTTAGAAGAAATTGCTTTTGGTTTTAACGGAGTTCAAAAAGCATACGCTATCCAAGCTGGTAGAGAATTACGTGTTATGGTAGAAAGTGCTAAAGTAAATGATACTAAAGCAGCAGAATTATCATTTAATATTTCTCAGAAAATACAAAATGATATGACGTACCCAGGACAAGTTAAAGTTACTGTTATTAGGGAAACAAGAGCTGTTAATGTAGCTAAGTAAAATTTATAAAAAGTAAAATATAATTAAGGATTGTTTATAAAACAGTCCTTTTTTTTATGGTATTAATACTTGTAATTGTGACTTCATTATATATTTTTGTGTCTTATAAATTATATTTATTGCACGAATTGGTAAATGTGATATTGTTTATTTAATTGACATGAAGAACAGCAGCTTATTATTGTTATTATATTCACTTATATTTTTAAATATAAGTAATGTTACTGCTCAATTAGATTTTAAACATTATTTACCACCACTTAAGCAAACTGCGGGTACAAATGGTAGAAACCCTACAAGATCTAACAATCAAAACGCTCCAGCAATAAAAGAACAAGCAATTTATCTTTCAACTCCAGAAGCAACAACTTTTACTGTTAATGTATATAGAGGAATAAGTACTACACCTTGGAAAGTAATTACAAATTTATCTAATACCAACCCTCATATTATAAATAGTACAGGAGATACAGATACAGATCCATTTACAACTGGAGGTTTAACAAATGGAAATAATAATATAACACTTGTAACTAATGGTAATACAGGTAGAGTTTTAACCAATTCAGGTTTACGATTTGAAGCACCTGGTGGACAAAAATTTTATGTAAATTATAGAGGACGTTCAGGTTCTCAAGCAGGGTCTTTAACATGTAAAGGAATTAAAGCTTTAGGAGTAGATTTTAGATGGGGAGGAATACCAAATACTGCAACAAATGGTAACTTAAGCACTAGTTTAGGTATTATGGCTACTGAAGATGGCACAAGAGTAAACATATTTGGTTACGATCCAGGTTGTGAATTTAGAGAAGAAACAGATCCCGACGGTATAACAGATGATAACCTTGAAATTTTCCTTGATGCCGGTGAAACTTATGTGTTAGAAGCGCAGCAAACAGAAACAGCAGCAAACCAAAATGGTTGGTTAGGTGCCACTATTACAGCAACAAGAAATATAGCTATTGTGAATGGTGGATTAAATTTTGGTGTAGCCTCAGGTAGTGGAAGTAGAGATGTTGGTATAGATCAACCGGTTTCTACAAATGTTTTAGGAAGAGAATATGTTTTTGTAAGAGGTAATGGTAATACATCTAATGAAGGAGAATTTCCTGTTATAGTTGCTACTGAAGATGGTACACAAGTATTTGCAGGAGGTAATTTAATTGGGACAATTAACAATGGAGATTATTTAGTAATACCAGGTTCAAATTATTCTAATAATTTAGTTGGTGCAAATATGCATGTAACAACTAGTAAAAATACCTATGCATATCAGTGTTTATCAGGAGCGTCTGGAAGGCAAACTTTAGGTATGAATTTTATTGCGCCAGTAAATTGTTTATTACCTGATACCCTAAATGAAGTACCACAAATTCATCGAATAGCAGGTGTAGATTCTAATATATCTGCATTAACAATTACAGTAAGTACATTAACTGCAGATGGAGATATTGAAGTTTATGAAAACGGAACTAGAATTCCATTAGCAAATGTAGTTTCTGTTCCTGTTACAGGAACCTCAGATTGGAAAACTGTTTATGTAAGTAAAGGAAACGGAACCCCTCCAAATGACGACCTAACAGGAGAAATATCTGTTGTAACTCCTGGACCAATAAGTGTTGGAACATTTATGAGTTTAGGGGCTAATGCTGGTTTAGCAGGTTATTTTTCAGGATTTGATACAGTACCACAGGTTTTTATAGATATTACTGGTGGAGGTTGTTTTCCTGGTTCTAACTTGGAAGAAGTAACAGGAGATTTTCAAGCATATCAATGGTATAAAAATGATGTACTAATTCCAGGTGCTACATCTCAAACTTTTAATCCAAATACGGAAGGTGTTGGAGATTACTTTGTTAGAGTTACAAAAGGAACTTGTTCTTATGACTCAGGAGTAGTAACTTTATATACATGTGATCCTGATATTCAAGTGACAAAAATAGATAATGCTGACCCTATTTTAGAAGGCGATGAAGTTACTTTTACTATTACAGTAAGAAGTTTTGGAGTAGATCCAGTAAATAATTTAGTGATTAATGATGTGCTACCAAGTCAATTTGATTTAGTTAGTGGAACACCCAGTCCTGGATCTGGAACTTGGACAAGTCCAAATTGGAATATAGGAACTATAAATCCTAGCCAAATTTTCACTATTACTATTGTAGCTAAAGCAAAAGATGAATCAGGTGGAGTAACAGCTACTAATACAATAACATATACATCAGACTCTACAGAGCCAGTGCCTAATATTACTCCAGACGATTTAACTGAGCCAGTAACTATACTTAATGGTGAAATAGCGTTAACCAAAGAAGGTACTTTTAATGATGGTGGAAATGGTACTCAAATAGGAGACTTAGTTAATTACACTTTTACAGTTACAAATCCTGGAGAAGTTGAATTAGAAAACGTTATTGTTAATGATCCATTACTAGGAGGAAATATATCCGGGCCAACAAGTGGTGATACTGATAATGATAATAAATTAGATGTAGGAGAAACATGGATTTACAATGCTAGTTATATTACTACTTTGGCTAATTTCCAAAATGGAAAGGTAGATAACACTGCAACTGCTAGTGGAGATCAGACTAATAGTTTAACAAAGACCAACTCATCATCAGATTCAGTTGATTTAATTTCTGTTGATTTGAATTTAACAAAAACAGTCGATAATGCAATTCCAAAAATAGGGTCAGTAATTATTTATACATTAACTTTAAAAAATAATGGACCTTTTGATGCAACAAATGTACAAGTTATAGATGTTTTACCTAATGGGGTGATTTATAGAGCTGCTCTATCAACAATTCCAGCTGGTACAACATATAATACTATTGCAAATGTCTGGGATTTAAGCGGTATAACATTCAATAATGGAGAAACTATAGTTTTAAATTTGGCAGCTGTAATAAATTCAGCTGGAATTATTATTAATACAGCGGAAGTTAAGCAAAATGATCAACTAGATATTGATTCTGTGCCCAATAGCGGTAATTAAAAGGAAATATATTTTACTAATAATAATAATTTGTATTTTTGATTGAATTATAATAAGTTTATTATTTCCAATGTAATATGAAGATAATTAGTTTTAAAAAAATTATATTTTTTCTATTTTTAGTAAATGTCCTTGGAATTTCAGCCCAAACAGTTACTAAAACGTATTCTGGTGGTATTGTTACTGTTGATGGAGAAACAGAGACATTACCTGGGGTTGTATTTGCAGCTTCAGATTTTCCAAGTGGATGTGTTGTAGAAAGTGTCTCTGTAATTATTACTTGGAACAAAACAGATGGTTCTTGCGCATCTCCTAATACGGGAAATTCTTATCATAATGAAACCGGATTTATAATTTCAGGGCCAATAGGAAACACAACTCTTGCTGCAACAGGTACTTGGTCAGGAAGTACAAGTATTAATAATGTAACAACAGCTTTTAATAGTTCAGGAGGATCTCCATCAGGCACACCGGTTAGCGGATCTTTCGGCGCACCAGGTTTATCAAGTTATATTGGAGATAATCCTATAGGAACTTGGAGTCTTATAGGTCAAGATACAGCAAATCAAGATCCTTTATGTATTATAAGTTATACTGTTGCTATTACAGTAACAAATATTAATGCAAATGCAGGCCCAAATATTACCTTATGTGAAGGAGAAACAACAAATTTATCTGCAACAGCAAACGGAACGGGACTTACCTATTCATGGGATAATGGTTTAGGAGCTGGGCAAACACAATCTTTTGTACATACAAAAACTGGAGGTGATGGAAATCAAAATGTAAACTATACAGTAACTGTAACAGATGCAAATGGTTGTACAGATACAGATGTTGTAAGAGTAACCTATAGAAGTGCTCCTGATGTAACAGTTACTAAAACTGATAGCGAATGTAACCAGGATAATGGAACTATTACATTTTCATTTCTAGATAATACTGCAAGAACAAATATTGAATTTAGTTTAGATAATCAAGCTTCATATGAATCTCCTGCTCCAAGTGATGCAAGTGGAAGTGTGACTTATTCTTCTTTAGCGCCAGGAACCTATAACATATGGACAAGATGGGGAAATAATCAATGTCCAGTTGATTTAGGTTCTATTACTATAGACGAAGTTGACACTACAGCTCCAGTAGCACCAACAATAGCAGACGAGACTTTTGAGTGTAGTGGAACACCAACGACGCCAACCACAACAGATGCTTGTGATCCAGCGACCATCAATGGAACAACCACAACAACGTTTCCAATCACGACCTTAGGAACTACCGTTGTAACGTGGACATTTACGGATGCCAGTGGAAATTCAACAACGGCAAATCAGAATGTAATTGTTCAAGATACGACAGCTCCAGTAACACCAACCATTGCAGATGAGACATTTGAATGTAGTGGAACACCAACGACGCCAACCACAACAGATGCTTGTGATCCAGCGACCATCAACGGAACAACCACAACAACTTTTCCAATCACGACTTTAGGAACTACAGTTGTTACTTGGACATTTACGGATGCCAGTGGAAATTCAACAACCGCGGATCAGAATGTAATTGTTCAAGATACGACAGCTCCAGTAACACCAACCATTGCAGATGAGATATTTGAATGTAGTGGAACACCAACGACGCCAACCACAACAGATGCTTGTGATCCAGCGACCATCAACGGAACAACCACAACAACTTTTCCAATCACGACTTTAGGAACTACAGTTGTTACTTGGACATTTACGGATGCCAGTGGAAATTCAACAACCGCGGATCAGAATGTAATTGTTCAAGATACGACAGCACCAGTAACGCCAACAATAGCAGACGAGACTTTTGAGTGTAGTGGAACACCAACGACGCCAACCACAACAGATGCTTGTGATCCAGCAACTATCAATGGAACTACTACGACGACTTTTCCAATCACAACATTAGGAACTACAGTTGTTACTTGGACATTTACGGATGCCAGTGGAAATTCAACAACGGCAAATCAGAATATAATCATTCAAGATACGACAGCTCCAGTAACACCAACCATTGCAGATGAGACATTTGAATGTAGTGGAACACCAACGACGCCAACCACAACAGATGCTTGTGATCCAGCGACCATCAATGGAACAACCACAACAACTTTTCCAATTACTACATTAGGAACTACAGTTGTTACGTGGACATTTACGGATGCCAGTGGAAATTCAACAACGGCAAATCAGAATGTAATTATTCAGGATACGACAGCACCAGTAACGCCAACAATAGCAGACGAGACTTTTGAGTGTAGTGGAACACCAACGACGCCAACCACAACAGATGCTTGTGATCCAGCAACTATCAATGGAACTACTACGACGACTTTTCCAATCACAACATTAGGAACTACAGTTGTTACTTGGACATTTACGGATGCCAGTGGAAATTCAACAACGGCAAATCAGAATGTAATTGTTCAAGATACGACAGCTCCAGTAACACCAACCATTGCAGATGAGACATTTGAATGTAGTGGAACACCAACGACGCCAACCACAACAGATGCTTGTGATCCAGCGACCATCAACGGAACAACCACAACAACTTTTCCAATCACGACTTTAGGAACTACAGTTGTTACTTGGACATTTACGGATGCCAGTGGAAATTCAACAACCGCGGATCAGAATGTAATTGTTCAAGATACGACAGCTCCAGTAACACCAACCATTGCAGATGAGATATTTGAATGTAGTGGAACACCAACGACGCCAACCACAACAGATGCTTGTGATCCAGCAACTATCAATGGAACTACTACGACGACTTTTCCAATCACAACATTAGGAACTACAGTTGTTACTTGGACATTTACGGATGCCAGTGGAAATTCAACAACGGCAAATCAGAATATAATCATTCAAGATACGACAGCTCCAGTAACACCAACCATTGCAGATGAGACATTTGAATGTAGTGGAACACCAACGACGCCAACCACAACAGATGCTTGTGATCCAGCAACTATCAATGGAACTACTACAACAACTTTTCCAATCACGACTTTAGGAACTACAGTTGTTACTTGGACATTTACGGATGCCAGTGGAAATTCAACAACGGCAAATCAGAATGTAATTGTTCAAGATACGACAGCTCCAGTAACACCAACCATTGCAGATGAGACATTTGAATGTAGTGGAACACCAACGACGCCAACCACAACAGATGCTTGTGATCCAGCAACTATCAATGGAACTACTACAACAACTTTTCCAATCACGACTTTAGGAACTACAGTTGTTACTTGGACATTTACGGATGCCAGTGGAAATTCAACAACGGCAAATCAGAATGTAATTGTTCAAGATACGACAGCTCCAGTAACACCAACCATTGCAGATGAGACATTTGAATGTAGTGGAACACCAACGACGCCAACCACAACAGATGCTTGTGATCCAGCGACCATCAACGGAACAACCACAACAACTTTTCCAATCACGACTTTAGGAACTACAGTTGTTACTTGGACATTTACGGATGCCAGTGGAAATTCAACAACGGCAAATCAGAATGTAATTATTCAGGATACTACAGCACCAGTAACGCCAACAATAGCAGACGAGACTTTTGAGTGTAGTGGAACACCAACGACGCCAACCACAACAGATGCTTGTGATCCAGCAACTATCAATGGAACTACTACGACGACTTTTCCAATCACAACATTAGGAACTACAGTTGTTACTTGGACATTTACGGATGCCAGTGGAAATTCAACAACGGCAAATCAGAATGTAATTGTTCAAGATACGACAGCTCCAGTAACACCAACCATTGCAGATGAGACATTTGAATGTAGTGGAACACCAACGACGCCAACCACAACAGATGCTTGTGATCCAGCGACCATCAACGGAACAACCACAACAACTTTTCCAATCACGACTTTAGGAACTACAGTTGTTACTTGGACATTTACGGATGCCAGTGGAAATTCAACAACCGCGGATCAGAATGTAATTGTTCAAGATACGACAGCTCCAGTAACACCAACCATTGCAGATGAGATATTTGAATGTAGTGGAACACCAACGACGCCAACCACAACAGATGCTTGTGATCCAGCAACTATCAATGGAACTACTACGACGACTTTTCCAATCACAACATTAGGAACTACAGTTGTTACTTGGACATTTACGGATGCCAGTGGAAATTCAACAACGGCAAATCAGAATATAATCATTCAAGATACGACAGCTCCAGTAACACCAACCATTGCAGATGAGACATTTGAATGTAGTGGAACACCAACGACGCCAACCACAACAGATGCTTGTGATCCAGCAACTATCAATGGAACTACTACAACAACTTTTCCAATCACGACTTTAGGAACTACAGTTGTTACTTGGACATTTACGGATGCCAGTGGAAATTCAACAACGGCAAATCAGAATGTAATTGTTCAAGATACGACAGCTCCAGTAACACCAACCATTGCAGATGAGACATTTGAATGTAGTGGAACACCAACGACGCCAACCACAACAGATGCTTGTGATCCAGCAACTATCAATGGAACTACTACAACAACTTTTCCAATCACGACTTTAGGAACTACAGTTGTTACTTGGACATTTACGGATGCCAGTGGAAATTCAACAACGGCAAATCAGAATGTAATTGTTCAAGATACGACAGCTCCAGTAACACCAACCATTGCAGATGAGACATTTGAATGTAGTGGAACACCAACGACGCCAACCACAACAGATGCTTGTGATCCAGCAACTATCAATGGAACTACTACAACAACTTTTCCAATCACGACTTTAGGAACTACAGTTGTTACTTGGACATTTACGGATGCCAGTGGAAATTCAACAACCGCGGATCAGAATGTAATTGTTCAAGATACGACAGCTCCAGTAACACCAACCATTGCAGATGAGACATTTGAATGTAGTGGAACACCAACGACGCCAACCACAACAGATGCTTGTGATCCAGCGACCATCAACGGAACAACCACAACAACTTTTCCAATCACGACTTTAGGAACTACAGTTGTTACTTGGACATTTACGGATGCCAGTGGAAATTCAACAACGGCAAATCAGAATGTAATTATTCAGGATACTACAGCACCAGTAACGCCAACAATAGCAGACGAGACTTTTGAGTGTAGTGGAACACCAACGACGCCAACAACAACAGATGCTTGTGATCCAGCGACCATCAATGGAACCACAACTACAACTTTTCCAATCACGACTTTAGGAACTACAGTTGTTACTTGGACATTTACGGATGCCAGTGGAAATTCAACAACGGCAAATCAGAATGTAATTGTTCAAGATACGACAGCTCCAGTAACACCAACCATTGCAGATGAGACATTTGAATGTAGTGGAACACCAACGACGCCAACCACAACAGATGCTTGTGATCCAGCAACTATCAATGGAACTACTACAACAACTTTTCCAATCACGACTTTAGGAACTACAGTTGTTACTTGGACATTTACGGATGCCAGTGGAAATTCAACAACGGCAAATCAGAATGTAATTGTTCAAGATACGACAGCTCCAGTAACACCAACCATTGCAGATGAGACATTTGAATGTAGTGGAACACCAACGACGCCAACCACAACAGATGCTTGTGATCCAGCAACTATCAATGGAACTACTACAACAACTTTTCCAATCACGACTTTAGGAACTACAGTTGTTACTTGGACATTTACGGATGCCAGTGGAAATTCAACAACGGCAAATCAGAATGTAATTGTTCAAGATACGACAGCTCCAGTAACACCAACCATTGCAGATGAGACATTTGAATGTAGTGGAACACCAACGACGCCAACCACAACAGATGCTTGTGATCCAGCGACCATCAACGGAACTACTACAACGACTTTCCCAATCACGACTTTAGGAACTACAGTTGTTACGTGGACATTTACTGATGCGAGTGGAAATTCAACAACGGCAAATCAGAATGTAATCATTCAAGATACGACAGCTCCAGTAACACCAACGATTGCAGATGAGACTTTTGAGTGTAGCGGAACACCAACAACGCCAACCACTACAGATGCTTGTGATCCAGCAACCATCAACGGAACAACCACAACAACTTTTCCAATCACGACTTTAGGAACTACAGTTGTTACTTGGACATTTACGGATGCCAGTGGAAATTCAACAACGGCAAATCAGAATGTAATTATTCAGGATACGACAGCACCAGTAACGCCAACAATAGCAGATGAGACTTTTGAGTGTAGTGGAACACCAACGACGCCAACCACAACAGATGCTTGTGATCCAGCAACTATCAATGGAACTACTACGACGACTTTCCCAATCACGACCTTAGGAACCACAGTTGTAACGTGGACATTTACGGATGCCAGTGGAAATTCAACAACGGCAAATCAGAATGTAATTATTCAGGATACGACAGCTCCAGTAACACCAACCATTGCAGATGAGATATTTGAATGTAGTGGAACACCAACGACGCCAACCACAACAGATGCTTGTGATCCAGCGACCATCAACGGAACAACCACAACAACTTTTCCAATCACGACCTTAGGAACCACAGTTGTAACGTGGACATTTACGGATGCCAGTGGAAATTCAACAACGGCAAATCAGAATGTAATTGTTCAAGATACAACAGCTCCAGTAACACCAACAATTGCAGATGAGACTTTTGAGTGTAGTGGAACGCCAACGACGCCAACCACAACAGATGGATGTGACCCAGCGACCATCAACGGAACTACTACAACGACTTTCCCAATCACGACTTTAGGAACTACAGTTGTTACTTGGACATTTACGGATGCCAGTGGAAATTCAACAACGGCAAATCAGAATGTAATTGTTCAAGATACAACAGCTCCAGTAACACCAACAATTGCAGATGAGACTTTTGAGTGTAGTGGAACGCCAACGACGCCAACCACAACAGATGGATGTGACCCATCAACCATCAACGGAACAACAACGACAACGTTTCCAATCACGACTTTAGGAACTACAGTTGTTACTTGGACATTTACGGATGCCAGTGGAAATTCAACAACGGCAAATCAGAATGTAATTATTCAGGATACGACAGCACCAGTAACACCAACCATTGCAGATGAGACATTTGAATGTAGTGGAACACCAACGACGCCAACCACAACAGATGCTTGTGATCCAGCGACCATCAACGGAACAACCACAACAACTTTTCCAATCACGACTTTAGGAACTACAGTTGTTACTTGGACATTTACGGATGCCAGTGGAAATTCAACAACGGCAAATCAGAATGTAATTGTTCAAGATACGACAGCTCCAGTAACGCCAACAATAGCAGACGAGACTTTTGAGTGTAGTGGAACACCAACGACGCCAACCACAACAGATGCTTGTGATCCAGCGACCATCAATGGAACAACAACGACAACGTTTCCAATCACGACTTTAGGAACTACAGTTGTTACTTGGACATTTACGGATGCCAGTGGAAATTCAACAACGGCAAATCAGAATGTAATTGTTCAAGATACAACAGCTCCAGTAACACCAACAATTGCAGATGAGACTTTTGAGTGTAGTGGAACGCCAACGACGCCAACCACAACAGATGGATGTGACCCATCAACCATCAACGGAACAACAACGACAACGTTTCCAATCACGACTTTAGGAACTACAGTTGTTACTTGGACATTTACGGATGCCAGTGGAAATTCAACAACGGCAAATCAGAATGTAATTATTCAGGATACGACAGCACCAGTAACACCAACCATTGCAGATGAGACATTTGAATGTAGTGGAACACCAACGACGCCAACCACAACAGATGCTTGTGATCCAGCGACCATCAACGGAACAACCACAACAACTTTTCCAATCACGACTTTAGGAACTACAGTTGTTACTTGGACATTTACGGATGCCAGTGGAAATTCAACAACGGCAAATCAGAATGTAATTGTTCAAGATACGACAGCTCCAGTAACGCCAACAATAGCAGACGAGACTTTTGAGTGTAGTGGAACACCAACGACGCCAACCACAACAGATGCTTGTGATCCAGCGACCATCAATGGAACAACAACGACAACGTTTCCAATCACGACTTTAGGAACTACAGTTGTTACTTGGACATTTACGGATGCCAGTGGAAATTCAACAACGGCAAATCAGAATGTAATAGTAACTTCTTGTACTGCTGATTTAAGCATAACAAAAACAGTTAATAATGCTATCGTCAAAGTTGGAGATAGAATCATTTATACAGTAAGATTGAAAAATGATGGACCTGAAGAAGCTTTTGGTGTTCAGGTTACAGATATACTCCCATTTGGACTTCAATATGATGCTAGTAATTCAATTATCCCTGCAGGAACAACATATAATACTATTACTAATATTTGGGATTTAAGTAATATTACTGTGCCAAATGGTCAAACAATAGAATTGAAAATTGCAGCTATAGTAGCAAGAGTTGGTACAATTACTAATGTTTCAGAAGTAACACAAAATAACCAATTAGACCCAGATTCTACTCCTAATAGTGGTAATTAGGTATTAAAATGGGGAAAATCACCCTATAATTATTTCTAATTTATCTATACATTTGACTAACAATAAGGAGAATTATTTTTCTTTCCCCACAACAAAATGTTGTAATCTTCTTATAATACTCTAAGTTTTATCCCTATTTCCCCGATTAAACCTATACCCTTATTAGGTTGTTTCCCCGTATTTAGTTCCCCTAGGTTCTTAAGTACAGAATTTGTTTTAAAAAACAAGACAATTTTATTTAAGAATTTTATTGATAAGAATAATAATTGATAAAATGATTTATTATGAAAAGGGTAGTAAAATTATTAGGGTTAGTACTTTTAGTTCTTGTTAGTGTAAGTGGAGTAACTTATACTAAACCTTCAGTAGAAAAATTTCAAAACAAAACCAATTGCCTAGCTAAATTAGAAGTTATAGGAAATAAAACTAAGAAATCTTTGTCAAAAGAAAACGTTAGTTATAAACTACTCCTTACTAATTTATCTAAAAAGCCTTCAGTCTATTTGATTAGTATAAATGAAGATGTTGAAACTTGCCTTAAAAATATAAAAGAAGCAAAATCTTTTCACTCGAAAAATATGTTGCCCGTAAGTATATCATCTACGATAACCTATAATAATAAATCTTTTAAGGAAATTAATATTCTTCCTGGAGAAAAAAAGCAATTAAAAGTAACATTTAAAGCACCAAATAAAAACGTAAAAAATTATTGGAAGTGCTCCAAAGTAAGTGTTATGTCTAAAGAATGTAATAGCGTAATAACTTCAGTTAGTTTAAAAACTTATGTACCTGATCCTGAATTGAGATAAGTATTAAAGTTTTTAAAATAAAATTAAAGAAAAGGAGATATGAAAAAAATATTTACACAAAATAAAAGATACATTGGACTAATTCTAATGTTTTTTGCTTATACACTTACTTCATTTAGTCAAAATCTAACAATTAATAAAGACATTGTAGCAAATGGGCAAAACTGTAATCAATTTGACGTAACCTTAACAGTAACAGGTAATCCAGCAGTACAACCTCAAGAAGTTGTCTTATTAATAGATAATTCTGGAAGTATGGCAGATGAAATTACTATAAATGGACAAACCAAAACTTTATTAGAAGTTGCACAAGATGCCGCAAAAGATTTTGTAGAAAATATTTTTACAAATCAAAATGACCCAACTCAAGAAAATAAGGTTGCAATTGTTAGTTATAATTCCTTTGCCTCAACTGAAATTAATTTAACTGGAGGCGCTTCAAAACAAAGTATATTAGATCAGATTGATGATATAACCACAGGCGGATCAACAAACTTTGAAGATGCTTTAATAAAAGCAAAAGAGATTTTATCTCCTCCGGCTCCTCAAGCCACATTTAACTGTAGAACATCTAGAAGCATTATTTTATTTACAGATGGTGTAGCAAGATGGCACAATGGTTTAGGAACAAATGTTACTGGAGATGGTCAATGTAGTGATACTACTCTTGATACAGCATGTCAAACAAGAGCTTTTACTGCAGCTGATGATATAGAAACAATTACTGTAAATGGAGAAACTTACGATCAAAATATATTTACGGTAGGTTTTACAGGAACTCTTAGTAATGACCAAGAAAATGTATCAAGACATACGTTAGATAGAATTCAAAATGCAGGAGCATATTATACAGATGATGCTGCGGATTTATCAAATATTTATAATCAAATTTTAGGACAGTTAATCGCCGCAGCGACACCCTTACCTGGAGAGTCATTGGTAAATGATGTAATTTCTAGTGAATTTCAAATTGTGCCAAACTCATTATCATCTAGTAAGGGGACTTTTACTTCAACAGCGCAAGAAATAGATTGGTTTATTGATAGAGTTGCAAATGAATCTGTAATTTTAAATTATTCAATTGTTTCTACAGTTGAAGCTTGTGGGATTTCTGATCCAGGAACTTCAACAATTAATTATATAAACTCTGATTGTAGTATTGAAAATAGAGTATTTATAAATCCGGAAGTGTGTGTACCATGTCCTGAAGCTACAGCTTCAATTTCTAGGGATGAATGTAATACTTCCATAAATTATTCTGGAGTTATAGATCAATCGGGTTGTACGGCTGCAGCAAATGATTATTCTTGGGTGTTTTATTTAAATAATGTAGAAGTTGGTACTTCTAACCAATTATCAGGAACTTTTGATTATACAGGAATCAATGATTTTACAGGAACTTTTAAAGCTGAATTAACTTATGAAGGAACTTTTGATAATGGATGTATATTACCTGCTATAGTTGATGAAGGCTTTTTAAATCTACCAAGTCCAATCGAAATATCTGAAACTATTACACCTGTAACTTGTAATGGAGAAAGTAATGGAGCAATTAATATTTCTGTTTCTGAAGGTTATGGATCTTATCAATTTGAATGGAGTAATGGAGAAACAACACAAAATATTTCAGGATTATCTGCTGGTGATTATAGTGTTACAGTTACTGATGCTCAAGGTTGTATGTTTGCAACTGAAGACTTCACGGTAGTAGAGCCGGTTGCCTTAACAGCAACCGCAGTAGAAAATAGTCCTGTAGTTTGTAAAGGTGAATCAAACGGATCAGCAACGGTAACTGTTTCAGGAGGAAATGGAAGTTATACGTATTCTTGGGATAATAGTGCTTCAACCAGTGCAACTGCAACAGATTTATCAGCAGGATTGCATACAATTACAATAAAAGATAGTAAAGATTGTGAAACAACAACTACGGTAACGATATCAGAACCAGCGTTAGCTTTAATAGCAACCGCAGTAGAAAATAGTCCTGTAGTTTGTAAAGGTGAATCAAACGGATCAGCAACGGTAACTGTTTCAGGAGGAAATGGAAGTTATACGTATTCTTGGGATAATAGTGCTTCAACCAGTGCAACTGCAACAGATTTATCAGCAGGATTGCATACAATTACAATAAAAGATAGTAAAGATTGTGAAACAACAACTACGGTAACGATATCAGAACCAGCGTTAGCTTTAACAGCAACCGCAGTAGAAAATAGTCCTGTAGTTTGTAAAGGTGAATCAAACGGATCAGCAACGGTAACTGTTTCAGGAGGAAATGGAAGTTATACGTATTCTTGGGATAATAGTGCTTCAACCAGTGCAACTGCAACAGATTTATCAGCAGGATTGCATACAATTACAATAAAAGATAGTAAAGATTGTGAAACAACAACTACGGTAACGATATCAGAACCAGTGTTAGCTTTAACAGCAACGGCAGTAGAAAACAGCCCAGTAGTTTGTAAAGGTGAATCAAATGGATCAGCAACGGTAACGGCTTCAGGAGGAAATGGAAGTTATACGTATTCTTGGGATAATAGTGCTTCAACAAGTGCAACCGCAACAGATTTATCAGCAGGATTGCATACAATTACAATAAAAGATAGCAAAGATTGTGAAACTACAGCTACAGTAACAATTACAGAACCAGCGTTAGCTTTAATAGTAACCGCAGTAGAAAATAGTCCTGTAGTTTGTAAAGGTGAATCAAACGGATCAGCAACGGTAACTGTTTCGGGAGGAAATGGAAGTTATACGTATTCTTGGGATAATAGTGCTTCAACAAGTGCAACCGCAACAGATTTATCAGCAGGATTGCATACAATTACAATAAAAGATAGTAAAGATTGTGAAACAACAACTACGGTAACGATATCAGAACCAGCGTTAGCTTTAACAGCAACGGCAGTAGAAAATAGTCCAGTAGTTTGTAAAGGTGAATCAAACGGATCAGCAACGGTAACGGCTTCAGGAGGAAATGGAAGTTATACGTATTCTTGGGATAATAGTGCTTCAACAAGTGCAACCGCAACAGATTTATCAGCAGGATTGCATACAATTACAATAAAAGATAGCAAAGATTGTGAAACTACAGCTACAGTAACAATTACAGAACCAGCGTTAGCTTTAATAGCAACCGCAGTAGAAAATAGTCCTGTAGTTTGTAAAGGTGAATCAAACGGATCAGCAACGGTAACTGTTTCGGGAGGAAATGGAAGTTATACGTATTCTTGGGATAATAGTGCTTCAACAAGTGCAACCGCAACAGATTTATCAGCAGGATTGCATACAATTACAATAAAAGATAGTAAAGATTGTGAAACAACAACAACAGTAACAATTACAGAACCAGCGTTAGTTGAAGTTATAGCTACAGCTACAGATGAAACAGGAGTAGATTTTAATGATGGAACTTTAACCGCAAGTCCATCTGGAGGTTCAGGTACTTTTACTTATGTATGGGATTTGGTAGAATTAGAATCTGATGGATCTTCACAGGGGGGAATTTATAACACTGAAACCGTATCAAATGTACCGCCTGGAAGTTATTTAGTGACAATAACTGATTCTTTCGGGTGTACTGCAACAGATACAGCTGTTATTAATCCTTATAACTGTAATACAGCAGTAGTTATTGATTCAGTTATACCAACACCAGTAGGGTGTAAAGGAGAAAGTACAGGTTCTGCTGTGGCATCGGTTACAGCGTTAAATCCACCTTTAATTTATGCGTGGACAAATTCATCTAATAGTTCAGTTGGAACAAATTCTGCAACTTTATCAGGAGTTCCAACAGGAGTTTATACAGTAAAAGTAACAGATTCAAAAGGATGTTTTTCTGAAGCAACCGTTACTATTACAGAACCAAGTGAAGTATTGGTTGCTAATGCAAGTGTAGTATCGCATCAATTAACTTTAAATGGAACTGAAGGAAGTGTAACAGCAACTCCAACAGGAGGAACAACAGATTATACATACTCATGGGTAAATAGTAGTAATACTTCAGTAGGAACAACACAAACAGTTTCTGGTTTATTACCAGGAGATTATACGGTAACTGTAACAGATGAAAATGACTGTACAGCAATGGATACTGTTACAATCAATGCTATAAACTGTACAATTAGTTTAGAAGCTACCTTTACAGAAATATTTTGTAATGGAGAAAGCTCAACAGCAACAGCAACTGTTTCTAATGGTACAGCACCATTTACTTATACATGGAAAGACGCTTCAGGTACGACATTACAAACAACAACAGCATCAAACAATACTACAGATCAATTAACAGGATTATTAGCAGGTGTTTATACAGTATCAATAATAGATTCACAAGCTTGTCCTACAAATAAAACAATAACAATAACCGAACCGAACTTACTTAGTTTAGGAGCTGCAATAAACCCAGTATCATGTAAAAACGGTAATGACGGTTCTATTGAATTAACCGTAACTGGAGGAACTTTGGATTATACATATTCTTGGACAGGTCCTAATGGATTTACTTCTTCAAATAAAAATTTAATTTCTCTAGAAGATGGTACTTATAATGTTGTAGTAACCGACTCAAAAGGATGTACAGCAAATTTATCAAGAGAAATTACAGAACCAGATGCAATTGTAGAAGTAAGTATTTCAACTAATATGGCTAATGTTGTTTGTTTTGGTGATACTACAGGGCAGTTAACAGCAAGTACCACAGGAGGAACGGTAGGTTCATCGTCTGATTATACATATTCATGGACAGGTCCAAACGGATTTACGGCAACAACAGCAGTAATTAGTAATTTAGGAGCAGGAAATTATATCGTTATAGCAAAAGACTTAAATGGATGTGAAGCAACAGAAAGTTATGAGATTTTAGGAGTTACTGCAGCTTTATCAGCTTCTATTTCTAGCCAGGAAGATATTTCATGTGCAGGAACAGGATCAGTTACTATTCTTGCAGAAGGTGGAAAAGCGCCTTATTCTTACCTTATTACTGGAAATCAAACAGCTCAAAACACAGGAGTATTTAACAATTTAGAAGCAGGAACTTATACTGTAACAATAACTGATGATTATGGGTGTGAACAAACACAAGAGGTTACTATTTTAGAAAATTGTACGCTTGCTGTAAATGATTTCAATTTTGTATATGAAAATCAAAGTGTCTCAGGAAATGTTTTAACAAATGATGAAGATTTTGAAGGAGATACACAAACCGTAACTTCAACAACAGTAACAACAGCGCAAGGTGTTACAGTTAATATTAATGCTATAACAGGAGAATATACATATACAGCACCAGCAAATTATGTTGGAGAAGATAGTTTTACTTATACAATTGTAGATGATGGAAACCCGCTAGCGACTGATACAGCAACAGTTTATATTGAAGTTTTACCTGAAGGAAGCAATAATAACTTACCACCAATTGCAAATCCGGATACAAATATTACCAAAGAAAATACACAAGTTACAGGTACTGTTTTAAATAATGATTTTGATGTAGATGGAAACAATATAACAGTAACAAGTAATACAAACCCTTCAAACGGAACAGTATCAATAAACCCTAATGGAACATATACTTATAATCCAACTAATGGTTTTATTGGTGAAGACACATTTTCTTATACAATTTGTGATGATGGTACACCATCGTTATGTGATGAAACTACTGTTACAATAACTGTAATTTCAGATGAAATTGAAAATGTTACAATAGCAAATGATGATGCGTATATTACTGTTCCAGACAGAACAATTACTGGAAATGTTTTAAATAATGATTTTGATCCTGAGGGAAATACACAAACGGTTAATATAAATCCAGTTTCAGGACCAACAAATGGTACAGTACAATTAATGGCAAATGGAGAGTTTAGTTATACTCCAACAAGTCCAACATTTACAGGAACAGATGCATTTGTATATGAAATATGTGATAATGGTACACCACAAGATTGTGATCAAGCTACTGTTTATATTGCGGTTTCTTCGGTTTCAGATTTAAGTTTAACTAAAACTTCTGAATTAACAACAGATGCAGATGCAAGTACAACATTTACACCTTTTGATACGGTAACATTTGTTATAAAATTAAATAATGATGGACCAAGCGATGCAAATGGAGTTGAAGTTGAAGATCATTTACCAGATGGATATGAATTTGTTAGTGCAAATGCAGATGTTGGTTCTTTTGATAATAATACAGGTTTATGGAATGTTGGTACTATTACTAATCAACAAACAGCGACCTTAAATATTATAGCTACAATTAAAGCTTCAGGTGAATATGAAAATATAACTCAAGTTACAAAAAGTAATAATTTTGATCCAGATTCTACTCCCAATAATGATGACGGAGATCAAAGTGAAGATGATGAAGCAAATAATACTCCAGGCGGAGGAATTGATGATGCCTCAGACATCAGTTTAGACAAAACATCAGCGATTACGGTTGATGCGGATAATAGCACCACACCAAGTCCAGGCGATACGGTTGAGTTTACAATTTCCGTAAACAATAATGGACCAAACGATGCACCAGGCGTTGTGGTAACGGATCAAATACCAACAGGATACACGTTAACCAATAACACTGCAAGTCAAGGAAGTTACGATAGCAACACAGGAATTTGGACCATTGGAACCATAGCGAATCAAGCAACGGTAACCTTAACAATCACAGCAACGATTAATGCAACAGGAGAATACACGAACTTAGCTGAAGTAACGGCAAGTGATAACTTCGATCCAGATTCAACCCCAAACAATGGCGTAGATACGGACAATGATGGTAATGTAGAAAACGATCCAGACGATGAAGACGATGGAGATGGAGAATTACCAGGAGACGATGGCGTACAACCAACCTCAGACATCAGTTTAGACAAAACATCAGCAATTACGGTTGATGCGGATAATAGCACCACACCAAGTCCAGGCGATACGGTTGAGTTTACAATTTCCGTAAACAACAATGGCCCGAATGATGCACCAGGCGTTGTGGTAACGGATCAAATACCAACAGGATATACCTTAACAAGTAACACTGCAAGTCAAGGAAGTTACGATACCAACACAGGAGTTTGGACAATTGGAACCATAGCGAATCAAGCAACGGTAACCTTAGTAATCACAGCAACGATTAATGCAACAGGAGAATACACGAACTTAGCCGAAGTAACGGCAAGTGATAACTTCGATCCAGATTCAACCCCAAACAATGGCGTAGATACAGACAATGATGGCAACGTAGAAAACGATCCAGACGATGAAGATGATGGAGATGGAGAATTACCAGGAGACGATGGCGTACAACCAACGTCGGATATTAGTTTAGACAAAACATCAGCAATCACCGTTGATGCAGATAATAGCACCACACCAAGTCCAGGCGATACGGTTGAGTTTACAATTTCAGTAAACAACAACGGACCAAACGAAGCACCAGGCGTTGTGGTAACGGATCAAATCCCAACAGGATATACCTTAACAGACAACACTGCAAGTCAAGGAAGTTACGATACCAACACAGGAGTTTGGACAATTGGAACCATAGCGAATCAAGCAACGGTAACCTTAACAATCACAGCAACGATTAATGCAACAGGAGAATACACGAACTTAGCCGAAGTAACGGCAAGTGATAACTTCGATCCAGATTCAACCCCAAACAATGGCGTAGATACAGACAATGATGGCAACGTAGAAAACGATCCAGACGATGAAGATGATGGAGATGGAGAATTACCAGGAGACGATGGCGTACAACCAACGTCGGATATCAGTTTAGACAAAACATCAGCAATCACCGTTGATGCAGATAATAGCACCACACCAAGTCCAGGCGATACGGTTGAGTTTACAATTTCAGTAAACAACAACGGACCAAACGAAGCACCAGGCGTTGTGGTAACGGATCAAATCCCAACAGGATATACCTTAACAGACAACACTGCAAGTCAAGGAAGTTACGATACCAACACAGGAGTTTGGACAATTGGAACCATAGCGAATCAAGCAACGGTAACCTTAACAATCACAGCAACGATTAATGCAACAGGAGAATACACGAACTTAGCCGAAGTAACGGCAAGTGATAACTTCGATCCAGATTCAACCCCAAACAATGGCGTAGATACGGACAATGATGGAAATGTAGAAAACGATCCAGACGATGAAGATGATGGAGATGGAGAATTACCAGGAGACGATGGCGTACAACCAACGTCGGATATCAGTTTAGACAAAACATCAGCAATTACGAACGATGCAGATGCAAGTACCACACCAAGTCCAGGCGATACGGTTGAGTTTACAATTTCAGTAAACAACAACGGACCAAACGAAGCACCAGGCGTTGTGGTAACGGATGAATTACCAGATGGATATACCATGACAGGTAATACGCCAAGTCAAGGAAGTTACGATAGCAACACAGGAATTTGGACCATTGGAACGATAGCAAACCAAGCAACGGTAACCTTAACAATCACAGCAACGATTAATGCAACAGGAGAGTATACGAACCTAGCGGAAGTAACGGCAAGTGATAACTTCGATCCAGATTCTACACCAAACAATGGCGTAGATACGGACAATGATGGAAATGTAGAAAACGATCCCGATGATGAAGATGATGGAGATGGAGAATTACCAGGAGACGATGGCGTACAACCAACCTCAGACATCAGTTTAGACAAAACATCAGCGATTACGGTTGATGCGGATAATAGCACCACACCAAGTCCAGGCGATACGGTTGAGTTTACAATTTCAGTAAACAACAATGGCCCGAATGAAGCACCAGGCGTTGTGGTAACGGATCAAATCCCAACAGGATATACCTTAACAGACAACACACCAAGTCAAGGAAGTTACGATACCAACACAGGGGTTTGGACAATTGGAACCATAGCGAATCAAGCAACGGTAACCTTAGTAATCACAGCAACGATTAATGCAACAGGAGAATACACGAACTTAGCGGAAGTAACGGCAAGTGATAACTTCGATCCAGATTCAACCCCAAACAATGGCGTAGATACGGACAATGATGGCAACGTAGAAAACGATCCAGATGATGAAGATGATGGAGATGGAGAAGAGCCAGGAGACGATGGCGTACAACCAACGTCGGATATCAGTTTAGACAAAACATCAGCGATTACGGTTGATGCGGATAATAGCACCACACCAAGTCCAGGCGACACGGTTGAGTTTACAATTTCCGTAAACAACAACGGACCAAACGAAGCACCAGGCGTTGTGGTAACGGATCAAATCCCAACAGGATACACGTTAACAAATAACACCGCAAGTCAAGGAAGTTACGATACCAACACAGGAGTTTGGACAATTGGAACCATAGCGAATCAAGCAACGGTAACCTTAACAATCACAGCAACGATTAATGCAACAGGAGAATACACGAACTTAGCTGAAGTAACGGCAAGTGATAACTTCGATCCAGATTCTACACCAAACAATGGCGTAGATACGGACAATGATGGAAATGTAGAAGACGATGCAGATGATGAAGATGATGGCGATGGAGAAATCCCAGGAGACGATGGAGTACAACCAACTTCAGACATCAGTTTAGACAAAACATCAGCAATCACCTTTGATGCCGATAATAGCACAACCCCAAGTCCAGGCGATACGGTTGAGTTTACAATTTCCGTAAACAACAATGGCCCGAATGAAGCACCAGGCGTTGTGGTAACGGATCAAATACCAACAGGATATACCTTAACAAATAACACTGCAAGTCAAGGAAGTTACGATAGCAACACAGGAATTTGGACCATTGGAACGATAGCAAACCAAGCAACAGTAACACTAACAATCACAGCAACGATTAATGCAACAGGAGAGTATACGAACCTAGCGGAAGTAACGGCAAGTGATAACTTTGATCCAGATTCAACCCCAAACAATGGTGTTGATACAGACAATGATGGCAACGTAGAAAACGATCCAGACGATGAAGATGATGGAGACGGGGAATTACCAGGAGACGATGGTGTACAACCAACCTCAGATATCAGTTTAGACAAAACATCAGCAATTACGAACGATGCAGATGCAAGTACAACACCAAGTCCAGGCGATACGGTTGAGTTTACCATATCAGTAAACAACAACGGCCCGAACGAAGCACCAGGCGTTGTGGTAACGGATCAAATCCCAACAGGATACACGTTAACCAATAACACTGCAAGTCAAGGAAGTTACGATAGCAACACAGGAGTTTGGACAATCGGAACGATAGCAAACCAAGCAACAGTAACACTAACAATCACAGCAACGATTAATGCAACAGGAGAGTATACGAACCTAGCGGAAGTAACGGCAAGTGATAACTTTGATCCAGATTCAACCCCAAACAATGGTGTTGATACAGACAATGATGGCAACGTAGAAAACGATCCAGACGATGAAGATGATGGAGACGGGGAATTACCAGGAGACGATGGTGTACAACCAACCTCAGATATCAGTTTAGACAAAACATCAGCAATTACGAACGATGCAGATGCAAGTACAACACCAAGTCCAGGCGATACGGTTGAGTTTACCATATCAGTAAACAACAACGGCCCGAACGAAGCACCAGGCGTTGTGGTAACGGATCAAATCCCAACAGGATACACGTTAACCAATAACACTGCAAGTCAAGGAAGTTACGATAGCAACACAGGAGTTTGGACAATCGGAACGATAGCAAACCAAGCAACAGTAACACTAACAATCACAGCAACGATTAATGCAACAGGAGAGTATACGAACCTAGCGGAAGTAACGGCAAGTGATAACTTTGATCCAGATTCAACCCCAAACAATGGCGTAGATACGGACAATGATGGAAATGTAGAAGACGATGCAGATGATGAAGATGATGGAGACGGGGAATTACCAGGAGACGATGGTGTACAACCAACCTCAGATATCAGTTTAGACAAAACATCAGCAATCACCGTTGATGCGGATAATAGTGGAACACCAAGTCCAGGCGACACGGTTGAGTTTACAATTTCAGTAAACAACAACGGCCCGAACGAAGCACCAGGCGTTGTGGTAACGGATCAAATCCCAACAGGATACACGTTAACCAATAACACTGCAAGTCAAGGAAGTTACGATAGCAACACAGGAGTTTGGACCATCGGAACGATAGCAAACCAAGCAACAGTAACACTAACAATCACAGCAACGATTAATGCAACAGGAGAGTATACGAACCTAGCGGAAGTAACGGCAAGTGATAACTTCGATCCAGATTCTACCCCAAACAATGGCGTAGATACGGACAATGATGGAAACGTAGAAAACGATCCAGACGATGAAGATGATGGAGATGGAGAATTACCAGGAGACGATGGCGTACAACCAACCTCAGATATCAGTTTAGACAAAACATCAGCAATCACCGTTGATGCGGATAATAGCACCACACCAAGTCCAGGCGACACGGTTGAGTTTACAATTTCAGTAAACAACAACGGCCCGAACGAAGCACCAGGCGTTGTGGTAACGGATGAATTACCAGATGGATATACCATGACAGGTAATACGCCAAGTCAAGGAAGTTACGATACCAACACAGGAGTTTGGACAATTGGAACCATAGCGAATCAAGCAACGGTAACCTTAACAATCACAGCAACGATTAATGCAACAGGAGAATACACGAACTTAGCTGAAGTAACGGCAAGTGATAACTTCGATCCAGATTCTACACCAAACAATGGCGTAGATACAGACAATGATGGAAATGTAGAAAACGATCCTGACGATGAAGACGATGGAGATGGAGAATTACCAGGAGACGATGGCGTACAACCAACGTCGGATATCAGTTTAGATAAAACATCAGCGATTACGGTTGATGCGGATAATAGCACCACACCAAGTCCAGGCGACACGGTTGAGTTTACAATTTCAGTAAACAACAACGGCCCGAATGAAGCACCAGGCGTTGTGGTAACGGATCAAATACCAACAGGATACACGTTAACCAATAACACTGCAAGTCAAGGAAGTTACGATACCAACACAGGAATTTGGACCATTGGAACGATAGCAAACCAAGCAACGGTAACCTTAGTAATCACAGCAACGATTAATGCAACAGGAGAATACACGAACCTAGCGGAAGTAACGGCAAGTGATAACTTCGATCCAGATTCAACCCCAAACAATGGCGTAGATACAGACAATGATGGAAACGTAGAAAACGATCCAGACGATGAAGACGATGGAGATGGAGAATTACCAGGAGACGATGGCGTACAACCAACGTCGGATATCAGTTTAGACAAAACATCAGCAATTACGAACGATGCAGATGCAAGTACAACACCAAGTCCAGGCGATACGGTTGAGTTTACAATTTCAGTAAACAACAACGGACCAAACGAAGCACCAGGCGTTGTGGTAACGGATGAATTACCAGATGGATATACCATGACAGGTAATACGCCAAGTCAAGGAAGTTACGATACCAACACAGGAGTTTGGACAATTGGAACCATAGCAAACCAAGCAACAGTAACACTAACAATCACAGCAACGATTAATGCAACAGGAGAATACACGAACTTAGCTGAAGTAACGGCAAGTGATAATTTCGATCCAGATTCTACACCAAACAATGGCGTAGATACAGACAATGATGGAAACGTAGAAAACGATCCAGACGATGAAGACGATGGAGATGGAGAAATCCCAGGAGACGATGGTGTACAACCAACCTCAGACATCAGTTTAGACAAAACATCAGCAATCACCGTTGATGCAGATAATAGCACAACACCAAGTCCAGGCGATACGGTTGAATTTACAATTTCAGTAAACAACAACGGACCAAACGAAGCACCAGGCGTTGTGGTAACGGATCAAATCCCAACAGGATACACGTTAACAAATAACACTGCAAGTCAAGGAAGTTACGATACCAACACAGGGGTTTGGACAATTGGAAGCATAGCGAATCAAGCAACGGTAACCTTAGTTATTGAAGCAACGATTAATGCTACAGGAGAATACACGAACCTAGCGGAAGTAACGGCAAGTGATAACTTCGATCCAGATTCAACCCCAAACAATGGCGTAGATACGGACAATGATGGAAATGTAGAAAACGATCCAGACGATGAAGACGATGGAGATGGAGAAATCCCAGGAGACGATGGTGTACAACCAACCTCAGACATCAGTTTAGACAAAACATCAGCAATCACAGTTGATGCAGATAATAGCACCACACCAAGTCCAGGCGACACGGTTGAGTTTACAATTTCAGTAAACAACAACGGCCCGAATGAAGCACCAGGCGTTGTGGTAACGGATGAATTACCAGATGGATATACCATGACAGGTAATACGCCAAGTCAAGGAAGTTACGATACCAACACAGGAGTTTGGACAATTGGAACCATAGCAAACCAAGCAACGGTAACACTAACAATCACAGCAACGATTAATGCAACAGGAGAATACACGAACTTAGCCGAAGTAACGGCAAGTGATAACTTCGATCCAGATTCTACACCAAACAATGGCGTAGATACGGACAATGATGGAAATGTAGAAGACGATGCAGATGATGAAGATGATGGAGATGGAGAATTACCAGGAGACGATGGCGTACAACCAACCTCAGACATCAGTTTAGACAAAACATCAGCGATTACGGTTGATGCGGATAATAGCACCACACCAAGTCCAGGCGACACGGTTGAGTTTACAATTTCAGTAAACAACAACGGCCCGAATGAAGCACCAGGCGTTGTGGTAACGGATCAAATACCAACAGGATACACGTTAACCAATAACACTGCAAGTCAAGGAAGTTACGATACCAACACAGGAATTTGGACCATTGGAACGATAGCAAACCAAGCAACGGTAACCTTAGTAATCACAGCAACGATTAATGCAACAGGAGAATACACGAACTTAGCTGAAGTAACGGCAAGTGATAACTTCGATCCAGATTCAACCCCAAACAATGGCGTAGATACGGACAATGATGGAAATGTAGAAAACGATCCAGACGATGAAGACGATGGAGATGGAGAATTACCAGGAGACGATGGCGTACAACCAACCTCAGACATCAGTTTAGACAAAACATCAGCGATTACGGTTGATGCGGATAATAGCACCACACCAAGTCCAGGCGACACGGTTGAGTTTACAATTTCAGTAAACAACAACGGCCCGAACGAAGCACCAGGCGTTGTGGTAACGGATGAATTACCAGATGGATATACCATGACAGGTAATACGCCAAGTCAAGGAAGTTACGATACCAACACAGGAGTTTGGACAATTGGAACCATAGCGAATCAAGCAACGGTAACCTTAACAATCACAGCAACGATTAATGCAACAGGAGAATACACGAACTTAGCTGAAGTAACGGCAAGTGATAACTTCGATCCAGATTCTACACCAAACAATGGCGTAGATACAGACAATGATGGAAATGTAGAAAACGATCCTGACGATGAAGACGATGGAGATGGAGAATTACCAGGAGACGATGGCGTACAACCAACGTCGGATATCAGTTTAGACAAAACATCAGCAATTACGAACGATGCAGATGCAAGTACAACACCAAGTCCAGGCGACACGGTTGAGTTTACAATTTCAGTAAACAACAACGGCCCGAACGAAGCACCAGGCGTTGTGGTAACGGATCAAATCCCAACAGGATACACGTTAACCAATAACACTGCAAGTCAAGGAAGTTACGATAGCAACACAGGAGTTTGGACCATCGGAACGATAGCAAACCAAGCAACAGTAACACTAACAATCACAGCAACGATTAATGCAACAGGAGAGTATACGAACCTAGCGGAAGTAACGGCAAGTGATAACTTCGATCCAGATTCTACCCCAAACAATGGCGTAGATACGGACAATGATGGAAACGTAGAAAACGATCCAGACGATGAAGATGATGGAGATGGAGAATTACCAGGAGACGATGGCGTACAACCAACCTCAGATATCAGTTTAGACAAAACATCAGCAATCACCGTTGATGCGGATAATAGCACCACACCAAGTCCAGGCGACACGGTTGAGTTTACAATTTCAGTAAACAACAACGGCCCGAACGAAGCACCAGGCGTTGTGGTAACGGATGAATTACCAGATGGATATACCATGACAGGTAATACGCCAAGTCAAGGAAGTTACGATACCAACACAGGAGTTTGGACAATTGGAACCATAGCGAATCAAGCAACGGTAACCTTAACAATCACAGCAACGATTAATGCAACAGGAGAATACACGAACTTAGCTGAAGTAACGGCAAGTGATAACTTCGATCCAGATTCTACACCAAACAATGGCGTAGATACAGACAATGATGGAAATGTAGAAAACGATCCTGACGATGAAGACGATGGAGATGGAGAATTACCAGGAGACGATGGCGTACAACCAACCTCAGATATCAGTTTAGACAAAACATCAGCAATCACCGTTGATGCGGATAATAGCACCACACCAAGTCCAGGCGACACGGTTGAGTTTACAATTTCAGTAAACAACAACGGCCCGAACGAAGCACCAGGCGTTGTGGTAACGGATGAATTACCAGATGGATATACCATGACAGGTAATACGCCAAGTCAAGGAAGTTACGATACCAACACAGGAGTTTGGACAATTGGAACCATAGCGAATCAAGCAACGGTAACCTTAACAATCACAGCAACGATTAATGCAACAGGAGAATACACGAACTTAGCTGAAGTAACGGCAAGTGATAACTTCGATCCAGATTCTACACCAAACAATGGCGTAGATACAGACAATGATGGAAATGTAGAAAACGATCCTGACGATGAAGACGATGGAGATGGAGAATTACCAGGAGACGATGGCGTACAACCAACGTCGGATATCAGTTTAGACAAAACATCAGCAATTACGAACGATGCAGATGCAAGTACAACACCAAGTCCAGGCGATACGGTTGAGTTTACAATTTCCGTAAACAACAACGGCCCGAACGAAGCACCAGGCGTTGTGGTAACGGATGAATTACCAGATGGATATACCATGACAGGTAATACGCCAAGTCAAGGAAGTTACGATACCAACACAGGAGTTTGGACAATTGGAACCATAGCGAATCAAGCAACGGTAACCTTAACAATCACAGCAACGATTAATGCAACAGGAGAATACACGAACTTAGCCGAAGTAACGGCAAGTGATAACTTCGATCCAGATTCTACACCAAACAATGGCGTAGATACAGACAATGATGGCAACGTAGAAAACGATCCCGATGATGAAGATGATGGAGATGGAGAATTACCAGGAGACGATGGCGTACAACCAACGTCGGATATCAGTTTAGACAAAACATCAGCAATTACGAACGATGCAGATGCAAGTACAACACCAAGTCCAGGCGATACGGTTGAGTTTACAATTTCAGTAAACAACAACGGACCAAACGAAGCACCAGGCGTTGTGGTAACGGATCAAATCCCAACAGGATATACCTTAACAGACAACACTGCAAGTCAAGGAAGTTACGATACCAACACAGGAGTTTGGACAATTGGAACCATAGCGAATCAAGCAACGGTAACCTTAACAATCACAGCAACGATTAATGCAACAGGAGAATACACGAACTTAGCCGAAGTAACGGCAAGTGATAACTTCGATCCAGATTCAACCCCAAACAATGGCGTAGATACGGACAATGATGGAAATGTAGAAAACGATCCAGACGATGAAGATGATGGAGATGGAGAATTACCAGGAGACGATGGCGTACAACCAACGTCGGATATCAGTTTAGACAAAACATCAGCAATTACGAACGATGCAGATGCAAGTACAACACCAAGTCCAGGCGATACGGTTGAGTTTACAATTTCCGTAAACAACAACGGCCCGAACGAAGCACCAGGCGTTGTGGTAACGGATGAATTACCAGATGGATATACCATGACAGGTAATACGCCAAGTCAAGGAAGTTACGATAGCAACACAGGAATTTGGACCATTGGAACGATAGCAAACCAAGCAACGGTAACCTTAACAATCACAGCAACGATTAATGCAACAGGAGAGTATACGAACCTAGCGGAAGTAACGGCAAGTGATAACTTCGATCCAGATTCTACACCAAACAATGGCGTAGATACGGACAATGATGGAAATGTAGAAAACGATCCCGATGATGAAGATGATGGAGATGGAGAATTACCAGGAGACGATGGCGTACAACCAACCTCAGACATCAGTTTAGACAAAACATCAGCGATTACGGTTGATGCGGATAATAGCACCACACCAAGTCCAGGCGATACGGTTGAGTTTACAATTTCAGTAAACAACAATGGCCCGAATGAAGCACCAGGCGTTGTGGTAACGGATCAAATCCCAACAGGATATACCTTAACAGACAACACACCAAGTCAAGGAAGTTACGATACCAACACAGGGGTTTGGACAATTGGAACCATAGCGAATCAAGCAACGGTAACCTTAGTAATCACAGCAACGATTAATGCAACAGGAGAATACACGAACTTAGCGGAAGTAACGGCAAGTGATAACTTCGATCCAGATTCAACACCAAACAATGGCGTAGATACGGACAATGATGGCAACGTAGAAAACGATCCAGATGATGAAGATGATGGAGATGGAGAAGAGCCAGGAGACGATGGCGTTCAACCAACATCAGACATCAGTTTAGATAAAACTTCTGAAGTAATAGTTGATGCTGACGCAAGTGGAACACCAACACCAAACGATACAGTTGTATTTACGGTAAGTGTAACTAATAACGGACCCAATGATGCAACAGGTATAGCAGTAACCGATCAATTACCAGATGGTTACACAATGCTAGGTAACACAGCAAGTCAAGGAACCTATGATACAACAACCGGAGTTTGGGCAATTGGAACGATTACGAACCAAGCAACAGTAACGTTGGCAGTAGAAGCAATAATTAATGCAACAGGAGATTATGTAAACTTAGCGGAAGTAACAGCAAGTGATAATTTTGACCCAGATTCAACACCAGACAATGGCGTAGATACGGACAATGATGGCAATGTAGAAAACGATCCAGATGATGAAGATGATGGAGATGGAGAAATCCCAGGAGACGATGGTGTACAACCAACATCAGACATCAGTTTAGATAAAACTTCTGAAGTAACAGTTGATGCTGACGCAAGTGGAACACCAACACCAAACGATACAGTTGTATTTACGGTAAGTGTAACTAATAACGGACCCAATGATGCAACAGGCATAGCAGTAACCGATCAATTACCAGATGGTTACACAATGCTAGGTAACACAGCAAGTCAAGGAACCTATGATACAACAACCGGAGTTTGGGCAATTGGAACGATTGCGAACCAAGCAACAGTAACGTTGGCAGTAGAAGCAATAATTAATGCAACAGGAGATTATGTAAACTTAGCCGAAGTAACGGCGAGTGATAATTTTGATCCAGATTCTACACCAAACAATGGCGTAGATACAGACAATGATGGAAACGTAGAAAACGATCCAGATGATGAAGATGATGGAGATGGAGAAGAGCCAGGAGAAGATGGGGTTCAACCAACATCAGACATCAGTTTAGATAAAAAAGTAGTATTAATTACTGATGCTGATGGAAGTGGTGGGCCAACACCTTTTGATACAGTTGAATTTACAATAACTGTAACTAATAGTGGGCCTAATAATGCTACTGGGATTGTTGTAAAAGATGAATTGCCAGCTGGTTATACAATGGTGAATTCTAGTACGACAACAGGTACAGTTTATGCTAGTACAGAATGGACTATTCCAACTTTAGGTATTAACGAATCTGTAGTTTTAACTGTTTTAGCTACAATAAATCCTGATGGGCCATTCACTAATTTTGCTGAAGTAATTGCAAGTGATAATTTTGATCCAGACTCTACACCAAACAATGGTATTCTTTCTGAAGATGACCACGATTCTGCTGATCCAAAAGTTAAATTTGTATCTGATTTAAGAATAGATTTAACTTCTGATAAAGAAGTTGCAGATGTTGGTGAAACTGTAGTATATACTATAGAGTTAACTAATGATGGGCCAAATAGAAGTACAAATGTTAGAGTAAAAAGTCTTTTACCATCTGGATTGGAATATATCATTCATAGAAATGGAAATTATAATGTACAAGATGGAATTTGGGAAATAGGTGATATAGAAGTTGATGAAACGAAAAAATTAGAAATTGATGTAACTGTTCTAACACCTCAACTTTTAGATAATGAGCATCTTGTAGAAGCAGAAGTTGTTCGTAGTATTAATTTTGACCCAGATAGTACACCAAACAACGGAGTTATTACTGAAGATGATTACGATAGTATTCTGTTAAGATTACCAATAGATTTAAGTATAACTAAAACTGTTGATGAAGTTAATCCGATTGTAAATCATGAAGTTATGTTTACTATTTCAGTTACAAATCCTACAGTAATGGAAGCAACTGGAGTAATTGTAGAAGATTTATTACCAGAAGGATATATTTATGTATCTCATACAACAGATGCACCAGGAAGCACCTATAATGATACAAATGGTGAATGGAATATTGGAACAGTTCCAGGAAACACAACTGTAACTTTATTATTAACTGTTCAAGTTAATGAATTTGCAGATTATCCAAGTGGAGATTATATTAATACTACTACAATTATAAATGTAGATCAGGATGATTTTGTATCAGATAATAATATTGATACAGCAGAAACTAAACCAATTTGTTTAACAATTTATAATGTATTTAGTCCAAATGGAGATGGAGTAAATGATTATTTTAAAATAGATTGTTTGGATAAATATCCTAATAACACATTACAAATCTATAATAGATGGGGGAGAGAAGTCTATAATGTTAAAGGTTATGATAATAAATGGACAGGGATATCAAATGGAAATAATGTAATAAATAGAAAAGAAGGTCTTCCAGATGGTACATATTTCTATATCCTAAATTTAGGAGATGGCTTCCCTCAGTTTAAAGGATGGTTAACAATAAGCAGAGGACAATAAAAGAAAAAGTTATGAAAGCAATATCAAGAATGAACATCCAAAAATTAATTGTTCCTGTATTAATTCTGCTATTAATATCAGTAGACGGGTTTTCACAGCAAGATCCACAATTTACACAGTATATGTATAATACAATGAGCGTGAATCCTGCCTATGCAGGATCTCGTGGTCATACCACAGTAACTGCTTTGGGAAGAACTCAATGGGTTGGTTTTGATGGAGCACCAGACACTCAAACATTAAGTTATGATACTCCATTAGGCTATTCCGGAGTAGGTTTAGGAATCAACTTGGTGAATGATAAATTAGGACCATCACATGAAACTTATATCGATGCCAATGTCTCATATACTATTAGAACAGGTGAAGATGGAAACTTAGCTTTAGGGTTAAAATTTGGAGGACGTTTATTGAATGTAGATTGGAGTAGAGGAACTTTTCAGAGTCCAGAACCAAGATTTAACACCAATATAAACAACAAGTTCTTACCAACATTAGGAGCAGGAGTTTATTTTCATAAACCAAAATGGTATGTAGGTTTAGCAGTACCAAACTTTATAAGAACAGATCATTACGATGATAATATTGAAAGTGTAGCTGTTGAGCGTTTACATTTCTTTTTAATAACAGGTTATGTTTTTGATTTAAGTGAAAATATTAAGTTTAAACCAGCCGCTTTGTTAAAAGGAGTAGAAGGAGCACCATTATCATTAGATATTTCAGCAAACTTTTTGTTTAATGAAAAGTTTAGAGCAGGATTAGCCTGGAGATGGGACGATTCTATAAGTGCATTATTAGGTTTTCAAGTAAGCGATGGATTAAACATTGGTTATGCTTATGACTTAACAACATCAAACTACAGTAATTATAACTCAGGAACTCATGAAGTAATGTTGCGTTATGAGATATTTAGAGAAGGACCAGTTAAATCTCCAAGATTCTTTTAAAAAAAATCAAGATATGAAAACACCAAAACTACTATTAACTCTTGTTTTACTTATTACAATCCAATCTTTTGGACAGCGTAGATATTTAGCAAATAGATATTTTGAAGATTTTGCGTATGTAAAATCTGCTGAATTATATAAAGAATTAATACAGGATGGAGACACTACAAAAAGAGTTTTACAACGCTTAGCAGATTCCTATTATTTTAATTCAGAAATGGATAAAGCAGAAAAATGGTATCAAAAGCTAATTACAAATTATAAGAGTTATGTTGATCCGGAATACTTATTTAAATATGCAAAATCTTTAAAAAGTAATGGAAAATATAAAGAATCTGATGATGCAATGAAAGCTTTTAAAAAGTTGCTGCCAGATGATACTAGATATGAGAATTTAGAATTAACACCAAACTATGTAAATGTTTATTCAGATACAGTGTATCAGAAAAAAAAGAAAGAAGTTATTAATGTACATAATGTATCGTTAAATACAAAATACTCAGATTTTGGTGGGTTTATACATGAAGATAATTTTTATTTCTCTTCTTCAGCTCCAAGTAAAGGAACCAATAATAGAATTTATAGATGGAATGAACAGCCATATTTAGATATTTTTATAGCTAAAAAAGAAGAGCAAACCCTAGAAGGAGGTACAGATAAAGGAAAAGTTTTAGAGTTAATTGATAAGGTAGTTTTAGATGAACCTGTTCAAACAAAGTTTCATGAAGCCAATGCAATACTAACCAAAGATGGCTTAACAATGTACTTTACCAGAGATAATTATAATGGTAAAAAACTAGGAAAGAATAAAGATAGAGAAGTATTTCTAAAAATATATAAAGCTCGTTTAATAAATGGAAAATGGGACAATATTACAGAGTTACCTTTTAATAGTAATGATTTTTCAATTGGTCATCCGGCTTTAAGTCCTAATGAAAAAGAACTTTATTTTATTTCAGATATGCCAAATGGCTACGGAAGTACAGATTTATATAAAGTTTCAATTAATGGAAATACGTATGGCGAGCCAGAAAATTTAGGAAAAAATGTTAATACAGAAGGAAGAGAAATGTTTCCTTATATGAGTAAAGACAGTGTTTTGTATTTTTCTTCTGATGGACATTTAGGTTTAGGAGCTTTAGATATATTTGAAACAAAACTTACAAAAGATAAAGGTTTTAGTGAAGTAAAAAATATACACGCTCCATTTAATAGTAAAATGGATGATTTTGGTTTTACTACCAATAAAGAAAAAAATAAAGGTTTTTTCTCATCCAATAGAAAAGGAGGTAAAGGAGATGATGATATTTATAGTTTTATTGTAGCAAGTTGTACACAAACTATTACGGGTGTTATTACAAACCTTAAAACAGGTGATCCAATATCTGGCGCATTGGTAGAAATAATTGATACAAACGGAAAAAAAATAGATCAATTTGTTACTAATGATAACGGAAAGTATAATTTTTTAGAAGCAGATTGTGGAGAAAGTTATACTATAAAAGCTTCCAAAGAAACTTTTGCGCCAAATCAAAAAACACATCAAACTTCTGGTAAAGATGGTTTGGAAAATACAGTAAACATTCCTTTAAAATCTTTGTTATGTAGCCAAAGTATTACTGGTACAGTTACAGAAAAAAGAACAGGAGAAATAATAGCAGGAGCAACGGTAAAACTTATTGAAAGTTCAGGTAGAATTATTGAAGAAACTATAAGTGATACTAAAGGAAACTACACGTTTAGTAATGCGCCTTGTAAAACTAGCCTAACAATACAAGGAAGTAAAATAGATCACAGATCAGATAAAAAATTATTATACACAACTACAGAAGATGGTAAAAGTAACGATGTAGATTTAGTGTTAACGGCTTTAATTGTAGGTAATCAAATAGTTATTAACCCGATATTTTTTGATTACGATAAGTATAACATTAGAGAAGATGCAGCTTTTGAACTCGAAAATATTGTAACAGTAATGAATAATAATCCAGAAATGGTTATTAAAATTGAAGCACATACAGACAGTCGTGGTAAAAAATCCTACAATAGACTGTTATCTGACCGAAGAGCAAAATCTACAGGAAGTTATATTATTTCTAGAGGTATAAGTGCTGGTAGAATTGAAAGTGCAACAGGTTTTGGAGAAGATCAATTATTAAATAAATGTTCAGATGGCGTACGATGCTCTAAAGAAGAACATCAAGAAAATAGACGTTCATATTTCTATATAGTTAGTGGAGGGAAAAATATAGAAGTAAAAAGTCAAAAAAAATAAAATCATGAAGTAGAAATTAACCCTCAGTTATTTTCCTTGAATTAGTTTCCAATTCCCCCAATATTACTACTTTATGTCAATAAACTTCAGCCATTTGGCTGAAGTTTTTGTTTGTTCTATTGTGTAAATTAACGTAAAAAATAATTTTACATAAGTTTTTAACTGTAGATTTATATTAAGAAAAAGAAATTTTCTCCATGTTTTAAATGCTATTTTCTTAGCATTTTTTTCTAAAAAAAAAAGAAATTCTCCTAGAATACACTCTTACATTAATGTGACTTTAAGCAAATTATTGTGTCAAAATAATAGTTATTAAATCTAAATCCAAAAATGGAATAGGATTTGTAATTTAAAACAATATTAATGAAAAGAGTTATAAAATATATAAGTGTTATATGTATAGTTTTAGTTAATGTATCCTTAACTAAAATCACAAAGCCATTTCCTAAAAGTAATCTTTTAAATAAATGTACAGCTATTTTAAAAGTTGAGAATAATAGAAATTCCAAATCAATTTTTAAAGAAAGTATAAATTATAAGTTAATTCTTATTAATACTTCTAATAAAAAAACTAGCTATAAAGTTGAAATTGAAAATACAAAAGAAGGATTAAAAAAAGCGCAAAGACGTTCTTCAAAACCTAAAAAAGCAATTGAAACATCAAAATTAAAGGTTTTAACTTTAAATAATAAGAATAAATCAATAGGTGAAATTGTATTAAAGCCAGGAGAAAAATACCTTTTTAAAGTTAAGTTAAGTAAAGTTGATAATGAAAGCGTTAATAAATGGAATTTAACTAAGGTTAAAGTTTCTTCCCCTGAATGTAAAGGTGTAATTGTTTCTACAATTCTTAAAACGTACATCCCAAATCCAGAATTAAGGTAATTTTAGTTACCAAAAAGTATAACGTCATGAAAAAAAGTTTTAGACTTATTTTAATAATCGTATTCTTTCTTGTTTACAAAGTAAATTATGGTCAAGAAATTATAATTAATAAAGAAATTATTGAGAATGCAACAAACTGTAAACAATTTGATATTACCTTAACTATAGTTGGTACTCCATCAAAAGCACCACAAGAAGTTGTCTTGTTAATTGATAATTCTGGGAGTATGAACAGTAGAGTTGATAGTAATGGAGATGGAGTTGTAAACTCAAATGATTCAACAATTTTAGAATTTGCTCAAGACGCTGCAATTGATTTTGTTAATAATATTTTTGACCCAATTAATGATCCTAATCAGTTAAATAAAGTAGCAATTGTAACTTATAATACTTTTGCAAATACAGAAATTAATTTAACAAATGTAAGTGGTAAACAAAATATAATTAACCAAATAAATGCTATCTCTGCTGGTGGAGGAACAAACATTGAAGATGCATTTGTTAAAGCAAAAAATGCATTAGAGCCACCAAGTCCTCAAGGTACTTTTGATTGTAAAACTTCTAGAAGTGTTATTTTATTAACTGATGGTGTTGCAACTTTTGATAATACCAATACAAACCAAAACCCTTCAACCAATCAATGTAGTCCAAATACATTAAATACTCAATGTCAAACAGCGGCAATTGCTGCAGCCAATAATTTAAAAACATTGAATGTGGGTGGTGCGGATTATAATCAAAATGTCTTTACAGTTGGTTTTACTGGAGGTTTAGATACTACACAAGAAACGATATCAAAGAATACACTAGACGCTATACAAAATAGCGGAGCTTTTTATACTGATAATGCTGCAGATTTAACTACAATTTATGATCAAATATTAAATCAATTAGTAACAGCAGCTACAGCTCTTCCTGGAGAATCTTTAGTTGATGATCAAATACCAACAAGTTTTGGAATTGTACCCAATTCTTTAACGGCTAGTAAAGGAATTGTAGACGTAATTGGGCAAAAAATTGAGTGGAATATTGATAAGATAGTTAATGAAACGGTTACTTTAAAATATTCTATTAATGCTACTACAGAAACTTGTGGTATAACTGACCCGGGTGTTTCTATTATGAAATACATAAATTCAAGTTGTTTAGAAGAAACAAGAGTATTTAATAATCCAGAAGTTTGTATCCCTTGTCCAGAAGCAACAGCAAATTTAACAAGAAACGGGTGTGATACTATAGATTATTCAGCTACAATTAACCAATTAAGTTGTACGCCAACTGCAAATAATTATTCGTGGAAATTCTTTTTAAATGGTTTGGAAATAGGGACTTCAAATACAGAATCTGGTTCCTTTACTTATGCAGGGAATGAAGATTTTACAGGAAATTTTAAAGCAGAGTTGGCATATAATGGAACATATCAATCTAATTGCCCTGCAGAAATGGTAAGTGATGAAACTAGTATTATTTTACCAGCATTATTGTCTATTTCTGAAACTATTACTGAGGCAAGTTGTACAGGTACTAATGATGGAGAAATTAATATATCAGTATCAGGAGGAGAAGGTTCTTATACATATTCTTGGAGTGATGGGCCTAATACAGAAGACAGAGCGAGTTTAGTTGATGGAGATTATACTGTAACAGTTACTGATGAAAATGATTGTGAGATAATCAAAACAATAACAGTTACTGCAAAAGATATTTTAGCCCCAGAAACACCAACACTTTTAGACGAATCTTTTAATTGTAGTGCAACACCAACAGCGCCAACAACGACAGATGTTTGTGAAGGAACTATTACAGGAACAACAACAACAAACTTTCCAATTACAACAAGAGGAACAACTGTTGTTACTTGGACGTTTACAGATTCTAGCGGAAATAGTACTACGGCAACACAGAATATTATTGTTTCTTGTATAGCAGATTTAAGTTTAAAAATAAGTGTTAATAATGCTTTACCAAAAGTTGGAGAAACAATATTTTATACTCTAAAACTTAAAAATGATGGGCCAGTTGATGCTCATGGAATAGAAGTTTTAAATGCTCTTCCAACTGGGTTAACTTATAATGGATCTGGATCTACAATTCCTGCGGGAACTGCCTTTAACCATACAAGTGGTGTTTGGGATTTAAAAAACACTGTTGTTGCAAATGGAGATGTTTTTGAATTAAAATTAGCGGTTACAGTAAATGATGCTGGAACATTCTCTAATACTGCGGAAATAATATTAGATAAAGAGGATGACATCGATTCTACTCCTAACAATGAGATTTAATAAATTATTTACAGTGTTAAAAGCATCTTAATATCGGAACGCTCATAATGAGAATCGGTTTCTAAAGGAATCTCTTTAAAGCCTACTTTATGGTATAAGTTTATTGCTGCTTTTAAACTTCTGTGCGAATATAAAGTAACACTTTTCCATTGTTGTTTTTTAGCAAAATTGATACAGAAATCCATTAGTTTTAAACCAATTTTTAAACCTTGGTATTTTGGAGAAACTGCCATTTTACTCAATTCAAAAAATGTTTTTTGGTTGATGAATGCTACAACACCCGCTACTTCATTGTTATACTTGGCAACAAAAATAAAGCCACCGTTATCAATAATATATTCTTGTGGATTGCTTAAAACCTTTTTATCATAAGGTTCTACATAAAAATATTTTTCTAACCATTCTACATTTAAATCGTGAAATGCTTTAGCGTGTTTTGGTTGAAATGCTATAATTTCTAAGTTAGAGTTTTCCATAATTAATAAGCTTGCGTTAGGGATTGAAACGGCATCCTTTTGTGTTTACAAAAGATAGAGTGTAAAGCCCGACTTTTATTTTTTTGTTTTGAAAAATAAAAGTAACGCTAAAATTAAATATGTACTATTTATAGCTATTATTTTTTAAAAAAAAGACTTGAATAAAATTAGTAATTCATAATTTAAATTATATTTGTATTTAATGAGTATAATTCAAAATTATTATCCCCTAAATAATAATGAAAAAAAATGATTGGCTTTTTGAAATTACGCCCAAAACAAACTTATTAGACTTAAATCTAAAAGAAGTTTGGCAATATCGAGATTTGCTTTTTTTGTTTGTAAAAAGAGATGTAATTACAGTTTACAAGCAAACTATTTTAGGCCCACTTTGGTACATTATTCAACCATTATTTACTTCCATAATTTTTACTTTGGTTTTTAATAATATTGCTAATATTTCTACAGGAGAGGTTCCTTCATTTTTATTCAACTTAGCAGGAATTACAGCTTGGAATTATTTTAAAGATTGCTTAACTAATACTTCGGATACTTTTAAAAAGAATGAAAATATTTTTGGAAAAGTTTATTTTCCGAGAGTAATAATGCCGATGTCTGTAGTGGTTTCAAATTTATTAAAATTTGGGATTCAGCTATTGATATTCGCTTTTTTTTATGCTATTTATGCTTTTAAAGGGATGGAAGTAAATCTAAATTGGCAAATTATTTATTTACCATTTTTGGTTATTTCTATGGGATTGTTAGGCTTAGGATTGGGAATGGTAATTTCTTCTATGGTTACAAAATATAGAGATTTAACCTTTTTAATTGGCTTTGGTGTGCAATTATTAATGTACTTGTCTGCGGTAATGTATCCGTTAGAAATTGTTAAACAGAAAGCGCCAGAATATGCTTGGATTGTTGAATATAATCCTATGACAACGGTTATAGAAACTTTTAGAAATATTGTTTTAGGAACTGGGGTTGTCTCTATTTTACAACTTGTGTATATGGTTTCAATTTCAATAATTATTTTTTTATTAGGGTTGCTTATTTTTAATAAAACTGAAAAAACCTTTATTGATACTATTTAAGATGAAAGATGATGTAATTTTAAAGGTTGAAAATTTATCTAAACAATATCGTTTAGGAACGGTTGGTACAGGAACTATAAGCCACGATTTAAATAGATGGTGGGCAAAAATTAGAGGAAAAGAAGATCCGTATTTAAAAATAGGAGAAGCTAACGATAGAAGTGCTAAAGGCTCTTCGGAATATGTTTGGGCATTAAAAGATATTAATTTTGAAGTTAAACGAGGTGAAGTTCTTGGAATTATAGGTAAAAACGGAGCAGGAAAATCTACACTTCTAAAAATATTATCTAAAGTAACAGGACCAACAACAGGAAGTATAAAATCTAAAGGAAGAATTGCTTCTTTGTTAGAGGTTGGTACCGGTTTTCATCCAGAAATGACTGGTAGAGAAAATATCTTTTTAAATGGTGCAATCTTAGGAATGACCAAAAAAGAAATAGCGTCTAAATTAGATGAAATTATAGATTTTTCTGGTTGTGAACGTTATGTAGATACGCCAGTAAAACGGTATTCTAGCGGAATGAAAGTACGTTTAGCTTTTGCAGTTGCTGCACATTTAGAACCCGATATTTTAGTGGTTGATGAAGTTTTAGCTGTTGGAGACGCAGAATTTCAAAAGAAAGCAATTGGTAAGATGCAAGATATTTCTCAAGGAGACGGAAGAACGGTTTTGTTTGTGAGTCATGATATGATGGCAATTCAAAATTTATGTACAAGACTAATTACATTAGAAGATGGAAAAGTGTCTTTTGAAGGAAATGTAGAGAATGGAATTATAAAGTATTTAAATAAAGAATCTTCTATAAAAAAATATGAAAACTTAATTGATTTAAAATTTAGAAGAGGAGATAAATCTGCCAAATTTAAAAGTATAAAACTATCTAGTTTGTATAAAGGTGTTTTATATAACGATATAAATAAAGTATATTCTGGTAGTGAAAAGGTATTTATAGATATTGAAATTAGTAATTTTAAAGAATTAAGAGAAGTTTTTATTTCATTAGATATTTCTGACGCAATGAATAACCCTGTTTCTAATGTAAGTAACGAGTTTACGCAACAAAAAATAATTTTAAAAGAAGGAAATAATAAGATTCAGTTTGAAATTGCTAATTTTAATTTTAGAGCAATGGATTACTGTCTTTCTTTATGGGGAGCAGATGCTAAAAATAATGTTTTTGATTTCTTAAAAAATGAAATTATCTTTTCTGTAATAGAAACAGATTTTTATAACACCAATAAAGTACCTAGAGGTAAACAACATGGTTATTTTTTATTAAATAATAAGGTTTATGAGAAGTAATTTTTTGAAACTATATATTAAAAAGAAGTTATTTATTTGGTGGGATTTTTACAATAGTAATTTTAATAAAATAGTAAGAGAACAAATTAAAGATTACAAAAAAATACCAATTGTAATAATAAATTTTAATCAATTAGAAAATTTAAAAAAACTTGTTTCATTTTTAATAAAATTCGAATATAATAATATTGTAATAATAGATAACTTATCAACTTATCCACCTCTATTAGAATATTATTCTGAAATTGAAAATACAGTCTCTGTATTAAAAAATAAGAAGAATCAAGGTCATAGAGTTTTTTGGAATAATAAAGAATATTTTAATTTTTATGGAAAAGGTTATTATGTTGTAACAGATCCAGATGTTATTCCTATAGAAAAGTGCCCTCAAGATTTTCTATCTTATTTTAAGAAGAAGTTAGATAGTAATAAAGATATAACTAAAGTTGGTTTTAGTCTTAAAATAGATGATTTACCAAATCACAATTCTAATAAGGAAAAAGTAATTAATTGGGAAAAAAAATTTTGGGTTGATAAAGATTTAGAAGAAGATTATATAGCAGATATAGACACTACTTTTGCATTATATAGGCCAAAACAAACATTTAAATTTAATAATTTCTATAGAGCTATAAGAACCAAAACACCCTTTTTAGCAAGACATATGGGTTGGTACTTAAACAATAAAAATCTTACTAATGAGGAGATTTATTATATGAAAACAGCAAGTAAATCTGGATCTTGGAGAGTTGATGAAAATGGAGTTTTAATTGAGAAGCATTATGATGAAAAATAAAATAATAGATGTTAGTATAATATTTGTTAATTATAATACAGCAAAACTTACTTGCCAAGCAATAGCTTCTGTTATAAAAAACACATCAGGTATTTTATATGAAATAATTGTTGTAGATAATGACTCAAAAGATGAGTCTGTAAAGCTTATATCTGAAAGTTTTCCATCTATAAAATTAATAGAAAATAAAACCAATGAAGGTTTTGGAAGAGCAAATAACGTTGGTCTTAGAATTGCAAAAGGAAAATATTGTTTCTTGTTAAATACAGACACATATTTATTAAATAATGCGATTAAGATTTTATTTGATTTTATGGAGAGTGCTAAAAATAAAAATGTTGCAGTTGTAGGAGGTATGTTGTTTAAACAGAATTTAGAAACAAATGTTTTTGCAGGTAGCTTTCCAGATTATCAAAATTTCATTAATAATTCATTTTTAAAACACTTTTATAAATATAAGAAACCTAGAAGTATAAATAATATACCTAGACCTCCTAAGACTTCTATTGAAGTTGACTATGTATCTGGAGCAGACTTTTTTGTCAGAAAAGAAGTGTTAGATAAAATTGGTGTATTTGATAAACGTTTTTTCTTATATTTTGAAGAAACAGAACTCTGTTTTAGAATAAAACAAAAGTTACCAAATACTAAGTGTATGATTGAACCAAAAGCAGAAATTGTGCATATAAGTCAGGGTTCTAATAAAGACACTGCAAGAAATTTAAGGTTTAGAAAACAATTTATAAAAAGTAAAGCAATATATTATAGTATAACAGAAGGCTTGTTCAAAGGTTTTTTGTTTAGAATAGTTTCATTAAAAAGGTTGTATTTTAATGAAAAATAATACAGTAAAATCAGTTCTAATCTTATCTGAATCTATAGATGTTAATGATAGCAGTGGCTCAAAAGCCAATGTTGCTTTAATTAACAATATTTATAAATTAGGCTATAAGGTAAAAGTTTTACATTATTCTCGGAAAGAAATACGTTTAGATAATAATATTGAATGTGTAAATATTAAAGAAACAAAGTTTTTTATAAACTATCTTTTAAGCAGAACACAAAGAGTTATAAGTAGAGTTTTAAAAGTTGATATGTCTAATTTTTTAGAAAATATATTTGGACATTCATTTACTTTTTTTAATGATACTAAAAGTATTTCTAAGGCATTAAAAGAACATTATAACTCAGAAGATTTAATTATCACTTTAAGTAAAGGCGCTAGTTTTAGACCACATTATGCAATGTTAAAGTTACCAAAGTTGCAAAACAAATGGTTAGCTTATGTGCATGATCCTTATCCGTTTCATTATTATCCAAGGCCTTATAATTGGGTAGAAAAAGGATACAAATTTAAAGAAGCATTTTTTAGAGAAGTATCAGAAAAAGCAAAGTATTCTGCATTTCCAAGTTTGTTACTAAAAGAATGGATGGGAAGTTATTACCCAAACTTTCTTAATACAGGTGTTATTATACCACACCAAAATATAGAAAGTAATAAGTTGGCTGATATCAATTTACCAAATCATTTTAATGCTACTAAGTTTTCATTATTACATGCGGGTAATTTAATGAAACAAAGAAGCCCAAAAGGTTTAATTGAAGGGTATTTAAAATTTTTAGAAAACAATAAAGAAGCTAATAATACTTCTCAATTGTTATTAATTGGGCCAAATAGTTATCATAAAGAATATTTAAGCACAATAAAAAATGATACAATTTATATAGATGGATATGTAGATTTTGAAATTATAAATGAACTTCAAAAGAAGGTATCTGTAAATATTATTTTAGAATCAAAATCGGAAATTAGTCCATTTTTACCGGGTAAATTTCCGCACTGTGTTTCAGCAGATAAACCAATATTATTATTAGGGCCACATTATAGTGAAACGAAACGCTTATTGGGAAATCAATATAAATTTGTATCGGAAGCAGATAATGTTGAGCTAATAGCGCAACACATTGAAACGTTATACTTAAATTGGTTAAAAGGCGAAAATCAAAAATTAAATAGAAAAGATTTAGAAGATTATGTAGATGTTCAGTTTTTAGACAAACAACTTAAAACTATAATTAATGATTAAGTTTTCTATTGTAATCACTACAAAAAACCGAATTAACGATTTAAAATTCACTTTAAATTCTCTTAATAGTTTATTAGAAAGAGAAGATGTAGAACTTTTAATTGTAGATGATTTTTCTTCAGATGGAACTCAAGATTTTTTAAAAGAATCCTATAAAAAACATACTTTAATTTTTAATGATAAAAGCCTTGGTTTAATCTATAATAGAAATGTTTTAAATAGCTTATCTAAAGGTAATTATGTTATTTCTTTAGATGATGATGCTAATTTTTTGTCCGATAATGTTTTAGAAAATATAGAAGATTATTTTCTAAAAAACTTAGAATGTGGTGTTATAGCTTGTAGAATTTTTTGGAGCAAAAATTTGCCTTTTAAAACAGCAAGTAAAAACACACCAGAAAGAGTTAAAGGTTTTGTAGGTTGTGGACATGTTTGGAGAAAAGAAAGTTGGGAATCAATACCAGAGTATCCTGCTTGGTTTCAGTTTTATGGAGAAGAAGACTTTGCATCCTATCAATTGTTTAAAAAAGATATTGAAATTCATTATGTACCAAAAATATTAGTGCACCATAGAGTAGATAATAAAGCAAGGAAAAAGACAAAAGATTATAACCTTAGGTTAAGGAGGTCTATTCGATCAGGATGGTATTTGTATTTTCTTTTTTATCCAAAATCAAAAATCCCTAAAAAGATTTTATATTCAATTTATATGCAGTTAAAATCTAAGGTTTTTAAGGGAGATTTTAGAGTATTAATAGCCTTATTACAAGCAAAAGTAGATTTGTTTCTTAACTTGCCTAATATTTATAAACTTAAAAATAGATTTACTAAAAAGGAATTAAAAGAGTATCAAAAATTATCACCAACAAAGATTTATTGGTCTCCAGAAAAATAATTATGATTTTTACAATAGCAGAAATAGTACGTCTAGTTTGTTAAGGATTAATCATAATAAAAAAATAATAATTAACCATTAGAATTAATGTTTTAGATGAAAACGATGAAAAACGCAGTAATAATACCTGCTAGAGGAGGATCCAAAAGATTACCTAATAAGAATATAATGTTGTTAGAAGGAGTTTCATTAGTGGCACATAGTATTAATTTTGCTAAAGAGAATAGTGGTCTAAATTTAGATATTATAGTATCTACAGATCATCCAGAAATAAAAAAAATAGCATTAGAACATAATGTAACTGTGGTGGATAGACCAAAAGAAATTTCTGGAGATTTGACACCATCTGTCGCTGTAATGAAACATAGTATAGAGGTTTTAGGAAAAAAATATGATAATGTAATTTTATTACAACCAACAAATCCATTAAGGCCTAAGAATTTATTACAAGATGCTTTTAAAATTTTTACAGCAGGAAATTTTGGTAGTCTTATGACTGTTAGTAAAAACAAACATAAGCTAGGAAAGATTATAAATAATAAATTTGTACCATCTACTTATAAACCCGGACAACGCAGTCAAGATTTAGAACCTTTATTTTTTGAAAATGGTTTGCTCTACATTACAAAAGTAGAACATATTTTAAATGACAAAATTATTACAGAAGATGCATTTCCAATGGAAATTAATCATCCATTTGCTAGTATAGACATTGATACACAAGAAGATTTTGATTTTGCAGAATACCTTTATAATAAACACAAAAATGAATAAACCATATATAGAAATTGCAGGTCGTAAAGTTGGACAAGATTTTCCACCTTTGGTTATTGCAGAAATTGGCATAAACCATGAAGGTTCTTTGCAAATAGCAAAGGAAATGGTAGATGCAGCGCATAGAGCAGGTGTTGAGGTTATAAAACATCAAACGCATATTGTAGAAGATGAAATGAGTGGTGCAGCTAAAAAAGTAATTCCTGGTAATGCAGATGTTTCCATTTACGAAATTATGGAACGTTGTTCTTTAAATGAAGAAGACGAACTAGTTCTTAAAAATTATGTAGAATCTAAAGGAATGATTTTTATTTCTACACCATTTTCTAGAGCAGCAGCAGAACGATTGAAGAAATTCGATATTCCTGCTTATAAAATAGGCTCTGGAGAATGTAATAATTATCCATTATTAGAACATATTGCACAATTTGGAAAGCCAGTAATTTTAAGTACAGGAATGAATACTATTGAGAGTGTAGAAAAAGCAGTCGCTATTTTTGATAAACATAAAGTGCCAGTTGCTTTATTACATACTACAAATTTATATCCAACACCTACACATTTAGTGCGTTTTGGAGCCATGATGGAACTGCATGAAGCATTTCCAGATAAAGTATTTGGTTTAAGTGACCATACTTTAAATAACAATGCTTGTTTAGGAGCAGTAGCACTTGGAGGTTCAATTTTAGAACGTCATTTTACAGACCACATGCAACGTACAGGTCCGGATATTGTTTGCAGTATGGATGAGCAAGGATGTAAAGAATTAATAATTGGAAGTGCAGAAATGGCATTAATGCGAGGAGGTACAAAACAACCTGCAAAAGAAGAGCAAGTAACTATAGATTTTGCTTTTGCAACAGTTTGTACTATTAAACCAATTAAAAAGGGAGAGGTTTTTACCAAAGATAACATTTGGGTTAAAAGACCAGGAACTGGTGAGATTTTAGCTGAAGATTTTGATAATGTTTTAGGGAAAATAGCTAAAGAAGCTATTAAAGATGATGAACAATTAACATGGAGCTTAATAGAATTATAAATATTAAAGATGAATTTAATATTATAATAAATAAAGTGTAAAAAAATGAAAAGTAACCCTTTAGTTTCTATACTAATTCCTATTTATAATAGAGTTTATTTAATCGAAGAAACTTTAGATTCTGTTATATCACAAAGTTATACAAATTGGGAATGTATTTTGGTTGATGATGGAAGTACAGATGGAACTATTGATTTATTAGAAAAATATCAAAAAAAAGATGATAGAATTAAAATATATAAACGCCCTAGTAATTTAATTAAGGGTGCAAATAGCTGTAGAAATTACGGTTTTTCTGTTGCAAAAGGCGATTATATTAATTGGTTTGATAGTGATGATATTATGTATCATAAATTTTTAGAATTGAAAGTAAACTGTTTTTTAAAAAATAAAAATATAAACTGTGTAATATCTAAGACTGAATTTTTTAAAGATCTTATAACTAATATAATTGGACAAGAAAAGAGAACCGTTAACAGTTCTAATTTATTAGAAGATTTTGTACAATTAAAATGTAGTTGGTATGTATGTGACCCTATGTGGAGTAAAGCATACCTTAATAATAAAACGTTAATGTCAGAAAAATTATTAAAAGGACAAGATAGAGATTTTCATATAAGAATGTTAATGAAAAGTGATATAAGAATATGTTTTTTAGATGATTTTTTAGTTGGTTATAGACAACATTCTGATACAATTTCTAATAATTTTTCTAAAGATGTAGCATTAAGTATTCATAATGTTTTAAAGCAAAGAATTATTAAATTAAAAGAATATGGAGTATCTGTTAATACATTGATGTTTGTATATATAGAACTATATAAAAATTATAGATCCTTAAGAACCAATGAACTTGATATCTTAAAATTTGTATTTAATAACCCTTTAAAACATAAGTTATATTTTATTTGGTTAATAAAATTTATCACTGCAAGTATTAGTTATAAATTTATAGGAAAAGGAGATTCTTTATTAAAATAATTTTGAAAAAAAAGTAGTAAGCATAATCAATGTCAAATAAAAAAATAGCATTTTTAACAGGCACCCGTGCAGATTTTGGTAAAATAAAATCGTTAATAGAAATTATTGAGGTTCAAGAAAATTTTGAAGCTCATATTTTTGTTACCGGAATGCATATGTTAGAAGATTATGGTTATACACTTATTGAAGTAGAACGTTGTGGTTTTAAAAACATCGCTACATTTAATAACCATACACATGAAGCCACAATGGATTTAACTTTGGCTAAGACTATTTCAGGTTTTTCGGAATTTGTTAAAAAAACTAAACCAGACTTAATTGTTATTCATGGAGATAGAGTAGAAGCATTAGCAGGAGCAATTGTTGGGAGTTTAAATAATATTTTAGTAGCACATATAGAAGGAGGAGAATTATCTGGTACAATAGACGAACTTATTCGTCATGCAACTAGTAAAATGAGCCATATTCATTTTGTAGCAAATGAAAAAGCAAAAAAACTCTTAAAACAAATGGGGGAATTGTCTGAATCTATTTATACTATTGGTTCTCCAGATATTGATATAATGTTTTCTAATAATTTACCAGATTTAAATACCGTAAAAACATATTATAACATTCAATTCTCTAACTATGCAGTAGCAATGTTCCATCCTGTAACAACAGAGTATAATAACATAGAATTATACTCTAATAACTTTGTTAAAGCCTTAATTAAAAGTGAAAAAAACTACGTAGTTATTTTTCCTAATAATGATTTAGGAAGTAAGGTTATAATAAATACTTACAAAAAACTTATGAAAAATGACCGTTTTAGAGTATTTCCATCTGTTAGATTCGAATATTTTTTAACCTTACTCAAAAATGCAGAATTTATAATAGGAAATAGTAGTGCAGGCATTAGAGAAGCGCCTTACTATGGTATTCCTACTATTAATATAGGAACTAGGCAAGATAATCGTTCTGCTTTAGAATCTATCATTAACACTAATTATAGTGAGCAAGAAATACTAGATGCAATAACAAAAAGTAAAATTAGTACACCAATAGAAGTTAAAGCATTTGGAACAGGTAATAGTGCTCAAGCATTTTTAAATACATTAAAGATGGAATCTTTTTGGGAAACTAATCACCAAAAACAATTTATTAAATTATAATGAAAAAATTAGGGTTAGTTATAACAGATGGTGTAGGTTTTAGGAATTATATTTTAAGTAATTTTCTAGAGGAAGCTACAAAAGAATTTGATAGCATTGTTATATTGTCCTGCTTGCCAGCTGAGGTTTATAAAGGACACACAACATGTAATATTATAGAATTAGAAGTTTTTAATGAACAATATAAAACATGGTTTTTTAGAAAAACTAAAGAAGTAGCACATTTAAAATTACATGCAAAAGGAAATTTTGGAATTCAGCATAACTTAAGTATAAATAAATCTAAATTAAAAACCACAAGAGGTTACGGTACACGATTAATTTATAAGTTTACTCGTTTTTTTCATTCTGAAAAAAATATTCAAACCTATCAGAAATTACAAAACTTTACATTTTCGAGAAATAGAATTACCAATCAATATCAAGATGTTTTAAAACAAGAAAATTTTGATTTATTATTTTTTACACATCAAAGACCTCCTTATATAGCTCCTTTAGTTTATGTTGCTCAAAAACTAAAAATAAAAACAGCAGCCTTTATTTTTAGTTGGGATAATTTAGCTTCAAAAGGTAGAATGGCTTCAAATTTTGATTATTATTTAGTTTGGAGTAATTTAATGAGAAAAGAATTAAAACACTTTTACTCCGAGATTAAAGAAGAAGAAATCAACGTAATTGGAACACCACAATTTGAACCATATGCAATGGACAAGTACAAAATTGATAGATCAAGTTTCTTCAAAAAATTTAATTTAGATACTACTAAAGGCATAATTTGTTATAGTTGTGCAGATAAAAGTATTGGTGCAAATGATAGTGTTCATATTGCCTCTGTAATGCAATATCTTATTAATAATCCAAAATTAAATTTACAACTTTTGGTTAGAACTTCACCAGCAGAAGATGGTTTAAGATTTGAGGAAATTAAAAGTAAATTTCCAGAAATTATATGGAATATTCCTAAGTGGGAATTAGCAAGAAACAATCATGCAGAATCTTGGTCGCAACGTATTCCATCAATTGAAGATGTTAAAGATTTAAGGGCGTTGTTAGAATTTTCTGATTTAAACATAAATATGTGTTCTACTATGGGATTAGATTTTTTGTTATTTGATAAACCTGTTATTTATACTGTTTTTGGTAATGAAGAAAATGGGCTTTATAATGATCAATTGTTTTTAAAATATGCACATTTAGAACATGTTATAAATAGTAAAGCTATTACAATTGCAAAAAATGAAGAAGAATTACATGAACAAATTAAAGAAGCATTAACCCAACCTAATTTAAGGAAAGCGTATAGAAAAAATCTAATTGATTTAGAAATAGGAAAACCTTTAGAAGGTACAAGTAAGAGAATAGTTGAAGCTTTAAAATCATTCTAAATGAAAAAAATATTTTTTGCTATTGTAAAAAGACTTCCATCAAATAGTTTGAGGGTCTTTTTTTACAGATTCTTTTTAGGATATAAAATAGGAAGTAATGTTAAAATTGGTAAATGTGTTATTAATGCAAAAAAAGTTGAAATTGGTAATAATGTATTAATTAGAGGCAATAATAATATATCTTGTAACATTTTAAAAATTGATAACGGAGTTAGTATTCATAGCGGGAATAAAATAATAGGTTCGGCTAATTTTACAATAGGTAAAAAAAGTAGAATAATTAATGACCATTTTATAGACTTATACAATAATGTAACTATAGGAGAAAACACATGGTTAGCAGGGAAAAATAGTCAGATTTGGACACATGGTTCTATTCATACTAAATTAGATAAGGATCTTACTGTTTTTATAGGAAATAATGTTTATGTAGCGTCAAACGTATCTATAGCACCAGGAGTTAAAATTGGAAATGTAAATTTAATAGGCCTAGGTAGCGTAGTGACTAAAAATTATTTAGAAACAAATAGTATTATAGCTGGTAATCCTGCTAAAGTTGTTAAAAATAATATAGATTGGAGGAAAGAATGGTAGATATAAAAAAAATATTAGTTGTTTTTGGTACACGCCCTGAAGCTATAAAAATGGCGCCTTTAGTAAAAGAACTTAAAAAAGAAAGTTCTTTTATTGTAAAAGTATGTGTAACAGCACAACATAGAGAAATGCTAGATCAAGTATTAAGTTTTTTTAAAATTAAACCAGATTTCGATTTAAACTTAATGCAACCCAATCAAAACCTAAACCAATTAAGTGGTAGGATTTTTACTGAAATAGATATTGTTTTAGAAAATTTTAAACCAGATATTGTTTTAGTGCATGGAGATACAACAACTAGTTCTATTGTTGCTATGGCTTCTTTTTATAGAGAAATTAAAGTTGGTCATGTAGAAGCCGGATTAAGAACGTATAATAGACAAGCTCCTTTTCCAGAGGAAATAAATAGACAAATAACAGGGAGAATAGCCGATTTTCATTTTGCTCCAACAGAAGCATCGGCTAAAAACTTATTAGCAGAAAAGGTTTCCGAGAAAGCTATTTTTGTAACAGGTAATACTGTAATTGATGCTCTTTTATGGGGAATAAAAAATGTAAATGAGAACAACGTTGACATTGAAAAATTACAGCAAGTAATTAATTCAACAAAAAAGTTAATTGTTGTTACTGGACACAGAAGAGAAAGTTTTGGCGAGAAATTTAAATCATTTTGTGAAGCTTTAAAAGAGTTATCACAAAGAGAAGATGTTCAAATTATTTATCCCGTTCATTTAAATCCTAATGTACAAAAGACAGTTCATCAAATTTTAAAAAACAATACAAATGTACATTTAATTGACCCGCTTAATTATGAAGCGTTTATTTGGTTACTCAATAAATCGTATCTAATTATTACAGATAGTGGCGGAATACAGGAAGAAGCACCATCATTAAAAAAACCTGTTTTGGTTACTAGAAATGTTACAGAAAGGCAAGAAGCGGTAGAAAGTGGTGTCGTAAAGTTAGTTGGTACTTCTAAAGAAGTAATAGTTAGCCAAGCTGTAAAATTATTAGAGAATAAGGAGGTTTATTCTAAGATGATATCAAAAGAAAATCCTTATGGAAACGGAACAGCTTCATCTAAAATAGTTGAAATTTTAAAATCATTTTAAGTGAAAATAGCAATTATTTGTAATTACGTACTTAAGCCCAATAGAATTGGAGGGATGGATCGTTTCTATAAGTTATTTAATAAAAAATGTTTAGAGGTTAATCATCAAGTTGATTGGTATTTCTCTCATTATGAAGAGTTTGATTTTTATCAAGGATTGTCTATTATTTCTTCTGAAGGAACGTCTGTTGAACAAAAGTTTATAGATTCTTCAAAAGAAAAAAATATAAAGTATGATGTGATAATTACACATTTTACGCAACTTTGTACTAAGTATTATAAACAATTTAAAGAATTACACCCTAATTCTTATACAATTGCTGTAGACCACAATGCAAGACCTTTAAAAGGGTATTCGTTAAAGAAAAGTATAAAAAAACGTATTGACGGTCTTTTGTATTCAAAGTATATTAATCAATTTGTTGGAGTCTCTAAATACACTTTTTATCATATTTTAAAAGATTACGGAAAAAACCTCAAACAAAAAACTCAGGTTATTTATAACGGAATAGATACTACAGTTTTTAAGAAAAAGGATAAAGACTTAGCACATAATTTTATAGTTGTTGCACATTTAACTTACAATAAAGGAATTCAAGATTTATTAAAAGCATTAAGTTTAATAGATAAAAACCTATTAAAAAACACACAGATTGATATTTATGGAGAAGGACCATTTGAGTATCAATTAAAGACATTGACTAATGACTTTCAGTTAGAAAAGATTGTAAATTTTAAAGGAAGTTCTTCTGAGTTAAATATTTTATTTGCTAATTATAATTATATGATTCAGCCAACATATATGGAATGTTTTAGTTTGTCTATTTTAGAAAGTTTATCTGCAAACGTGCCTGTTATTACAACTACTGTTGGTGGCAATTTAGAAGTTTTAAAAGACCAAGTAAATGGTTACATTTTTAAACCTAAAGATTATACAAAACTTGCAAGTATTTTAACAGCTATTTTATCTGGAAAAGAAAAAATTACGATTGATGTAAGTAAGCTTATTGAAGATGAGTTTTATATAGAAAAAATGGTAGAAGAACACCTAAAAATTATTCCATGCATATAGGTTTTATAACACCAGAATATCAATATAAAAATAACCAAAAAGCTATTGGTGGTATTGCTACGTTTATCAAAAGTTTATCAGAACAATTGGTTTTAAATAAGCATACGGTTTCTATTTTCTTATACAGTCAAAATGAAACAAAAACTTTTAAAGAAAATGGAATTACTGTTTATCTAATAGCACAAAAGAAGTCTCCTTTTTTAACCTGGTTAACTAATAGAAAACATACTCAAAATTATATTAATAAAATTGTAGCTGATAATAATATTGATGTTTTGGAAGCGTCTGATTGGACTGGTTTTACAGCTTTTATGAAGTTTAATATTCCTTTAGTTTTAAGGCTTCATGGATCTGACACTTATTTCTGTAATTTAGATAACAGAAAAGTAAAGTTTAAAAATTTTTATTTTGAAAATAAGGCTTTAAAAGGAGCTGATAAGATTGTTGGTGTAAGTCAGTTTGTTGCAGAAAAAACAAAAGAATTATTCAACATAAAAAAGGAAATAAAAGTTATTCATAATGCTATGGACACTGAATTATTTCAACCAAATCATCAAAATATTCAAAAGAAGACATTGTTATATTTTGGAACAATTATTCGTAAAAAAGGTGTTTTAGAAATTGCCAATGTTTTTAATAAATTGGTTGCTCAAGACTCAGAAATACAATTAACTTTTTTAGGAAGAGATACTGTTGATATTTTAAAAAAAGAGTCTACTCTAAAACTTTTTAAAACGGAGTTATCAGAAAAAGCAAAAAAGAATTTTAGGTATATAAGTTCTGTTCCTTATTATGAAGTGAAAAAATACATTAACCAGTCAGAAATTATAGTTTTACCAAGTTTTGCTGAAGCTTTTCCAATGACTTGGTTAGAAGCAATGGCTTTAGAAAAAAAACTAATAACTTCTAATATTGGTTGGGCTAAAGAATTGATGATTAACGGTGAAACTGGCTTTATGGTTGACCCAAAAAATCATAATGAATTTGTAGATAAAATATTGAGTTTATTGAATGATACTAATTCTAAATTAATGGCAGAAAACGCTAGAAAAAGGATAATCAGTACTTTTAATTTGCTAGACAAAACAAAAGAAAACATTGAATTTTACAAAGAATTATTGTAAATGATAATTATATATCATCATAAAAATAAGGTTAAAGAGATTCTAGATTTAGAATCGAATACTACAATTTCTGTTGTAACGGAAAGCATTGTAGAAACTATGTTCTTATTAAGTAATTTACATACAAATAAATTTATTATTTGGTGTAATTTAGAATTAAAGAGCAACTTAAATAAAGCTGTTTTAAACACTGTTTTTCACCATAATTTAATAATGGCTTCTTATGCAGTTCCTGATGTAGTTTTTAATTCTAAAATAGGTTATGTTGAGCAAAGTGTTTTTATAAATGTTAAAAAGAATGTACGTTTTTCAACTTGGTTTATGTCTACCAATGTTGGAGGAATTAACAGTTCAGTTCTTAATAAATATAAGGGTTTAAGAAATTATAAATCATTTAAACTATTTTTAAATGTAGTAGCAAAACAAGGAATTCAGAAAGGGTTAATTTGTGCTTCTGAACCTAATTTATTAATTGATAAAAATCAAGAGTCATCTGATAATTTATCAGAAAAAGTTACACTTAAAGAGTTGTTTTCATTTGTTAAAAGCTGTTATAAAACTAGGTGGTTGTTTTTACTTTTTTTTAATTTGATTGTGTATGAAAAAATGTTCCCAATTGTTTCATTTATATCAAGTTTTTTCATCAAATTAATAACCCCAAATGAGCTTAGTTTCGATGATATAAAAATTCAATCTAATAAAGTTAAAATTAATAAAAATGATTTTTCAGTTGATGTTTTAATTCCAACTTTAGGAAGAGAAAAATATTTGAAAGATGTTTTGTTAGATTTAAATAAGCAAACATTTTTACCAAAAAAAGTTATTATTGTTGAACAAAACCCTGATACAACAGCAGTTTCTAGTTTAGATTATTTAAAGGATAAGTGGAATTTTGAAATAGATCATACCTTTACACATCAATTAGGAGCTTGTAATGCTCGTAATATTGGATTGTGTAAGGTAACTTCTAATTTTGTGTTTTTTGCAGATGATGATATTCGTTTTAAAAATGATTTACTTGAAAGATCATTTCAAGAATTTAACCAATCTCAACCAGATGGCATTGTGTTTTCATGCTTACAAAAAGGACAGAAACCAGATGTTTTAACAACAACTTTAGCAACAACGTTTGGTTCAGGAACAAGTCTTGTAAAATCTTCTTTTGTAAAAAAATGTAGTTTTAAAAAAGAACACGAGTTTGGTTACGGAGAAGACGCCGATTTTGGGATGCAATTACGTAATTTAGGAGCAGAAATTTTAGATATTCCATCCGTTAAAATGCTCCACTTAAAAGCACCAATAGGTGGTTTTAGACATAAGCCAATTTTAGCTTGGGAAAGCGATAAACCAAAACCATCACCAACTGTAATGGCTTATAATTTAAAACATTTAACAAAAGAACAACAACAAGGTTACAAAACAAATTTGTTTATTAAATTTTATAAATCACAATCAATAAAAAATCCTGTTAAATATTTTCACTCTATAATTAGAAAGTGGAATTTAAGTGTTAATTGGGCTCAAAAACTATTAAAGAATGAAGTTTAGTTTAATAGTTTGCACATATATGCGTCCAAAAGCAATTGTAACATTGCTAAACTCTGTAAAGGAACAAACTTTATATCCAGACGAGATAATTATTGTTGATGGTTCTGTTGATACAAATACACAAGAATTATTTTTAAGTAAATCATTTAAAAATCTTAACTATTTTCTAGTTGAAGAAGAACAAAGAGGATTAACCAAGCAACGTAATTTTGGAATATCTAAAGTTGCTGAGCATTCAGAAATTATTTGTTTTTTGGATGATGATATTGTTCTTGATTCCAATTATTTTGAAGAATTGATAAAAACATATACCAAGTTTCCAAATGCTATGGCTGTTGGCGGTTATGCAACTAATGAAATAGTATGGAATAAAAATGTTTCCAATTTATCTAATAAGTATTATGTTTTTGATGGTTTTGCAAGAAAAGAAAGTAGCAGGTTTAAGCTTAGAAATAAGTTAGGTTTGTTAGATAATACTTTGCCTGGTTTTATGCCAACGTTTTCTCATGGTCGTTCGGTAAGTTTTTTACCGCCTTCAGGAAAAACGTATGAAATAGAACAAATTATGGGAGGAATTTCATCCTACAGAAAAGAAATTTTTTCTAAAATGAGTTTCTCAACTTATTTTGAAGGTTATGGTTTGTATGAAGATGCCGATTTTTCTTTACGTTTAGCTAAAAAAGGTAAAATATATTTGAATACAAATGCAAAAGTTGAACATCATCATGCAACAGAAGGAAGACCAAATAAATTTAAGTATGGTAAAATGGTCATTAGAAACGGCTGGTATGTTTGGCATGTAAAATACCCAAAACCGACTTTAAATGCTCGTTTAAAATGGAATTTAACCTCTTTAGTTTTAACAGTAATAAGAGCTTCAAACATAGTTACAACTTCAGAAAAAAAAGAAGCTTTTACTGAAACTTTAGGTAGAGTAGTAGGTTGGTTCAGTTTAATTTTTAATAAGCCTAAAGTTAAATAATGAAATTTGCCATAATTACACATGTTTTACATAAAAAGCAAAATGAAAAATATTTTGCTTATGAACCTTATGTTAGAGAAATGAACTTATGGGGAAAATATGTAGATGAAATTATTTTAGTTGCTCCAAAATCTTCAAAAAAAGTAAACCCAATTGAATCAACTTATCATCATTCTAACATAAAGTTTGAAGAAATACCCATTTTTGATATAACTTCTGTCAAAAATATATTAAAATCTTTGATTGTAATTCCTGGTATTTTATTTAAAATTTTTTCAGTTATGAAAAAAGCAGATCACATTCATTTACGTTGTCCAGGGAATATAGGTTTGTTAGGTTGTTTTGTCCAGATATTTTTTTCAAATAAACCTAAAACAGCAAAATATGCAGGTAATTGGGATCCAAAGAGCAAACAGCCTTTAAGTTATCGTCTTCAAAAATGGATACTATCGAATACTTTTTTAACTAGAAACTGTAAAGTTTTAGTATATGGAGAATGGGAGCATCAATCAAAAAATATACTTCCTTTTTTTACTGCTTCTTATAGCGAAAATGAAATTGTAAAACTTCAAGAGAAAAATCTAAATAACAAAATTAACTTTATATATGTTGGTGCATTTAGTAAAGGGAAACAGCCATTATTAAGTGTAAAAGTAATTGAAATATTAAAAAATGAAGGGTTTAATGTAAAGTTAAATATGTATGGTTTTGGAGACGAATTTAAGACTGTAAAAAAATATATTGAAAACAAATTGCTTGCTAATACGGTTTTTTTACATGGAAACAAACCTAAAGAAGAAGTAAAAGGTGCTTATAAGCAAGCGCACTTTCTTCTTTTTATATCAAAGTCTGAAGGTTGGCCAAAAGTAGTTGCAGAAGCTATGTTTTGGAGTTGTTTACCAATTTCGTCTCCAGTTTCTTGTGTGCCTTTTATGTTAGATTATGGAAATAGAGGCGTTTTAGTTGAAAGTGATGTAAATTTAATAGTTTCAAAAATTAAAGAATTAATAAAGAATAAAACAGCGTACCAGTTTAAAGTTGAAGAAGCTAGAAAATGGTCTCAAAAATATACATTAGAGTTGTTTTCTACTAGTATTCATAAATTATTATTGGATGAATAAACTAACTAAAATATTAGTACTGTTAATTGTATTGCTCTTGTTGGTAATTAATTATAGAACTCCGTTTTATTCCTATAAAGGTGGCAGTTGGTCTGTTGGTTATGGTTCTTCATCAAAGAATTTTAATGATTTAAATGTTTTAGAAAATGCTAAAATATATTCGTACCAAAAATTAGAAAAAGAGAATCCTGATACTCGTTTTTTAGCAGATCCATTTTTCATCAAAGAAAAAGATATGTTTTACCTTTTTTTTGAACACCAAAAGAAAACAGACAATGCAGAAATTGCCTTGTTAACTTCATTAGACGGAATTAATTATACTTACAAAGGAACTGTTTTAGACGAGCCTTTTCATTTATCCTATCCGAATGTTTTTAAGCACAAAAATGAATTTTATATGTTGCCAGAAACAAAATCGGCAAATAACGTTCTGTTATACAAAGCACTAAATTTCCCTTATAATTGGCAAATTGTAGATACTTTGGTTAAAAATGTAAGATTAAAGGATCCGTCTATATATTTATCAGATTCATTAAATTTCTTAGTTGCATCAGATGATAATTTAAACTTGTTTATGTATCAATCTAATTCGTTATTTGGTAATTGGAAATTACATAAAGACCCAATTGTAACTTTAGGAACGGAAGCTAGACCTGGAGGAAGAATTATTAAAAATGATGAAGGTAAAATAATTGTTCCTTTACAAAATTCAACACATGGTTATGGTTATGGAGTTTCTTTGTATGAATTAGATTTTGATAAAAATAATAAGCATTCATTTAAAAGAGTAGAACCTTTTTTCTTAAAAAGAAACGATACTATAGAAGAATTTAATTTTGGAATGCATCATATAGATATGCAAAAAGTTGAAAATAATTGGTATTATGTTTTTGATGGAAATAAAAAGTTAAATGACAAAAAAAAGTTGAATATTAGAGGCCCTTTAAAATGGAACTTTTTAGATTTTAAAAACTGGTTATTAAATTGATAAAAGCAATTCAACTCATAGATTCTCTAGATATTGGCGGAGCAGAAGTTTTGGCGGTTAATATTGCTAATTTATTAGCAAAAGAAGACATAGAGTCACATTTATGTGTAACTAGAAAAGAAGGCTTATTAAAAGATAAAGTTTCTAAGAACGTAAATTACATTTTTTTAAACAGGAAATCTACTTTTGATTTTAAGGCTATTTTAAAATTGAAAAACTATATTAAGAAAAATCAAATTTCAATTATTCATGCACACGCTACATCTTCATTTATAGCTTTTTGTGTAAAAATCTTATACCCTAAAGTTAAGATTGTTTGGCACGATCATTATGGAAATAGTGAGTTTTTAGAAAATAGAAAAATAGTTCCATTAAGTGTATTTTCAAGATTTTTTCAAGTTATAATATCAGTAAATGTAAACTTAAAAGAATGGGCAGTAGAAAACCTATTTGCTAAAAAAAACCTTATGTTAAATAACTTTGCTTTTTTTAACACTGAAGAAAAGCTAACTAATTTAAAAGGAGAAGAAGGTAAAAGGATAGTTCATGTTGCTGGTTTTAGAGCTCAAAAAGACCATATAACTTTATTAAAAGCATTTAAAATTGTACAAGAGAAAAATCCGGTATGGACATTGCATCTTGTCGGTAAAATTTACAACGATTCATATTCTAAATCGATACAAAATTTCATAATAGATAATAAATTAGTCGATTCTATTTTTATGTACAATGCTAAATCAGATATAAAAAACATTTTAGCTCAAGCTACAATTGGAGTGTTATCATCTAAATCGGAAGGTTTACCAGTTGCTTTATTGGAATACGGTTTAGCTAAATTACCTGTTTTAGTTACTAACGTTGGAGAATCTAATAAGGTTGTTATTAATTCAGAATCTATAGTAACACCTGAAAACTATCTCCTTTTCTCAGAAAAATTAAATAAATTAATTACAGATAATTTATTAAGAGAAAAAGTATCTTATGGGCTACATGTAAAAGTTAAAGAGGAATTTTCTAAAGAAAGTTTTGTAACCCAACTAATCAATATTTATAAAAACTTGTGTTAAAAAGAATCACAAATACAGAAATTACACTACTAATAATACATATTGTTATTGGTTTTTTTGCTACGTTTTCAACTTTTTCTAAGCTATATAATATTGTAATTGTTGCAGCAGGTTTTTTTATATTATTAAGAACAAAAAATAGAAATGAAGAAGCTTTTATGCTTGCTTCTTACCTAGTTGGGGCTGAAGTTTTTTTGAGAATGACAGGCGGAAGTGTCGTTTATGAAATAGGTAAATACGGAGTTGCACTTTTTTTAATCTTAGGAATGTTTTTTGGAAACGAAAAAAAAACAGCTCCTGTTTCTTATATATTCTATGTAATGCTATTATTTCTAGGTATAATTTTAACTGAAGTTCCGTTTGGAGAATCCATAAGAAAAGCTATTGTTTTTAATTTAAGTGGACCTATCCTTCTAGGAATTTGTTCTGTTTACTTTTATCATAAAAAAATAGCTATAAGTACACTTTTAAATGCTTTAAAATACATGACTTTACCCATTATATCTATGGTTTCGTTTATGTATTTAAGAACTCCAGACTTAAGTGAATTGGTTTTTGGAACCGATGCAAACTTTTATACATCTGGTGGTTTTGGACCTAACCAGGTAGCAACTATATTAGGTTTAGGGATTTTTATCATTACAGTTTTTTTATTCTTAAAAGCCAAACTTACTGGGTATTTATATTTAGATGCTATAATTTTGATATACTTTACCTATAGAGGTTTGCTAACTTTTTCAAGGGGAGGTATTTTGACAGGTATTATAGCTATTATGCTCTTTTTGGGTTTTATGTTCTTGTATAATAATTTTACAAGAAAAGCAGTTCTAAAGTATTCGGGATTAATTTTCTTATTTACTGTTGGTATTTGGATTTATACTTCTGGTATAACTGGAGGCATGATAAATAATAGATATTTGGGTAAAAATGCTATTGGTGGACAAAAAGATATTACATCTGGTAGAGGAAAAATACTTTCACTACAATTGCAGAATTTTTATGATTCTCCAATCTTTGGTATTGGAGTAGGTAATGGTAAATATAGTAGAGAAGCATTAGATATTAAGATTGCATTAGCGTCGCATAATGAAATAAGTAGATTGTTAGAAGAGCATGGTCTAATAGGTGTAATTATTTTAATTATTCTATTTACACCTCCTTTATTTCATATTCGGAAAAGTAGTAATTTTCAAAGAGCATTTTTAACTTCCTTTTTATTATTTTGGTTTTTAACCATAAGTCATTCCGCAATGAGAGTTGCTTTTCCAAGCTTTATTTACGCATTAAGTTTAATTGTTATTACAGATGATGAGTAACACAATTCTTTATATAGGCAATGATTTAGCTAAAAATTCTAAATACAATTCAGCTATGGAAACCTTAAGTAGTTTATTAATTACTGAAGGATATGCTATTGTTAAATCCTCATCTAAAAAAAATCAACTTTTAAGGTTGATTAACATGTGTTTTTCAGTTTATAAATATAGCGGTAAAGTAGATTATGTTCTTATTGATACATTTAGTACTTCAGCATTTTATTATGCTTTTTTCACATCACAACTAGCAAGGTTATTCAACTTAAAGTACATACCAATTTTACATGGAGGAAATCTTCCTCATAGAATAAAAAGATCTCCAAGTTTATCAAAACTACTATTCAACAATTCATATAAAAATATAGCACCTTCAAATTATTTAAAAAGTGAATTTGAAAAAATGGATTATAAAGTTGCATTTATTCCTAATCCCATAGAAATAGAGCAGTATGATTTTAAGTCAAGAAAAAAATTAACACCAAAATTACTATACGTTAGAGCTTTTGCTAAAATTTATAACCCTAAATTAGCAATAGAAGTTTTAAAAATATTAAAACTAACTTTTCCAGAAGTTAAATTATCTATGGTTGGACCCGATAAAGACGGTTCAATTAAACAAGTAAAAGCATTAGTAACTAGCTATAATTTAGAAGAAAATATAGAATTTACAGGTGTTTTACCAAAAGAAGAATGGCATAAAAAATCTACTGAATTTGATGTTTTTATAAATACTACCAATGTAGACAATACTCCAGTAAGTGTAATGGAGGCAATGGCGTTAGGTTTGCCTGTTATTAGCACAAATGTTTGTGGTTTGCCATATTTAATTAATAATACTGTAGATGGTATTTTGGTTGAGAAAAATAACCCTGAACAGATGGCGAATGCTATTATAAGTTTAATAAAAGATAATAATTTAGAACTTGCTATAAATGCAAGGAAAAAGGCAGAGAGTTTTGCGTGGACAGAAGTTAGAAAAGAATGGATAAAAATACTATCATAAATGTTTAAATGGCTTTATAAAATAGGGCAACAGTATAGAAATCCATCAATTTCTGAATGGTATGTTTTTTTGAAGAACTCAGAAAAATGGACTAAAAAAGAACTTGAAGTATATCAATTTAAAAAACTTAAAGAATTAATTGAGGTTGCTTATTATCAATCTAAATATTATAAAAAACTATTTGATACTAATAATTTAAAGCCTCAAGATATTAAATCGTTAAAAGATATTTCTAAAATACCTGTTTTAGAAAAGGAAGATGTATTAAAATTTAATAAAGAAATTCATACTAATAAAAAGTTCAAAAGACGTTTTAAAGCAATAACTTCCGGAAGTACAGGCAATTCTTTGTCTTTCAACAGAGAAGAAAGTGCAGATTCTTTTAATAGAGCTTCAGTAATGCGAGGTTATTCTTGGTATAACGTTAATCCATGGGATAAAAACGGATATTTCTGGGGATTTAATTTTTCATTTAAAGATAAAATTAAAACAACATTTAAAGATTATTTACAAAATAGATTTCGCATTTTTAATTATGAAAAAGAAACCTTTAATAAGTTTGTTAAAAAGTTAGATAAAGCAACCTATATTCATGGATATTCATCGGCTATTTATCATGCTGCAAAATTAATTAACCAAAAAAATATACCTAAACCTAGCGGAATTAAAATGGTAAAAGGTACTTCAGAAAAGATTTTTGATTCTTATCAAACTGAAATTAGAAAAGCATTTGGAGTTAAAATGATTAGTGAATATGGAGCAACTGAGTCTGGTATAATCGCTTTTGAATGTAAGTTTGGAAACATGCATGTAAATATGGAAGGTGTGTTGCTTGAAGAGATTGGAAACGAGTTGATTGTTACAAATTTACAAATGCAGTCATTCCCTATAATTAGATATAAATTAGGAGATTATATTCGATTAGCATCAAATGAAAAAAAATGCGATTGTGGTATGCAGCATCAAATTTTGGAAGAAGTTACCGGTAGAATTGGTAGTGATGTGTATGGTAAAGAAAACGTGTATCCAAGTTTTACATTTTATTATATTTTTAAGAATTTAGATAAGAAAGAAAACATTCAACTTAATTATCAAGCTATTCAAAAAGAAAAAGGGAAATTAATCTTTAAAGTTGAACAAAAACTGCTTAAATTTGAAGTAGAATTACTTAGAAAAGAAATAGAGAAATATTTTACTAAAGATATAGAATTTGTAATTTTAGACAGCCAAAATCTCTTATCAGAAGGAAAAAAAATGAAAAGTTTTGTTTCAGAAATTCCCTAAAAATGAACAATTTAGTTTCAATAATTACACCGTGTTATAACTCTGAGAAATTTATTTCAGAAACTATTAAAAGCACTCAAAATCAAACATTTACTAATTGGGAAATGTTAATTACTGATGATGGTTCTACAGATAATTCGGTAGAAATTATTAAAGAATTAATTAAAACCGATAAAAGAATTAAACTTTTTTCAATAGAAAACTCTGGCCCTGCAATTGCAAGAAATAATTCTATAAAAAAAGCAAGTGGAAGGTATTTAGCTTTTTTAGACAGTGACGATTTATGGTTTCCGAAGTTTTTAGAGACATCTTTAAAGAAAATTAAAAGTTCAGAAGGGTTTGTTTTTTCTTCATATAGACGAGTTCATGAAAAAACATTAGAACCAATTTATAAAGATTTTATTGTTCCTGAAAGAGTAACTTATTATGATATTTTAAAAACAAACTCTATAAGTTGTTTAACAGCATTTATAGATGTAGAAAAGTTAGGTAAAGAAACAATGCCAAATATAACCTATAGGCAAGATATGGGTTTGTGGCTAAAGTATTTAAAAAAAATAGAATATGCTTATGGGAATAAAGAAACTCTTGCATCTTATAGGATTCGAAAAAAATCTCACTCAAGAAATAAAAAAAGACTATTAAAGCCCCAATGGAATTTTTACAGAAATGTTGAAAAATTATCAATACTTCAATCTAGTTATTACTTACTAAATTGGGCATATAAAGGTTTTAAAAAATATCAATAATTAGTAATATTTTTATTTCTATTTTTGATAAATACAATTTTATAATTTAATGAGGAAAAATAATAATTATCTCGATATTTCTGAACGCAAAATTCTACTAAGAATAGTAGATGTTTTTGTTCTAATTTCTGGCTTATTTTTAGGTTTTCATTTTTTTAAGACTGAGTATATATATTTTAATTCAGAAGAAGTTACAAAGTGGCTTTTAATCTTAGTTATATATTTTCTCCTGTTTGGAGAAATATTTCAATTATATAATTTAAACATTTCAAACAACAAGTTTCAAACTGTTAGAAGTGTAATTATTGCAACTTTATCAACAACACTATTTTATATTTTAACGCCATATATAACACCTTCTTTACCTGTTAATAGATTGCAAATTTTATATTTTTTCTTTTTAATAACAATTCCTTTAGTTATTTGGAGATTATTATATGCTACGTTATTTTTTTCTAAAACACTTTACAAATCAATTGTTTTAGTTGGTCATTCTTCAAAAATGGAATATCTTTTGAAAACAACTAAGAACAAAGGATTTCATAAAATTGCTGCTTATATTTCTGATAAAAAAATAGAAGGCTTTGATAATTATATTAATATAAACGATATAGTTTTAGAAAATATTTTAATTGAAAAATCTGTAAATGAAATGATAATTTCTACCAAAGGTTTTTCTGAAGAAATAACAAATCAATTAAAATTACAACTAATTCACCTTTTTGAAGAAGCCGTAAATATTAAGAGTTTTGAAAGTTTTTATGAAGAAATAACCTTTTCAGTTCCAAAAGAGTATTTAACAAATGATTTTTATAAATACATTAACTTTAGTACTAATAGCGATAATAGATTGTATCTTTTTTTTCATAGAGCATTAGATATTCTTTTTTCTTCAATTGGTATTGTTTTTTTTATAATATTAATTCCAATAATATTTATTGGGAATCTTATTGGAAATAGAGGCGCTTTTTTTTATACTCAAGAAAGAGTTGGAAAAGGTGGTAAACCTTTTGAGATTTTGAAATTAAGAACTATGGTTCCTACAATAAATGATGGACCCGTTTGGGCAACAAAAAATGATCATAGAATAACATCTTTTGGACGATTTTTAAGAAAAACCAGAATAGATGAAGTTCCACAATTTTACAATATTTTAAAGGGAGATATGAGCTTAATTGGCCCAAGACCAGAGCAATCTTTTTTTATTAGTAGTTTAGAAGAAAAAATTCCTTTTTATTCTATTAGAAATGTAATAAGACCAGGTTTAACAGGTTGGGCACAAGTTAATTTTCCGTATGCAGCAAGTATTGAAGAACAAGAAAAAAAGCTACGCTACGATATTTATTATATTAAAGAAAGAAGTCTTTTCTTAGACTTTAAAATTTTAATTAAAACCATTTCTACGGTTTTATTCATGAAAGGTCAATAAGTTTTTCTGAAGGAAAAAATATCTTACTAATAGCAAAATAAATATTGGTAATAGGCTAAATGCAAATAATTGAATTTTTACAATCCAAATTATTGGAATTATAAAAAGTAAAACTAATAATAAAAGGACATATTTTCTAACCCATTTTGGAGGGTTATTCTTTAAAAGATAAAAAGCTACAATTAAGTTTAAAGCAAACGCCCAAAGAAAATTAAAGTTATTTGGTGTAGTAGAATGATTTGTGAAAAACCATAAAAACACAACTAGTAAGCCAACTATTCCCGTTATAAAAAAAAGTAAAAAATCAAACCATTTAGTTCGAGTGTTATTTTTTACATCTTTAAAAGTAATAAAAAATCCGATTAACATAAAGACAACAAAAACTAAAAGCGGGCTTATAGCATCTGCTTCTGGAGTTATTTCTTTAAAGTTTAAAATTGTATTTTCTTTTAAAACTAACTGTTTTGGTTGATTTTTATCAAAATATTCTGCGTTTTTAAAAGATTTAAATACAAAATCAGGTAAATACATATATTCTTTTGCAGTTACAATTTTATCTAGTTTACTTCCTAATGCAACATTTATACCTAAACTTCCCCAAGTATTCCAGTGAATCTCATCATTCATTAGTTGCCTTAAAGATTGTTTTTTAGTCACAAAATCTTCAGTAAATGATACTTTATTGTTTAGTATTTGCTGAACAATATCGGGCATTTTTGTGGCACAATTTTCAAAAAAAGGATCGTACTCATAATTAGCATTTTCTGGTTTCGCATTGTTATTCAAAAATGTAAAAAAAGCTTGATTTTGTTCTGGTGGAAGGTTTAAAACTTGTTCTTTTATCCAACGTTTGTCTTCATTATTACTTTTAACAAAATAATGAAAAGGATATGCTGCTAGTTTATAAATTAATCTTCCTTTAGTGAAATTTGAATAAAAATTTGGAGCATTAAAATCAAACATTCCATAATTATAAATTCTATCGATGTTTAAAGATCTATCTTTAATTCTAATAGCAGAATGCCCAAATTTTTCATATAAAACTTTACCAGGACCAACAGTAATAATACTTACTTCAGCGTTTTCTGAAAGTTGAATTGATTGTGAAAAAGCAAATTGAATGTTTAATAGAAAAACAAGAAGTAGAATTATTTTTTTCATTAATATTAAGGTCTAAAAGCGCTAAAATCTATTTTTACTGAAAAGATATTAGAATATAAGGCGTTACCAACACTTCCTATATTTGTAAGTGCATAATCAATTTGAATTCCTTTGTATAAAAAGCCAACTCCAAGATTTGGTTGTACAGAAGTAGATTCCTCTCCAAACTCTTCAACTTTTTGAAAATTACCAATTCCAGCACGTAAAAATACTATATTATCATAATCTAATTGAAATCCAACAGCTGGATCTATACTTACAATTTCTGAAGAAATAATATCGTTTGTTTTAGCAAAACGCATATTTAAATCTACTTCTGTAAGTAAATTAAGATAACGTCCAACTCTAAATGTTTTTGCAACACCAAATTGTGCTTTTGGTTTTGTTATTTCTGTTGTTTCTGGTAATTCCTGATTTTCATCTGGAATGGCACTTTTAATTTTTTCAAACTCTTCTTCATCTATAGACCAAGAATTAAAGGTTGTAGTAATGTCTCTAAGCATTAACCCAAATTTCCAATCGTTTCGCTCAAACTGTAATCCTGCATCAAAACCAAATCCCCAAGAAGAAGCAAATTCCCCAATAATTCTACGTACAATTTTAGCGTTTACACCAATATGTAAATCTTTATGAATTAAATTCCGAGCATAAGAAACGTTAAATGCATAATCTGCAGCAGAGAACAAGCTAATTCTATTGTAATCAATATTTCCTTGACTGTCAATTAACTGTGTAGTGTTTAAAATATCATCTACACCAAAACGAATTATAGAAATACCAATAGCACTTCTGTCATCTATTGGCTTTGCATATGCAGCAAAATTATAATTTGCAATTCCTGCAAAATAAGAGGCGTGCATTAAAGAGCCTTGTGCGTCTTCTAAATTAACTAAACCAGCTGGATTCCAATAAGTAGAATTTACATCATTAGTAGAAGCAACAACTGCTTTGCTCATACCAAGTGCTTTTGCGTCAACACCAATATTTAAAAATTCATTGGAATAATTTCTAAACTGAGCGTTTGCAATAAGTGGTAAGAATAGTAAAAAAAGGAGTCGTGTTTTCAAATTAAAATGGGTTATTTACAAATATCTGAATTCCTATTAAAATAACTGTGTTTTTATAGATTTATTGCAAGTTAAAGAAGTAATTTATTTTTAATAAATGTTAGAATTTCATTCTCTAGCCAAGTATTTTCTTTTGCTGTAAATGAACTCATAAAACCAACATGACCGCCGTAATTAGTTTCCATAAAATGAAAAAGAGAAGAGTTTTCTGCTTCTTTAGTTGGATAACATTCTTTTGATAAAAAACTATCGTCTTTAGCGTTTATAAGAAGAGACGGAACCTTAATTTTAGGAATGTAAGGTTTACAACTTGCTTTTTCCCAATAATCTTCAGAGCTTTCAAATCCAAAAACAGGCACAGTAAATTGTTTTTCTATATGTCTAAACTTAGTGGCTTTGTACAGCAGTTTTTTATTTAATGTATAATCAGGAAACTTTTCTGCTTTTTCTAAAAGTTTAATTTTCATGGTTCTCATAAACTCTTGCATGTACAATTTGTTTTTGAGTTTATTCATTTCAACTTGTGCGGTTGTAATATCAATAGGAACAGAAACGGCAATTCCTCCTTTAACTTCTTTCGGAAGCGTTTTAGCAAATTCACCTAAATATTTAAGTGTCATATTTCCGCCAAGACTGTAGCCAACAACTACAATTTGTTTGTAATTGTAGTTTTCAACTAGGTAATCTACTACAAAATTAACATCATCAGTTTTACCTGAATGATAAGTTTGTAGCAGTAAATTATCTTCTCCGCTACAACCACGTAGATTTAAGCAAACAGTATCAAATTTGTTGTTATTGAGTAAATTAGCGGTAGAAACCATATAATGAGATTCAGAACTACCTTCTAAACCATGTATTAATAAAACGATAGACTCAGAATTTGTAAAAGAAAAATCTAAATCTAAAAAATCGTTGTCCCAAGTGGTAATTCTTTTTCGTTTATAGTTATTTGATTCTTTCATAAATAACGGACGATACATGGTGTTAAAATGACCGTTACGAAATGGAAGTGCAGGAGTGAAGTCAGTTTTTAGTATTGGCATTTTCTCAACAATTATTTTAACAAATATGATAAAATTTTGAAAAATGACAATCGTATTTTATATTTTCGTTGAAAACTAACAAAGATGAATATTAAAAGACACATTCCAAATTTACTAACCTTAGGAAACCTTTTCTGTGGAACAGTTGCTGCAATTTTTGCCGTTAAAGGAGATTTTGAAGGCGCAGCGTTATTGGTTGCTATTGGTATTGGGTTTGACTTTTTTGATGGTTTTGCAGCTCGTTTATTAAATGTTCAAGGAGAATTAGGTAAGCAATTAGATTCTTTGGCAGATATGGTTACAAGTGGTGTTGTGCCGGGAATTATAATGTTACAAATGCTTGTTAATGCATTTGATAAAGATGCTGTTGGTTATTTTGGAGTGGATTCAGAAGGTTTAACAGGAAGTTATATCCCGTACCTTGGTTTGCTATTAACTTTGGGAGCTTGTTATCGTTTAGCTAAATTTAATTTAGATGAAAATCAGACTGAAAGTTTTATTGGTTTACCAACACCAGCAATGAGTTTGTTTGTAATTTCTTTACCTTTAATTGCTGAATATTCGACACAAAGCTTCTTCGTAGAATTGGTGCAAAATAAATGGTTTTTAATAGTAATAACTTTACTTTTAAGTTATATAATGAATGCCAAATTACCTTTGTTCTCTTTAAAATTTAAAGATTTTTCATTCAAAAAGAATATAATTAAGTACTCTTTTTTAATTGCTTCTATAGTATTAATTGTATTGCTTCATTATGTAGCAATTCCTTTAATAATAGTATTGTATGTATTATTATCACTTATTAAAAAATAGAAAGCAGCTAATTTAATTGGCTTAAAATTTCTTTTTCTTTAACTCAAAGTCTTTACCAAGATATACTTTACGTACAGTTTCGTCAGCAGCTAATTCTTCTGGAGTTCCTTCTTTTAAAATACTACCTTGATACATTAAGTAAGAACGATCTGTAATTGCTAAAGTTGCTTGTACATCATGATCTGTAATTAAAATACCAATATTTTTATTTTTTAATTGCGCAACAATTCCTTGAATATCTTCAACAGCAATAGGATCTACACCGGCAAAAGGTTCGTCTAATAAAATAAAATTAGGGTCAGAAGCTAAACAACGTGCAATTTCTGTTCTTCTACGTTCTCCACCAGAAAGTAAATCACCTCTGTTTTTACGAACATGACCTAAACTAAACTCTTCAATAAGTTCTTCTAAGCGTTCTTTTTGTTGCTTTTTTGTTCTATCGGTAAATTCTAAAACCGACATAATATTGTCTTCAACAGATAGTTTTCTAAAAACAGAAGCTTCTTGTGCTAAATATCCAATTCCTTTCTGGGCGCGTTTGTACATGGCGTCTTCCGTAATAACTTCATCATTTAAATAAATAGTTCCACCGTTTGGCTTTACCATACCTACAATCATGTAAAATGAAGTTGTTTTTCCAGCTCCATTTGGTCCTAAAAGGCCAATAATTTCTCCTTGTTTAACTTCAAGAGAAATACCTTTTACAACCTTTCGGCTACCATATATTTTTTGAATATTGTCCGCTTTTAAAATCATTTTATTATTGAAAGATTAAATATTAAAAGATTGAATTCAAAAATAAGAATTAGATAATCTTAACTTCTTAATTTTATTGTAATTTTTTTAGTTTTGAATACTGAATACTGAATACTGAATACCGCTTACTGAATACCGCTTACTGTTTTTCTTCTTCTAAAAGCTCCCAATATTCTAGCGCTTTTCTTAAATGCGGAATTACAATTGTACCACCAACTAAATTAGCAATAGACATTGTTTCCATCATTTCTTCTTTAGAAACTCCACTTTCCATAGCCGATTCTAGGTGATATTGAATACAATCATCACATCTTAAAACTGCTGACGCTACTAAACCTAATAACTCCTTTGTCTTTACAGGAAGGTGTCCTTCTTTAAAAGCATTGGTATCTAAATTGAAAATTCTTTTTATTACTTTATTATCTGTAGCTAAAATTTTCTCGTTCATTTTTGAACGATATTCATTAAACTCTTGGATTTTTTTCGACATTTTTTTGTTGTTTTTTGATAACAAATTTTGAAACGTAAATACTAATTTCGTATAAAATCATAATTGGAACTGCCACAATTATTTGGCTTGCTACGTCTGGAGGTGTAATAATTGCTGATAAAACTAAAACTACAACTAAAGCGTGTTTTCTATAAGTTCTTAGGAATTCTGGAGTAACTAAACCAATTTTTGATAAAAAATAGATTACTACAGGTAACTCAAAAAATACTGCAACTCCTAAAAGAGTATTGGTGATTAAGCTTACATAACCATCTAGTTTAAAATTATTTACAACTAAGTCGGAAATTTGATAATTGTAAAAGAAATAAACTGACATTGGTAAAATTACATAGTAACTAAAAAGCACTCCAAGAAAGAATAAAAAAGAGGAAACAAAAATAAAACCTTTAGATTTTTTTCGTTCACTGCTATGTAAACCCGGTGCAATAAATTTCCAAAATTCCCATAAAATATAAGGAAATGAAAAGATAAAACCAAGAATTAAAGACGTCCAAACCGCAGTCATTAATTGCTGTGTAGGATTTAAACTTTGTAAGGTTTGACTAAATGATAAGTCACAAAAACTACTATCAATTCCAATAGCACTAAAAACTTTACATAAAAATTGATAGGTTGGAAAATCAGGTCTTAAATGCGCAAATAAAACCGTATCAAAAATAAAAGTTTGGAAAGTAAATACAAGTATACCTACAATAAATATAGCTACAAAACTTCTTACCAAATGCCATCTTAATTCTTCAAGATGGTCTAAAAAAGACATTTCTTTTTCTACAGCCATTTTAAAATATTCCTTCTTTTAGTAAATCGTGTAAATGAACAACACCAACATACTTTTTGTTATCGTCAGTAACTAAAATTTGTGTTATACTGTTGTTTTCTAGTGTTTCCAAAGCATCAACAGCCATTGCTGTTTGGTTAATTGTTTTTGGATTTTTACTCATTATATCATTAGCTGTTAAACTATCAATTTTGGTAGTTTTATTAAGCATTCGTCTTATATCTCCATCAGTTATAATTCCTTCAATTTTTCCTTCGGAAGAAGTAACAGCTGTTACACCCAATCGTTTTTCAGAAATCTCTACAATTACTTTTGCAACCACATCGTTTGAAACAACTTGGGGTTTTTCGTTTTTATCAATTAAATCAGAAACACGTAAATATAATCGTTTCCCTAATGCGCCTCCTGGATGATATTTGGCAAAATCTTTACTCGTAAAACCGCGTAAATCTAATAGGCAAACTGCAAGTGCATCTCCCATTACTAATTGAGCTGTTGTGCTTGTTGTTGGCGCTAAATTATTAGGGCAAGCTTCTTTTTCTACAAAAGAATTTAAAGTATAATCTGCATTCTTCCCTAGAAAAGAATCTTTATTACCAGTTATGGCAATTACTTTATTATTAGAATTCTTAATTAATGGAACTAAAACCTTAATTTCAGGTGTATTTCCACTTTTAGAAATACATATTACAGCATCTCCTTTTTGGATAATACCCAAATCTCCATGAATTGCATCGGCAGCGTGCATAAAAATTGCTGGAGTTCCGGTAGAGTTTAAAGTAGCTACAATTTTAGTAGCAATATTAGCACTTTTACCAATACCAGTAACAATAACACGTCCATTGGTATTGTAAATATATTTTACAGCTTCTTCAAAATCACTATCTAATAAAGTAGTTAAATTTGCTATCGAAGTGCTTTCTAAGAGAATTGTTTCTTTGGCAGTAGCCAATATTGAACTGAAATCTTTCAAAATTTTGAATGGTTTTGTGTCTAAAAATCAGACTGTAAAAATACGTATTATTTATTTTTAAATATAAGATTAAATTAGATGTTTTAATATCTATTTTTTTTTGTAAATTACTTCACATTTTTTACTCAAACTAATTCTTAAAAATGAATAGTGATTCTTTGGACTTATACGGTCCGTTAAAAAAGTTTTTTGGTTTTAGCCAATTTAAAGGTTTACAGGAACAAGTAATTACAAGTATTTTAAAAAACGAAAATACATTTGTAATTATGCCAACTGGTGGAGGGAAATCTCTGTGTTATCAATTACCAGCATTGATGAAAGAAGGTACAGCAATTGTAGTTTCTCCTTTAATTGCCTTAATGAAAAATCAAGTAGATGCCATTCGTGGTATTTCTGAACATCATGGTATTGCACATGTTTTAAATTCATCCTTAAATAAATCAGAAGTAAATCAAGTTAAAGAAGACATTGCGTCGGGCATTACAAAATTATTGTATGTAGCTCCTGAGTCTTTAATAAAAGAAGAATATGCTTCATTTTTAAGAACACAAAAAATATCTTTTGTTGCAATTGATGAAGCACATTGTATTTCTGAATGGGGGCACGACTTTAGACCAGAATATAGAAATTTACGTCATATAATTAAGCAGATAGACAATGTACCAATTATTGGTTTAACTGCAACTGCTACCGAAAAAGTACAAGAAGATATTCTTAAAACTTTAGGTATGAGTGATGCTAATACTTTTAAAGCATCCTTTAATAGACCTAATTTATTCTATGAAGTACGTCCAAAAACGAATGAAATAGAAAAAGATATAATCCGTTTTATTAAACAACATCCAGGAAAATCTGGAATTGTGTACTGTTTAAGTAGAAAGAAAGTTGAGGAAATTGCTCAAGTTTTACAAGTAAACGGAATTAATGCAGTGCCATATCATGCTGGTTTTGATGCAAAAACGCGTGCAAAACATCAAGATATGTTCTTAATGGAAGATTGCGACGTAGTTGTAGCTACCATTGCATTTGGTATGGGAATTGACAAACCAGATGTTCGTTATGTAATACATCATGATATACCAAAAAGTTTAGAAAGTTATTACCAAGAAACAGGTAGAGCAGGACGTGATGACGGAGAAGGGATTTGTTTAACTTTTTATGCATATAAAGACATAGAAAAGTTAGAGAAATTTATGGCTAACAAGCCTGTGGCTGAGCAAGAAATTGGTCATGCATTATTACAGGAGGTTGTAGGTTATGCAGAAACGTCTATGAATAGGCGTAAATATTTATTGCATTATTTCGGTGAAGAATTCGATGAAATTAACGGACTTGGTGCGGATATGGATGATAATACTAGAAATCCGAAGAAAAAAAGTGAAGCGAAAGATGATGTTGTAACAATTTTAGATGTTGTTGCTAAAACCAATCAACAATACAAAGCAAAAGAAATTGTAAATACCATTATTGGTAAAGAAAACGCACTGTTGAAATCTCATAAAACCACAGCCCAACCATTTTTTGGAGTAGGTAAGGAGAGAACTGCATTGTATTGGATGGCATTAATTCGTCAAATATTGGTTGTAAACCTAATTAGAAAAGAAATTGAACAATACGGAGTTATTAAATTAACAGATGAAGGAAAAGGTTTTGCTAAAAATCCAACTTCATTTATGATGACTGAAGATCATTCTTATAATGTAAAAGATGATGGAAGCATAATTACAAATCCAAAAGCAGCAGGAGGAACTGATGAAAAATTAGTTAAGTTTTTAAAAGACTTACGAAAGCAAGTTGCTAAAAAACATAATGTACCGCCATTTGCAGTTTTTCAAGACCCTTCTTTAGCAGATATGGCTTTAAAATACCCAATCAATTTAGAAGAACTTTCTAAGGTTCATGGAGTTGGTGAAGGTAAAGCTCGTAAGTTTGGTAAAGATTTTGTAAAATTAATTACAACTTATGTTGAAGATAATGATATTACAAGACCAGACGATTTAATTGTAAAAAGTACAGGTGTAAACTCTGGACTAAAATTGTATATCATTCAAAATACAGATAGAAAATTACCACTTGAAGATATTGCTAAAGCAAAAGGTTTAAAACTAGAAGAGCTTATTAAGGAAATGGAAGCTATTATTTTTTCTGGTACCAAGTTAAATATCTCGTATGCTGTTGATGATTTATTAGATGAAGATCAGCAAGAAGAAATTCACGATTATTTTATGGAAGCAGAAACAGATAAAATTCAAGATGCTTTAGATGAATTTGATGGAGAATATGATTTAGATGAATTACGTTTAATGCGAATTAAGTTTACGAATGAAGTTGCTAATTAGCAGCTACCAATTCTTAACTTAAAAGTAAAGTATAAAAAAAGAGCAATTCTAAATTTAGAATTGCTCTTTTTTTATGTGATAAATATTTTATCTTTCTCTACGTCTTCTTCCGAAACCGCCAGTATTTTTATCTTTTGTACTTCTATCTGGTCTATCAGAAGATCTAGAAGATCTTTTGTTACTAGAACCTTCAGAACTTCTACGTCTTCCAAAACTTCCGCCACCACTTTTTCTATCACCGCCGCCAAAAGATCTTCTTCCACCGCCGCCGCGTTTTCTTCCACCGCCTTCACGTTTTTTAGTGATTTCAATGTTTACACCTCTTCCTTCAAAATCTGGAGAGTTTGCTTGGAAAGCATCTAAAGTTGCAGCTTCAAAGTTTTTATCTAATTCAAAGAAAGAGAACGTATCTAAAATATCAATAGCTCCAATTTCTACTTTATTACCAATGTTTTGGTCGTTAATTAAACCAATTAATCTTGCAGGATTTAATTTATCTTTTCTACCAATATTAATAAAGAAACGTGTCATGTTTTCGTTAGAAGCTCCTCTTCTAGAGCTATCTCTGTTAGAAGACATGTCATTTAAATCTTTAGAGTTTTCGTAGTACGATAAGAATTTGTTAAACTCTAAAGAGACAAATTTCTGAACTAACTCTTCACGAGTTAATCCTTCTAATTTCTCATAAATACTTGGTAAGAACTCATTAAGTTCACCTTCGTTTACTTCAGTTTTTTGTACTTTATCAATTAAGTGTAATAATTGATTCTGACAAATTTGTTTACCAGTAGGAACTTGTGTGTGAGCAAATTTCTTTTTGATTATACGTTCAATAGAACGTAATCTACCTTGTTCTTTTTTACTAACTAAAGCAATAGAAATACCTTTACTTCCTGCACGTCCTGTACGTCCGCTTCGGTGATTGTAGTTTTCTATTTGGTCTGGTAATTTATGGTTGATAACGTGTGTTAAATCATTAACATCAATACCACGTGCTGCAACATCTGTTGCTACTAATATTTGTATAGTTTTAGCACGAAATTTCTCCATTACAGAGTCTCTTTGTCCTTGAGATAAATCTCCATGTAAAGAGTCAGCACTATAACCGTCTTGTATTAATTTATCTGCAACTTCTTGTGTTTCTCTACGAGTTCTACAGAAAATAATTGCATAAATATCAGGATTTAAATCAGAAATTCTTTTTAATGCTTGGTAGCGTGTTCTCTCCGAAACTAAATAGTATTCATGAGAAACATTATCTGAACCTGTGTTTTTTTCACCTGAAGTTATTTCAACAGGCTGTGTCATATAATTTCTTGCAATAGATTCTACTTCTCTTGGAAAAGTTGCAGAAAATAATAAGGTTTGTTTGCTGTCTGGAGTTGCATCTAAAACTTTATCAAGTTCATCTTTGAAACCCATGTTAAGCATTTCATCAGCTTCATCTAAAACTAACCATTTTACATTACCTAATTTTAAGGCTCTTCTGTTAATTAAATCAACTGTTCTACCAGGAGTTCCAACTACAATTTGAACACCTCTTTTAAGTTTTCTAATTTGTTCGTCTATATTAGAACCACCGTAAACTGTTGTTACTTTTAAGTTTGGTAAATATTTAGTAAAATCTTCAATGTTTTTACCAATTTGTACCGCTAACTCACGAGTTGGAGACAATATAATTGCCTGTACATTTGAGTTTGTTTGATCAGCTAACTCTATAATAGGTAAACTAAAAGCTGCGGTTTTTCCTGTACCAGTTTGAGCAAATGCTTTTAAATCTGTATCAGAAGAAATAATTTGTGGAATTGCTTTTTCTTGAATTACTGTAGGCTTTTCATATCCTAAATCAATTAAAGCTCTTGTAATAGGTTCTTGTAAACCTAAGTCTAAAAATGTGGTCATATCTGTATTTTTTGTAGAATCTACAGAATGCCAACTGTAAATTCACCGTTTATAATTCGACGTGATTTTATTTCACACAGTGAAATTTAAAATCGTGCAAAGGTAGGTTAAATTTAATGGTTAGCCTTAATTTATTAGTTTTTTTCTAAATCGGCTATTTGTTGATTGATTTTTTTAGAAGATAAAGCACCAAAACCATTAACAACAATTCCTTTGTTATTTACCAAAATAGTTCTTGGATAATTACTTGTTAAGAATTGTTTTGCGGCACTTTCTGTAGGTAAATAGTATTGTTTACTAATATCAATACCTTTTACAGTATAATTTTTATTATTAGTTACATTAATAATAATGAAAGAACTTTTTGGATTATTGTTCTCTAAAAATGTGATACGTTTTGCTACCCATTCATCAGAATAGTGTGTAGGATTTCTAAAATAAAGAACACATTTTTTATTTTTAATTAAATTTTTACTGCTTTTGGTAACTCCAGCATAACTAATTGCATTAAAATCAGGTAATTTGTCTCCTTTGTTAAGGTTTTTAGCGTCATTTAATAAACGCTGAATTTGTTTTTTATCTTCAATATTACTACTCAATTTAAAGAAGGTGTAAAACGCATCTTTATTTAAAGTACAACTAGACTTATTGTAAAAATGACGAATTGTTGCATGACGTAAATAGACATTCTTTAATTCCTCTGTTTTTATGTTAGCATCAATATTCTTTAATAAAGCAACAGTAAATTCATCTGTATTTTTCTTATAGCCTTGCTGATACGTATTACTATATATACGTGTCATAACATACTCACTATACGCATTAAAAAACATTATAGAATCTAAGCCCATATAAACATCATTTCTATGTTTAAAAAACTTAGAGCTAAGTTTTACGGTGTCTTGAGAGCTTTCCTTTTCTATTATATAATCTTCTACTTGTGTGTAAATAGGGTATTTATGGCTAATGTCTAAAATTTTCAAAAACTTTTCAGAAACATCAGGGTGTTGAATTTTATAGTTTGCTATTTTTTTATCTTTTGAAGCTATTAATTCATTTACCTTTTCAATATAACCTTCAGGCTTTTCTTTTACTAAATCATAAAACAATTTTTCTTCTTTTTCATTTTGTAAAAAAGATTCAATTAAAGTGTTGTTTTTAGCTGCACTTGTTCCACTGTAAACTAAAGATTCATCAAAATCCCAAGTATTTAAGCGTAATAATAAACTATCTTGTGGTTCTAAATAAATATATTGATGTTCTGGCCCATGCTTAAAGTAGAATAAGCCTTCTTTTAAACTATCAATTTTTCCAAGAAATGTATTATCATCTTTAAGGTAAATTGTGTCTAATGCTTTTTCAAAATCGAATAAAATAACATTGTTAGATTTTGGGTGTAAAATTTTACCACCAAAATAGGTTGCTTTGTGTTCTTTGGTTTTACAGCCAAAAGCAGTAATTAATAGTATAAAGGGTACTAAATATCTCATTAAAAATATTAAAATTCAAAAAAACTATCTCGTAACAAAAATACTATCAAAATTAAGATGGAGATGTTAATTCGTTGTTAAAACACTTTTAAAATATGACGAAAATTTAAGGTATATCTGAAAAATCAACCTAAAAAAAACATTGAAAATCAATGCGAAAAAACTATTTTTGCCAAAATTTTAAAAGCGTAATAAATGTTATCAGTTTCTAATTTATCTGTACAATTCGGAAAAAGAATTTTGTTTGATGAAGTAAATACCAAATTTGTACAAGGTAATTGCTATGGAATTATAGGTGCCAACGGAGCAGGGAAATCTACTTTCTTAAAGATTTTATCTGGAGTACAAGAGCCAACTTCTGGCCATGTTCATTTAGAGCCTGGAAAAAGGATGTCCGTTTTAACCCAAGATCACTATGCTTTTGATGAATTTACAGCACTAGAAGCTGTATTAATGGGAAATAAAGAATTGCATAAAATTAAATCTGAAATTGATGCTTTATATGCAGATTATACAGATGAAAATGCAGAGAAAATTGGTGAACTTCAAGTTAAGTTTGAAGAAATGGATGGTTGGAACGCAGATTCTGCTGCAGCTACATTACTTTCTAACTTAGGTATAAAAGAAGATAATCACTATACTTTATTGGCAGATTTAGATTCTAAGAAAAAAGTAAGAATTTTATTAGCACAAGCTTTATTTGGTAATCCTGATGTATTAATTATGGATGAGCCAACCAACGATTTAGATTTTGAAACGATTGCTTGGTTAGAAAACTTTTTAGCTAATTACGATAATACAGTAATTGTAGTATCGCATGACCGTCACTTTTTAGATGCGGTTTGTACACATATTTCTGATATAGATTTTGGTAAGATTAATAATTATTCTGGTAACTATACTTTTTGGTATGAGTCTAGTCAATTAGCAGCAAAACAACGTGCACAACAAAATAAAAAGGCAGAAGACAAAAAGAAAGAATTAGAAGAATTTATTCGTCGTTTTTCTGCAAATATGGCAAAATCTAAACAAGCTACTTCAAGAAAGAAGATGATAGATAAGTTAAATGTAGAAGATATTAAACCATCTTCAAGAAGATATCCTGCCATAATTTTTGATAGAGACAGAGAAGCTGGAGATCAAATATTAAATATTGAAGGATTAGAAAAGAATTTTGAAGGTGAAGCATTATTTTCTAAAGTAGATATTAATTTAAACAAAGGAGATAAAGTAGCAATTATTTCTAAGAGTTCTAAAGCTGTTTCAGAATTTTACCAAGTAATTTCAGGTAATATTGAGCCAGATGCAGGAAAGTTTTCTTGGGGTGTAACTACAACTCAATCTTATTTGCCAGCTGATAATACTTCATTCTTTCAAAATGGTGAATTAGATTTGGTAGATTGGTTACGCCAATATGCACAAACTGAAGAAGAACGCGAGGAAGTACACATACGTGGTTTTTTAGGGAAAATGATTTTTTCTGGAGAAGAAGCTCTTAAGAAAAGCAATGTATTATCTGGAGGAGAAAAAGTTCGCTGTATGTTATCTAGAATGATGATGACTAGAGCAAACGTTTTAATGTTAGACGAACCAACAAACCACTTAGATTTAGAATCTATACAAGCTTTGAATAATTCTTTAATTAACTTTAAAGGAACTATTTTGTTCTCTACACATGATCACGAGTTTGCGCAAACTGTTGCTAACAGAATTATAGAAATTACACCAAAAGGAGTTATAGATAAATACTCGACTTTTGATGATTACTTAGCAGATCCAAAAGTTAAAGAATTACGAAATAAAATGTACTCTTAATTGAGTTAGATTGTTTACTGTTATAAAATAAAAAGGTTGAAATGTTTAAAACATATTCAACCTTTTTCATTTTGCTAATTCTTCTGTAACGGACTAATAATTTGTACATCGCTAAAGGCAATTGCGCCTCTAATTACACCATCAATAGTGTCATTTAAAGCTTTTATCAATTGCATTTTTAATTGCGATTTATGATAAATTAAACTTACTTCTCTTGCTGGAGGCGGACTCGTAAACGCTCTTAAATGTTTTTTGTCTAGTTCACTTAAATCTAACGTATGTAAATAGGGTAGAAGTGTCATTCCTAATCCTTCTTTAGAAAGTTTGATTAACGTATCAAAACTTCCGCTTTCTAATTGAAATCCTTTTTTGTTATCCGCTTTATGAGTTCTACATAAATTTATAACGCTATCTTTAAAACAATGACCGTCTTCTAATAACAAGATATCATCCATTTCTAATTCATCAGAAGTTATTTCTTTTTTGCTATAAAGTCTATGATTTTCAGGAACTAAGCCAATAAAAGGTTCATAATATAATGGTTTCTCTTTTATCGCTTCATTTTCTAACGGAGTTGCAGCAATTGCAGCATCTATATGACCATCAGTTAATTTTCTAACAATTTCTTCTGTAGTTAATTCTTCAATAATTAATTTAACTTTTGGATATTTCTTAGTAAAATTATTTAAGAACATTGGTAATAAAGTTGGCATTACTGTTGGTATAATTCCAAGTTTAAACTCGCCACCAACATAGCCTTTTTGCTGATGTACAATATCTAAAATTCTATTACTTTCATCAACAATTACTTTTGCTTGTTCAACTATTCGTTTACCAACTTCGGTTAATTGAATAGGTTTTTTAGAACGATTAAATATTTTTGCATCCAATTCATCTTCTAATTTCTGAATTTGCATGCTTAATGTTGGTTGTGTAACAAAACTATGCTCTGCAGCTATTGTAAAATTGTGATATTCTGCAACAGACAAAACATATTTTAATTGAGTTATAGTCATTTTGTATAATAATTTTTGATAAAGATATTAAAACTATCAATTGTAATTATAGTTTATCTTCATAAATTTTTCAGAAATTTGTATAACAATAAAAATTAATAAATTATGAAATCAAATATAATAGGATTAGATCAAGAAAAATCAACAAAACTAGTTAACGAATTAAATGTATTACTAGCAAATTTTCAAGTGTATTATCAGAATGTAAGAGGTTTGCATTGGAATATTAAAGGGAAAAATTTTTTTGAATTGCACGTTAAATTTGAAGAATTTTACACGGACGCCCAAGAAAAAGTAGATTTAATTGCAGAGCGTATTTTAACATTACAAGGAACACCGTTACATACTTTTAGCGATTACTCTAAGGTTGCGTCTGTTTCTGTAGGAAAAAATATTTCTAATGATAATGAAGCTGTACAATTAGTTGTTACTTCAATTTCTGAATTATTAAAAATAGAGCGTTCTATTTTAAATTTAGCTGATGAAGCAGAAGATGAGGGTACAAATTCTATGATGAGTGATTTTATTGCAGAACAAGAAAAAACCTTATGGATGATGAACGCTTGGTTAGGTTAGATTTCAATTGGCAGTTGGCAGTTGCAGTTTTCAGTAAATAAAAAAGGCAGTTACATTTAAATGTAACTGCCTTTTTTATCAATATATTTTAGAACTAAAATTATTTTTTAGTTGTAGTATTTTCAGCTAATAACTTCTTTTGGTAACGTCCTTGTACAACATCTACAATTATTAAAATTGCCAATACAAAATAGAACGTAGTTTTACTCATTGGTACAATTTCGTTTCCAAAAAGTTTTATGTGCGCTAAATGTCCACCTTCAGTAACCAACATTATTCCTACAATAAAAAGGATAAATAATCCTAATACTTCATACATTCTGTTTTTTGCTAAAAAAGTTGATATTCTATCTGCTAAAACTAACATTAGTAAACCACTAATTACAATAGCAATTGCCATAACAATAAAAGCAGTTGTGCTGCTCTCAATTTCACTTGTAAGACCAATTGCAGCTAAAATTGAATCGAATGAAAAAACAAGATTCATTAAAACAATACTTGCAATTACTGCGTTAGAAGATTTTTTTCCTTTTGTTGGGTCTTCTCCAACACCGTGAGCTAAATTGTCACTTCCAATCATATGCCAAATCTCTTTTATTGCGGTGTAAATAATAAATCCACCTCCAAGTAAAACGATGATACTGTGTCCGTTAAAAGCAAATTTTACAATATCTTTAATTTCACCAGTTAAAAACGAAAAAGGTTCTTGAAAATAATCGATGATAGAAACTAATAAAAATAATAATACAATTCTTAATACAATAGCAATTAAAATTCCGATTTTACGAACTCTTTTTTGATCTGCTAAAGGGGCTTTTTTAGATTCTAATGAAATGTATAATAAATTGTCGAATCCTAATACAGCTTGTAATAAGATTAACATTAATAGTGTAAAAATAATTCCTGCCATTTGTTTTTATTTGAGGTTCAAAGATATCAAAAAAGATATTTCCACAAAATTCTGATACTTACAAATGCAATTAAAATTGCAGTCGCTTTTTTTAGTTGAATTGGAGTGAATAATTTGTTGCTCATTCTATTACCAATTTGTCCGCCAACAAGCACTGTAACTATTAATATTGAAGTTAAATTCCAATCAATTATAAAATCAGGGTTTGTGTATTGCCCTGCTAAACCAGCAATAGAATTAACTAGAATAAAAAAACTAGCAGTTGCAGCAATTTTTTTTGGAGAATCCCAATTAGTTAAATGGAGTAATGGAGCAAGAAAAATTCCGCCACCAATACCAACCATACCAGAAATAAAACCAATTATTCCGCCAAAACTTGCGTTTTTAGTTGTTGATATTTTGGTTTGTTTTTCTTCCGAAGAAATAATTCGTTTAGAAATCCACATAGTAATAGCAGCAAACAACAATGTAAAGCCTAAAAGGATAAAAAAGAAAGTCTGTTTAATTTGTAAAAAACCACCTACAAAAGCCAATGGAACACTCCATAAAACTAGCGGAATTACTTTTTTCCAATTAAATAATTTTTCCTTTTGAAAGAGAAAAACATTTCCTAAAACCACAACAATATTACAAAGTAAAGCAGTTGATCTAATTTGAGTAAAAGCGATTCCGGTTAAAGCTAAAATTGCCAAATAACTAGATCCACCACCAAAACCAACAGCAGCATATAAGACAGCTACTGTAAAAAAAAGTAAAATGATATACCAATTTTCTATGAACGTTTCTAATATCATAAAACGAATATATATTTTTATTTAGAGAACTTATTACTTGTTGGTATATTTGTATATATAATCTATATAAAAAAAATGAAGCTTCAAGGAAATGTTCTAGAAGAAAAGTTAAAAGAACGGATAAAAGAATTAACTTGCTTATATAATGTAAGCTTTTTAATAAGAAGTTATAAGCTAGATAACATTGAAATGTTGTTGAAAGAAATTTCCTTGAATTTAAAAGAAGCAATAAGGTTTCCAAAAGAAGCTTTTGTTGAGATTAAAATAGATAATTTTACTATAGTTGAAGGAGAAAAAATAGAGGATGCAATATTTATTATTTCAGCAATAAAACCTTTTGGTAAAATTAAAGGAGTTGTAACTGTTGGGTATTCTAAATTAAAATTTTCAGAAAATGCTTTTTTAGAAGAAGAAAAGCTATTGTTAAATAAAATAGCTTCTGAAATTGGAGATTTTTTAGAGCGTAAAGAGGTAAAAGAAAAAGAAGAAATAACCAAAAGACAAATAGAAAGAGCTGGCAGGTTAACAATTTTGGGTGAAATTACAGCGGGTATTGCGCATGAATTAAATACACCTTTGGCTAATATTTTAGGATTTACAGAGTTGTTGAAAGAGCGTTATAAAGATGATAAAATAGGAAGTGAAGATCTAGAAAAAGTAATAAATAGTGCAATTTACTCTAGAGAAGTAGTAAAGAAATTAATGTTTTTTTCTTGTGAAATGCCACAACAAATGGCTTCAATAAATATAAAAAAAGTTATAGACGAAGCAATAAGTCTGTTAAAGCCTAATTTTAGTAAAAAAAATATAGCTTTCAATGTTGTATATTCTGATGAAGAAATTTATTTAAAAGTAGATAAAATTCAATTAACACAAGTAATTTTTAATTTAGTGATAAATGCTATTTATTTTTCTCCTGAAAATGGTGAAATTAATATTGTTGTTAAAGAGAAAATTAAAACAGTACAAATTAAAATTTCTGATCAAGGGCAAGGAGTTGAAGCTAAAAATTCAGAGAATATTTTTAATCCCTTTTTTACAACTAAGCCAGTCGGAGATGGTTCTGGTTTAGGTTTAAGTGTTGTTCATGGAATAATAAAGAGCCATAAAGGAACTATAACTCATCAACCAAATTTACCAAAAGGAACAATATTTATTGTCAGTTTTCCTAAAAACTAAACTATGTTAAACAAAGAAAATATATTAATTGTAGATGATGATATTCATATTTTAGAACTTATTCAGAGGCATTTACAATCCTTAAATTATCATACTTATAAAGCTATTTCAGTAAAAGAAGCATTAGAAATATTAAAAGATACTTCAATAGACTTATTAATTACGGATTTACAAATGCCAGGTGTAGATGGCTTGGAATTAATAAAATATGCATCTGCACATTATCCCAAAATCCCTAAATTGGTGGTAACTGGTTTCCCTTCTATACATGGAGCTTTAGATGTTATGAAATCTGGCGCAACAGACTATATTACGAAACCTTTTACAAAGGAAGAATTAAAATCTGCTATTTTTAAATCTTTAGAATCAAAACCGAAAATAGATAAAAGTAAAGTTGTAAAACAAGAAATAGAAACCAAACCCTACGGAGAATTAATAGGTTCGTCAATAGCTATGAAAAAAGTTACGGACGTTATAGAACGTTTAAAGAACAACAAAGCAACGGTTTTTATTCATGGAGAAAGTGGTACTGGAAAAGAATTAGTTGCACGTTCTATACATTATATGGGTAAATATTCCTCATCGCCTTTTGTTGTAGTAAATTGTGGTGCAATACCAGAAAATTTATTAGAATCTGAATTGTTTGGTTATGTAAAAGGAGCTTTTACCGGAGCAGAAAAAGATCGGAAAGGTTTTTTTCAGGCAGCTAATAACGGAACTATTTTTTTAGATGAAATAGGTAATGCATCCTTATCTACTCAATTAAGGTTATTACGTGTTTTACAAGAAAAAGAAGTGGTTAGAGTAGGTTCTCAAAAGTCAGAAAAAGTAGATGTAAGAGTAGTTGCAGCAACTAATGTAGATTTAAAAGACCTCATAAAAAAAGAATTATTTAGGGAAGATTTGTATTATAGACTTACTGTTGTGCAAATAGATGTTCCTTCATTATTAGAGCGGGTTTCAGACATTCCATTATTAGTAGATAAGTTCTTATTTAAATATGGTATAGAATATAAAGACCGATTTTTAAAAATTACTCCACAAGCAATGGATATTCTTAAAAGTTATAATTGGCCAGGAAACATAAGAGAGTTAGAAAATGTTATACAAAGGGCAATTATTATGTGTGATAGGTTTGTAGATGTTGAACATTTACCAGACAACATAAAATACCAAATAGATTTTTCTAATACTCAGAAACTAGTATCTTTAAAAGAGTTTGAAAAAAACTATATTTTAAAAGTGCTTAAAGCAACAAATAATAACAAAACTAAAGCTGCAAAAATTCTTCAAATTGATAGAAAAACACTTCGAGAAAAATTAAAATAACGCTTATTTAAAAACGAGTAATTATGTAGCAGTTGAGGAGTATTTCCTCAACTGTTTTTTTTTGATATATAAATTTTGTTTATTTAATCCGCTAACAATGAATGCTTTGACTTGTATTTTTTTTTTGTTTTAAAAAGTGGCACTTAGCTTGCCAGTGTGTAATTATAATTAAAAAGATAATTATGAAAATTAATAATAAAAGTTTATGTAATTCATGCATTTATGCAGCTTCATGTACTTTAACATCAAATAAAAAATTTATTTGGTCTTGTAGTGAATTTGAACCGAGGAAAACTAAAAATAATTCTCATAATAACAATTTACTACCAAATTTAAAATTCACCCAAAGTGAAAAAGAAATTGAAATTATTTAACTATGACAACCTTAGTAAAAGAATTAAAACAAAAAAAGCAGGCTAAACAAGGCATGTTAGAAAACGTTATGGAGCAGTTTAACCAGGTTTCTAATCTAGTTAATTTAAATCCTAATATTAAAAAGATTTTAAGTGTTACCAATAACGAATTAATTATACATTTTCCAGTAAGAATGGATAATGGAGAAGTAGAAATTTTTAAAGGTTATAGAGTGCAACATAATAACGCACTTGGGCCATATAAAGGAGGTTTAAGGTATCATCCAACAATTGATATAGATGCAGTTAAAGCATTGGCAATGTGGATGACTTGGAAAACATCTTTAGCTGGTTTACCTTATGGAGGAGCAAAAGGAGGTATCCAAATGGACCCAACAAAGTATTCTAATTCAGAATTAGAACGTATAACTAGAAGGTTTACATATGCATTAGGAGACAATATTGGTCCAGAACATGATATTCCTGCTCCAGATGTTAATACAGATGCACAAACAATGGCATGGATTGCAGATACTTATATGTCTACAAAAGCGCCATCAGAAAGATCTAGAAATCAGCATGTTGTTACAGGTAAACCAATTGGTTCTGGAGGTTTGGAAGGTAGAGATAGAGCAACGGGTTATGGTGTTTATTTAACTATTAAATTTTGGGCAGAACTAAAAAGTATTAAATTAAAGGATAAAACTTTTATTGTTCAAGGTTTTGGAAATGTAGGATATTGGGCAGCACACTTTTTAGAAAAAGACGGAGCAAAATTGGTTGGAGTACAAGATGCCTTTGGAACAATAGTTAATAACCAAGGTTTAAGTGTAGAGAACTTATTAGCTTATTCTAAAAAAAATAAAGGAAGTATTGTAGGTTTTCCAAGTTCAAAAAATATAGAAAAAGAAGATTTCTTTGGATTAAATTGTGATATCTGTATTCCAGCAGCATTAGGAAATCAAATTACAGAAGAAAATGCTTTAAAAATTAAAGCTTTCTTAGTAGCTGAAGGTGCAAATGGACCAACAACAGTAGGAGCAGAAAAAATATTATTAGAGAGAGGAGTTACAATTATTCCAGATATTTTATGCAATTCAGGTGGCGTTACAGGAAGTTATTTTGAGTGGCTACAAAATAGAAATGGAGAGCTTTGGGAGCTAAATGAAATAATGGGAAGAATAAATAAAAAAATGAGAGAAGTATTTATTAAAGTACTTAATGTTAAGGAAAGCAGAAAAATAGATATGCGCTCTGCAGCATATGTTTTAGCAATAGAAAGATTAGAAAGAACATATACTCAAAGAGGAGTTTTTCCTTAAATAAAATGGTTATACAATGAAATATAAAAAAATAATTATTGAGAAAAATGAATATTTAAAGATAGAAAAACTTTTAAATTTAAATAATGAAGGTAATAGAAGTACGGTAAAAAGCTATATTTCAAAATTACAAGAAGAACTAAAAAACGCTATAATACTACCGCAATCAGAAATGCCAGAAGATGTTATTAAGCTAAACTCTATAGTAACCGTTAAAGCAAAAGACACCTTTTGGGAAAAAACATTTGAACTTGTTTTACCATCAGATAATAATAATAAAGAAAATAAAGTATCTTTATTATTGCCTATGGGAGCTGCAATTTTAGGCTATGCAAAAGGAGATGTTATTCTTTGGGATTTTCCTAAAGGATTACAAGAATTAAAGGTTTTGAATGTAGTGCAACAAAGTAACAAAGTAAAAAATAATTAGTATGCAATCAAATAATATATACAATAACGACTCAGAAAACCAAGTTACACAAAAAAGAAGTTTGGAAGAACTAAACATGTGGATTTCTCATATAAATTATATTTCAGAAGAGTGTGATTATATCGTTAAAATAGCATCAAATAAACTAAAAAGAAAAGACTTAAGAGATAACTTGTTATTGGTAATAAAGAATAAAAATAGTTTAAAAAATACATTTTTAGAGTATGAAAAAACATCTGAAAATATTATTGAATGTATAGATTTAGACTGCGATTTATTTTATTATAACGAACATGTAAAAACCAGAGGTTTATATAAAGATTATGTAGATAATTACAGAAAACTAAAAAAAGAAGTTTTTCTAGGCCTTTTAGCCTAATAATAAATTGTATGGTAATACTAAGCTTATTTTTAGGATTGCCATACTTTGTTTGCTTTATATTTGTAAGAATTTATTTTAAACTCGACTTTTACATAAACAAACAAATTAAAAATGAAAAAAATAGTTGCAATATTAGTATTTACAACACTCTTAATTTCCTGTAAACCCTCAGAAAAGAAAGTAGATATTTATAAGAATTATCCAGAAAACATAGCAAATGTTTTAAAGAATCACGGAGGTTTAGCTAACTGGAAAAAGTTACAAGTATTGTCTTTTAACAAAGGAGAAGAAGCACATACAGTAGATTTACGTTCAAGAAAAACGGTAGTTAACACACCAAATTACTCTTTAGGTTTCGATGGAAAAGAAGTTTGGTTATCTCAACAAGATTCAACTGCATTTAAAGGAAACAAAGATTTTTACTATAACTTATATTTCTACTTTTATACAATGCCATTTGTGTTAGCAGATGACGGAATAACCTATGAAGAAACAACACCATTAACTTTTAATGGAGTAAATTATCCGGGTTATAAAATTTCTTACGCTTCAAATAAAGGAACTTCTCCAGATGATAATTATTTTATGTATTATAACCCAGAAACTTTTCAAATGGAATGGTTAGGCTATACAGTTACCTATTTTTCTAAGCAACCGTCAAATAAATTTAATATTATTAGATATAATGATTGGAATGATGTGAACGGGTTTTTATTACCAAAGTCTATAACTTGGTATAAAAAAGGAGAAGATGGGCAACCAACAGAACCTGCAAAACCTGCAACAGAATTTACTTTACCTTTAGTAAGTCAAGCAAAATTAGCAGATAGTTTTTATAAGAAGCCAGTAACAGAATAAATTACCTTAGATAAAAATATTTTTTAGGGCATTCCACTTTTCCGCTAACGCTACAAAGTGTCGTGCTTTCCGCTATATCTTTTTATGCGGAATTTATTTCAACATCTGTTTCTTAAACGAAGTTATTTTATTATTTGTAAGAGATACAGAATCGAGTTCAGCATAAAAAGGATGCCGCTTCAATCACTAATGCAAAACAAAAAATGCAACTAAAAAGGTTGCATTTTTTGTTTTTTACTATTCATAAAAACCATTCTACAGAATAGGAAAATGTTAAATAAAAAAAAATAATATCTTTTTTAAGTCTTATACAGAAATACGGTTTAAATTTGTTTACAATTATTAATTAGTTTAAATTTAATGACAAAGTTTGCTATCTTAAAAATTACACTTAACTGTTACCTGTTTCTTTTTGTCTTTGTTTCTTTTGGGCAAAAAAAAGGAGCAATAAACTACTATAAATTTATTGATTCTGCGGAAGTTTATATTGAAGAACAACCCAAAATTTCAGAAAAATTTTTAAAATTAATACCAGAGCCAATTACAACAAGTATAGAAGGGCGTTTAGCGCAATATTACCAGTTAAAAGGTTTAATTAGTGATAAAAAAAATGAAGATGTAAAAGAGTTTCAATATTTTTTATTAGCTCAAAAATATGCCAAACTTGAAAAAGAAAATGACATTGCCGGAATGGTTTCCTTGGAGTTGTTTTATAATACTTATATCATAAAAAAAGACTCTTCAGCATTTAAGTATTTAACAGAAGCTAAAAAATATTATACATTAAATAATAATATAAATGGGCTTGCAGAAGTTAATCAAATGTATGCTTATGTAGCGCTTTTTAATAAAAATTATACAAAAAGTAACCAGTTAATATTAGAAAAATTAGAAAGCCATAAGAGTATAAAAGAAGATCAGTATTATTATATGTATGCTTTATTTATGCTTACATCAAACTATACACATTTAGAAGATTTTAACCAAGCTAATAAATATTTTGATAAATTAAAAGCTTTAAAAAACAACAGTACTATTTCTCCTTCTCTTCATGCAGCTCATATTGTAACCAGCAATATTTGTATGGCAGAAGTTTATTTAAAACAACAAAAGATAGATACTGCATTAACTTATTTAAAAGAAGCAGCTCTGCTTCGTAAATATATGAATGTTTCTGATACAGAACATTACTTTAAGCTATATACAGATTATTATAGCAAAATAGGAGATGTTGATAAAAAAGTTAATTACGTTGATTCTTTGCGTATTTTTAATCAAGGTGAAATAAATAAAAATGTAGATGCAGGTTTAGACTTAAATAAAATTTTAATAACTTCAGAAAAACAATTAGTACATGAAACCAAAACTAAGCATCAGTATAGAGTCTTATTTTGGGTATTGATAATCAGTTTAATTGGTGTACTTATTTTTATTGGTTTACGATATAAAAAAATAAAAATTAAAATTAAAGAGTTTACACAAGGCAAAAAAGACTTTTCTTATTTAAAAACAAACCATGACAAGCTAAAAGTTAAGGTTAAAGGTCTTGAAGATTATATTATTGATGTAAAAAAAGAAATTAAGAATATTTCTATAATAAGTGACACATCACAACAAAGAGATCGAATTAAAGAATTATATAAAGACCTACATTTAAATTCATCTACTGTTTTAGATAAAAGCAAAAATCATTTAGAACTTGTAAATGATTTAAACATTGATTTTTTTAATACCTTAAATGAAAAACATCCTGAGTTAGATGATTCTGAAGTTATAATCTGTTATTACTTACATATTGGTTTCAAAAATAAAGAGATCGCAGTTTTTTTAAACAAATCTTTAAGGTCTATTGAAAGCAAACGTTTCAGAATTGGTAAAAAATTGCAGCTTAAAGAAAAAGAGATAAACTTATTAGAATACCTTAAACCTATCGGGTTAAATACTAAAAAGACTATTTAAATCACTTGTTTTTTACTTTGAGTAGTTAGTGAGTAGTGCTATTTTATTAGATATTAAAGCGTGTTGCAGATATTTGTAATTCATTTAATATTTAAATTAATTATGAAAAAAGCAGTACTATTAATGCTAGTATTTATCTCTGTACAAGTATTTGGTCAGGATAAAAAAAGAGTTGATTGGAGAGAAAAAAGTAGTAATAAAAAAACAACTTTTTATAAAGTTCAAGACAATTTTCAACAATTTTGGAAAGGTAAAACTCCCAAAAAAGGACAAGGATATAAAATCTTTAAACGTTGGGAAAAACAAGTTGAACCAAGAGTATTTCCTTCAGGAAACATGGCTTTATTATCAAATAATTATGCTAATTTTTTAGATTGGTCTAAAACCCATGGAGAAAATCAAATACTAAATAGAAACTCTTCTAGTATTTCAAATTGGATAAGTTTAAACGGAACGTCATTACCATCTGGTTATGATGCCGGTTCTGGAAGATTAAATTACATTGCTTTTGATCCTATAGATGCACAAACAATATATGTAAATGCTCCAGATGGTGGTTTATGGAAAACCACAAATGGAGGTACTTCTTGGACTACAAACACAGATATGTTATCGGTTATTGGTTCTGCAGGTTTAGTTATACACCCAACAACAACTTCAACAATGTATTTGGCAACAGGAGACAGAGCGTCAGACAGAAGAAGTATTGGTGTTTTAAAAACAACAGATGGAGGTACAACTTGGAGTCCAACGGGTTTAACTTGGACTGCAAGTGATAATTATAGAATTTCAAAAATAATAATGGATCCATCAGCTTCTGGAACTATGATGGTTACAACAGATGGAGGTGTTTTTAGAACTACAGATAGTTGGGCAACTTCAACAGTAACATCTAATTTGGAGTTATTTAGCGATATTGAATTTAAACCAGGAAGTTCAAATACTGTTTATGCAGCAAGTACAGATGGCTCTGCGGGTTATATTTATACTTCAACTGATAATGGAGTGAACTGGACAGCGGCTTCAGGAATTCCAACTTCAGATGTTAGTAGAATTGAAATGGCGGTTACAGCAGCTAATCCGAGTGTAGTTTATGCTATTATTGGAAACTCGGATAGAGGACTTAAAGGTGTATATAAGTCTACTAATAGTGGTTCTAGTTTTTCATTAATTTATCAAACTTCTGCAACAAACCCTAATATTTTGCATGCTGATGCAGATCCATTAGTAGCAGCAGCAGCAGGCAAAAATGGTGGTCAAGCAGATCATGATTTGGCAATTGCTGTTTCACCAACAGACGAAGATTTTATTACTATTGGTGGTATTAACCAATGGCAATCTGATGATGGAGGTGTAAGTTGGTACCGCATTACATATTGGTTAGGTGAAAATACAGATTATCCTGGCTCTAATACAGAACCAGAACCTTATATACATGCAGATATACAGTATATAGCGTATTCTCCTCATGATGATACAACTTTATATACTACTTGTGATGGCGGAATTTCTAAAGGAATTAATGATGGTTTATCAACTTGGGAAGACATTACAAACAATATTTCAGTAGGTCAACAAACAAATATAGCGGTTTCTCCTACAGATGTTAATACCTATTTTGCAGGCTTACAAGACATAGGATCACTAATCTCAACAAGTCCTGGAAATTGGTCAGTTTTAGGTGGTGGAGATGGAGAAGACGGATTTATAGCGCGTACACATCCAATGATTCTTTCTTCAACTACAAATGGCGAATTTACACGTAGAAATACTAATACAGGAGTAGATTCATACTATCCTTCTACCAATGGAGAATGGTTTAGCCCAATTCATCAAGATCCTATTTTAGATGATTTGGTATATTTAGGAGGAAGACCAGCGCTATATAAAAGTACAGATATTTTAACCAATGCAGATAATGTAAACCCAACATGGACAGCACTTGGAACACCAAACCCTGGTAATAATATTTTACGTTTTGAAGTAGCACCAAGTAATAACCAAATTATGTATGCTATTACAGACAATAAAATTTCTAAGTCAACAAATGCAGGAACAAGTTGGGCAGATGTTACAGGATCATTACCTGTTGGAGCTGCAAAGTTAAAAAATCTTACTATTTCTAGTGTAGATGCCAATAAAGTTTGGGTAGTGTTTTCTGGGTATGATGCAACGAGTAAAGTATATAAATCTACAGATGGAGGTGCAACTTGGTCGGATTTGGCTTCTAATACTTTACCAAATTTACCAATAAATACAATTGTTTATATTAATAGTGGAACGCAAGATGATGGTCTCTTTATAGGTGCAGATATAGGTGTTTACTATATAGATAACGCTCAAGGATCTTGGACTAGTTATGCAACAAATTTACCAAGAAATGCAGTTCAAGATTTAGAGATATTTTATACTTCAGCTACCACAGGTAAATTAAGAGCGGCAACTTATGGAAGAGGATCTTGGGAAACCGATTTTGATTTTAATGTATTAGGAGTTAATGACGTAACAATGTTAGATTCGGAAGTTCCAGTATTTTACCCAAATCCAGTAAAAGAAGGGTATTTAAATGTAAAATTGAAAAACACTAATTCTCAATTCGATTTTGTTATTTATAATGAACTTGGTCAAAAGATAACTTCTGGAAAAGTTGATAGTGATAATACTATTATTGACTTAAAAAACAAAGCGAGTGGAATTTATGTAATTAGAATTCAGGAAGATAATAAAGTTTATAGTCAAAAAATATTAATAGAATAGAAAACAATAGTAAAAGTAGGTTTTATTATTAGTTAGTTAATTTTTTGGGGGAAAATGCCACTCATTCCTAATTTTAGGAAAGGGTGGTTTTTTATTTTTGAATTCTATTTATTATGTGATTAAAAACAGCACAATAATAATCATGAAACCTAGGAAGCAAAACGTTTTCTAGGTTTTTTGTGTTTTTTAAAGCTGATAAATCAAATAATTTAATAGCATCAACTTCTTCTTTTTGAATTTTTAAATCCTCAATAGATACCTTTAATTCAGCAATAAAAACATGATGATGTTCATTGTCTTGAATTCCGTTTGGATGAGAAATTTGATGAATTCTTGTACCAATTTTAATTAGATCTTTGTCTTCTAATTGCAAACCTATTTCTTCAAAAACTTCTCTTTTTGCTGAAGTTAAAATTTCTTCCCCTGCAGCAACATGTCCTGCAACAGAAATATCCCATAAACCCGGAAATACTTTCTTAGTCATTGCTCTTTTTTGAAGCAGTATTTTTTCATCCGAAGTAAAAATCCAAATATGAACAGTGGCATGAAACCAACCGTTTTTATGCGCTTCATATTTTAAAGCAGTTTTTCCTGTTGGTTTTCCTTCAGGAGTTAAAATGTCAAGTAATTCATCCATATAAAACAATCGTCATTACGAGGAAGAATGACGAAGTAATCTCTTTGTCAATTAAAAAAGATTGCTTCGTTCCTCGCAATGACGTTTTGTTATCTATTCAAAATAAGAAAATGTTTCTCCGTCTTTTATATTCAACAATGTTTCGTAAATCATTTTAATAACGTTTTCAACATCATCTCTATGAACCATTTCTACAGTTGTATGCATATATCTTAAAGGTAAAGAAATTAATGCAGAAGCAACGCCACCATTGCTGTAAGCAAAAGCGTCAGTATCTGTTCCTGTTGCTCTAGAAAGTGCAGAGCGTTGAAAAGGTATCTTTTTAGCTTCAGCAGTTTCCGTAATTAAATCACGCAATTTTTGTTGAACAGCTGGTGCATACGCAACAACGGGTCCTTTACCAATTTCTAATTTACCTGCTTTTTTAACTTCAATCATTGGTGTTGTAGTATCGTGCGTTACATCGGTAACAATTGCCACATCTGGCTGAATTGTATGTGTAATCATTTCTGCACCACGCAAACCAATTTCTTCTTGTACAGAGTTTGTTATGTATAATCCAAAAGGTAATTCTTTTTTGTTTTCTTTCAGTAAACGAGCAACTTCAGCAATCATAAATCCGCCCATTCTATTATCAAGTGCTCTACAAACAAATTTATCTCCGTTTAAAATATGAAACTCATCTGGATAGGTAATTACACAACCAACATGCACACCTAATTTTTCAACTTCTTCTTTAGTTGCACAACCTGTATCAATAAAAATATTATCTGGTTTTGGCGCTTCTTCTTTTGCTCTGTTTCTTGTATGAATTGCTGGCCAACCAAAAACCCCTTTTACAATTCCGTTTTTAGTATGAATATTTACAATCTTACTAGGTGCAATTTGATGATCTGAACCACCATTTCTAATCACATAAATTAATCCGTTATCAGAAATATAGTTAACATACCAAGAAATTTCATCTGCATGTCCTTCAATTACAACTTTGTATTTTGCATCAGGATTTATAACTCCTACAGCAGAACCATAAGTGTCAGTAATAAAAGTATCTACGTAAGGTTTTAAATACTCCATCCAAATTTTCTGACCTTCCCATTCATAACCAGTTGGAGCAGCATTATTTAAGTATTTTTCTAAAAATGTAAGTGATTTCTTATTTAATATTGATTTATTTTTTGCCATAATTTGTATTTGTTATGATGTAAAAATAAAGGAAATTATTAAAAAGTTTGAAAAGTCTGTAACAAAAGTTGTTATTTGCACACTTATCTATCAACAAATTGAACTTAAAAACACATTTATCATGAAACTAACTATAGAGAATTTAACCAAAACGTATAAAAATGGTGTAAAAGCTATTGATAACTTAAATCTTGAAATAGGGACAGGAATGTTTGGTTTATTAGGACCAAACGGTGCAGGAAAGTCTTCTTTAATGAGAACGATTGCAACATTACAAGCTCCAGATTCTGGTTCAATTACTTTTGGTGATATAAATGTGATTGAAGATAAAATGGCGTTACGTAAGGTTTTAGGGTATTTGCCACAATCTTTTGGTGTGTATCCAAAAATGTCTGCGGAAGATTTGTTAGATTATTTTGCCACTTTAAAAGGAATTGCATCTAAATCTGACAGACAAAAATTAGTGAAAGAAGTATTAGAAATCACTAATTTATATGAAGTGAGAAAGAAATATGTTGCCGGTTATTCTGGCGGAATGAAACAACGTTTTGGAATTGCACAATTACTTTTAAACAATCCAAAATTAATAATTGTTGATGAACCAACAGCAGGTTTAGATCCAGCGGAAAGACATCGTTTTTTAAATGTTTTAAGAGAAGTTGGTACAAATTGTACCGTAATTTTCTCTACACATATTGTTGAAGATGTTAAGGAATTATGTAACCAAATGGCAATTTTAAATGGTGGAAAAATTTTAAAGAAAACAACGCCAATTGAAGCTACCAAAGAAATTGAAGGTAAAATTTGGACTAAAATAATTGATAGAGATGATTTAGATGAGGTAGAAGCAACCTATAATTTATTATCATCAAATTATAATGAAGACAATACATTAAATGTTCGTGTATTTGGAGAAGAAAAACCGGCAGCAGATTTTGTTGCAGCTAAGCCACAACTAGACGATGTGTATTTTATTGCATTAAAACAAGATGAACCAGTTTTAAATTAGTTTCTAGTTTTAATTATGAGTTTTAAGTTAAACTCAAAAAAACTAAACATTTAAAACTAAACACTAAAAACTCTTTTATTATGTTTTCAACTATATTTAAACACGAAATTTCTACTTGGTTTAAAAAACCAGCCTTTTATATTTATTTAGCCTTATTATTTATTATCTCCACTTTTTTTGCAGCAGCTAGTGCTGGTGTTTTTGACGGTATTACTGTAAGTGTTGGAGGTAATAAAATTGTAAATTCTCCTATTGGAGTTTATAATATGTTCAATGGAATGTCGCAGTTAATTTTCTTTTTGCTACCATCAATAATTGGTGTTACCATTTATAGAGATTATAAAAGTGAAATGCATTCCATTTTATATTCATATCCATTTACCAAAGCAAATTATTTACTTGCAAAATTTTTAAGCGGTTTATTTATTGTAACATTAATTGTCCTTACAATTGGTTTAGCTGTTTTTATAGGATTTAGATTTCCTGGGACAAATTCTGAGATTGTAAATACTTTTAATTTTGGTGCCTATTTGCATTCTTATTTTGTATATATCTTACCTAATTTAATATTTTTTGGAGCCATTGTTTTTGCAGTAGTAACCTTTACAAGAAGTATAGCTGCTGGTTTTATAGCTGTAATAATTTTAATGTTTTTCCAAGGTTTGTTACAAGGAATGTTATCTGAAGAAGAAAACAGATTTATAGCTGGTATTTTAGACCCTTATGGTGATGCTTCTTTGCGTTATTACACTAAGTATTGGACACTAGCTGAACAAAATGAAGCTGCTTTACCTTTTGAAAGCGTAATTATTTACAATAGATTATTATGGTTGGGTATTTCTACTTTAATATTTGGTTGGGTTTATAAGAAATTCTCTTTTAGTCAGAACGCAATTAGTTTTTCATTCTTTAAAAAAGAAAAAGGAGAACGTGTAATAAAAAAGAATTTTGGTGGAATTACACGTATTAATTTACCAGAAGTAAATTATAACTTTTCTTTCCTTCAGAATTTAAAAACAACTTGGAAATTATCTAATTTAGATTTTAAATATATAGTTAAAGCATTGCCTTTTTTAGCAATAGTTTTGGTAGGATTAATTATAGCGGTGATAGCACTTTCTGAAGTTGGAAATATTCTTGGAACAAAAACATTACCAGTTACTTGGAAAATGCTAGAAAATGGAACAGGTTCTTTTGTTTTATCAATAAACATTATTACTTTTTTATATGCTGGTATGTTAGTGCATAGAGGTAAAATGGCAAAAGTTAATCATTTGGTAGATGTTACACCAGCACCAAATTGGGTATTATGGTTATCTAAACTAATTGCTTTATTAAAAGTGCAATTGGTATTATTAGCAGTTGTAATGATTGCTGGAATCATTTATCAAACTTCTCAAGGTTTTTATAATTATGAAATAGGTCATTATATCTTTGAGTTATTTGTGTTACAATTTATCCATTTTGCAATTTGGGCATTTATAGCATTATTTATTCAAACATTAGTAGGTAATCCTTATGTGGGTTTATTTATTCTAATAGTGTTAAATTTTGGATTGCCGTTGCTTTCTTTTCTTGGTATAGAACAAGCAATATTTAAATACAATCAAGGCCCAGGATTTAGCTATTCAGATATGAATGGTTACGATTTTTCTCTTCAAAGATATTTGACTTATAAAGGGTATTGGTTCTTAGCAGGATTACTATTTTTAGGGCTTACAAGTCTGTTTTGGGTTCGTGGTATTCCAAGTTCTTTTAGTGAAAGGTTATCGATTTTTAAAAATCGTTTTAACTTAAAGACAGGTTTAGTTTTAGGCGTTTTATTGATAGGGTTTTTAGGTTTAGGAACACGTATTTTTTATGAAAACAATATTGTAAACCAAAGAACTTCCTCTAAAGAAAGAGAAAAAGGACGTGTAGAATGGGAAAAAAAATACAAAAAGTATGAAGGTAAAGCACAACCAAGAATTGTAGCGGTTAATGTGAATATGGATTTATTTCCAAAAACATACGATTTCAATTCTTCTGGTACTTATAAAATGATAAACAAAACCAATGAAGCTATTGACAGTTTGTTTTTAAATCATAACGGATATCCAAGCACTTTTGAGTTTAGCAAACCAAATACGTTAGTTTTAGAAGATACAATTCATAATTTTGATATCTATAAACTAAATACACCTTTAAATCCCGGAGATAGTTTAGAATTAAAGTTTACGGTTAAAAACAAACCAAATACTTTTTTCAGAAAAAATTCTCCAGTAAGATCTAATGGTACGTTTATGAATAGTGGAATTTATCCTTCTTTTGGTTATACAGGCGCAGGAGAATTAACAGACAATTCTACTCGTAAGAAATACGATTTAGAGAAAAACGATTTAAGACCACATCCGTCAGATTCAACTGCTTTAGGTAATACATATATTTCTAGAGATTCTGATTGGATAGATTTTGAAGCTACAGTTTCTACTTCAGAAGATCAAATTGCAATTGCGCCAGGTTATCTTCAAAAAGAGTGGAAAGAAGGTGATAGAAGATATTTTCATTATAAAATGGATAGTAAAATCTTAAATTTTTATGCGTTTAATTCTGCTAAATATGAAATCAAAAAGGATAAATGGAAAGATGTAAACTTAGAAATATATTATCAAAAAGGACACGAATATAATTTGGATAGAATGATGGATGGAATTAAAGCTTCCTTAGCCTATAATTCAGAAAACTTTAGTCCTTATCAGCATAAACAAGTAAGAATTGTAGAGTTTCCTAGAACTGGCGGAAGTTTTGCACAATCTTTTCCAAATACAATTCCGTATTCAGAAGGTGTAGGATTTATTGCTGCGGTAGATAAAGAAGATAGTGGTGTAGATTATCCGTATGCAATTACAGTACACGAATTAGCACATCAATGGTGGGCGCATCAAGTAATTGGTGCCGATGTTTTAGGAGCAACAATGTTATCAGAAAGTTTGTCTGAATATGTAGCCCTAAAAGTATTAGAACACGATTTAGGAAAACAAGAAATGCGTAAATTCTTAAAGAAAGCTTTAGATGGTTATTTAATGCAAAGAACTTTAGAGCGTAAAAGAGAAAAATCGTTAATGTATAACGATGGTCAAGGTTATATACGTTATCAAAAAGGATCTTTAGTTTTCTACGCTTTAAGCGATTATATTGGCGAAAAGAAGTTGAACAATGCTTTAAAAGAATATGTAGAAAAAGTAAAGTTTCAAGATGCACCTTATACAACGTCTATAGAAATGGTAGATAAAATAAGAGAAGTAACTCCAGATTCTTTACAATATGTTATTAAAGATATGTTTGAAACTGTAACGCTATATAGAAATAGAATTACAGATGCAGAAGTTACCAAATTAGACAATGGAAAATATCAAGTAGATATTGAGTTTAACGTTTCTAAATATAGAAATGATGAAAAAGGAAAACGTTATTATGGTGAGCAAGTTGGTGATACACTTTCTTTTAAAACAGATAAAATGAAAAAACCAATTTTATCAGTAAAATTAGCAGATTATATAGATGTTGGTATTTTTGGTGAAGAAGAGGTTGATGGTAAAAAGAAAGAAATAGAACTGTATTTACAGAAACATAAAATTACACAGATAGATAACAAGGTTACAATTATAGTTGATAAAAAGCCTGTTGAAGTTGGTGTAGATCCATACAATAAGTTAATAGACACACAATCTGAAGATAACCGTAGGAAGTTGTAAATAATTTATAGCATAATAAAAAAAACCGAAACTATTGTTTTGGTTTTTTTATGTAATTGATTTAAAAAAGAGGTAAATTAAAAGTAAATTAATTAATTGTAGACAATCTCATAAACAATGTAAGCTTCAAAATATCTTGTTAAAAGATTATTTGAGAGCTATTCCATTTTATAAAGCACTTTTATAAACCCAATGATTATTTTCTTTTTCAAAAAAAGAATGTTCATGGATTACATTTAAAGAACCATTTTCGTAAAAGTAAGCTTTAAATTCCACTGAGTTTTCAGTAGAATTAAGAACATCTAATTTTACCCATTCTACAGATTTTGTCCAAGCCAATATTTCTTTATTTTCAAGTTTTGAAGGTCTTGTTTTACTATGGTGGCTTTTTTGTAAATAGTCAATATTAGCCAACACAAAAGCACTGTAACGTGAGCGCATTAAAGCTTCTGGAGTGGTTACACTTTTAATATTTAGATGTGCTTTTTGGCAACAGTTTTTGTAGGTTTTATGCGGATTACAAGGACAGTTCATCATTAATTTATAAGTTCTTTTTCTTTTATTCTAAAACAGCGTTCATCACCAAGAAATAATGGATTTCCCAATTCTTCAGACCAAAATCCGTCTAAAATATCTTTAGAAATACACCTATAAACAACCACACCTTTGTAAATAGTATTTTCATAACCTTGATAATTAAAGTTGATAACTAAAATATTATCTTTAAAAAAACCGGTTCCAAGTTGTTGCTGACTTTTGTTAATCAACCATTTTGCGATAATTCTATTATTTGCATCCAACGTTAAAGAAAGTGTTCCTTTGTAAGTGTTATCACTTTCATCTTGATTACTTCCTATTATTTGAAATTCGCCAATGATATCTTGAATTGTCATTTATTTTTTTCTTTAAGCTGATAATATAAACGAAACCTTTATTTGTGTTTAATTTTAGAATATATTTCAATTGATTTTTTCAATTTACCAATCATTCGATTACGTAAACGTTCTGGTTTCTGGATTTCTATACTATCTCCAAAACCAAGAATTTTTCTTTCTAATTCGTAGTTAATTTGAACTAAGATATTAAAAATAACACCATCATCTGTTCTTTTAATTAAACGTTGAGTATGATGAAATGGTTTTGTAATTACGTAAGGAGCATTGTGTTTATCAATCCAAAATTGTATTCTTTGAGGGCGAGTATTTGCAACCGTTGCTCCAATTACATCTTTATAATAGATATCTCCATCAATTTGTAAATCATTGTATTCAGTATTTTGATCTTTTATGATATTAGAAATCCTATCTAAAGCCAATGTTATAAATTGTTTTTTATGTGAAGCTAATAAAAACCATCTATTGTTATATTCTTTTAATAACTGCGGATGAACAGTCATATCACTGGGATTTCGAGCTTTAAATGATTGATACGTAATTCTAATCACTTTTTTATGTTGAATAGCCTCATAAATAGGATCAATAAATTTTAAACCTTTTAATTGTTCATTTTTATCCAAATGAATAATGGCTCTGTTGTTTTTTTGTGATGAATAAACCGAATCTTCTAAACGTTGTAAAACTCCGTCCATTTCTTGAAACAACGAGAAATCTTTAAACTGACGTAACATTTGAATGGCTTCATTCATAATTTTAATATCATTATCAGTAACCGGAATGTTTTTAATGCTGTAATCTTCTTCCGCATAACGATAATATTTACGCTCATACACTTCAATTGGTGCATTGTAGCCTAATTTATCACTACGCATTAACTGAATATCTAATTGTATTGTTCGTTTACTTACATATACATCTTTTCCTTCGTATTCATACAAAGCATCTGAGCAAGCATCAATTAAATCGTTTAAAGTCCAGCGTTTCATGTTGTTTCGTAAACATTGATCGATGGTTTTATAACGGATTAAAGCATTTTTATTAGAAGCCATTTTAATAATTTTCAATAAAAATAGAAAATAATTTTTACTACGCAAAAAGATTGCGCATTTGTGTTAAATATTTGCAACGGAATCATAAGAAAGAAACTAAAATCTTTCAAAAGTAATCGCTCCATAAAACGAGGAGTTTGTGGAGCATACTGAAACAAGTTCAGCACAAGAAAAATAGAAATTATGGAAAACAAAATGAAAATAACAGGAAAGGAAATCATCGCATTAGGTTTTAAACCAGGGAAATGGTTTCCAGAAGCAATGGAACATATTAATACAAATGAATTGTCTGACAAAGAAACCTTAGTGTATTTAGAGCAATTTAGACCCAAACCAGAAATTTCGTTATTAGAAAATCCAGCTGAATTTAAAATCAATATAAAAGCGGAGAATGAGTTAGAAGAAATCAATGTGAATTCTGTTACAAAAACAATGGAAGTTTTAATGAAAACACCAACAGTTGTAAATGGCGCAATTATGCCAGATGCTTGCCCAACAGGCGGAATAGGAACAATTCCTGTTGGCGGAATTGTAGTTGCTAAAAACGCCATTCATCCAGGAATGCACAGTGCAGATATTTGTTGCTCTGTAATGTTGACTGACTTCGGAAAAGCAAATCCAAAAGATGTTTTAGATGCAGCACATTCTATTACACATTTTGGTCCAGGCGGAAGAGGTAGAAATACACAATTTCGTTTTCCTTCTGATTTGTTAGCAGAAATTGAAGCAAATCCGTTTTTAAACAATCAAAAATGTATTTCTGCTGCAAGATCTCATTTAGGAACACAAGGCGATGGAAATCATTTTTTGTTCGTCGGAAAATCAAAGAAAACAGGAAATACTATGTTAGTTACACATCACGGAAGTAGAGGTTTTGGTGCCAATTTATATAGTAGAGGAATGAAAATTGCAGAGCAATTTAGACAAGAATTATCGCCACAAACTTTAAAACAAAATGCATGGATTCCGTTTGAAACAGAAGAAGGAAAAAACTATTGGGAAGCTTTGCAAATTATAAGAAAATGGACAAAATTAAACCATGAAGTTTTACACGATACAACGTTAGAAAAATTAGAAATTGAAAAAGAAAATAGGTTTTGGAACGAGCATAATTTTGTATTTAAAGGTGGAGATTTATTTTACCATGCAAAAGGAGCAACTCCGTTAGATCCTAAATTTATGCCAGATATTACGGGTCCAAGATTGATTCCGTTAAATATGAGTGAACCTGTGTTGATTGTTGAAGGAAACACAACCGAAAGCAATTTAGGTTTTGCGCCACATGGAGCAGGAAGAAATATAAGTAGAACACAACATAGAAAGGGTAAAACAGGAACAGTACAAGAAATTTTTGAAGAAGAAACCAAAGGATTAGACATCCGTTTTTTCTCTGAAGAAATTGATATTACAGAATTACCATCAGCATATAAAAATGCAGAAACGGTGCGTAACCAAATGGAAGAATTTGGTTTAGGTAAAGTTATTGATGAAGTTGTACCTTACGGTTGTATTATGGCTGGAGACTGGAAAAAGAACGCGCCTTGGAAGAAGCGTAAAAGAAATAGAAATAATGGAAAAAATTAAAGAGAAAGCAATAGAACTTTTATTAGATATCATCTCAAAAGAAGATTTTGAGGTGATACTCTATGAAAAAGTGAAAACAGAAAATTTAATTACAAATAGGTTTCTTTTTGATTTAGTTAATATAAATTATAGAGAAAATAAATATAAAATTCAATTAGGTAAAATTTTAGAAGACACCCTTGAAGAGGAAATATTTATAATGTATAAAGTTAATTTTTATTCAAAAAAAATAAAGGATGAAAATAATATTAAAGAAATATATAAGCACTTTAATAATGTTTTTGAATTGTTTGAATATGATAAAGAATATTCATTAATGTGGGACTATTATCAAATAAATGAACGAATAGGATTAATTGAAATTAAATATGAAATTGAAAAAAACGTAATAATTGATTTAAAAAAATTATGTGATAGGGTTTGTTTTGAATTTAATAAGATATCAAGAATTGAAGATAAAGTAAAATTGTTAGTTGAAGGATTATCTGAAAGTAAGGATGTTAGCTTTTTAAATAATCAAATACAAACGAATGAAATCAAGCTTAAAAAGTGGTATCAATTTTGGAAATATTAATCAAAATTTGGAAGATTAACCAATTTTCTCGCATATTTGCACCATAATAAACAAGTAAAAAATAAAAGTAAAACGCTTATGAACATATATAAATCACATAAAACGGACGCTAAGCTGCGACTTATTAGGTCAATGTTTTAGGTAAAATACTTTTAAAAGATAATAAAAACGTCCAAAATTCATTTTTTGGACGCTTTTTATTGAAAAAAATCCTCTCAATTTATAATTGAGAGAACAATTAAAGTTGTCATTCCCATGAAAATGGGAATCCAGTGAAAATTTATTTTCACTTTTATCAAAAACCATTAGATGCCAATATATCGTGTAAGTATTCCCTACATATCAAACATTCAAAGAGTTGTCTAAACTCACAATATCTGCACAAAAGCGGACAGGAATCCTATTATCTAAAAACAATATAACTAGTTGATTGTCAGTAAAATACTTTAAAATTTTATTTGTGTAATTCAAAAATACGTTTTAGGTTTGCATCGCAATAAAGCAACAAAATAGCTGGAACAGTCAAGATACTGAATCAAGTTCAGCATAATAAACGAAGTACAATGTTCAATTATCAATTAAACAAAAACATACAAAGAGAACCAGGTTCTTTTTATTGTTTACTTCGCGACTTTCACAATTACAAATAGCAATTAACTATTATATATGAAAAGTCCGAAGTTGTAAAATTTCGGACTTTTTTTATGGTCATTTTTAAAAAAGTATTCCTTTAAAATTGTCATTCCGAACTTGATTCGGAACCAAAAATTTTCCGAAGTAAAAATTAAGAGTTATAGAATCAACCAAAAGTTGAATTCTATAGAATTATACATCTCAATTTAAAATCATGGGAAATAAATTAAAAGGAAAAGACCTAATAAAATTAGGCTTTCCAAAGAACAATAGTATCAATATTGCTTTAGGGCAAATAAACCGATACAGAAAAAGAGAAAAGAAAGAACGCATTTTAGAAGAAGCAAAAGAGGTGCTACAGCATCCAGAAAAGTTTCAAGGAAATGCTATTTGGGGAAAAGTTGCAGAAGGTTTGGTAAAGCCAGTCGAAGTAAAAATGCATCAATTAAGAAATACGCGCGTTCCGTTTTCAATTTATGGAGAAAACGAAATAGACGAACAAGCAAAGTTTCAGTTGTACGACGCTTTAAAGTTACCGATAGCAGTGCAAGGCTCATTAATGCCAGACGCACATTATGGTTACGGTTTACCAATTGGCGGCGTTTTAGCCACAGAAAATGCAGTAATTCCGTATGGAGTAGGTGTAGATATTGGTTGCAGAATGTGTTTAACTATATATCCAATTCCGGTTTCTTTTCTAAAAGGAAAACAACATCAATATGAAAATATTTTAAAGAATCACACAAAATTCGGAATGCGAGAAACGCATGACAAAAAACAAGATCACGAAATATTTTATAGAGATGAATTTACAGATATTCCGTTAATAAAACGCTTAAAAGACAAAGCGTACAAGCAATTAGGAACATCTGGAGGAGGAAATCATTTTGTAGAATTTGGTACCGTTTCTATTACAGAAGATAACAACGAATTCGGATTAAAAATAGGTGAATACATTGGCGTTTTATCGCACAGTGGCTCAAGAGGATTAGGTGCAAACATTGCAAAACATTATACCTATTTGGCAACAAAACAATGTCATTTACCAAAAAATGTACAGCATTTAGCATGGTTAGATATGAATTCTCATGACGGACAAGAATATTGGTTGGCTATGAATTTAGCTGGCGATTATGCAAAAGCATGTCACGATAATATTCACGATCGAATTGCAAAATTAATAGGAGCAAAACCCATTGCAAAAATTGAGAATCATCACAATTTTGCTTGGAAAGAAACTGTAAATGGCAACGAATGTATTGTGCATAGAAAAGGAGCAACGCCAGCTAAAAAAGACGAGTTGGGCATCATTCCAGGTTCTATGACGGCACCAGGATTTATAGTTCGCGGTTTGGGTAACACGGCGAGTTTACAGTCGGCTTCTCACGGAGCAGGTAGAAAACATTCGCGTAAAAAGTGTAAAGAAAAATTCACGAAAAGTGATATCAAGCATCAGTTAAAAATGAACGATGTAACGCTTATTGGTGGCGGAATTGACGAAGCACCAATGGCTTACAAAGACATTAAAAAAGTGATGGCAAATCAACAAGAATTGGTCGAAGTATTAGGAACATTTACACCAAAGATTGTTAGAATGGATAAATAATTATGGAAACAAAAATAATACAAATATCAGCAGGAACAGGACCCACAGAATGTGCTTTTGTAGTTGCTAAAGTGCTAAAAATATTCTTAAAAGAATTGATAAACAACAAGGTTGCGTATTTAATTCTTCATAAAGAAAACGGACTCCAAAATGGCACAGTGCAATCTGTAAGTATACAATTAAAAGGAAACCAACTTGCTGATTTTTTAAAAGATTGGTTAGGTACTATTCAATGGATTGGAACATCAACTTTTAGAAAATACAACAAACGTAAAAACTGGTTTATAGGTTGTTTTGAGGTAGAAAGTAATGAATCATTATCAATTAAAGAAAATGAGATTCAGTTTCAGGCAATTAGAAGTTCTGGTGCTGGCGGTCAGCACGTAAATAAAGTAAGTTCTGCTGTAAGAGCAAAACATACAAAAACAGGACTGCAAGTTTTGGTAATGGATAGTAGATCTCAACATCAAAATAAAAAGATTGCTATAAAACGATTACAAGAAAAAGTAAGTAATTTTAATATGGAGCAATCAAAAATACAATTAGAAAACCAATGGATGAATCATAAAACCGTAGAAAGAGGAAATCCGATTAGAGTTTTTACAGGAACAGATTTTAAACAAAAAAAGAAAGTTAAATCATTTAAAAACAAGAGAAACCACTTAAAGAATGATTTACGTAAACAATTATAATAATATGGGAACATTAGTAAACAATTATGTTTTTAAAGCATTAGAAAATTATCCTTACGATTTAGAAGAAGTAATGGAAGCTTTAAATTATGCGTTGTCTTATGACGATAAAAATACAATGGCTTTAACGTTAATGGGAAGAGTTCATGCAGAAAAGCTTTTTAAATATGATGATGCAATTATGTATTACAAAGAAGCTTTAGCAGAAAATGTTCACGCATTTGAAGTCTATTCACACTATATAAATGTGTTATTGTGGAACGAAGATTATAAAGAAGCAGAAGATTTTATAGATTTTGCTATTACAGTAAAAGGGTCAGACAAAGCAGTTTTATATTTTAAAAAAGCAATTTTATTTGAGCAATTAAAACAATATAAAAAAGCATTGTCTTTTGTAAAGTTAGCAAAAGAGTTCACTTTTAATTCTGAGTTTATGCATACAGTAAATGAAGAGAGAAGTAGAATTAAAGGCAAACTTCCGAAGAAAAAGAAACCTAAATCGAAGAAAAAAGATAAAAAAAGTAAAAAATAATTTATCTACGTAAATAGATTGCGTAATAGCATATAATATTTGCAGAGTAATTATGAAAAAGATCACGTAGAAATGTGGGAAAATTGCAAAAAAAAGTAGAGAAGTACCTCACTTTAACAAGGAGTAAAGTGAGGTTAATTAAAAGTTTATTAAAATAAAAGGAAGTGTTGAGCAATTGGTTGGCTCGTCAGACTGTAACTCTGATTTCGTTAAGAACGTGTAGGTTCGAGTCCTACTACTTCCACATCAAGCAAGTCTTGTTGTGTGTTTCTGTATAGCACCATTGTATAATTTCGTACAGTATTTGTATTCGATTTTTATATACAACTCGTCTTGAAGGTTTTTAGGATTTCCGCCAGAAGAAATTCCACAATTCTATGTACGAAGGTTCGAATCCTTCTCACATTTTTTATGTGATAGCACAGTCCGGTTAATGCAATAGAAGTTCAAGTGTGGGTTCGAGTCCCACTATTCAGAAATTCTGGATATAGACTAATTGGTAGGTCACTAGATTTCGGCTCTAGAGAACGATGAACTGTTAATTCATCCAAACCAAGTTTCATCACCTTGTAAAACTGATGACCAAAAAAAGAAAACGATACGTTCTAAATGAGTTCTTAATTGAACACTTAAAAAAGAACTTGAAGTTTTCAATTCTAAAATTAGAAAGTAATAAATTTTTACAAATCAGTTGATTCCTTTTATAGATTTCAACCCATTTTTCAAAACAAATTATAGCCTTTTTTTAGATTGTTAATTTTCGTGATTTGTTGAGATTTTAACGTGTCGTTTTTAAATAAAAAATAGTCACTTTAGTGTTTTACTAAAGTATCATAAAAATTGTCTTTCCCATGAAAATGGGAATCAAGAACATATTTCTCCGTTACAGAGATTGTTAAAAAAGGAAAAGCTCTTTAGATTTTTATCTAAAGCTTCCTATAAATTGTCTTTCCTGTGAAAACAGGAATCTATGTTGAACCATTCTGAAATTAAAAAAAGAAAGTTTTCAGAATAAAAAATTAAAAAAAATGAAAAGAATAAGAATTAATACCGGAAAAGTAGGATTGGTTTTTAAAAATGGTGATTACCAAAAAGTAATTACTCAAGGAACTCATTGGTTATTTTTAAATCAAAATGTAATAGTTTATGATTTAACAAAAGAGTTTTATGCATCTGTAGCGAATGAAATTCTATTAAAAGATAAAGTTTTAGCTGATATGCTTGAAATTGTAGAGGTAAAAGATAATGAGTTGGTTTTGGTGTATGAAAATAGCAACTTTAAAAATGTATTACAATCAGGAAGGTATTTTTACTGGAAAGGTTTTGTAGACAGAGTTTTTCAAAAAGTAGATAGAAGCAAAATCTATATTACAGAGAATATAGAAAAAGCTTTATTCAGTAATTACGAATTATCTAAATACATTAGAGTCTTTGAAGTTGCTGCTTATGAAAAAGCTGTTTTATTGGTAGATGATGTCTATACAAAAACCTTAACTGGAGGAACCTATAGATTTTGGAGAAACGATACAACTATCAAAATTGCAAAAGCAGATATGAGACAATTGCAATTAGAAATTGCTGGTCAAGAATTGTTAACTAAAGACAAAGCTACTTTAAGAATCAATTTTTATACACAGTATAAAGTAGTAGATATTGAAAAAGCATTGTTAGGTAACAAAGATTATGAAAAGCAATTATACATTTTAATGCAATTAGCTTTAAGAACTTATGTTGGCGGTTATACATTGGATGAATTGTTGGAGAAAAAAGAAAATATTGCAACAGCAGTATTTGATCAAGTATCTAAAAATACAGCTCAATTAGGTGTACAGGTTTTAAACTGCGGAATTAGAGATGTAATTTTAACTGGAGAAATGAAAGAAATTATGAATCAAGTTTTAGTTGCACAAAAAAGAGCGCAAGCGAACATAATTACCAGAAGAGAAGAAACAGCTTCTACAAGAAGTTTGTTAAATACTGCCAAATTAATGGAAGACAATGAAATGTTGTTCAAATTAAAAGAAATGGAGTATGTAGAGAAAATTGCCGATAAAATCGGTGAGATTACTGTTTCTGGTAACGGAAATATGGTAAAGCAGTTAAAAGAAATTTTTGCTGTGAATAAATAAGAAAAAGGTTGTCAATTTTTGGCAGCCTTTTTTGTTATTATACTTACTTCCCAATACAGAAAGTAATAACCTTAGTAAAATCAGTATTTGTAGAGCAGTTATATGGAGTAAAGATGTAAGATTATTCTTTCTTTTGTTTAACTTTATTAATAATAAAAATTAATTTTTATCAGTTTACAATCTTTGATTGTAATCATATTCTATAAGCATCCGAATGATACAAAAAAAAGAACATTCAGGCCTTATATTTTACGTTCCTGTACTTTTTCTTTCACTATTTAAAAGTATTTCGTTGCTTTGCTTAGGTATGGATCTAAATAAAAATAATACTAGGATATCTCTTTATTGGAAATGTCAATTAATAGGGTGGGGCATCGTTTCTATTTATTGGGCATATACAGTATATACAAGAGATAATTACGGTGTTTTATATACTTTGTTAAATTATATATTAGACATTTCAATAGGGATATTTTTAACACATATATACAGAAGATTTGCTTTGAAAGCAAAATGGAGTAGTTTATCCATAAAAAAATTACTAATCCGGTTAGTGCCAACGATACTTTTATTAGCTGTCTTATATGTATTAATAAATAACTTAAAGTGGTATGCTTTCAGAACACTTTTTGTAATTAAGAATGTTGATTTCTTAGAATCAATTATTTACTGGGATCCCATATTACTTACTGGACTTCGATTAATGTCAATTTGGTTATTGGCATATCACTTGTATCATTATTATCAAAAAGAAGTGGTAACAGCAAAAGAGAACGCTGAATTGTCGTTAATAGTGAAAAAAGCACAATTAGATAATTTATCGGCTCAATTAAATCCTCATTTCTTATTCAATTCCCTAAACTCTATCAAGTCATTAGTAATTGAAAATCCAAATGTTGCAAGAAGAGCTATTGATTTATTATCGGATTTGTTGCGTTCTTCATTATATGAAAAAGACAAAGATTTAATACCTATTAAAAATGAATTGTCTTTGGTTTATGATTACATTGAATTAGAAAAGATGCGTTTTGAAGAACGACTTCAGTTAAAAATTAATATTAAAGAAGAAGTAATGAATTATAAGGTTCCTACTTTAAGTATTCAGTTATTGATAGAAAACGCTATAAAACATGGCATTGACTTAAAAGTTGGAGGAGGTGTTGTTTTCTTGACAATTAAAAAGAGCGATAGCAATATTCATATTAAAGTTGAGAATCCTGGAGTAATTAATCAACATAAAAATGTTGGATTAGGTTTAAAAAATTTAAAAAAACGCCTAGAAATTCAATATAAAAATAACGCTAGTTTTAGTTTAACAGCTAAAGAAAATGACTGTGTAGTTGCAGAAATAATAATTCCAATGCATATAGAAGATGAAAAGATATAAAACCATAATCATTGATGATGAACGTTTAGCGAGAGAAGAAGTAAAACGCGGATTAGAAAAACATCAAGAGTTTGAAATTATTGGAGAAGCTAGTCATGTAGATGAAGCCATAACTTTAATTGAAGAATTAAAACCCGATATTTTATTTTTAGATATTCACATGCCTGGAAAATCTGGTTTTGATTTATTGGAAGAATTAACAAATGTCCCAGACGTTATTTTTACAACTGCTTATGATCAATACGCTGTAAAAGCTTTTGAGATGAATGCTTTAGATTATTTGGTAAAGCCTTTAAGAGACGAACGTTTTTCTAAAACTATTGAAAAAGTAAAGCTAGAACTATCTAAAAGAGTAAAATTAGAGCCTACTGCCTTACCAATGCATCAAAAGATATTTATAAAAGATGGTGAAAAATGTCATTTTATTCCACTTACAGATATTCATTTTATTGAATCGTTAGAAAATTATGCACGTCTTTATTTCGGTTCAGATAAAGCGATGATAAAACGTTCTTTAAATTTATTAGCAGAGAAATTAGACCCTAAAGTGTTTTTTCGGGTTAATCGCAGTCAAATTATTAATATTAATTACATCAAAGAGATTCATCCATACTTTAATAATAAATTACAAATTATATTAACTACTGGAGAAAAAGTAGAAGTATCTAACAGGCAATCCGTCAAGTTTAAAAACTGGAATAGTTTATAAAGAAGTAATCGTTCCGTTATCTAACGTTCATTTGCATTTATTTGCGCTCATGTACTTTTCCTTTTTTGATGGAAAAAGACACCTTTACTTTGTGCTATAATTAATTTAAAAGCCATATTATGAATTATTTAAAAGAAGTATTTCAAATAGTGAAAATCATTTTTTTAGTTATCATTTCTCTGTTATTTTATTGCTGTGAAGATAACACTTTAGGAGCAAAACAGCCAACATTAACCGATTATGCAATTGGAGAAACATGGACTTGGAAATATAAAGGTGTAACAACTGAAGGTGTTGTTCGTTCAGATGGAGAAGACACAAGAAAAATAATTAATATAGATGGTGCTTTAGGTATGATCATTGGAAAAGACACTATTCCAGTATCAGATATAGTAAAACCAGAAACAAGTAAAACACCAAAATATAAGTGGCCATTAGAAGTAGGGAAAAAATGGAAATATGAAAAAAACTGGACAAGTCAGGATGGCACTACAGGAAAACAAAGTCAAAATGCTGAAGTTTTATCCTTCAAGGAAGAAAAAGTAGGAGCAGGAACATTTATGGCTTATACCATAGAATACAAAGGAACCGTTTCAAATTCCAGAGGATACAACGCACAAACGGATGAAGTTTGGTTATACGCACCAGAAATAAAAAACTTTATTAAAATGACGCAAACTCAAGACGGCTTTTTGTACACTGAAGAGTTGATTCGTTACTCGAACCCAAATAAAAAGTAACAATGAAAAAATCAGTCCTGATATTATTTTTAATCACAATTAGTATGACTTCTTTTGCGCAAGAAGTGGCATTTAAGAAGGTGGAACTATCAGATTCTGTAGCGCTTGCAAATCAAATGCAGCAATTAGCAGTATTATGTGACACTCAAAATTTATCAAAATTAGATGTGTTTAAGTTCCAGTTAATTAGAGGTAATTATAAAGAGGCTTTAGTTACTTTCAAAAAAAGAATTAAAGAAACACCAATAGATCAAAGACAGTATTTAGATATATACATGCATTATGTAGAGGCAAAGCTTTCTAAGAACTTTAAAGATGCCTTTAAAAAATCTTACAGAAAATATGTAAAGAATTCTGATGATATAAAAGTTATTAATTTAGATAGAGCATTAATAATTAGAGATCCTACTGATTATTATGTGAGTAATTTTAATAACACATATAATGCTATTAAATCAGAAAAAATAGCACAAGCTACAGTTAAGGATTTAGTAAAAAAATATTTTTTAAGCATTGTATTTTCATCAACTAGAGCTATTTATTTTGAAGAAATAAAGCAAGATCATAAACGTAGATATGCTGTAAATGATAGTATTATAATCCCTATGAAAGATGGTGCAGAAGTTTCAGTTGTAGTCGTAAAACGAAAAGGAAATTCAACTACTAAAAAATCTGCAATATTAGTTTCTTCAATTTATACAGGAACAAATGTGACTTCAACAATGTTAGCTGCATCCAAAGGCTATATTGGTGTCATTGCCAATACAAGAGGTAAAAGATTAAGTAAAAGCGATATAAAACCTCTTGAATATGAAAACACAGATGTGTATGAAGTCATTGATTGGATTAGCAAGCAACCTTGGTCTAATAAAAAAGTAGCCATGTTTGGTGGTAGTTACAATGGTTTTACGCAATGGGCTTCAATGAAACACAAAGTGCATCCATCGTTAAAAACAATTGTTCCAATGGTAGCAATTGCTCCTGGAATTGATTATCCGATGGAAAATAATGTGCTACATAATTATTCATATTCTTGGAATTTTTATGTAACCAATAACAAGTTTTTAGACTTTAAAGCTTCAAATGATTATAATCGTTGGAATACTTTAAAAAACACTTGGTACAAAACAGGAGTTGCATTTAACAAACTAGATAGTTTAGATGGTAAAGTAAATAAACTGTGGAATACCTATATGCAGCATCCTAGTTATGATAATTTTTGGAAAAAAATGATTCCATATAAACAAGAATTTGCAAAGATTGACATTCCAATTTTAACCATCACAGGTTATTATGATGACTCACAAAGAGGAGCAATGTATTATTTTAATGAGCATCATAAATATGCGAAAAATCCAAGCCATTATTTATTAGTTGGCCCTTATGATCATTGGACTGCACAAACGAAACCAGAGGAAAGTTTAAGAAATTATAAACTAGACAAAACTGCTTTAATAAATATTGAAGAAGACATTATTTATCAATGGTTTGATTACATTTTAAATGGGAAAGAAAAGCCTAGTATTTTAAAAGATAAAGTAAATTTTCAAGTAATGGATACAGATACTTGGATGCATAAATCGAGTTTAAGTGCCATGACAAATGACACCTTGACTTTTCATTTAAGTGCTGAAAAAATAAAGGATGTTTATACTTTAAAATCAAAAAAAAATAACTCTAAAATCGAAATGAAAGTTGATTTTAAGGATAGAGAAAGCATGAATAATACCGAATATTATCCTTGGCCACTAGAACGTGAACAAATTAATTTAAAAGATGGATTGGTTTTTAAATCTGAAACATTAAAAGAAGATGTTATTATAAATGGTTCATTTTTCGGGAATCTTGAATTTTCAATCAATAAAAAAGACGTTGATTATTCTGTAATTGTTTACCAGCTAACACCTGAAAATAAATATTTTCATTTAAGCTATTATATTGGTAGAGCAAGTTTTGCAAAAGATAGAGAAAAACGTGTTTTATTAACACCAAATGAATTCACAGAAATCTCTTTTAATAATTCTAAATTAATCAGTAAAAAATTAGGAAAAGGAAGCCGAATTGTAATTGTGTTAAACGTAAATAAAAACAACAACGCGCAAATAAATTATGGTTCTGGAAAAGATGTCAATGAAGAAAATATTAAAGATGCTGAAATTCCTTTACAAATAAATTTCACTGGTAACAGTAGTATTTCATTGCCTATTTGGAATTTTAGAAAATAAAAGAAAGTAAACTTCTATTTTAAAACTTTGACGAACAATTTTATGTCATATACCAAAATCCTATGTTAATAAAAAAATATACAACCAACTGGATTACAAATTTCATAGAACTAAATCGTGAAATTGAAAAGGGTTTAAATGGAATTGAATGCCAAATTGAACATGTTGGAAGTACATCTATACCTAATTTAGATTCTAAAGCGATTATAGACATTGATATTATTTACGAAAGCGAATCAGAATTTGAAAAAATAAAATCTGGACTAATTAAAATTGGGTATTATCATAACGGAAATCAAGGGCTTGAAAAACGAGAGGTTTTTAAAAGAAACAGAGAATCTTCTCATTGTGTTTTAGACACAATTACACATCATCTTTATGTTTGTTTAACGAATAGTAAACCATTAGAAAGACACATTTTGATGCGTAATTTTTTGCGTAAAAATGATTGGGCTAGATTGAAATACCAGGAAATGAAATACGAATTAGCAGAAAAAGCGAACCAAAATAAAAAGCTGTACGCAGAATTGAAAGAATTAAATGTCAATGTCTTTATTGACGATATTATAGAAAAAGAAAAAACTAACCTACAACGAAAAAGCAATACGAGAAAGATATAGAATCTTAATACAAAACGCTTAAACCTCAAATCTTACGTCCCTGTACTTTTCCTTTCCCTTTATATATGTATTCCATTACTTTGACTAAAAATCGATAATAGTAGAAATACAAAAAAGATGAAAACTAAAGCGTCCATACAACTATCAAAAATACTTGGAGTATTAATTGGGTTTCCAATTATTGCAACACTTATTTCAATATTACTTTCAAGTCAACCTGTTATATCAGGTATTGACCTTAAATCGTTAAACTCATTTTTTGATGCCTATTATTTAAATTATGTACTTATCATTTCTTGGTATTTACTTCAATTATATATCATATCGAGAATTTTAAAAGCTTCTAATTGGTCATGGAGTGATATCGGAATCGCTCTATCTAAAAAGAAAATGATTTATTCCATTATAGGGTATTTAATAATTGCATTTGGATTACTCATTTTTATAGAAATGGCACTAGCTAAATCAACTATAAACGTTGAAAAATTAAACTCAATCCCTTCATTTAGCCCCAAAACAACAACAGCTAGAGTGATTTTTGTTTTTTTAGCATTGGTTGCTGGTATCGTAGAAGAAATTGTATACCGTGGCTTTGCAATAAAGTCTTTAATGAGTCATAAAGTTAATAAATGGCTAACTGTACTAATAGCTTCAATACCTTTTATTTTTCAACATGGAATGAGAGCAATAGACTCAATTACTGGAAATGGAATTTGGCTTGGATGGTATTTTGCCTGGGGCATTATATTTGGAATTATTTTTCTTTTTTCTAAAAAATTATACATTAACATAATAATCCACTGGCTGGTGATATTATCTGCAATGGTTGGAATTCTACAAGCAATTGAATAGTTTATTTACTTTATCAATCATGAAAAATAAAAAAGAAAAGAAAAATCATCGTTGGCAAACTGCTATTAGTGTGTTAATATTTTTTGTAATAGGATCATTAATAAACATTCCATTTAGCAGAGAGGTAAAAAGATTAAATATAAAAGCAGGAATGCCAAACGTTCGTTTAAATGAATCTGTTTTAGATGACGTCATAACTATTGGAATTAGTAGTTTAATCCTAGGTGCTATTTTGGTGTTTATTGGATTATGGGTTTCATCTAAAACAAATTTAGGAGCACCTGTTATAGCTCGATTTTTTTCAAAGCACACAGTTTCTAATCTAATAGATTGGAAAGCAATTTTGTCTAGTATTGTTTTAGCAACAATAGTAGCTTTAATCCTATTAGGATTATTTGAATTACAGAAAGAATTGTATCCAGTTGTTGGTAAAATGTCTAGACCAACAAAACCTTTTTATGCACTTGTTGCCTTTTCTGCAGGTATTAGTGAAGAGATAATGTTTCGATTAGGATTAATGTCACTAATAATTGCGATTATTCAATTCATCAGAAAAGTAGATAACCCAACCAACAAAATGATTTGGACAGGTATTATTATTTCTGCATTGTTTTTCGGATTAATACACTTTCCATTATCAAAAAATTTTGTTGAGTTAACTCCTTTTTCAATTGGTGTCACTATGGTTGGAAACTTAATAACCGGTTCAACTTTTGGATGGATATTTTGGAAAAGAGGTCTTTTGGTAGCTATTATAGCTCATATAGTATTCGATTTGGTTTTCCATGTTATAGGTACGCCATTTACATAGAATTGTAAAAAAATATAAGAGCATTTACATAGTAAGTTCAGTATAATTTAAAAAAAATAAAGAGTAACATATCTAATCCATCATCGTCTTAAATATAAGTCAATCAATCAAAATATATTCAATATGACAGTTCTAGTCGTAGGCGCAAGTGGCTCCACAGGAAGCAAATTAGTAGAGCAACTTCTAGCCGAAAAACATAAGGTAAAAGTTATTGTTAGGTCACCAGAAAAATTACCAGAATCATGGACAATAAATGATGACCTACAAATTATCTCTGCAAGTCTATTAGAGTTAAGTGATACAGAAATTAGTACCATTGTAAGCGATTGTAATGCCGTTGCTTCTTGTCTTGGTCATAATATGTCTTGGAAAGGCATTTATGGAAAACCTAGAAGACTAGTTACAGATGCTACTCGGCGCTTATGCAATGCTGTAACATCAAATAACCTACAAAGTCCAACAAAGTTTGTTTTAATGAATACCACAGGAAACCGTAATCGCGATTTAAACGAGCCAATTTCTTTTGCTCAAAAATGTGTTATTGGATTACTACGTTTATTGTTACCACCACATGTTGACAATGAGAAAGCTGCTGATTATTTACGAACTCAAATTGGTCAAAACAATAATCCTATTGAATGGGTTGCAGTTAGACCAGATGGTTTAATTAATGAGGAAGAGGTAACCGATTACGAAATACACTCTTCGCCAATCAGAAGTGCCATTTTTAATGCTGGTAAGGTAAGCCGTATTAATGTTGGGCATTTTATGGCTAGTTTAATCACTGATGATACTTTATGGGAGAAGTGGAAAGGGCAGATGCCTGTAATATATAGTACCTCACATTAATAAATCATCAATCAAAATAACAGTATATGTTTTTCAAATCACAAGAAGGAAAAGAAAAAATTTTAAAACTTTATAATCAAAAATTAAATGAGCTTGAAATTCAATATTTTGAAAAGTCAATAGAAACAAAGTTTGGTATTACCAATATTATAATTACAGGAGATGCTAAACTGCCACCATTATTACTTATTCATGGCACAGGAGGTTGTGCGCCTTTAATTTTAGAATCATTTTATAACTTATCCTCAAAATACTGTGTTTATGCTATTGATGTTCTTTCTCAACCTAATAAAAGTGCAGAAAATAGACCCGATATGAAAACTTTAGATTACGGAAAATGGTTAACAGAATTAATAATCAAGCTTAGATTAACGGATGTTACTTTGGTTGGTTTTTCTTTTGGAGGACTCATAAGCTTAAAAGCACTAGAGTATAATCAAACACTAATAAAAGAAGCATTTTTAATTGCACCTGTTTATATTGTAAATGGAAACCCTATTAAAGGTTTGTTTAAGATGTTTTTCCCTTTAAAAAAATTTATAAAAACTAACAATCAAGAGTATATTAAAAAAGTAATGAATGTACTTTTTACAGCTTATGACGATTTTGCATTAACATTTATGTCAACTACTTTTCAGCATTGTAATATGGATTTTTCACCTTTACCCACAATTACTAAAAAGAATGCAAATTCGATAAATAAACCTATAACAATTTTTGCAGCAGAAAAAGATATCATGTTTCCTGGAAGAAAAATGATAAAAAGAGCAAAAAGAATTTTCCCAACTTTAAAGAAAGTGATTTTATTTAAAAATTCTAAACATGTACCTAGTTATAAAGAGTTTCATAAGATAAAAATGGAGATACTAAACAACCTTTAAAATTTAGAATAATAAAATTAAATAGAATAATATTTTAAGTAATTATGAAATACAAAAAAAATATATGGGGAGTTATTTTTATCATGTTTTTTATCTCTTGTAGTAAAAATGAGAAATCAATTTTAAAATCTAATAAAAAAAAAGTTCAGGTAAAAGTTATTAATAAAAGTAGAATATATAATTGGAATCTTAATAAGGAATTAAATCCTGATGAAAACCATATAACTATAAGAAATAGAGAAAGTGTTAATGTTATGTATGTTTCAGATATTGATTCAATTATGTTTAATGTGAAAGAAGAAACCAAAATAAATTTTAATATTGTAGTAGCAAAAGACACGTTTAAACAACAAATATTAGGTGTTCCTTATATTCCAAAAGCAAACTATTCCAAGGAATTTAAAGCAAATAAAAATGGAAGTATCGATTTTTCGGTTTCCGAACTCTATGAATTAGTTAATGTTATTGTTGCTTTAACTGATAAAGGGATTAATGATAAGGAAAGGGTAAATAAGAACACAGAGTATTATAAGTCTGTGTTAAACCATTTTTCAACTTATAGAAATCATAATGTTGTAAGAAAGTTTAATAAGTTCATTAATCAAAAAAACGATTATTTTTTACGAACAAATGGCCTTACTTATAATTTAGGCTATGGTAATAAGATTACAAAGAGTAATCAATATAATAGGGCCGTTTATAATGATAAAAGCCCTAACTATCTTTCACCTTATATTGAAGATTTACAAGATTTTGCAAAGAGAACCAACTTTAAAAGCTTTTATCTAATAAATAAAGAGTATTACAATAGTGTTGTTGCAGAAATTAAAAACAAAATTGACATTCCAAATATGCTATTATGGTTACAGAAAAATTTTCCTGAAATAAAATATGAGTACCATAATATTGTTATTTCACCATTAACAGGAAACACACAAGGAATAATCATGTACGAGAACAATAACTTTAAAGAATTACAAATTCATATTGGTTTACCTCATGTTTATAATAACAAAATGAGTAAGCTAAGTGAACATATTGTAAAAGGTGATATTATATTTTCAGAACTAAATCATGGATATTTAAATAAAGAGGCAGATAAATATTTAGAAGAAATTAATAATGCTCTGAACTCAAAAAGAAATCTATTGGTTACTAGCAAATATGGTAAGGGTTACTATGGGAGATCTTCAGAGTTATTCAAAGAATATATGAATTGGGGTTTAGTAGCATTAAGATATGTCGATAACTGCCCTAAGGAAGATTTAAAGATGTTAATGGAAAGAAATATAATTTATATGAAAGATAAAAGAGGGTTTAAAATGTTCGATGAGTTTCAAAATTATCTAGTCTCTCTTTATCAAAACCTTGATGGAAAAGAAACAATAGCTGATTTATATCCACAAATAATTCAATGGTTTAGTAAACAGTAATTTGTAAAAGAACATGAAATCTAAAAAGGCAACATTCTTTCATTTATTTGAATAATACTTCTTTTAGTTTCCTAATAGTTAATAAAAGAAAACAAAGTACTACTAAAGGAAAGAAAACCTATTTGCCAATGCAAAATGTGAAGCGATACTGTGTATCAGATAGTTGTGTAGATAGGGCAACATATAGGCAACAAACTATTGATAATAAAGGAAATAGCACGATAAATAAAAGTGTGATTTCTAAAAAATATCTGTTGTCAAATATAAACCTTTTTTCTTTCTCTTAGCCTTTAGATTTAATTTTTGATACAATGGTAGTTCATCACAATAAACCTTATTGTATGGCTTTGCAAAGCCCTTTTGGATTAGTATTTTGTTAAGTGTTTTACCGTTAGGTAAAATAATATAGGCTAATGTTCTACCAAATCTGTCTTGTTGGTTTTTGACTTCTTGAATTATTGTAATATTCGTTTTTGGTTTTGCTTTCTTTTTTAAAAAATTAAATGATCTATATCCTAATTCAATTAAAAATTCACTTGGTAGATGTAATTCTCTTTCATCATTTTTGAGTTTTTTACAAATCTTTAGTTCTGGAGCATCAATTCCTAAAAGCCTTATTTCTTTCTCTTTATTTGTGAAAATATTTTTTACAATTAAGCCGTCTCCATCTACAACTTTTACTATTTCGTAATGTGGTCTAACTAAGATTTGTTTATTAGCCTTTGTTTGCATTTGTTTACACTTGTTTAAGTATTGATAATCAGATACTTGTATTTATATTTGTAATGATAATAAATTAATGTTTAACAAAAAAATAAATTAAAATGGCAAGACAGAAAGGACCCCTAAAATATGTAGGTACTCTTGGTGATATTAGACACTTCAAGATAAAAGGAAATGATGGATATTTTGCAGGATTAGTTGGTGGACCAACTGGCGACCAAGTAAAGAATGACCCTGCGTTCCAAAGAACACGAGAAAATATGAATGAATTTGGTGGCTGTGCAATGGTTGGTAAATCTATTCGTGTAGGTGTATCAAGTTTGATGAAATCTATGGCAGATAGTCAAGTAACAGGACGATTAACTGCTGTAATGAAAAAAATCAATTTAGAAGATGGTTCAGAAGCAAGAGGTAAAAGAGCCGTACTTATTTCGCAAGTGCCTCAATATTTAAAAGGATTTGAATTTAATAGATTTACTTCTTTTAGTGGTGCGTTAAATGCTCCATTCACTTTAACACCTTCCGCTGGTAGAGATAGTTCAACTTTAGATGTTCCTGCATTTAATCCTTTGAATTATTTAAACATTCCTGCAGGTGCAAGTCATTTCAGAATTATTAACTCAATTTCAGTAATATCTGATTTTGAATTTAATACTGTAACAGGTGTTTATGAACCAAAAGAACAAGCATTAAATGAATTAGTAAATGTTGAATATTCTGCATATTTACCTGTAGATACTGTTACTCCTTTACAATCATTAATCGCAACATTGCCTGGTTCTCCAACAATGACACCAGATGTTAATTTGATTAATGTTGTTGGTATTGAGTTTTATCAAGAAGTAAATTCAAACTATTACATTTTCAATCAAGGAAATGCAATGAAGATTGTTGATATTTTCTAAGATGCCGTAATTTAGAAAATAGTTGATTAAAGAAGCCTGCTCATTGAGTAGGCTTTTTTTGTGCTGTATTCTATTTCATTGTTTTATTAAGGTGGTGCAATCATAGATACTATATACTTTGCTTTTAGTGGACTTAATTGCGAAATACATTACTTTCTTCTTCTCGAAATATATCGGTAAAAAATAGCCCTTTTTGCATCTTGTATTAATTGGATATTTTGATGATACTGCTTTTCTTTATCTTCCAAAAGTTGAAGCACTTTTACTGATTTTTTAAATACAGGCTTGTTTTCTTCTGCTATTTCATAACCGCCTGCAATTGCTTTTCGCATATCGTTTATTGTGATAAATGGAATTACTGAACCTTTGAGGTAATAATGAAAAGATTTTGCCTTCCATAATCCAAAACATAACCAATATAAACTCTGTAATTCTTCTTCTGTATTTGCTGTAAGTACAAAGCAATTCGGACAAGGCTCTTTTAATGGCTTTCCGCTATTCATCCCTTTATTCAGAATGTAGAAGTGTGGTTTTTTTGTTTCGGCTGTTTTGCTGTTTGTTTTCAGATAGAATTTTGTCATTTTAAACGGATTTTAGTTGTATTCCGAAATCCCCTTCACAAAATTTTTTGACAAAGAAAAAAACGAAAAAAAAAGAAAGCCGTTTAACAAGTGGTAAGGGTTGGGCTGACAAGGTTTTTGAGAAAAATACTACCCTTTTGGGTGGAGATTTTTTTCAAAACCCGTAGGGCTTGACCTTTTCAGACCAAACCGTCCGCTTACTCTTGCATTCTTTTTTATTCTTTTGTTATAATATTATCTACCTCTATGTTTCTTGATAACTACCAAATGTTGTTCAATTCCTTTGGGGAAATATGACCAGAAAAAAAATAAACTATACCTATTCTAAAAGCGTGGGCTGATGGTGGCAAGTGTGACGATTGAACGAAATGGAACTATTGGGTGGGATGGAATGAAGTAAACTGAATATTTTGCAGGGTTGCAGAGTTTGCAAACTTTACAATTTACTGTAAACTCTTTTTGGGTGGATAAAATATTCGGTTTGCGTAATGGAATTGTGCGTTGGCATAGTGTAATGTAGAGAATGAGTTACTCTTGCGTGGCTGTTGTAGGCGTTAGTGGTTGATTGTAGTGAGTGAATGTAGGCACGAAATGAACGAGTGTAATGAAACCTCTAAAAGCCGTAATTATGAATAGTTTATTTTTTTTCTGACCGCTGAAAAGGGTGGTGGGGAATTGTGGTCTTTCGGTTGGTGAAGTAGGTTTTATGCGTTGGCTCGTGCGGTTATTTAACATAATGTTATTATAGGACATAGGCGAAGCCCGAAATGCAATGTAGCCCTTTTGGGTATGTACTATAATGCCACATTATGTTACTTAACTTTGGGTTGTTTTTTTTGGCACAAGTTTGTTCATTGCGGGCATTGGCGAACAATACGTCTTATTGCTTTTTTCTGCAAGAAGTGTGACAAAAAAAATAACTATGCGGTGGGAAAGCGGAAGGGTATAAAAAGACAGAAAAGTTATGAGGCACGAATAACGTTGGATTTTTATAGCCTGTGGGAAAACCTACGGAACTAACCGATATTAAAGTCGTGCGTAGCACACCTATTAAATACTATGTTTGTTATTTAGATAAATGCTTGTTTATAAAAACCAAAGATTATTTTTACCGAAGTCTGGAAGTTTATCTCCTTCAAAAAATGGAAATATTTCTGCTGCCATTTCTGGGTATTTTATAGTTACTGGTAAATTTTGTTGTTTTACTGATTTCCAATACATTCTACTAAATTGATACACTTGGTCTATTAATTCTTCTATTACTGTTCTATCATCAAAATAGCCATCTATCGTAGAAGTGAAAGTAAGTTTTACAGGAAATGGATTGTCCTTTACTATTTCATTTTCTCTGTATCTTACATTATTAAACAATAAGTATTGATCCCAACCAATTTTTACATAAGTACCACTAACAGGCATTAATTCATTACTATTTGTATCAAAAGCAACATTATCTTCTGATGTGGTTTTATTAATTGTAATAATAACTACAGGAATGCTTAAACCTAATGTTTTTAGCATCTTCATAATAGGTTTTAACTCTTTATTACCCATTTTCTTATAGAAATGAATAATTAGCCTATCTGCTTCTTTATCATTATCTATAACATACTTTAAAATTTGTTTGCCAATTGTTCCTGCTAATAAATCTGTTTCATCTGCTTTAAAACAATCAAAACCTTTAAACTCTCCATTATTATTAAAACAAAATGCACTACCTACATATTTGATGTTGTGATTTAACGAAGTGAAAGCACCAACACCAACTATTAATTCGTTTTTGGTATCTCTATCTAATCTCCAAGGAATACCATCTATTTTGGCTAATAGAGCAATAGCGATATTAGGTAAGTAAAAACTAAAGTTTTTATGACCTATATTTTCTTTATAGATTACTTGTGAACTGATTTCGTGTTTTAATAATTCTTCTTTTATTTGATAATAGAGCATTTTCTTCTGCTCGTCCGTTTCTGTTTTATGAATTGGTGTAACATAAATTGCTACATATCTTGTATTGGGTTGCTTTTCAAGATTTAACAAACCTTGTTTTATTTCTTTTAATGCAGTATCAGTATTTTCATAAGCAATACTTGTATCTCTATCAATTATAAAAGGTTGTTTTATATAGGTTTTTAAGGGTTGAAAATATAAGTTTCCATTTGGTGCTTTGTAGCCTTCAGTAAAATACTTGTAAAGTGTTTTAACCGCAAATGACCTATCTGGTTGATGATAAATAAAAAAGAAACGAACGCTTGCGTGAGGACTTGATTTATATGGTCCTTTATTTTTCATACCATTATGAGGTACTATGTCTGTGCCATTATAAAAACGTAGTTTATTAGAATTGGCAGATGTACTGAACACTTTGTGTTCAGGCATTTGATGAAACCCATTATCATCTAAAGGAATAATTTCTTTAAACGCTTTAGTGTTTAAGTAATTATTATAGAAGTCTATTATGTTTGTATAGTAAGGCTTGTATTTATTACCTCTTGAAAATGCAGGTCTTGGAATTTGTAAAAAATCTCTAATTCTATTTGATAGGATTGGATATAGTTCTTCTATATGTTGCTTTATATCTTCTTCTGCATATTCGTATTTTACTATTTTAGTGTTGAATTTAACGTAGTTTATTAACTCTGGTGGGAAATCATCTAATTCTGATAAAGACTTGTTTAAAACGTTTGTATTGCCATCAAATGAAACTAATAATTCTGGAAACTCTGTTACTTTATTGAATTGTACTTTTATGGTAAATCGTTTATACGAAGTATAAACAGATGTGGTTTTTCTATTATCTATAAACCATATTTGCACGTCTTTAACAAAATTAATCTTAACTGCATCTGCTACAGTTACGAAGTAATTGTAGATTAACCTGCTATAATAATGTACTGCTAAACGTTTGTTTTTTGAATAATCTACTTTTGTTTTATAGTCACAATTTTCTGTGTCTTTAAAGTTCGTGTATAATTTATCACACGCTTTCATTTCATCATTAAAATCTTCCCAAAAAGATTGAGGATATTCTCCTTTCCAAAGTGAATAATAGCCTTGTTTCTCTTGCTTATAAAAGCCTATCTCCAGTTCTTGAACTGGATGGCTGAATGGGATTATATTTAATGTAAGGTTTTCCATCTACATATTACTTAACAATTAAAGGTTTTAATTTGAAATCTTTTTGGATTAAACCGGATGATAATAACCCAATATTGGTTGGCGAAAATATAGTTTTTGATAAGTTTTCAATTGAGTAGTTATCTCCAAAAAAAACTTTCTTAATCCCAAGAGATAAAATTGCATTAGCACTGATAAAGAAAATATTATTATCTAAGCAATTCTTATAAAAAAGTGAAGATTGATCCCCTACATTAGAAGTGCATTCAGGATGTGTTGGTGGTAACAAGTCTGATTCATTACCTCCTATAAGTAAGAATTTATAATGTTTTATGTTATCATCATTTTTTTCTAATGTTGATAAAATCTCCTCTTCGTAAGCAATCATTTGGGACAAATATCTATTTTCATTCATCATCTTAGAAAAGCTAACTTTTGCTTCTGCTACTAATAACACACCTTTATTTAGTAAGCATATATCTAAACGACCACCTCTATCTCTTGATTTAATATTCATCCCGATTTCAAGACCTAATTGAGGATTTGAAGATTTTGACAAGAATTTCAAGCTATTAGCACCCCAAACAGATATATTTTTAGTTTCATCTACAGAAGTAAAGTCAGAAAAAGATTTGTATTTAACTTTGAATTGAGCCAACCTTATTTTCGGCAATTTTATAAAAGAGCCATTAAATAGTTCATCTAAGGTTTCCTGTTTGAGTCGATTTTCATAATCACTCTTAAAATCAGAACATAAAGCTGAAAGTTTAAATTTATTATCTATCTCAATATTGTTTCCTGGACAACCGAAAACGCAATACATACAATTGATACAATTCTCATTTTTTATATCAATAGCTTTATCTTTAAACTCAATACATTCAATTGAATGAGCAATCATTAATTCTTGGTTAGAGCCTTTATTATTATTCAAAAGATCTTTCAAGTAATTATATTTAACAACACCTAAACTTATACAGGGTGGTAATGAAGTGTCGTAAATATGTGGACAGTATTTATTTTCATTCATATATTGAATTTTTTCATAGCATTAATTAAACCTATAGGAGCACCTAAACTTACCTCTACCATATCTACCCCTACAAGAGGCTTTAATTCATTATTATCACTAACAGAAAAAGGTGTGCCTACCATAAATGCAATATTTAATTCAGAATACATAACATCTTCAAAAGTCTCTTGATTAACAATAAATAGTTCAGGATAATCGTTTAAAAAATTAATTAAACTATCAAAATCAAGTGTTGATTTTTCTAAATAGGCTTTATTCAAGGCATAGATTATTGCATATCTACGGTTTTTTATTTTTGGTTCTACTTTTAATGTAAGTTCTCTAATTTTTGCTTGATTATTTTCGCGAAGTGCTCCTGTATTTTTCGTTAAATTGTTATAATCTAATGGCTTTTTAACAATATGATTCCCAGTAAATAGATGGTCAGGAAAGTTTGTTACTTTGTATTTTCTTAAGTTGCGTTTTTTTGCAAGAGTATAAGTTCTTGTTACTACTTGATATGAAGTGTCAGCATTATAACTGTCATCATCTAAATTTTCAGGAATAAAAAAACCGCAAGATATGCCCCAAGCTAACAGACAAGATTTTGTTCTTGTATTGCTATCACTCTCAGAACCACCTGATATAATAATAGTGTTACCTTCATATAATATTTTTTCATTAGAATTTGGATAACCTAAGGTTATTTCATTTGTGTCAAAACTGTTTTTTCCTAATAACTTTATTTGTGCAAGAAAACCTATAAACATACCATAACCAGACACTGCATTTCTAATGATTTTAAGCATTTCAATTGAATTGTACTCAGTTTTTGCGAAAAGTAATCCTTGATGTGTGATTTGAATATTTCTTTTTCTTCTAAGCAAAAATCCTAATGCATCTAAAGCATTTACAGTATTGCTTATTTCTTTAGACTTTGTAGTATCATCATTTACACCATTAGTTAATGAGCAACCAGAAGTATTTAAAGGATTATCCTTATAAGGACAATACTTAATATTCAATAGACTGTTTGACTTTAGTAAACTACAATGATTTAATATATTATCTTCAGAGGAATCATACTTAATATCTTTCATATTAAATGTATCACCTAAATTGTATTTACTTGATATAAATTTACAAAGATTATGAAGGCATTCTAATCTTCCTGGAGGGTTTCTATTTATTAGATATGACATACTTTTCTTTAAATTTATTGTAGCTTACAATCTCTATTGAATTTTTCAAATTAGTTGAGTATTTTTCTGTTAATACTAAATCAAAATGGTCAGTTAATAATACAATACCATTTACTGTAAGATTATATCTTTCAGCCATATCTGAAATTATTATATCTAATTCAATTGCATCTTTATCAAACTTTTTTTGTTTAGAAATTTTTATTATGTTAATTATTTTATCCTTTTTAAATACAATTTCAAATCTCTTATCTCTTTTACCAAATAAGTATTTTGTTTCAATACCAACAAATTCATTCTCTTTTTCTGATATTGTACCAGCTAATGAAATAATTAAATCAGCTTGTTTTTTAGATTTTACACCTAAATCAATATATTCTCTTATTTTACCTGAATCCTTATTATTTGATACATCAATAAGATTTGCATTAACATTTAATTTTATAACACGCATTCTTCTACGGATAATAATTTTTTAGTAATTAAAGGTTCATATTCTCTATTCAGTTCATAACCAATTGCCTTACGACCTAATTCTAAAGCTACTTTAGCCGTTGTTCCGGTACCTAAAAAAGGGTCAAGTACAGTATCACCATAAAAACTATGCAATCTTATTAATCTTTTGGGCATTTCATCAGGAAAAGGTGCTGGATGCTTTTCTCTTTTTGCACTTGCTGGTTGCATTTCCCAAATGGAATTAATAGCCCAATCCTGCCATTCCTTAGTAGTTAATTTTGATTTTTCTTTTATTTCTTTAGACACTTTTGGTCTTTTTCCTTGTTTAGAAAAAACAGTTATCCATTCATAAGGATATGTAGAAAAAAGGTTTGGGGGATATGGGTATGAGCCAAAAGAACTAAAGCGAGCTATTTTTCTTTTATCCCATATATATAAGCCAAATTGATACATTTCTTTGGTGCTATCCATAAATCTCTCAATATCACCTAAAACTAATCTTGTTTCTCTTCTTTTAAAACGGGCTGCTTTACCTGTTAAAAGAAAAGGCATTATATTAATACAGATTTTACCATCAGGAGCTAATACCCTAATACATTCTTGCCAAACTTTATTTAATTCACTTAAATAATATTCATAAGAAGAACTACCCAATCCAATTTGATCTTCATTTTCATAGTCTTTCAAAGTCCAATAAGGTGGTGATGTTATAATTAAGTTAACCGATGATGAAGGTATCTCAGCCATATTAGTTGAGTTTTTAAAGAAAATTTTTGCATCATTGATTACTATTGAATCGTTTATTTTGTCCATATAATTATTTGTTCTTTTCTATTTGTTTTATTTAATTTATCAAACACTTGTGAACTTGTGCCTGTATATTCTCTCTCTATTATTTCTGTGCTTTGAAAAGGGCTTATGTTGTTGAAAAACTTTGCACCATTAATTACTTTTCCTTTTACTTTTTTATCGCCAACTACAAAAATGATTTGTGCTCCATTTTTACAAACGGTATATAATTCTTTAAGAACATTTGACATATCTTCTTCATATGACTTGAATGACTGTATTAAATCTGCTTTTATTTCTAACCTATTAATATCTAAAATAGAATATATGATTTTAGCATAGTATGCTGTGTAATCCAAACAATCAAAATATGGTGGACTTGTAAATACATAGTCTATTGAATTTGGAGCAATTTTAGAACTTAGTTTACGAGCATCACATTTTATTATTTTAGAGTTAGAGCTTGATTCTAAAGGAAAATGATGTTTTTTTACTTTATGTAATAATTTTTCAAAAAAATCAATATCACGCTTAGGTTCTATATTTTTACCAACTGTACTTGATGTCCATTTATAATGGTTGCAACCTCTTGCAGTTAACGCAATTGCACCAAAAAAGCAAGACTTTAAATATGGAGACATCTCTTCAAAAAATGTAGCCATTGCACATATTTGATTATGAGAATTTTTATGAAAAAAATATGCTGATTCCTTCTTTTCAAATTTTAATTTTATTTTTTCACTTTTTTTTATAAATGATTTACATTCATCAAGCACACTTTCTAAAGAAAAAGGAACACTAATTTTACCTTCTGCGATATAAGAAGCAATAGGATTTAAGTCAACACCTAAAGTGTTAATATTTCTTTTAAAACCTTCATAAACAATAGTCCCTGAACCGCAAAAAGGGTCTAACAAATTTGAATATGCAGGTATCTGATCTAATATTTGATTAGCATCAATAGGAGAAATTTTTCCTCTATAAGGATAAACACCGTGTATAGAATTAGGGTTGTTTACGGATTTTAATTCTTTTATCTTAAAATCTATCATAGTCTAATCTTTTTTCATAGTTATTGATTTAAGCTCTTTTTCAGCAATTTTTAAAGCTCGTAACGCCTGTTCTTCATTCTCCACTAACTGAAATACTTGGTCTGCTAACCAAAGTGAAAACAGCTCGTTATAGTCAAGCTTGAAAAGTTTTGCTAATGTTTGTATATGTTCACGTTTAGCTGTTTTTTCTCCTCTTTCTATTTTACTAAGCATTGCAGTGTCAATGTCTAACTCTGCGGATAAGTGCCTGAGTAGCATTTCTTGTTCTTCTCTTTTAAACCTTATTAAGTCTCCAAACTTATTCATCCTTTGCTTATTTGTTTAAATTGCATTTGTCAAATATAAACAAATTAAAAACAAACAAGAGCAAAAACAACAACAATATTTGCAAAAGGTGCAAAGTTTGCAAAAACTTTAAACACTTACTTTTTGGTAATGCCCAAAACTTGTTTGTGTAAGTAGTGTATTTAGTAGGCTTTTAAGTAATTCATCTACAGAACGAGATTTTAATTTGTATTGTATGCCTAATTTTATGGCTTCTTCTCGTTTGAAATTTTTAGGCAAAGCCTCAAAAAACTTTTTCTTATTACTTTTCCCTTTAAAAACACCTGTTTCTTCTTTCTTAGGTAAGTTATGATACATTAGCAAACTGTGTTGTAGATATACGTTTGCAATATGTAAAGCCATTTCAAAATCTTCATCAGTACAAAATACTTCTTCTGACATATCTCCGTTTTCAAACTTACGAAGTGCTGTAAAAATCATAGTAAAACGATATAATATTAAACCTAATCTTTTAACTACACTACTTGCTTCTTCACTTGTGAAGATGGTTACTTCTCTCAACCATTGGTCGCCTGTTATGTTGATTGTTTCCCATTGTTCTCTACTTAAACGAATGATTGTTTTTTGTGCTTGTAGAAAATCTATTAATTGTAATACAATATTAGACAATGCCTTGAAATGGTCGTTTAAATTGATAGTATTGCCGTAAGGCGATACGTCTCTCCATTTTTGCTCTACCTTAAAAGTATAGAATAAAAACCTACTAAATAAACCATCTTCTGCTGATGAAATAATATTGGCAACTTGTCCTGGTGTTCCTGAAAGTGCTACTGATAATTTTGGGTCTTTGATTATTATATATTCGTTATCGGTTTTTCTTGAAACAGATATTGTTTCTCCGTGAAATGATTTGCGAAGCATATCAGAATAACCACCCCAATCTTGTTTAAATACTGCACCCATACTGTCCGCTTCTGTTTCGCAAATAATCCCTTTAGCATCATTTTGTTGAATGTGTTTTAATATTGCTGCATACGAAGTATTTGCAGGAATAAAAACAACTTTAAAAGGTGGTTTTATTGGCTCTTCTGCAACTGTTTCATCATTCTTTTTTCTGTTTCTTTGTGCTGTTTTATATTCGGCTAATTCTGCATCATAGATTTGTTTTTCCTTATTGCTTTCTTCTAAAACTCTTTCTTGATAAGGGTCTGCCAATACTTTAGCAAATTTTAAAGCACCTTTACCACTTGCTGCAGGTGCTATGATAAATGAAAATAAATTAGGGTAAACAGTTTCTTGTGCATAAACACCTTCTACATTAGGTAAACAACCACTTAAAATAGTTAATGCACCTGTAAAAAAAACGTCTCTTTCTCTTACGTCTGAAAATGCTCTTGTACCTTCTTTTAAAATATCTGGTAGATTTTCAAATATATCTTTATCAAAGGTTGGTGTGTTTTTTAGATAATCTTCTATTGGCTCTTGTGATGGTTGCTGTTGCATAACATTGCTACTTGTTGCAATGGTGTTACTTTGATTGTAATTTTGATACTCTGCAAATTGATTACTATTGTTTGTATAGGCACTTTTTACAGATGCTTTTAACTCACTATTTTTTAGGTCGTATGTATTTGATATGTGATGCAAAGCATCATCAAATACAATACCTCTCCTGTTGCAGTTACAAGCCAATTGATAAATATAATTGTTTCGGTTGCCTTCAATATAAGTTGCTTTATTTTCGGTGAATTGGATACATTGTTGAAATATATCTGAAGTTGTAGAAGTATCATTTTGAATTGTTTTAGTTGGTGTTGATTTTGGTTTGATTTCTTGTTGTTTTACTTGTTCAATATCTACTATGAATTTTTGATTGTTGATGTTTCTGTATCCGTTAGGATCATCAGAAACAAAACACAAACGAGTAATGTCTTTACATTTTGGGTCTGCTTCAATACCTATTGCTTTTTCATAGTAATCTTGAACTTGTTGGTATGCCGTTTTGTGGTGTTCTATGCCTGTATTTATTTCAATAAATACTTTTAGGCCATTACCACTTGGGCTTGTGAAACAAGCAAAAGTGAAAGGAATATTATTTATAATTTTCGTTGCTTTTTCTAATTCGTCTGGGTAGAGTTTATCAAAGTCGAGATGCACAAAACCGCTATACATTTTTAAGTATTCCATTTTTCTACCACCTTCAAAAATGCCTGATGGAGTAAATGCAGGAAGTGATTTTTTTAAATTATCTACTCTGCCGTCTTTTCCCATACCTATCGCCATACGAATAGGAGAGATTAAGTCTTTATATTTACCCTCTACTATATCTTTTGTTATTAATAACAAAGATTTAGTTTCAATGGGTTGGTTAAAGTTTTTGAATATTGTTGATGATGCCATAATTTCTGTTGATTTATTTCCCATTGGTAGGAGATTTAAAATTCTTGTTCAATAGTTCGAGAATATCTGAAAGACGATAGTAAATTTTATAGCCTATCTGACAGTAGCCAATTAATCCGCTATCTCGCCAATGTTGGGCTGTACGTTTACTGATATTCATAATTTGTAGGAACTCCTGTGTATCGAAAAATACTTGGTCAGGATTTGTTCTTTGCTTGTCTTTGAGCATAAGAAGTAAATCGTCTAAACGTTCTTCTATTTGCTCTAACTTTTCGTGTGATGGATGATAGTAGCCCATAGTTATCTTCTTTTATTTTGGATAACATAATTGGCTGCTGCCATTTCGATTTCAGCATCAGTAGATTGTCGGTTGCGTTGCAACCAAATATCTAATTCCTGTCTATTGAAGTAGAGTTTTTTGCCTTGTGGGCAGAAATGTGGGATTTTCTTCTGACTTGTTAGTTTATATAGGTGCGAAGCACTTATATCTAAATAACTACAAGCATCATTGAAGTTAAGGACTTCTTTTTTTAGGAGGTTTTGTTCCTCTAACTTTCTATCTAATTGAGAAAGTTTTTCTAAGATTAAATTTTCGTTGTTCATTTGCTTTAAATTTTTAGTTATACAATCGAATTATCGAAAGCAAAACTGCCACTTAAAGCAAGTGTAAACCGTTAGACAGTAGCATCTAACTGTTATATCTAACTGTTCTAACTGTTTTTATTTATAGTTGTTTTAGAATATTGTCAATGGTTTCTTTTTTCTTAGGATTATGACTTTTATTATTATATAAATTTCCTCTACTAATTAGGTTATTTTTCTTTGAATAAAACAGATTAGAATTTGCAATAGTAGTCGGATTGAAGTTTGTAAAATGTTCTTCTAATTTTGAAACGATATAACTGAATTGTGTTGTTTCACAAAACAAATGAATTTGTTTTGCACCAATCGTTAAATCTTTACTTGTAAAGATTGCTAATAAATCATCTGTACTGGTTTTATCTTCATTAAGTAACTCAATATCTCTTTGTAAAAGAAATAGTATTGATTTTAGATTTTCTTTTACTCCAGAAAAACCAAAAGAGAAACGTGCATCTTTTTCTAATTTAAAATTATCAATATCAAGTAGTATATTTTTTACTGTTGTAAACTCTGGTGTTGTATCATCAATTTGATAATCTGGAATATCTGTATTTAATAGTTCGCCAAATATTACCAATTTATCAGAAGGTAAATCGTGTAATAAACTTGGGTATAATAATTCTGTTTCTTTAAGCAAACGAATTACGTTAGTAATGAGTTGAGGGATTACATAATCTGTTAATTCTGTTTTAGGTAAATCCTCTCTATCTGTTCCAATTCTTAATAAAAGGTCTTTGCAAGATTTTACTACATTCTGTATTATCTCTTTTTGTTGTACTTCACTTATCTGTTTATTTATACACTTAAAAATACGATTGCTTAATCTTGTGGTTTCGTTCTTTAATAAATAATGATAGAATTTTTGTGTAGAGGAAGTTGGTTCTTTTAGATCCAACTTTACAAGAGGATGCAATATCTCTATTTTTCTATCTGTATCTTTTTGAGCCATATAAACTTCAAGACCATCTTCATTAAATAGATTTGTTTTACTACTATGAATTTCTTTTAAAACTTTGTAATAACTGTTAATAGATTTTACAGGCTGTATAAAGTCTTTAGGTAGATTGTTTCTATAAAACTTTTCATCAATCGCAGATGATGACCAAGGTTTTAATTCTCCGTATATGATATTCTTAAATATTGTAAGTTCCATAATTATAAGTCTAATTTAATTTTATCTGCTGCTTCAATCTTTTTATCATCTATTACTTTGGCATAAATTTGAGTTGTTTTTAATTCTCTATGACCTAATAATTTTGATACTGTATAAATGTCTGTACCTAAAGACAACTGAAGCGTAGCGTAAGTATGTCTTGCACAATGGAACGTTATGTTTTTTGTAATACCTGCTCTCATCATCCATTGCAACAATTTTACATTATACCAGGCACTATATCTTAAACCAACAAAAACCCTTTCATCTGATGCTTTTTCTTCTCCAAGCATATCTCTTGCTTGTTGAGAAATAGGTAATGTTTCTGCTCCTTTGGTTTTCTTTTGTCTAAAACGAATATGGTTTCCCATATGTTCTGAATGCTGAACCTCTGACCAAACCAATTTATTTATATCTGACCACCTTAAACCTGTAAGGCAAGAAAATAAAAACGCAGTTTTTAGTGGCTTAATATCACATTCAACTTTAGTTACTGCTTGTAATTCTTCTAATGTTAGGTATTCTCGTTGTACTTCTCCTTGTTTAAATGCTTTTACTTGTTCTGATGGGTTGTATTTCATTATACCATCTCTAACTGCTTGTTTTAGTGCTGCTCTTAATTTATTGAAATAAGAATATTTTGAATTTTGAGAAAGTGGCTTGCCACCTTTTGAAGTTGCTTCTGTTTCAAGATAATCTCTAAAGCCTTGAACCCATTCTCTATTAACTCTGCTGAAAGTAATATCATTAGGACAATATTTTTTAAGGTGTTTTCCAACACTATCCCAATTTCCATAATTGCCGGTACTTTCTTTTCTCTTTTCTGTGAGTGTATCAAAGTACATTAAAAAATTACCTTTTAGTTTTTCGCTATCTTGAAAATCATAAATACTATTGTGAATTTCTAAATGTCTTTTTGCTTTTATGCTTTCGGCTAATTGAAGTATCTTTTTATTTTCATCTTTTTGCTGTTTTGTAAGACTTCCATTCTCTGGTTCAGGCATTAGATAAAGTTGCAAGTATTCGTATTGCCTTTTTCCTTTACTATAATAGTCGAGGTATAAACTTATCTTATTTCCCTTTTTTCTTTTTCTTAATGTAACTTTCATAATTTGCCGTTTTTTAGATGAATAGATTGTCGATTTGATTTCTTGCCATTATTTTCTTCCTGCCAATTTGCTTGACTGTTAATTGACCTCTTTTAACCATTCTTTGAATAGTCCATCTACTAACACCTAAAAGTTCTGATACTTCTGTGATACTTAAAAACTCTTTTTGAGAAAGGTTTTGAGGTGTGATGATATTGATAGTTTGCAAACTTTGCAGGTTTTCCTTTGTATCATCAATTGCAGATTGAATTTTTTCATCACGTTTACGCTTCTTGTATGCTTTTTTAGCACAAGAATTTCCGCAGTATTTAGTTACTGTGGTTCTTGCTATAAATGCTTTACCGCAGAATTGGCAAGTTTTAGGTATGTGAATGTTACTACTCATTTGTTGCATTGTGTAGCCTTATGGGTCAATATGTAGCGATATGGTGCATCATTTCGCTATGACTTGTTGCCATTAAGATTGGGCAACAAAACAGTAGTTAAGGCAACAACTGTACAACAAATATAAGGAATAAAGAGATAATGGGCAACAAATAAGAGCAAGTAATTACTAACAAAGTCAACAATAACAGGTAGTTAGCAAACAAGAGAAGGATAATTACTTTCCAATACAAAAATTCCCAAAAATATGACCCAAAATATCTTTGTCTACATCATACTCGCCAGTAATATTACCAAGGTGACGTAAACATTCTCTAATATCAATTGAAAACAAATCCGTTCCAATTTCTAAATCAATTCCTTCTTGAACAGAAGTAATGGCAATTAAAGCATTATTTAAAGCTTCAAAATGACGAGAATTGGTAACAATAGTTTCGTTATTACTTAAAGCACCAATATTAACCAGAGAAGTAAGTTCTGTTTTAAGTTCGTCAATTCCAGTTTTATTTTTAGCAGAAAGTAAAATTAAATTCTCTATTTCCGATTGTAAAACAGCAGTATCATGACAAGATAAGGTGTCAATTTTATTAGCAATTACCAATAAGCGTTTGTTTGGAAAACGCGTTTGGATGGTTTCAATTTCAGCTAAAAAATCTTCTTTAGCATACGAAAATTTGTTAGAATCAATTAAAAAGATAATTAATTGGGCATTTTCTGCTTTTTCATACGCTTTTTTAATTCCGATGTTTTCTACAACATCTTCAGTTTCTCTAATTCCAGCAGTATCTATAAAACGAAAAGCAACACCATCAATAATTAATTCATCTTCAATTGCATCTCTAGTTGTACCAGCAATGTCTGAAACAATGGCTTTTTCTTCGTTTAAAAGTGTATTTAATAAAGTGGATTTTCCAACATTTGGTTCACCAATTATGGCTACAGGAATTCCGTTTTTCATGGCATTTCCAAAAGCAAAAGAATCAATTAAACGTTTTAAAACAAAAGTGATTTTTGTTACCAATTCCTTAAATTTAGTCCTATCAGCAAATTCTACATCTTCACCAGAAAAATCGAGTTCCAATTCAATTAAAGCAGCAAAATCTAATAATTTTGCGCGTAAATCCTTCAATTCATTGGTAATTCCGCCACGCATTTGCTGAATCGCCATTTTATGACTTGCTTCAGAATTAGAAGCAATAACATCAGCAACAGCTTCAGCTTGACTTAAATCCATCTTTCCGTTTAAAAAAGCACGCATTGTAAACTCGCCATTATCAGCCATTCTGCAACCATTTTTCAGAAATAATTGAATAATTTCTTGCTGAATAAAACTAGATCCATGGCAAGAAATTTCAATAACATTTTCGCCAGTGTAGGAGTGAGGGTTTTTAAAAATAGAAACCAAAACTTCATCTACAATTCGTTCATTATCAATAATATGTCCTAAATGTAATGTGTGCGTTTTTTGTTTAGATAAATCCTTGTTTCTAACCGATTTAAATAACGGAGCAACAATATTAATTGCTTCTTTACCAGAAAGTCGTATAACAGAAATTGCGCCAACACCTGCCGGAGTTGCCAAAGCTATAATTGTATCGTCAAAGTTAGAATTCAAAATCGGTAGTTTTATGTGCAAAGATAGTTGTAAACTATTTGGAGGCAAATCTAAGAGGCATTAAATTGAAAATAACCTTAAAATTTTGACACAAGCTTCTCACATTTTAATCTCGATTTTCGAGTAAATAGCGTTGTTTTCTTGTAAAACTGTAACAAAACAGCAAATTATGCGTCGTATATATACAAACAACTACAAAAACAATAAAAATGAAAAAGAACAAACAATTACTCGTATTAACACATTTAAGTCAATTATTAGATTTTGTATCAGGAATTGGCGGATTTATAGTTCCATTAATACTTTGGCTTGTAAAAAAGGACGAAGTTTTAGGCATGGACAAGCAAGGTAAAGAAATACTTAACTTTAGAATCTCAATGTTTATCTATGTTTTACTATGTATTCCATTGATTATTTTCTTTGGTTTAGGAATAATTGGACTTATAGTATTAAGTATCTTGTATTTAGTTTTACCTATTTTAAATGCAATTAGAGTAAGTAATAATGAAGAACCAAACTATCCTTTTAGTATACAGTTTATTAGCTAAAATCTATTATATTATTTGAATTAAAGATGAAGTTCCTCGATGTTTACATTGAGGATTTTTTTGTTTATTAAAGCCTTATAAATAAGGCGTGATAAAAAACATTTTACAAATGTCATATTCGTATCAACAAGTATGTTTTATTGAGTTTTAAGTGATTAATCAACAGTAATATTGATGTATGTTTATAAAAAAACATAATTTTATTTTTATTTTTTAAAAAAAACGTGCTACTTTAGCATAAATATTAACCCCTAAATATTATTAATTATGTTTACTCCCCCTAAACAGAAGTTCTTACCAATTGCCCTATGTCTAATTTTTTTTATTACATCTTGTTCTTCTAGCGAAGAAACTGTAGTTGCTGCTGCTGAAGAGCCTGTAGTAGAGTACATTGCGCCTAGTACAATAGAAAATGAAATTTTAAATCGAATTAACGATTATAGAGTTTCAATTAACCTATCTGCACTTAATAACTTTAACATTGTAAAAGTTCCTGCACTTAATCATACACATTACATGATTGATGAGCAAGAAATTTCTCATGATGGTTTTAATGACCGAGCAAGTTATTTAGTAGAAAATGCTGACATTGTTAGTGCTGCAGAAAATGTTGCTTCAGGATTTACCACTGCAGAAAGCGTAGTTGACGCTTGGATTGCTAGTGATGGACACAGAGCAAACATTGAAGGTGATTATAACTATTTTGATGTTATAGCCAGAAAAGACAGCGATGGACATTGGTATTACACAAACATCTTTGTGAAAAAACCTTAGTAAAGGTTTAATTTTAATTTTTTTAAGCCTGACTTTAAAGTTGATTTTTCAACAATTAAAGTCAGGCTTTTTTTATTTTGGGCGTTACCTTTCAGGTCGCGCTTTCCGTTATATCTTTTATTCGTAAACTCATAAAAGGATGTCACTTCAATCGCTAACGCAGGCTATTTTATGAAGTAAAAGTATAAACTATTTAAGAAACAGATTGTCTAATAAAGTCTTCGTATTCGTAAAAGAAAAGTTCAAATTTTGGCATTGTTTCTACGTAAAACTCAAAACAATCTCGCCAAGTATTTTTGTTATGCACGCTAAATTTTCCTTCAAAAGGAACGTAAATTCGGTGGATTATCTTTTTACTTTCTTCCAATTCAAAAGTTGCATCAAAAATAACTTCTGGTATTTCTGTTTCTAACAATACCTTTAAAGACAACATTTGATCGTATAAAAGCTCGTTGTGTATATCTTCAGGGTGTTCAATATCTAAACAAACCGAAGCCTTTTTTCTATCTGCTTGAAACTTAAAAGCAAAACCCTTTATTTTGGTATTGTATAACAACCATTTTCTTGGAAACGATTTTCCAAAACTTGTCCAAAACTCTTTACGTAATTGTGCTGATTCTTCTTTAGAGAACATTTTTTAGATGGTATTTTGTTTAGTTGAATCCTTATTTAATAAATCAATTATTCTTGGTTGAATAATCCAAATACCAATTGGAAACACCCAAAAACCTAACATATACCAACCATAACCTTCTTTTTTATTTCTTATTGTTGTTATACATCTTGATAAAAAATAAATTGTGTGTATCATACAGAAAAACATAAGAAAGTATAGAGGAATGATTACCCAAGCTACCCAACCATACTCTACAATGTTATTATTGTTTATGTCATATCCACCTAAAAAGATAGAAATCAAAATTAAATAGATAACAACAAAATAGATTTGTAATTTAAATTGCTTTAAATTTAAAATAGATTTGTTATTCAGTTTATTATATAGTTTTTCTCCCACACCAAGAGTCCAGTAAGTGAATAATATGAACCAAAAAATCATTAAAAAAATGCTAATAATTGTTTTAGTTGATAATGATATAAGAATTATGGATAAAAACATTACCCAAGGTTTTATAGTAAAAATTTTATTTAATTGATTTTCCATTAAATTTATCTAATTTTTATCCATGAATTTTAGCTTCAGAACCACGATTTTTCATCATTTCTGCTTCAAAGGCAACTAAAGCATTCCATTTTTTATCTACAATTGCTCTGTCTTGATATTGACGTGCAAATGCTAAAAAAGTTGTGTAATGGTTGGCTTCAGAAATCATTAAATCTTTATAGAATTTAGACAATTCTTCATCTTCCATATTTTCTGAGAATACCTTAAAACGTTCGCAACTTCTAGCTTCTATTAACGCCGCAATTAATAAACGCTGTATTAAAGCATCAGTTCTATCGCCAGTTTTCTTAAAAAACTTCTGCAATCTAATAGCATAATCGTTTTTTTGCTCGCGCCCTAAAACCATTCCGCGTTTTACCATTAATAAATGCACCATTCTAAAATGTTCCATTTCTTCAATAGCAATATTGCTCATTTCTTTTACAAGTTCCGTTTCTTCGGAATAATTGATAATAATAGACACTGCATTAGAAGCTGCTTTTTGCTCTAAAAATGCGTGGTCTGTTAATATTTGCTGTAAGTTGTCTTTGGCAATGTCTGCCCAAGAAGTTTCGGTTTCGAATTGTAATCCTAACATGGTTGTGGTTTCTTGTGGCAAAAGTAAAAAATATTGTTCATAAAAGTTAATTAGTTAGCAAACAAGTTTAGCCCTGATTGAACGGCTTGTTTGAGCTCGTTGAGGAACGAAACAGCGAGTAGTGAAAGCAGGAAACAGCTTCAAAAAAATAAAAAAACAGTTGAACGGAGTTTCTGGTGTAAGACTAACTATCTTTGCAAAAAATTAAGTTTTACAACGGTATGGCAAATAATATAAAAGGACAGGATGAGATTTTAGCAAAACTAAATATCTACGAACTAAATGAAATGCAAAATGAAGCTATTGCTGTTGTTGAGGAAACTGCAAATACAGTGATTTTATCGCCTACGGGAACGGGAAAAACATTGGCTTTTTTGTTACCAACGCTTAAATTAATTGACCCTGAGAATAAAGATATTCAGGTTTTAATTTTGGTTCCGTCTAGAGAATTGGCAATTCAAATTGAGCAAGTTATTCGTGAAATGGGAACTGGTTTTAAAGTAAATGCAGTTTACGGCGGACGTTCAATGGCGAAGGATAAAATTGAAATTAAGCACACACCAAGTATTTTAATTGGTACTCCAGGAAGAATTTCGGATCATTTTGCTAACGATCGTTTTTCTAAAGATAGCATAAAAACCTTAATTTTAGATGAGTTTGATAAGTCTTTAGAGGTTGGTTTTGAATATGAAATGCGCGGAATTATTAATCAATTGCCAAATCTTAGTAAACGTATTTTAACTTCGGCAACGCAAGAAGCTGAAATTCCTGGTTTTGTGGGTTTAAATAATGCAAAGACTTTAAATTACTTAACAGGAAAAAAATCTAAGAAATTAGATATTAAAATTGTGAATTCTCCGGCTAAAAATAAGAATCAGACGTTGTTAGATTTATTACGTCATGTTGGTAATCAACCTGGAATTATTTTCTGTAACCTAAAAGATAGTATTCAGCATGTAAGTACTTTTCTTGAGAAAAATAAGATAAGCCATAGTTGTTTTTCTGGCGGAATGGAGCAAAAAGATAGAGAACGCTCGTTAATAAAATTTAGAAACGGAACCAGTAGAGTTTTAATTGCTACAGATTTAGCAGCAAGAGGAATTGATATTCCTGAGCTTAAATTTATTGCGCATTATGAACTTCCAGAACGTTTAGAAGAGTTTACGCACAGAAATGGTAGAACAGCAAGAGTTGACGCCAAAGGAACTGCGTATGTTTTAAAGTGGGAAAAAGAACATTTACCAGATTTTATAAAAGGAGCAACGAATGCAAATATTACTTCAAAAGAAAAAGTAAAAGCGCAATATTGGGAAACCTTATTTATTTCTGGCGGAAGAAAAGACAAGATTTCTAAAGGTGATATTGCTGGTTTATTCTTTAAAAAAGGCGATTTAACCAAAGATCAATTAGGTGTTATAGAATTAAAGCAAGATTGTGCTTTTATTGCTGTACCAGTTTCTGAAGCTACTAATTTGGTTGAAAAACTAAATAATACACGTTTAAAAAGTAAGAAAGTTAGGATTCATACTATTTAAAAAATAAGACACAGATTTCACTGATTTACACTAATTTTAAATAGAATTTACTCATTTATCTGTGTTAATTCGTGAAATCTGTGTCTAAAAAATACTCCAACTAAATTTTCTTTTAACGAATTCTCAATAAAACAGAACACTTTCTAATTTGTACAGTTTTGTATGCTTTAAATTAATTAAATTTGATTGCATTTAAAATTTTGTATTATGAAAAAGTATGTTTACCTGTTTACAGCAGTTTTCTTATTAAGTATTGTTTCTTGTAAAAAGACTACAAAAGAAGTTTCTAAAACCAATGATTTTGTTGAATTTGTAAGTCATTTTCCAAAAGAGATTATTTCTACAACTGATAAAATAAAGGTGCAATTGGTAAAACCGATAGCTTCTTCTGCTATTCCAGAAAACATAATTACACTTTCTCCAAATGTAAAAGGAACAGTTTCTATTGAAGGAAATACGCTTGTGTTTACACCAACTGAAAAACTACAAGGAAATCAAGAATATATTGTAACTGCCAATTTATCAGGTATTTATACTGGTGTTCCTACGGATAAAAAAGATTTTGTTTTTAAGGTGAAAACCAAAGAACAAGTATTTGTTGTCAATAATTTTTCTCCGCAGAGTTATGATAAAAATTGGAATTATATAGACGGCGTTATAAGTGCAAACGACGTTATAGAAACTTCTAAATTAGAAAACATTGTAACGGCAACATACAAAAACAAAAACATTCCTATTCAGTTTGATGCAACTGAAAAATACGCTTCAAAAATTAGTTTTACCATTGATAGCATTCAGCGTTCTGAAAATGATGAAAAACTGGAATTATTTTGGAATGGAAAATCGATTAACTCTTCTTCAAAAGGCGAAAGGGAAATTGCTATAATTGGTAAAAGCAATTTTAAAATTACAGCAATTGATGTTTCTAAAGATGGAAATCAAGAAATAGCAATTAGTTTTTCTGATCCAATAAAAACTAATCAGAATTTAAATGGACTAATTGCTTTCAACAATACAAAAAACACCAAGTTTACCTATAAAATTGATAAAAATAAAGTAACAATTTTTCCTAAAACAGCACATAAAGAAGCTGTAGAGCTGGAAGTGTTTAGCGGAATTAAAAATACAGATGGATATTCATTAAAAGAAAATACCATTAGAAAATTATTTTTTGAACAACCAAAACCTGCTATTAGTTTTTTACAAAGCGGTACTATTTTACCAAGTTCTGAAAACTTAAAAGTAAACTTTCAAGCAGTAAATTTAAAAGCTGTTGATGCAACAGTTTACAAAGTCTATAAAGACAATATGTTGCAATTTTTACAGCAAAATAAAATAAGTAACGCTGGTTATATTCGTACAGTTGGCCGCCCAGTTGCTTCACACACTATAAACTTAGCAAGTGGTGGTTTAAAACTGGATAAAAACAATGCTTTTGCAATTGATTTAGCTGAAATTATTACGCCAGAAGCAGGTGCGATGTATCGTTTGGAATTGAATTTTATTCAAGAATATGCTGCGTATCAATGTGATGGAAAAGAGAATAACACAAGTATAATTTATGGTAAAAAAGAATTAGATGATGCGTTTTATAATTCTACAAACTACTATAACAATTATAATTACAGAAATTACAATTGGAACGATAGAGACAATCCGTGTACTTCATCTTATTACTACAATAAAAATATTACTAAAAATATTGTAGCTTCAAATTTAGGAGTTACCATAAAAAAAGGAACTAATAATTCACTTTTTATTGCAGTTACAGATTTATTAACTACAAAACCTGTAAGTAATGCAACTGTGAAATTACTTAATCTACAACAGCAAGAAGTAAAAACAACTAAAACAAGTTCAGACGGAACAGCGCGTATTGAGAATGCACCACAAGCATATTTTGCCGTTATTTCTAAAGGAAATAATACAACGTATGTAAAACTAAATGATGGTGAAGCACTTTCTATGAGTAAGTTTGATGTTTCTGGAATAAAACTTCAAAAAGGAATAAAAGGATATGTATATGGAGAACGTGGTGTTTGGCGTCCTGGAGACAATATTTTTTTAACATTTGTTTTAAATGATAATGCAAATCCGATTCCTGAAGGTCATCCAATAAAATTCGAATTAACAAATCCGCATGGAAAAATTATAGACCGTAAAATTTTGCATAAAAATCCAGAGAATGTTTATGCGTATACTACAAAAACAAATCAAGATGCGCCAACAGGAAATTGGAAAGTAAAAACTACCGTTGGTGGTGCTATTTTTAATAAAACAATAAAAGTTGAAACTATTAAACCAAATCGTTTAAAAATTAAGTTGAAAACAGATACAGAAATTTTCACTTCTGACGCTGCTGTTTCTGGTGATGTAGAAGTAAAATGGCTGCATGGAGCTATTGCAAAAAGTTTAAAATTAGATATTAACGGGAAATTCAGTCCAACAAAAACCGAATTTAAAAACTTCAAAAATTATAATTTTGATGATGTAACAAAAAGCTTTAAAACGGAAGAGTTTTCAATTTTTGATGGAAAATTATCAGCAACAGGAACTGCAAATTTTTCTGTAAAACCAACGCTGAAAAACAAAGCTCCAGGAATGTTAAAAGCTTCGTTTATTACAAAAGCCTATGAAAATGGAGGCGATTTTAGTACCGATGTTTTTAGTAAAAAACTATCTCCATTTGCTCGTTATGTTGGTGTAGAATCTCCAATTGAAAAAGGCTCTAAAAATTATTTATATACAGATAAAGAATACACGTTTAATATTGCTTCAATTACTGAAAAAGGGAAGCCAATTTCGCTAAAAAATGTTGAAGTAAAAATTTATTCTCTTTCTTGGAGATGGTGGTGGAGCACAGGAGATGATAATTTATCTCGTTATGACGGTTCTCAATTTCATAAATCGTACAAACAGCTTGTAACAAGTACTTCGTCTAACGGAAAAGGACAATTTAAATTTAAAGTTGACGAAAATGATTGGGGAAGATATTTGATAAAAGTAACCGATAAAACAGGAAAACACAGTACTTCTGAAATTGTTTATTTCGATTGGCCTTCTTGGTATAATAAAAAGAAATCGAATCAGAATAACGCTACTTTATTGCAATTTACAACCGATAAAGAAAGCTATAAAGTTGATGAAAAAGCAACCGTAAAGTTTCCTTCTTCAGTAGGCCAAAGAGCATTAATTACTATTGAAAATGGCGTAGAAGTGTTAGAGAGTTTTTGGGTGGAAACGGCTAAAAATCAAACTGAATTTACATTTCCTGTTCTAAAAACATACACGCCAAATGTATTTGTAAACATTTCATTATTGCAAAAACATAACGAAACCAAAAACGATTTACCAATAAGAATGTACGGTTCTATGCCAATGTTGGTAGAAAATCCAGCAACAAAATTACAACCTGTAATTTCGATGCCTGATGAAATTAGACCAGAAGAAAGTACAACTATAAAAGTTACGGAAACAAACGGAAAACCAATGACATATACGTTGGCTTTAGTTGATGATGGTTTGTTAGATTTAACAAGATTTAAAACACCAAATGCATGGAATGTTTTCTTTGCCAAACAATCTTTAGGTGTAAAAACTTGGGATATTTTTGATGATGTTATTGGTGCCTACGGCGGAAAAATAAATCAAATTTTGAGTATTGGTGGAGATGAAACAGAAGCAGGAAGTAAAAACAAAAAAGCAAACCGATTTAAACCAATGGTAACGTATTTAGGTCCGTTTACATTAGCTGCTGGTAAAACGCAATCTCATGTAGTAAATATTCCAAAATATATTGGTTCCGTTAGAGCAATGGTTGTTGCAAGTGATACTAAAAAAGATGCTTACGGAAGCGCAGAAAAAACTGTTTTTGTACGTAAACCTTTAATGATATTAGCTTCCTTACCAAGAAAAATTACACCATCAGAAACTGTTACATTGCCAGTTACCGTGTTTGCAATGAAAAATCATGTAAAAAATGTCTCTGTAAGTTTAAAACCAAATCCATCATTTACTGTTATTGGTAACAAAACACAAACAGTTAATTTTAAGCAACCAGATGAAAAAATGGTTTATTTTAAAGTGAAAGTAAATGATTTTAAAGGTATTGGTAAAGTAGATGTTGTGGCAAGTTCTGGAAAAGAAAAAGCTAATTATTCAGTAGAAATAGATGTTGTAAACCCGAATCCGGTTACCACAAAAACCTATGATATTGTTTTAAAAGGAAATGAAACTAAAACGTTTAACTTTAATTCTTTCGGAACTGTTGGAACTAACAAAGCAAGTGTAGAATTTTCTACGTTGCCACCAATGAATTTTACAAAACGATTGAATTACTTGGTTCGTTATCCACATGGTTGTGTAGAGCAAACAACATCTGGCGCTTTTCCGCAGTTATATTTAAGAAAGTTATTCGATTTATCGAATGAGAAAAAAGCTTCCGTAGAACGAAATATTAAACATGCAATAAGTCGATTATCTGGATTTCAATTATCAAATGGCGGATTGTCTTATTGGAGTGGAAATAACAATGCAAACGATTGGGGAACAACATACGCAGGTCATTTCTTATTAGAAGCAGAAAAACAAGGTTATGTGTTGCCAATTGGGTTTAAAAATAGCTGGGTTTCGTACCAAAAACAACAAGCACGTAATTGGAGAAAAGACAATCGATATGGAAATGAATTGGCGCAAGCCTACAGATTATATACGTTGGCTTTGGCAACAACACCAGATTTAGCTTCAATGAATCGTTTGCGTGAAACGAAAAACATTTCTAATGAATCAAAAATGAGATTAGCAATGGCGTATGCTTTAATTGGTAAAAAATCGATTGCTAAAAACATTTTAAACACATTATCTACTGAAACAAAGAAAAGAAGATATTACTATTATGGTTCTGAAACCAGAGATGATGCAATGGCTTTGGAAACGTATTCTTTGTTAAAAGATGATGTGAAGTCGATAAAATTAGCAAAAAAAATAGCTGATAAATTGTCAAGTGAGAAGTGGATGAGCACACAAACTACTTCATATAGTTTATTAGCAATTGCAAAATTTGTGATGCAAAATGAACAAGCTAAAAGTGTAAACGCAACATTTTCTTTCAATGGAAAAAATGTAAATGCAACAACAAATAAATCGCTTTTTGATACAAAACTGACTGCTATTCAGAAAGATAATTCTTTAGAAGTTAAGAATAATTCAAACGGAATTTTATATGCAACTATTACTTCAGAAGGAATTTTACCAGCTGGTAGTGAAGAAGTTTTTCAGAAAAACTTAGAAGTTTATGTTCATTATAAAACAAAAGAAGGAAAAATAATTTCTCCAAAAGAATTACAACAAGGAACTAATATTGTAGCTGAAGTATTTGTGAAAAATACATCAACCAATACTGTTGATAATGTTGCTTTAACTCAGATTTTACCTTCAGGTTGGGAGATTGTCAATACGCGTTTTACTGATTTTGGAGGGCAACAAAATACTAAAGTTGATTATACTGATATTAGAGATGATCGTGTAAATTATTACTTTTCATTAGGAAGAAATGACCAAAAAACATTTAAAATTTTACTAAATGCATCTTATTTAGGGGATTATTATTTACCAGGAACACAAGTAGAAGCAATGTATGACAATGATTATGTTGCGCGTACAAAAGGACAGTGGATTAAAGTTGTTAAGTAATGTCAACGCTTTTGTCATTCCTGCGAAAGCAGGAATCCACAAAGAGTAAGAATAGATTCCTGCCTGCGCAGGAATGACAGAAAAAGAAAATGGAAAAGCTAAAAAACATCATAAAAACGCATCCAAAGAAACTGATAGTTCTTTTGGTTTTATTGGTTGCTTATTATTTTTGTTTACCAAAGAAACTATTTAATGAACCAACTTCAACAGTAGTTTTAGCAAGTAATAACGAATTGTTAGGAGCAGTAATTGCAGATGATGGACAATGGCGATTTCCTAAATCAGATAGTATTCCTATAAAGTTTCAGCAAGCAATAGTTCAGTTTGAAGATGCTCATTTTTATAAGCATGTTGGTTTTAATCCGATTTCAATTTACAAAGCATTTCAGCAAAACAGAAAAGCAGGAAAAGTGGTTCGTGGAGGAAGTACGTTAACCCAACAAGTAATTCGTTTATCAAGAAAAAACAAGAAACGAAGCTATATAGAAAAGCTAAAAGAAGTAATTCTTGCAACGCGATTAGAATTTAGACATTCAAAAAAAGAAATTCTGAATTTATACGCTTCTAATGCACCTTTTGGTGGTAATGTTGTAGGATTAGAAATGGCTTCTTGGCGTTATTTTGGTTTAAAACCAGCGCAACTTTCTTGGGCAGAAAGTGCAACGTTGGCTGTTTTACCAAATGCTCCATCGTTAATTTATCCAGGAAAAAATCAACAAAAATTAAAAGTAAAACGTAATAAATTACTTCATAAACTATATAAAGAAGCTATAATTGATAGTATAACTTTAGAATTGGCTTTGGCTGAAGAATTACCTCAAAAACCATATAGATTACCAACAACAGCAACGCATTTAACGCAAGAAATTTCAAAAAAATACAAAGGAAATCGCATAGAAACATCTTTAGATATTCATTTACAAAAACAAGTAAATCAGTTAGTTAAAAGGCATTATAATCGTGTGAAACAAAACGAAGTTTTTAATATGGCAGTTTTGGTTTTGGATGTTAAAACCCGAAAAGTTTTAGCTTATGTTGGTAATTCGCCAACGGATAAAAAACATCAAAAAAATGTAAATAATATATTGTCTAGAAGGAGTACGGGAAGTGTTTTAAAACCCTTTTTATATGCAAGTATGCTACAATCTGGAGATTTATTACCACAACAATTGGTTTCGGATATTCCTACAGAAATTGCTGGTTATACACCTAAAAATTTTAATGAAGAATATGATGGAGCTGTTCCTGCAAATGAAGCTTTAACGCGTTCTTTGAATATCCCTGCAGTTAGAATGTTACAACGTTACGGATTGGAGAAATTTAGAGAAGATTTAAAGGAATACAATATAAATCATATTGATAGATCTGCAAATCATTATGGATTATCGTTAATTTTAGGTGGAGCAGAGGCAAGTTTATGGGATTTATGTAAAACATTTGCAGGAATGTCTTCAACGGTAAATCATTTTGAAGAATTAAAACATCAATATTATTCAAATGAATTTGTTGAACCGACTTATTTTAAAAATAAAAAAGTAAGTTTTGGTACTATTGTTAATCAACCTAAAAATATAGATGCAGGTTCTTGGTTTTTAACCTTAGAAACCTTGACAAATGTAAACCGTGTTGCAACCGATCAAGCTTGGAAATATTACGATTCTGCCCAAAAAATAGCATGGAAAACAGGAACAAGTTTTGGAAATAGAGATGCTTGGGCAATTGGAACCAACGCAAATTATGTTGTTGGTGTTTGGGTTGGAAACTCAGACGGAGAAGGTAGAGCAGATTTAACGGGTGTTGGAAGTGCATCACCTTTATTATTTAATGTGTTTAATTTATTGCCAAAATCGGATTGGTTTTTAGAACCTTTTGAAGCATTGATTGAAGAAGATATTTGTACCGAAAGTGGTTATTTGGCGTTGCCAATTTGTCCTTCAACCAAAAAAAGAATCCCACAAAACGGATTGAAATCCAAGTCATGTCCTTATCATAAAGAGATTTTGTTGAGTAAAGACAATTTGTATCGTGTAACTGCAAATTGTGAAGATATAACTTCAATTTCTAAAAAAACTTGGTTTAGTTTGCCGGCTTTAATGGCCTATTATTATAAACAAAATAATGCAGATTATAGACAACTACCAAGATTTAAAACAGGTTGTAATCCGTTAGAAAATAATACTATTTCTTTTATTTTTCCAAAGGACAAACAGACTAAAGTTAGTTTAACAAAAGGTTTTGATGGAAAGACAAACCCTGTTGTTTTTAAATTAGTACATAATAATACAGAAGCAAAAGTGTATTGGTATTTAAATGATGAATTTTTAAAAATGACAGAAAATTACCATGAAATTGCAGTAACTCCTAAAAAGGGAAAATACACATTAACAGTAATTGACGACCTTGGAAACGAAGTGAAAAAAAGTTTAGAAATTAACTAATTTGTACTTAATAAAACAGTATGGAAGTAATTATATATCCTTTTTTTTAACAATTCATAGAGAAAAATCTTAGAGCCTATAAAAAAACTATTATATTTAGCTTTTTATAAAATTTTTAAATGTTAGAATTAGCAGGAATAGTAATATTGGGAATAATTGCACAATGGTTTGCTTGGAAATTTAAGATTCCGGCAATTTTACCCTTAATTTTAATAGGTCTTTTAGTTGGGCCAATAGCAGCAGAGTTTTTAAGTGATGATAAAACTAAATGGATAGAACCTATTTGGAATGGCACAAAAGGCTTGTTTCCGGGAGAGAGTTTATACTACTTTGTTTCATTAGCAATAAGTATTATTCTTTTTGAAGGAGGTTTAACACTAAAAAGAGAAGAAATTAAAAATGTTGGTCCAGTAATTACTAAGTTAATTACTTTAGGCTCTGCAGTAACATTTTTTGGAGCAGGAATAACCGCTCATTATATTTTTGGTTTAAGTTGGGAGCTTTCGTATCTTTTTTCAGGATTAATAATTGTAACAGGTCCAACTGTAATAACACCAATATTAAGAAACATACCTTTAAAAAGAGATGTTTCTACTGTTTTAAAGTGGGAAGGAATTTTGATAGATCCAATTGGAGCTTTAGTTGCTGTCTTGGTTTTTGAATTTATTACAGCTGGTGGTGGTGGTGGATTTACTAAAACGGCATTATTAGAATTTGGTAAAATTGTTTTATTTGGAACTACTTTCGGATTTACCTTTGCACACGCTTTAGCTTTTTCAATTAATAAGAAATTGGTTCCGCATTATTTATTAAATGTTGTTTCATTATCAGCTGTTTTATCCGTTTTTGTGTTATCTGAAGCTTTTGCGCATGAATCTGGTTTGTTAGCAGTTGTAGTTATGGGAATGGTTTTAGGTAATAGTAATTTAAAAAGCTTAAAGGAATTATTGTATTTTAAAGAGTCTTTAAGTGTATTGTTAATTTCTATGCTATTTATTTTACTTTCTGCTAATATTAACATTCAAGATTTAATGCTTTTATATTCATGGAATACTTTAATTTTATTTGCTATAGTTGTATTTGTAATTAGGCCAATTGCTGTTTTTTTAAGTACTCATAATTCTAATTTAAAATTTAACGAAAAACTTTTTATTAGTTGGGTTGGTCCAAGAGGAATTGTAGCAGCAGGTATTGCTTCTCTATTTGGGAGTAAATTAATAAAACAAGGTGTTTCTGGAGCAGAATATATTACACCTTTAGTTTTTATGATTGTATTAGGAACTGTACTTTTAAACGCAACCACAGCAAGATTATTTGCTAAAATGGTTGGTGTTTTCTTAAAAAGCTCTAATGCAATTTTAATTGTTGGAGCTTCTGGGCCAGCTAGGTTAATTGCTAGTTATTTAAGAGATTACGGAAAAAGAGTAGTATTAATAGATTCAAATAAAAATTATATTGATAAAGCCAATAAATCTAATTTAGAAGCTTTTTCTGTAGATATTTACGGCGATAATTTAGCTGATAATATAGAGTTAAATGATGTTGGCTATTTACTTTCTATGACCGGAAGTGAAGCTGTAAATGAATATGCAATTAATAACTTTTCTAAAGAATTTGGAGAACATGGAGCTTATAGGTTAGCAACTTCTGAAGAAATTAGACAAAACTCAGTAAATAATAAAGTTAATTATCTTACACCAAAGGACGATTATATTAATTTAAGTGAAGCGTTTAGAAAGAACCCAGAAATTTATGAAATAAAAATTAATAATGAAGAAGAATACATCGAGACGTTTTCTAAACTTTATAATGAGGTAAAATCTGTTCCGTTATTTGTAAAGAATGGTAAAAACTTATATTTAATTCCTGAATTTGAAAATAAAAATGAAAAGAAAGAAAATATTTCTCTGGTTTATTTAGGTAAAAATGTAAATGTTAAAGAAGAATTACATGTCTAGTTGAAACTTTATACGTAGTTCTTCTAATAATGGGTTTTTCTCTTTTAATTTATCAAATTTTTCTTGAGGAGTATAAGCAAACTTTTTTTCAACTGTTTCACTAACATCGAGTTCCAAGTTAATTCCGTAGTTGTTAAGAGAGCTTCTTAAGAATGAAACTAATTTAGTACTTCCTGTTTTTAATTGACCTTTCATTAATTCATTAGGTAATGTAAAACTAATTTTAAAATCTGCTAATAATTTTGGTTCGCTAGAACTCATACCATAAGCCATGTTCTTTTCACCTTGTTTAATTAGCTTTTGTTGATATAAATTCCAACTCTTAATTAGTTCTTTTTGAGTAAAAGGAGTTCTAGGATGATTATCGTAGTTTTCTTCAACAACACTTTTGGTATTGTCAACCTTTTTTTCCAAAACAGATTTTAAAGAAAATGCTGAAGAACGCCTCTTGGTAGTTTTAAGAACAGGAGTTTTTAAAGTTGCTTTAGGTTTTTCAATAACAGTTTTTTGTACTGTTACAGGTTTCTTTTCTAAAGGTTTTGGTTTTGCAATTTCTTTAACAGCAGGAGATAAGGCAGTAAAAAAAGTAGCTGGAATTATGTAGTTAGCTGACTTTTTTTTTTCTCCATCAAAAGTGATAGAGGCAATTTGCATTAATGTTAGTTCTACCAACAATCGCTGATTTTTACTAGCTCTATATTTTAAATCACAATCATTTGCTTTATCAATAGACGTTAATAAAAACTGCAAAGTTGCTTTTGTAGCTTGTTCTAAATACTTCTTTTTAGTATTGTCTCCAACTTCTAATAAGGCAACAGTAGCTTTATCTTTAGCTACTAATAAGTCTCTAAAATGACTTGCTAAACCGTTAATAAAATGCTGTCCGTCAAAACCTTTAGATAAAATAGTATTGAAGTTAACCAATACTTCTGGAATTTTATTTTCCAATAACAAGTCTGTCATAGAAAAATAAGCATCATAATCTAAAACATTTAAGTTTTCGGTTACAGCTTCACGCGTTAAATTATTTCCAGAAAAACTAACAACTCTATCAAAAATTGATAAAGCATCTCGCATTGCACCATCGGCTTTTTGAGCTATTATGTGCAACGCATCATCATCTGCCGTTATATTTTCTTTCTCACAAATTGTTTTTAGATAATTTTTAGCATCTAAAACACCAATTCGTTTAAAATCGAATATTTGACAACGAGATAATATAGTTGGAATAATTTTATGCTTTTCTGTAGTAGCTAAAATGAAAATAGCATGTGCTGGCGGTTCTTCTAACGTTTTTAAAAACGCATTAAATGCAGAAGCAGAAAGCATGTGCACCTCATCAATAATATATATTTTATACTTACCTATTTGTGGCGGAATACGAACTTGCTCAGTAAGATTTCTAATGTCATCTACCGAGTTGTTAGACGCCGCATCCAATTCAAAAATATTGAAAGCAAAATCTTCATCTTCAGAAGAAAGCGCCGCATCTTGTTGATTTATTTTCTTAGCCAAAATACGCGCACAAGAAGTTTTACCAACTCCACGTGGTCCAGTAAATAATAAAGCTTGCGCTAAATGGTTGTTTTTTATAGCATTTTCTAACGTATTAGTTATGGCTTGTTGCCCAACAACATCCTCAAAGTTTTGAGGGCGATATTTACGTGCAGATACTATAAAATGTTCCATTAATTATTATAAATTTGAATAACAAAAGTAAGTATCTATCTAGCATTTTACAACTATCATTCTTAACAAAATGCTAAAGTTGTAAACAATTGTACGAACTCTTGTTTTGATACGACCAAATAATAGAATCTAGTTATTTTTTGAAGAATTAATAATTTTGAATCTTTAAGACATAAAATATATTAAACATGAAGTTTTCCAAGGCATTACTATTTTTAACATTGATAACAGTTACATTATTTAGCTTTTCTTCGGAAGAAAAAATGGCAGATAATATTGTTTTTCAACCTCAAGAAGGAACTGAGGTAGCGTATTTTGCAAGCGGATGTTTTTGGTGTGTAGAAGCTATATTTGAAAGTGTAAGTGGAGTAGAAGAAGCTGTTTCTGGTTATGCTGGTGGGCACACTAAAAATCCAACTTATAAATCTATAGGAACAGGTAGAACAGGACATTCAGAAACTGTTGCTGTTTATTACAATCCGGAGGTTGTGAGTTTTAAAACCTTGGTTGATGTGTTTTATGGTTCTCATAATCCAACTACTGTAAATGGACAACATCCAGATTATGGTTCGCAATATCGTTCCATAGCTTTTTATAAAACGGAAGCAGAAAAACAAATTATAAATGCTGCTATTTCAAAATTAAATAAAGAGAAATACAATGGTAAAATAGTTACTGAAGTTACAAGATTTACTAAGTTTTATAAAGCAGAAGAGTATCACCAAGATTATGAGAAATTACATCCTGAAAATCCTTATATACAAAATGTATCTATTCCAAGGTTAAATGCTTTTAAAAGTAAGTTTCCTCAGTTATTGAAAAAAAGTAAACATTAAGTTTTTTAGAATGTGTTTGTGTTATGAAAAGTTGCGATTTTGTGCCATCGTTATTTTCCGCAGGAAAATATAAGATTGCAAAAAAGCAACTATTTTTGGTTAAGCTAAAAGTAGCAATTTTTTATGCACGGTGTTGCCATTTCGTTGTTTTTAATGTTTTACTATTATACAATTATTGTCTTTCACATATTTTTCAAACTCTTCTTTTGAATTCAAAATGAAACTTTCATCGTCCATTGTAACGACTAAATATCTTCCGTTTTGATTGAAATATGCTATTTCTTTTCTGTCCATTATTTAATCCATTTTTAAAACATCTTCTCCGTCTTTTCTGAAAACTGAACCAGTTCTTCTATATTTCATTTTTGTCCCATCGACACACAACTGATAAACTGCGTTTCCAAGTTGTTCAGAAAGTGATAAAAGAATAATTTTTTTCTCGTCAATTCCTAAATCTACTGAAATATGTTTTTTTAAATCATCGACTCTTGTTCCCATTCTTTTCCAAGAAGAACTCTTTTTCCATTTAGGTTCTTTAAAATTTGCATCAACTACACAAGAATTTTTCGGTTTAGTATCAGGATTAAGATATTCCCACGTTTTGTCATCTTTCAAAAGTACTTTTTTTCCGTCTTCTGTTGTTGCAATTTTTGTTTGAGCAAATGACAATGATGTAATCAGAAGTAAGTTGATAAAAATTATTTTTTTCATATTTGAGTTTTTATTAATTCCGTTTGAGTTTGAGTGAGCCACAATGAATGCCAACGGTTTTGTATATGGAAAGTTGCGTGTTTGCGTACGAGGATTTTCCGAAGGAAAATCAGATGTAGCAAACGTGCAACGACCTTTTGATTTAGCACAAAACAGCAATTTTTTATATACGGTGTTAGGCAACGTAATTTTCTTTCCATCCATTCGTTTTAGCTATCAATTCTGGATATAAACAAGATGAATTTCCGTCTTGTGAAACCAAAATTTTAATTGAATCGCCAATTGATTTATTATTTGTTAAAGCAAAATTATTAGTTCTCGATTTTGTAACGTTATTTCCATATTCATAATGCACATCCATTGACGAACCAAATTTTGAAAATGTGAAACCTTTATTATGGCTTATTGAAACTATTTTTCCCTCCATAATTCTGCCTGTTTTATATAATGAGATTTCCTTATTTATTCTTGAGTATAGAAGATAACAAAGAATTAGTCCAATTAAGAGTATAACTCCAGCTATGTAATACATAAAATCCATATTAAAAGTGTACTGCTCAAATTCTGTCGGTATTGATTGTCCATTCAAATGTTTAATTGGAATTATATCTCCAATTTTTAAATTATCAGTTTTTTCTGGTTCAAAAACACTAAACTTTGATTCCGTTTTCTGTCCGTTGTTGTCAAATTCATAAGTCAAAATTTGTGGATTATTTCCATTGATAGTTATGTTATCAATTCCTTTGATTCCAGTTAGAGTAGCATTTGCTGTTATTCCATCAGATTGAATCTTTTCAGCGTTTTCAATAAATGGAAAACTATTTCCTAATGAATTCATCATTAAGCCCATTGGAAGAAAAAGAAGTAATGCAAATGCAATTCCTTGAAATGCAAAAAGTAGTAATATTGGTCTGATTTTAGCTCTTTGCCAAATGGTTTTGAAGTTGGTTTTTCTTTCTGTCAATGTCGTTTCTCTTTATGTTGCCTAACGTGTTATACAGTAATTTTTATTACTCGTATCCCTTAAATAGAATAGGATAAGGAAACCTTTTTGTTACTGTTATCCCAAAGATAACTTTTTTATTTAAGTTTTTTTAGGGTATAATTATATTCATCAAACAAAAAAACTCACAATTTTCATTATGAGTTTTTAAGTATTTTAAAGAGTTTATCCTCTATAAATTTGTTCGTATAAATCGTTGTAAATCTTTTTTATTACAGTTCGTTTCATTTTCATTGTTGGCGTAAGGTGGCCAGCTTCTAAAGTCCATTCGTCTGGTGTTAACTTAAAGACTTTAATTTGTTCCCATTTACCAAAACAGCTATTACAAACTTTTACAGCTTTTGTAAACTGCTCTAAAACTTTTTCATTTGCAATTAATTCTTCGTTATTAGAGTAGGTTATATTGTTTTCTTTTGCCCATTCTTTTAAATACTCAAAATTGGGTTGAATAATTGCAGCAGGCATTTTTTCTCCTTCTCCAACAACCATAACTTGTTCAATAAATAAAGATTGTTTTAATTCTCCTTCTAGTAAAGGTGGTACAACGTATTTACCTCCAGAAGTTTTAAACATTTCTTTAGTTCTTCCTGTAATTTTTAAAAAACCGTCTGTATCAATTTCTCCTTTATCACCTGAATGGAAATAACCGTCTTTTATTACTTCGGCAGTTTTTTCTGGATCTTTATAGTAACCTTGCATTACGTTTGGTCCTTTTATTAAAATTTCTCCATTTTCAGCAATTTTAACTTCTACGTCTTTAATAACTTTACCTACAGTACCAACTCTAAAGCCTCTTTCTCCGTTTACTTCAACAAAATTAACAGAAGTAACTGGAGATGTTTCTGTTAATCCATAACCTTCCATAATTGGCATTCCTGCTGCTGCAAAAATACGTGTTAAACGTGGTTGTAGAGCTGCGCTTCCAGAAACCATTATTTTTAAGTTACCACCTAAAGCAGCTTGCCATTTAGAAAAGATAAGCTTACGAGCTAAGCCTAGTTGTTTTTCATACCACCATCCGTTTTGTCCGTATGGTTCATAGCGCAAACCTAAATTTACAGCCCAGAAAAATAATTTCTTTTTTATTCCTGTTAAATCTTCACCTTTTAAGATAATTTTATCGTATATTTTTTCATATAAACGAGGTACAGCCGTCATAACATCTGGCTTAATTTCTTGTGCGTTTTCGGTTAATTTATCAATTCCTTCAGCAAAATAAATTTCTGCACCACAAAATTGATATAAATACAGTATCATTCTTTCAAATACATGACAAACAGGTAAAAAGCTTAATGCTTTGTCTTTACCGTATTCTAAAGGAACTGGATCGTCACTAGCTAACACATTAGAAACAATGTTTCCGTGAGATAACATAACGCCTTTAGGTCTTCCTGTGGTTCCTGAAGTATATATTAAGGTTGCTAAATCGTTTGGAGTTACTGCATTTTTTCTTGCTTCAACTTCTTCTTGGTTACTAGTATCTTTACCAAGTTCTAAGACTTCATTCCAATTTTTTTCTTCACTAATATCGTCAAAAGTAAACACTTCTTTTATACTAGTGTTTCCTTTAATTTGATTAAGTTTTTCAAGTATAGTTGAATCTGAAACAAAACAATAAGTTGCTTCAGAATGATTTAAAACATACTCATAATCTTCTTTAGAAATTGTAGGATAAATAGGTACATTTTGTGCGCCAACTTGTAAAATACCAATATCACAAATATTCCACTCTGTTCTATTGGTAGTAGAAATTATAGCAATTTTATCATTAGCTTTAATACCTAGTTTTAACAATCCTCTACTTATAGCATTCGCTTTATCTATATATTCTTTGGAAGAAGTAGAAACCCATTTACCATTGTATTTTGTGGTTAAAGCTTTGTTTAGATTGTATTTTTCTAATTGATAATAAGGAAAATCAAAAATGCGTGTAATTTCTATTGCCATAAATTTCTATTTTGAAGAACTGCAAAGTAGTAAATTTACATTGATTTAACAAATAGAAAATTTATTGGTTCTTAATTAAGAATTATATATTTTTTGGTACAATTTTTTGTATTTTTCTTTAATTACCTTTCTTTTTATTTTCATAGTAGGGGTAAGGCACTCATTTTCAATTGTCCAAGGTTCTGGGGTGATTTCGAAACGCTTTATTTGTTCCCATTTACCAAATTTTTTATTGTAAAAATCTACTTCTTCTTGTATTCTTTCTATTAATTTTTTATCAGAAGTAACGTCGGTAATTTTATGATGATGTCTTTTAGCCCAATCTTCAATAAATTCAAACTGAACTTGTATGAATGCTGCAGGCATTTTTTCACCTTCACCAATAACCATTATTTGTTCTATAAAACGTGATTGTTTAAACTCGCTTTCTAATGCTGCAGGAGCAATGTATTTTCCTCCAGAGGTTTTAAAAATTTCTTTTTTACGGTCTGTAATTGTTAAAAAGCCTTCATTGTCAAGTTCTCCAATATCTCCAGTATGTAAATAACCGTTAATAATGGTTTTTTTAGTTAACTCATCATTTTTATAGTAGCCTAACATTACGTTTTCTCCTTTCATTAAAATTTCTCCATCTTCGGCAATTTTAATTTCAACACCTTCTAAAGGTTTTCCAACGGTTCCTATTTTTAAATTGTTGTTTCTTAGGTCATTTACTGTTCCTCCAGGTGAAGATTCGGTCATTCCGTATCCTTCAAAAACAGGAATTCCTGCTGCTGTAAAAACTCTAATTAAGCGTTGTTGTAGAGGAGCGCTTCCAGAAACCATAAACTCTAAGTTATTTCCTAAAGCTTCTCTCCATTTAGAGAAAATAATTTTATTTGCAATGTTAAGTTTAAAATGATACCAATTTCCATTCTTATGATAAGGCTCGTATTTTTCAGCTAACGCTAATGCCCAAAAGAATAATTGTTTCTTTAGACCTTTTAAATTACTGCCTTTATCTATGATTTTATCAAATATTTTTTCTAGTAATCTAGGAACAACTGCTAAAAAATGAGGTTTTACTTCTCTAATATTGTCTCCAATGGTTTCCAAGCTTTCTGCAAAATAAACTTCAAACCCTTTGTATAAATTATAATATGATGCAGTTCTTTCGTAAATATGGCAAATAGGTAAGTAGCTTAGAATACGTTTTTTAGAAGAATTTAAGTTAAATGCTTTGTCAGTTTTAAAAACAGTAAAAACAATATTATTATGACTTAACATCACGCCTTTTGGAGTTCCTGTTGTTCCTGAAGTGTAAATGATGGTTGCTAAATGGTCTGGTTTTACATTGTTTTTTAATTTTTCAATTTCTGAACTATATTCTTTATTAGTACCGATTTCTAAGAAATTAGAAAAACCGTAGTCTGTTTCTAATTCTTCTAAAGAGAAAATGCCTTTAAGTTGTGTTTTACTTTCTATAGATTTTACTTTGTTATATAGATCGTTATTGGATACAAAACAATATTGTGCATCAGAATGATTTAAAATATATTCATAATCCTTTTCTGAGAGAGTAGCGTATAAAGGAACGTTTTGTGCGCCGATTTGCAAGATACCTGTATCTAGAATATGCCAATTAGGATTGTTATTTTCCGTTATAACTGCTATTTTATCATTTGGTTTAACACCTAATTTTAATAAAGAGCTGCTTACTTTGTTTGCTGAATTAATTAATTTTTCAGTGGAAATAGATTTCCATTCATCATTAACTTTGTAATTGTAGCATTTTTCTTGAGGGTAGTTTACTAGTTGATTATAAGCAAAATCAAAAATACGTGTTATAGTTTTAGACATAAAAAGAGTTTATGCTGCTAAAGCTAATAAAAAAAATCGGTTTCTGTAAAAACAGTAACCGATTTAAGAATTCATAAATTAGCCCCCTAACTCTAATTTATTAAACAAATATAATTATATTTTTCTTATTAGCATGTGTTTTTATTAAATTTAAATGAATACTTTAATAAACAGAACAACTTTACTTTAAGTAAATGTAGTTAAATTGCTGTTTTTAAGCGTGTTGTAATTTTTTTGGTTTAATTGTGTTCATGTGTTTTTTTAATGATAATTTGTAATAAAATATCACATCCTTCTATAATTTCTTCATCAGAAATATTTAATGGAGGTGTAATTCTAATTGCATTTTTCTCAAAAAGTAACCAAAATAATATCAATCCTTTATCTAAACTTTCTAAAATCACTTCGGAAGTAACTTCAGGATTTTCCATAATTATAGCTAACATTAAACCTTTTCCTCTTATTTCTTTTATTGCGGAATGTTTTAAATGTTTTCTAATTAATTCTTCTTTCCTTAATGTTTCATTTATTAAAGAAGAAGATGTTATTTCGTTTACAGTTGCTAAACCAGCAGCCGCAATAACAGGATGACCTCCAAAGGTTGTAATATGACCTAATTTTGGATTGTCTTTTAAAATATTCATTATTTCTAAAGAAGATATAAAAGCACCAATTGGCATTCCGCCACCTAAACCTTTACCAGCAATAATAATATCTGGAACAACATTGTAATTTTCAAATCCCCAAAATTTTCCTGTACGCCCAATACCGGTTTGTATTTCATCTAAAATTAACAAAGCACCAACTTGGTTACAACGTTCTTTTATTTTCTGTAAATAATTATTCTTAGGTTCAATAAAACCAGCGCCACCTTGTATTGTTTCTAATATTACTGCGGCAGTTTTGGTTGTTATCTTTTCAATATCAATTATATTGTTAAATTCAATAAACTTAACACCAGGAATTAACGGTCTAAAAGAACTATTTTGTTCTTCAGCACCACAAACGCTCATTGCACCTTGTGTATTACCGTGATATGCGTTCTTAGCTGAAATTATCTCGCTACGTTCTGTAAATCTTTTAGCTAGCTTTAAAGCACCTTCTGTTGCCTCAGTTCCTGAATTTGTTAAATATATAGATTGAAGGTTTTCAGGTAAAGTTTTTGCTAAAGCTTTGCATAACTGTAATTGTGGTTGCTGAATAAACTCTCCATAAACCATTACATGATCGTAAGTTTCTAGTTGTTCTTTTACTGCGTTAACAACTTTTGGATGACTGTGTCCTAAGCTATTTGCAGAAACTCCAGCAACAAAATCTAAATATTTTTTCCCTTTAGCATCATAAATATAACTTCCTTTAGCATGAGAAATTTCTATAGCAAGTGGGTGAGGAGTTGTTTGTGCTTGGTATTTATAAAAGTCTGATTTCATTATAAACCTTTCTTTAAACTTTTACGAGTATTCTTTCTATCGGAAGCTATCTTTTTTTTCTTTGTAGCGTTTTCCCTGGCAAAATTCAATTTTGCATTTTGTACATCAATATTTTCTTTTACCTCAGTTTTTTCATCTTTGGTAAAAATGTCTTGCATAACCTTTGGTTGCTCTTTTTCTCTCCAGATAAAACCTTTGAGTTTTCTGTCTTCTTTGGGATAATCTAAAGGTGGATATGTTATTCCTTCAGATTTTGTGTAATATTTTATTGTACTAATTTCATTATTTTCTAGTTCAAATTCAATACTACTAGCTATTTCTTTTGTAATAGTTTCTAGCTTATTTGTTTTTTCATTTCTACTAAAAAAAACAGATTCAGCATTTCCTTTTACCCATAAAGTTCTTAACTCATTTTCAATAAATTTACCGTAAATGTTTCTACCTTTTATTTGGTTGAAATCATCATCTGCTAATGAGTCTTTTTGAATTATTAAAGCATTGTTTAATACTTTTAAAGAGTCTAGTTTATTTGTTTCTAAATTTGATACTAAATGAATTGTATCTCCAGTAATTTGTTGTTTTCCAGACCAAAGAACTGGATTTCTAAACATTCTTGTTAATCCTGTTGTTTGATCTGTATGAATAGAATCGCACTTTCCTTGTAAGTCAGATTTAAAAATCTTTACATTATTAAAAGTTCTTACTATTCTGTTTTCTGGTTTTCCGGTTACTAAGATTTTATCTCCATGCATGTATAAAGAATCTTTTTCTAAAACAGAAATTGCCACGGCTTTATCTATAATAAAAAGGGAATCTTTTTCTTCAAATATTTCAGCATAATTTCCCTTTGTAACAAAGTTTTTTACAGTGTCTATAACTGTTATATTGTTTGTAGCAGAAGCAAATCCTTTACGTTTGTCGTAATACAAACTATCTCCTTCAATAGTTCTTTCTTTTAAAAATAACTTTGCGTTTTTAACAAAGTAAGAAACATCAGTTTTTGTGTTATAAAAACCTCTTTCGCTATATAGTTTATTCTTATTCTTGTTATTTGTAACGGTTGAAGGCCCATATAAATAGGCTATTCCTGTGTTTGTGTAATATTCTAAATGATTGGATTCTAGGTTGTTTTCTGGATTTGTAACAGTTACGTTAGATTTTGCAATAAACTTTTTATTTCTAAGTAAATAGGTTCCTCCAATACTTTTTAAGGTATTTGTTTTGTCTTGGATAGTTCCTCCAGTTTTGTAAAATAGTTTCTGATTTATTCTATCAAAATGAAGTGTATCTGTCTTTAGTTTCATTGTAGGGTCATTCATTTCTACATTTCCCCAAGAAACAGCTTGTTTTGTATTTCCGTTGTAATCTGCGTAATCGCTATATTGAATTATAGAATCTCCTTGTTCAATTATAACTTCACCTAAAGCTTTAAAAAGGTTTTTGTTTCTATAGTATAATGCTTTTTGAGAGTCTAATGTTACACCTTCGTGTATCATGTGTACATTACCTATTAATATAATTGCTCCTGGATACTTGTCTTCATCTGCAGACTGAATTTTAGCAGTGTAATTAATTCTCTTTTGCTGAGAAAAAGTATAAGCAGTAATAAATAGTGCTAAAAAAAGAAATATTCTTTTCAAAAGTTTTGTTTTAAAGTGGAACAAAAATAATGAAAAGAATATTGTTGAATACTAAAGAAAAGTGAAAGTTCTTTATTCTTTATCTACTATTAACTCTAGTTTTCTTGCTTTAGGGAATAAAATGTTATTCTCTAAATGTACATGTTGGTGTAGGTTGTCTTCAAATTCTTTTAAATACATCTCCAGCTGCATCATGTTCATCTTCCATCATATTTATTGGATTATCTATTGTTTCAAAATGAGGAATACTTATAGAGCTACCTTCTTTATTAGCTTTTACAAGTTTTTTTATAAAAGGAAAAAGAATTAATTCTTCTTTTTTCATGTGTGTAGTTAGTTCATTAGAAACAGTAATTATAAGGTTATTAATTTCAATTAACTCATTGTATACTTTTCCATGAACTTTAGCAACCTTTGCTCCATATTGCTTTAATAGAGGAATATTTTCTTCCACATATGTGTGATGTTCATTAACAATATAGTCGATTAAAAAGTCTAACTCCCAGTTATTAAAATTATTAGAGGAAGAAGTTTTGCTTTCTAAGTTTATTAATTCACTTAGTAATTGTTTGTAATTAACACTGTTTTTCTCGCACGCTTTTTCAATAGAAATTCCCCCACCACAACAAAAATCTATGCCATGCTTTTTAAAAACATGGGCAGTTTTTATGTTTTCCGTTACTAATTCTGCTACCGTTTTATTTTTTAAGTTTTCCATTTTTTTAGTTTTAATACTACAAAGTTGTACTATTTTATTTCTCTTGAATATGATTTAAATCATATTTATAATAAAGTATCAGAACTAAATTTGTTAAAAGAATAAAATGAATATTAACTTAAAACTGAGGAAATGAGATTTTTAAAAACTGTATGTCTATTATGTATTACAAGTTTGTTGCTAACAAGTTGTAAAAGTGATAACAAAAAAGAAGTAGCAATTGCAAATAATGCAAATATCTATGTAAAAGGAACTATGGAAGCAGAATTAACAGCGCCGCCACTTGTTCCTGCTCCAGTTGGAAATCGTTCAGCAAAAAAGTTGTTGGTAAATATGGAAATTCTTGAAAAAGAAGGAACCATGACAGATGGAGTTCAGTATGTATATTGGACTTTTGGAGGTTCTGTTCCTGGAAGTTTTATAAGAACAAGAGTAGGAGATTTGGTTGAGTTTACGTTATCAAATCATCCAGATAATAAATTACCACATAATATAGATTTACATGCGGTAACAGGTCCAGGAGGAGGAGCAGAGTCTTCATTTGTTGCTCCTGGTCATAAAAAAACATTTTCATTTAAAACATTAAATCCAGGTTTGTATGTATATCACTGTGCAACTGCACCAGTAGGAATGCACATTGCAAACGGAATGTACGGTTTAATATTGGTTGAACCAGAAGGAGGTTTGCCTAAAGTAGATAAAGAATATTACATAATGCAAGGAGATTTTTATACAAAAGGAGATACCGGAGAAAAAGGATTACAACCTTTTGACATGAAGAAAGCTGTAGAGGAAGATGCAGATTATGTAGTTTTTAACGGTAAAGTAGGTGCTTTAACAGGTGATGGAGCAATTACAGCAAATGTTGGAGAAACAGTGCGTTTATATGTAGGTAATGGAGGTCCAAACTTAACTTCTTCGTTTCATGTTATTGGAGAAATATTTGATAATGTTCATATAGAAGGAGGAGATAATATTAATAAAAACGTACAAACAACATCTATTCCTGCTGGTGGTGCGGCAATAGTAGATTTTAAAGTTGATGTTCCGGGGACATTTATTTTAGTAGATCATGCCATTTTTAGAGCGTTTAATAAAGGTGCATTAGGAATGTTGAAAGTAACTGGTGAAGAGGATAAAGCATTGTATTCTGGTGTAAAACAAGAAGGTATTTATAATCCAGAAGGAGGAACAATTCAAACAATGCCAGAAGAAGATAAGAAAGAAGTTGTTGTTAAGATTATTGAAAAATCATTAGCGCAAAAAATGAAAGATGGTAAACAAGTATATGGTCAAACATGTTTTGCATGTCATCAAGCAGAAGGGCAAGGAATACCAAGTGCGTTTCCTCCTTTAGCTAAATCCGATTATTTAAACGTTGATGTAAAAAGAGCAATTGGTATTGTTTTAAATGGTAAAACAGGAGAAATTACTGTAAACGGAGAAAAATATAACAGTATTATGACAAAGCAATCTTTAACGGAAGAAGAAGTAGCCGATGTTATGACATATATCTATAATTCTTGGGGAAATAACAAAACCAATGTCAGTGTAAAAATGGTTAAAGACGTTAAGAATCAATAATTCAAATTTAATGAGAACTATTTTAAGATTGGCAATTTGTGTACTATTTCTAAATCCAATTATTGCAAATTGTCAGTCTAAAATGGTACAAATTAAAGGAGGTAACTATATTCCTTTATATGGTAGAGATTCTATGAAAGTTTCTATAAGTAATTTTTCTATGGATGTGTATCCGGTAACAAATAAAGAATTTTTAGCATTTGTAAAAAAATATCCAAAATGGCAAAGAAGTAATGCTATAAAGTTATTTGTTGATGAAAGTTATTTACGCGAATGGAAATCTGACACTATTTTAGGTGTAAATCAAAAAGAGAAATCGCCAATTACGCAAATATCTTGGTTTGCAGCAAAAGATTATTGCGAATGCCAAGGAAAAAGATTGCCAACGGTTGATGAATGGGAATATGTTGCCATGGCAAACAAAACAATGCCAGATGCAAGAAAACTAAAAACCTATAACGAGTTTATTTTAAGTTGGTATGAGAAACCAAAAACATTTAATAAAACCATTGGTTCAACCTTTAAAAATTATTGGAAAGTGTACGATTTACATGGTTTAGTTTGGGAATGGACTTCCGATTTTAATTCCGTTTTAATAACAGGAGAGTCTAGAAAAGATGTAGATGCAGATACTAATTTGTTTTGCGGTAGTGCAGCTATAAACGCAACCGATTTAATGAATTACGCCGCATTTATGCGTTATGCAACAAGAGGAAGTTTAAAGGCGAAATACACTATGAAAAACCTCGGATTTAGATGTGTAAAAGACAATTAAATACATAAAAATGAAATTAATTAAATACATATTATTTTTTACGACAGTTGTATTAATGGTTTCTTGTGCTGAAAAAAACACAAAAGAAACTGCTAAAACAGAATATCAATGTCCAATGAAATGCGAAGGAGAAAAAGTGTTTTTAAAACCAGGTTCTTGTGCTATTTGTAAAATGGACTTGAAGCCAATAACAAAAAAAGCTAAAAAAGTTATAAACGATAAAATTTCTGAGGAATCTATATTCAATTTAACATCAAAATGGAATACCGAAGAGGGGGAAAGCATCACTTTAAAAGAGCTGAAAGGAAAAACGTTAGTTATGGTAATGATTTATACTACTTGTAAAGCTGCTTGTCCAAGATTAACTGGCGATATGAGGAATATTGAAGCTAAAATACCTTCTGATTATAAAGATGATGTTCAATATGTTTTTGTAAGTATAGATCCAGAAAATGACACTCCAAAAAGATTAAAAGAGTTTGCAAAACAAAATTATATAGATGAAGCACAATGGACTTTTTTACAAGGAACAGAAGATGGAATAAGAGAATTTGCCAATGTTTTGGCTGTAAAATACAAAGAAATTTCACCATTAGATTTCTCACATTCTAATATTATAAGTGTCTTTAATCCTGAAGGAGAATTAGTACATCAACAAGAAGGGTTGGGTGTAAATAATAAGGAAACAGTTTCAAAAATTATTGAAACGGTAGTAAAATTTTAAAAGGTTTAGTCGTATAGATATTTCTTTAATGTGGTAAACATTTAAACCAAAAATTAGTAGTCTTTTTAGTTGATTTTTAACAAGAAAAGCATCTTTCAAATTAATGAAAGATGCTTTTTATTTTATAAGAAAATCTATCTATTGATAGTTTGTTTTCTATCTGGACCAACCGAAACGATTGACACAGGAACTCCAGTTTCTTTTTCAATAAAAGCAACATAGTCTAATAGATTTTTAGGTAATTGTTCTGCAGAAGTCATTTTTGTTAAGTCTTCTTCCCAACCTTTAAATTCAGAATAGTTTACAGAAACATTTTCTGGTTCAATATTATAAGGTAAGTGAGAAATTTCTTTTCCTTTGTAATTATAAGAAGTACAAACTTTTAATGTATCAAAACCAGATAAAACATCACCTTTCATCATCATTAATTGCGTAACTCCGTTTACATCTACAGCGTATTTTAAAGCCACCAAATCTAACCACCCACATCTTCTTGGTCTACCTGTTGTTGCACCAAATTCATGACCAACACTAGCCATAGTTTCTCCATCTTTATCAAATAATTCAGTAGGAAAAGGACCAGAACCAACTCTTGTTGTGTATGCTTTAAAAATTCCGAATACATCTCCAATTCTGTTTGGAGCAACACCTAAACCTGTACAAGCACCTGCTGCTGTTGTGTTAGATGAAGTTACAAAAGGATATGTTCCAAAATCAATATCTAATAAAGAACCTTGAGCTCCTTCTGCTAAAATTGTTTTCTTATCTTTTATTGCTTGGTTTAAAAACTCTTCACTATCAATAAATTGTAAAGTTTTTAATTTGTCTATTCCTCTACAAAATTCAGCTTCTAATTCTTTTAAATCATATTCAATTTGAACATCGAAGAATTCTAACATTTTAATATGCTTAGCTGTTAAAGCATCATATTTTTCTTTCCAGTTTTCTAATTCTAAATCTCCAACACGCATACCGTTTCTACCGGTTTTGTCCATATAAGTTGGGCCAATTCCTTTTAAAGTAGAACCAATTTTTGCTTTTCCTTTTGAAGTTTCTGAAGCTGCATCTAATAATCTATGTGTTGGTAAAATTAAATGTGCTTTTCTAGAAATTAATAATTTAGAGGTGTAATCTATATTATGTTTATCTAAGTTTTCTAATTCTTTTTGAAAAATAACAGGATCAATTACAACACCATTACCAACAACATTTAATGCTGTTTTATGAAAAATTCCTGAAGGAATTGTGTGTAACACGTGTTTAAATCCGTCAAATATTAAAGTGTGTCCAGCGTTAGGACCTCCTTGAAAACGTGCAATAATATCGTAATTTGATGTAAGTACGTCTACTATTTTACCTTTTCCCTCATCTCCCCATTGTAATCCAAGTAATAAATCTACAGCCATTAGTTGTTTAATTTGTTGTTGTGTGTTGTATTGTTAATTAAGATTGTTTCTTTTTTGTTCCGTAAAAATAAAGTGAATGATTATGAATATCAATATCAAAAATATCTTCAATAGTTTTTTTGATAATCTGTATTCTTGGATCACAGAATTCTTTTACTTCTCCTGAATCTGTAAAAATTACATGATCATGATTTTTATCGAAATAACTTTTTTCGTAACGTGCCATAGATTGCCCGTCAAATTGATGTTTACGAACTAAACCACAATCAAGTAATAAATCTATTGTATTGTAAAGAGTTGCACGGCTTACACGATAATTTTTGTTTTTCATGTTGATATATAAAGATTCTATATCAAAATGTTCATCAACATCGTATATTTCTTGTAGTATTGCGTAGCGTTCTGGTGTTTTTCTATGCTTATTTTCTTCTAAATAGGCAGTAAAAACTTTTTTTACAACTTCTTGATTTTCGGCAGAATTGCTCATAAATGCTCTAGTTATTAAGCAACAAATTTACACTTATTTTACAATATTTTAATGCCTAATTAAAAAGTAATAAATAAGTTTTAAACAGTTGTTAATTTTTTTTATAATAATCTGTATTACAAAGAGTTAATTCTTTCAACTTTTTGAACTCCTTCTATTTTTTTTATACTTTCAATTAATTTTGTTAATTGATTTTTGTTTTTTACACTTAAAGATAATTTTCCATCAAAAATGCCATCGTCTCCAGAGATATTTATACTGTGTATAAAAACACTCATGTTATTAGAGATTATTTTGGTAAGGTTGTTAACAATACCTTTGTTGTCTACGCCAGATAAATGTAAAACGGCCTTAAATTCTTGTTTAGTAGAATCTATCCATTTTGAAGGCATAATTCTATATGCATAATTAGATTGTAAAGAAATGGCATTTGGACAATTGTTCTTATGCACCTTAATTCCTTCGTTAATTGTTACAAAACCAAAAACTTTATCGCCAGGAATTGGATTACAACATTTAGACAGTTTAAAATCTAATTTCTCTTCATCTTTACCAAAAACTAATGCATCATATTTGCTTGTAACTTCTTCTTTATCAATTTTTTCTTTTGGTTGTTGCCTTTTGAAACTATTTTTTATAAAGCTCATTATTGCACCGCTACGCTGGTTAGCAAATGCTTTTAATTGTGTATTGTCTATGGCTCCATTTCCAATTCTATAAAACAAATCGAAACTTGTTTTAAGATTAAAATAATTAACCATTTCATTTACAGCTTTATCATCAAAATTAATTTTTAAATGACGTAACTTTCTTGAAAGAACAGCTTTTCCTTCTTCTGCAATAATCTTTTCTTCTTCTTTTAGTGCTGTTTTAATTTTTGTTCTGGCGCGAGCAGTAATAACAAAATCTAACCATCTTGCTTTTGGTTTATTTGTAGATGTAGTTAGTACTTCTATTTGATCTCCACTTGTAAGTGTATGACTTAGTGGAACTAGCTTTCCGTTAACTTTAACACCTCTTGTTTTTAAACCAACGTCTGTATGTATTGAAAATGCAAAATCTAAGGCTGAAGCTCCTTTTGGTAGTGATTTTAAATCTCCATTTGGAGTAAATACATATATTTCTTTTGAATATAAATTCAATTTAAAATCTTCAACAAAATCTACCGCATCTAAACTTTGGTTTTCTAAGGTTTCTTTTAATTTATTCAACCAAGATTCTAAACCACTTTCATTTTCATTACCTTGTTTGTATTTAAAATGAGCTGCATATCCTTTTTCAGCAATTTCATTCATTCTATTAGAACGAATTTGAACTTCTACCCATTGTGCATTTGGCCCAACAACTGTTATATGCAAGGCTTCGTAACCTGTAGATTTAGGTTGAGAAATCCAATCTCTTAATCGAGTTGGGTTTGGCTTAAAATAATCTGTAACTATTGAATATATTTTCCAAGCATCAAATTTTTCATCTTTAGAAGTTGGTTCAAATATTATTCTAATTGCAAATTTATCATAGACTTCATCAAAAGAAACATTTTGCTTTCGCATTTTTCTCCTAATTGAAAAGATAGATTTAAACCTGCCTTTAATTTCATAAGTGAATTTTTCTTTATCTAAGCCAGATTTTAGTTTGTCTGAAAAAGATTTTATGTATAGTTCTTGTTCTTCTTTGCTTTCTTTAATTTTGCTTAAGATATCGTTGTAAACTTCTGGTTCTGTATATTTTAAGCCAAGATCTTCTAACTCTGTTTTAATATTATATAAACCTAAACGATGGGCTAGTGGTGCGTAAATATATAAGGTTTCTGATGCAATTTTAAGTTGTTTATATGCTGGCATTGCATCCATGGTTTGCATATTATGCAATCTATCTGCAATTTTTATTAAAATTACACGAACATCATCATTTAAAGTAAGAAGCATTTTACGAAAATTCTCTGCTTGGATAGAATAATCTTGATCTTTCTTTAAACGAGAAATTTTTGTTAAGCCACTTACAATACGAGCAATTGTTTCTCCAAACAACTGTTCCATATCTTCAACAGTGTAATGTGTGTCCTCTACAACATCATGAAGTAGGGCAGCAGCAATAGAAGTTGCTCCTAAGCCAATTTCGTTAGCAACAATTTTTGCTACAGCAATTGGATGGTAAATATAAGGTTCACCAGTTTTTCTTCTTTGTTCAGAATGTGCCTCTACAGCAATTTCAAAAGCCTTACGGATTAATACTTTATCTTCTTTTGATAAAACTTCATACGTTCCTTTTAGCAAGTCTTTATATCTATTTGCTATCTCCTTATTTTCCTCTTCTACAGTTGCTGTGTATGCCATAGATTAAAAGTAACGCAAAGAATTTTACTAAGCAAGTTTTTTTAACTCCTATTATTAAAAAATAATTTTCTGAATGAAATTAATAAATGAGCGGTAGTTCTCTTAAAAAACTGTTAAACTAAAAATTAAACTGTAACTAATTTAATAAAGCATCGTCTTATAAATGATTACTTACTACAAGTTAGTGATTAGTTAGTTTTTAATAGTTGATAAAAAGGGTTGAAATTTCACAATTTCAACCCTTTTGAATTATATAAACTTTTGTTTTATTTTAATTACCGTTGCTATTTAATTTTTTATCAGGAACACGATTACGTTCAATTTTACCTTTTTTAACGGCTTTGTATTCTTCATAACAATCTAAAACAGCTTCAATAAGCTGTAAATCACTTGCTTTTTTGATAAAATATTCTGAATAATTACAATCGGTAAGTAATTTAGTTAGCTCTTGACGATCCATTTCTAAATATTCCATCATTACCTCACGATCAAATTTACCTTGTAACATTTTACGTAAATCGTCTTCTTTCTTTAATTTCTGAAGCTTTTTAAGCTGTTTTGGCTTTTTCCCGAAGAGATTATACACTAAATCTACCGGATTAAAAAGTTTTGCAATTGGAGAAGATATTTTTTGAGGACGACCAACTTCGTACGTTTGTGGCAATCCGTTTATATGTATTCTGGTAAATTTATCTGTAGGAACTTGTTTAACATCTACTTCTAAAACACCAATTAATTTAGTAGATCTTATAATAACTTCTTTAACTTCTTCGGGTTTTTCAATTAAGGCAATTTCTAGTTCATTTCCTTTTAATAAATCGTTTGTTACTTTCAGTTTTATTGATTCAAAACCTAAATAAGAAACCAATACAGTATCATTAGCTTTTGCAACTAATTCAAAAAAACCTTTATCGTTTGTAATGGTTCCTGTAACAGAATTCAAGTTTAAAATATGAGCGGCACTTAAGCCATTTTTATTTTCTGAATGAATAATTTGACCTTTTAACTTATTGTTTTGTGAAAATCCAACAATAGAAATTAACAAAAAAGATAGTAAGAATAGATGTTTTTGCATGTTGCAATAATAATAATAATAGTGTATAATGACGTTAATAATCTGTGAAAAGTAGCAACAAAAAATATACCATAAAAAAAATCGAAGTAAAACTTCGATTTCTAGTGCGCACGAGAAGACTCGAACTTCCACGGACTAATGTCCATCAACCCCTCAAGCTGACGCGTCTACCAATTCCGCCACGTGCGCTTTTAAACAAAAAAAAGTTAAGCTTACACTTAACTTTTTTTTTGTGACCGGGCTGGGGCTCGAACCCAGGACCCTCTCCTTAAAAGGGAGATGCTCTACCAACTGAGCTACCAGGTCATTGCTTTTTGTAAAAGCGAGTGCAAATATACTATGATAAGTTTTATTAACACAATTTTTTTTGAGATATTTTATCGATATTTGTAAAATATTATGAAGATAGTTTTAGTTGGGTATATGGCAAGCGGTAAAAGTACCGTTGGAAAGGAATTGAGTAGTAAATTATACATTCCGTTTATAGATTTGGATAATTTTATTGAAGAAGGTGAGGGGAAATCAGTTTCTAAAATATTTGAAGAAAATGGAGAAATCTATTTTAGAAAAAAAGAACATCAATATTTAAAACAGTTATTAAACTCTGAAGATAGTTTTGTATTGTCTTTAGGAGGCGGAACACCTTGTTATGCTGGTAACATGGATTTAGTTTTAAATTCTGATGCTTCTTCTATTTATTTAAAAGCTAGTTTAAAAACGTTATATAATAGACTTCAAAAACAAAAAGAAACTAGGCCTTTAGTTGCTTCAATTTCTGATAAAAAATTATCAGAATTTATTGCAAAGCATTTATTTGAAAGAAGATTTTACTATGAAAAAGCAAATTTCAACCTTACAATTGATGATAAGAAAGTGTCTGATATTGTAGCAGAATTAAGAATTTTATTACATTAAAAAAGCTACAGCATCTTTTCCTTTAAATTCTACAACAATATGCTCTTTTAGAGAAGTTGATAAAGAAATACCTTTAAAATCTGCTTTTACAGGATATTTTTTATGATTTCTATTTACTAATACAGCTGTCTTGAACCTTTTTAAAGGTACATCTAGAAAATGTTTTATACCATAAATTAAGGTTGTACCAGAGTTTAAAACATCATCAACTAAAACCAAAGATTTATTTTTATACTCTTCAGCTTTAATAGAAGTAGTTATTGGGCTCAACGGTTTTTTCTTATTTATTTTAACCTCACACAGTTGTACTTTTAAGTCAGAAATTTCTGAAAGTATTTCTGCAATTTTTTTAGCAAATAAAAAACCATTATCTGCAATGCCGGCTATAATAATTTCCTCTTCTTTACTATTACTTTCAAATATTTGATAAGCAATTCTTCGAGTTTTATGAGCTACTTCCGTAGCATTTAAAATTATATTATTGGTTGTTGTCATCATATTATTTGTTCTTCTTCCGGTGATTCGTAATAATCATCAATATCTCTTCTATCTTTTTTTGTTGGTCTTCCAGTACCTTTTTTTCTATAATAATCTTTAGAATATTTTAAAAGTTCAGTTTTTTCAAATTCTTCTTTTGGTGTAATATCTTTTCGATATAAATCTACCAATTTTGCGCCAACTCTACTTAAAGGTATGTCTAATACTTTTATTTTATAATTAATTTGATTCTTTCTAACTGTAAGTTCTTCGTTACCAAATATTTCTTTAGAAGGCTTTAAATTGTTTCCTTCAACTTTTACATGCCCTTTTTTACAGGCTTCCGTTGCTAAACTTCTTGTTTTAAAAAGCCGAATACACCATAAGTATTTATCAATTCTCATACAAAAAGTTAAATTTTTACGTTAGGTTTTTTACAAAGGTATAAAAATGCTAACTTGCGCCTTAAAATTTTTAGAATAAATGATTAAAATTAAACACGTTTTTATAGTAGCATTATTTTCAATTGCATTTTATGCTTGTGGAGATGATAATGATAGTAATGCGGTTGAAGTCTTTGACCATGAAGCGCAAGCCTTAATTGATAAAGATTCTTTAGCTAGTTTTTTTACAAAACATTATTATGATACAACTTCTGGTTTAGTAAAACCATTAATAGCTGGAGAAACAGCGTTATCTAATGATTCTAATTTAAAATCTCAAGAAGTTACTGAACAAGAAGTAGATTATACTTTTTATTATTATAAAATTGGAAATGAAGGTTCAGATCCAGACGCTAAAGGAAATCCTTCTGTTGTAGATTCTGTATATGCAAAATATAACGGAGTAAGAATCGTTGATACAGATAGTATAAGTACTTCTTTTGATAGTAATACATCTTGGTTTACACTTGATGGTGTTATACGTGGTTGGTCTTATAGTTTTCCTAATTTTAAAGGAGGAGAAAATGTTTCTTCTAGTACTCCTGGTGAACCAATTAATTTTATTAATGGAGGAAAAGGTATCTTATTCATTCCTTCTGGTCTTGGTTATAGAAATGTTGGTACACCAACCGGATCTATACCAGGTAATGCTAATCTTATTTTTTATATTGAATTATGGGATATTGTAGCGAACACTGATCATGATCAAGATGGAATTCCTTCAATTGAAGAAGATTTAGACGGAGATGGAGATCCAAGAAATGATGATACTGATGAAAACTTTGTTGCTAATTATGTCGATGCAGATGATGATGGCGATGGAAAATTAACAAAAGATGAAGATAGAAATGGAGATGGAGATCCAAGAAATGATTTTAATGATCCTGATAACCCAACATTACCAGATTATTTAAACCCTAATATTTTTGGGTAACAGAAAAAATACAGAAATAAAAAAAGCACGTTTACAAAATGTAAACGTGCTTTTTTTATGTTTAATAGTTTCTCTTAAAATCTATAAGATAAACCTACAATAATCTGGTTAACTCTTGTGTCAAAATTAACTTCGTTACCACCAACATTACTGTCTACAAAAGAAGATTCTGTATCAGATAAAGCTCTTTCCCAACGAACATCTAGACCTAATTTACCTAATTCTACACCAGCTCCAAATTGTAAACCAAGTGAAAAACCGTCAGAATTAACATCTTTTAAATCTTCAATATCAAAGTCTGAATCAAGTATATATTGAAAAGAAGGCCCTCCAAAAATATGTGCAATTCCAAAAACTTTTGTTCCTAATAAAACAGGAATATCTATTTTTTGAAAATCATACGTAGTTTTAACTCCTTTATTTAAATAAGTAACTTCATTACTTAATTGAGTATACACCAATTCTGGTCGTAAATACAAACCTAAAACTGGTAATTTAATACGTGTCCAAATACCTGCATGAAAACCAGTTTTACTTTTTGCTCCATCAAAGATATCTGTTTGAACTTCTTCAATAGATTCAGAATTATAATTTACACCACCTTTAATACCAAAGTCTATTTGTGAATTTACAAATTGATTGAAACCTAAAGTGAAAATTGCTACTAAAATTATTCTTTTCATAATTAATTATTATTTACGTGTTAATACTTTTTCTACAGCTTTAACGATGGCAATGTCATTAATGTTGTATTTAGCCATTAATTCTTCTGGAGTTGCAGATTCTCCAAAGCTATCGTTTACAGCTACAAATTCTTGTGGAGTAGGATTGTTAGTAGCTAAACAACGTGCTACACTTTCTCCTAAACCACCATATTTATTGTGCTCTTCAGCAGTTACAACACAACCTGTTTTTGCCACAGATTTTAAAATAGCTTCTTCGTCTAAAGGTTTTATTGTGTGAATATTTATTACTTCAGCAGAAATTCCTTTTGCTTCTAATGCTTCAGATGCTTGTAATGCTTCCCAAACTAAATGTCCAGTTGCAATAATGGTTACATCTGTACCTTCAGTTAATTGTACAGCTTTACCAATTTTAAATTCGCCAGTTGGCATATAAACAGGTACTTTTGGACGACCAAAACGTAAATAAACTGGTCCTTCATGTTCTGCAATAGCAATTGTAGCTTCTTTTGTTTGATTATAATCGCACGTATTAATTACCGTCATTCCAGGTAACATTTTCATCAATCCAATATCTTCTAAAATTTGATGTGTTGCTCCATCTTCGCCTAAAGTTAAACCTGCATGTGAAGCACAAATTTTCACATTTTTGTCTGAATATGCAACAGATTGGCGAATTTGATCGTAAACTCTTCCTGTAGAAAAGTTGGCGAATGTTCCTGTAAAAGGAATTTTACCTCCAATTGTCATACCAGCAGCAATACCAATCATATTTGCTTCAGCAATTCCTATTTGAAAAAAGCGTTCTGGATGATTTTTTTCAAATTCATTCATTTTTAAAGAACCTGTTAAGTCGGCACAAAGTGCAACAACATTAGGATTTGTTTTTCCTAATTCAGTTAAACCATCTCCAAAACCAGATCGAGTATCTTTTTTTTCTGTATAGGTGTATTTTTTCATTTTTTTAGTATTTGTGTGTTGTTAATTTAGTCATCAAAAATAAACTTTTTATTCCTTTTTGAGGTAAAGAAAAAGGCAATAAAATAAAGACTTTTTAACAGTTAGTAAGTAATGTTTATAATTAATCTAATTTTAGTAATTCATCATATAATTTATGTACTGGCAAGCCCATTACATTAAAATAACTTCCTTCTATTTTTGTAATTCCAATTCTGCCAATCCATTCTTGAATTCCATAAGCACCAGCTTTGTCGTAAGGTTTGTATTTGTTGATGTAATAGTTAATTTCTTCATCAGATAAATCTTTAAAGTATACAATTGTGGTATCGTTTATTATCTTCTGGAAATTCTTATTTTTTATACTTATTGAAGTAATAACATCATGCTTTTTGCCAGACATTTTCTTAATCATATTAAAAGCATCTTCGTAGTTTTTTGGCTTACCAAGCGCTTCATTTTTAAACCAAACAATGGTGTCAGAAGTTATTAAGATGTCTTTTTCAGTAAGTTCATTGTCAAAAGGTTGCGATTTTAAGTCAGCAAGAAAATCGGTTATTTCTGCTCCTTTTAATTCCTTCGGATAAATTTCTTCAACTTCTTTTAAACGGATTTCATAATCGATATCTAAATCTTTAAAAAACGCTTGTCTTCTTGGTGAACCAGAAGCTAAAATGATGTTGTATTTTGATAGTTTTTCTCTTAACATATTTTTTTTGTCATTCCCGTGAAAACGGGAATCTATACTTGGTTAATTTTTTAATATTTTTCTTTCTATGGATTCCTGCCTACGCAGAAATGACACATTGTTTTTTAAATAAATTTGAATAATAACATTGATAAAATTCCGAAGCACATAATTAGTTTCATTAAATCACTTAAATAGGAGTAGTGTTTTTTTGTTTTAACATTATTAAGCTTATAAGCTAAAAATATAAAAGGAATAAATGTTATAAATAAAAAATAAAAAAATAATAGTTTATTATGAATCAGAAGAGATTTTAAAATAATTACCCCAAAAATTAATGATAAGAAAACAATTAAATTAATGATATAAATAGAGCGTTTTCTGCCTATTAGAATAGGTAAAGTTTTAGCATTTATCTTTAAATCTCCATTTATATCTTCTAAATCCTTAATAATTTCTCTTATTAAAGTGGAAATAAACGCAAAAATCATGTATAATATTATTGTTATCCACACTCTAAAGTGAAAAGTAGAATCAGTTTGTTGGTTAAAATTTAGGTAGTAATTGGGGATATATTTGAAGTCTAATAAATAGACAATATAAATAGTTAGAGAAACTAAAATAGAGATAATTAGATTTCCTATTAAAAGTACCTTCTTAAATAAGATAGAATATAAAAACAATCCAAAAACAGTTACTAAAAAAATATAAAAACAATTTATATTTTCTGTTATTAAAGAGAGTTGGTAGCTTAATGATAATCCTAAAAAACTTAATATAAAATAACTTCTCCAAGCATTTTTCTTAGCAAATGTTACATCAATAAACACCTTATTTGGTTTGTTTATTTTATCAGCTTCTACATCAAAAATATCATTAACAATATAACCGCCAGCAGTTATACAAAGTACACTTATAACTAAAAGTATAAATTGAAAATGTGTTAAATAACTAGGAGAAATAAAAGATTCAATCAACGCATATTTAGTTAAAACCATCGTTAATAAAACCATTAAAAGGTTTTTATAACGGATTAGTTTTAAGAAAGAAATCATTTAGTTAAAGTTCTTTTTAATACGCGCTAAATCTTTTTTATTGTCACGATCTTTCATGGTTTCACGCTTATCGTGTAGTTTTTTACCTTTAGCTAAGGCAATTTCTAATTTAGCAAAACCACGTTCGTTAATAAACAAACGTAACGGTACAATTGCATTTCCTTTTGCTTCAACTTCTTTCTTTAGAGATTTTAATTCACGCTTATTTAAAAGTAACCTTCGCTCACTTTTTGGCTTGTGATTAAACTGATGTCCGTATATATATTCTTCAATATACATGTTTATTACAAACAATTCACCGCCTTCGTTAAACTCACAAAAGCTTTCGGTAATACGAGCTTTGCTTAATCTAATCGATTTTATTTCTGTTCCAGTTAACTGAATTCCAGCCGTATACTTATCGATTATCTCGAATTCGAAGCGGGCTTTTTTGTTTTTTATGTTAATATTCTTCTGCATTTAGCATCTTTTATAAAAGATTAACAAATATACATTTTTGATTAAGATAAAGAAGTGTAATTTTGAATCTAGAAAATCGACTTATAATTTATGAGAAATATTATACTATTTGCACTTTTTATACTTGTTGCTTGTAAACCAAATAAAATAAAAGATTTAAATGCTCAAGAAATTGTTGATAAAGCAATTTTAGCTTCTGGAGCAGATAAAGTTTCTAATTCTATTATTACTTTTCAATTTAGAGATAAAAAGTATGTAGCGGTAAGAGAAAATGGTTTGTACAGATTATCGAGATCTTTTACAAATAAAATGTCTGATCATGAAGAAGATCAAGTTACTAATTATGGTTATAGAAGATATTTAAATGGTCATAAATTACCTGCTGCTTTAGATTCTTTAATTGATGTAAATAGAGCTAATGCGGTAAATTCTGTTCATTATTTTTCAGTTTTACCTTATGGTTTAAATGATAAAGCTGTTAATAAGAAGTTATTAACTTCTTCAACAATAAATAAAAAGGAATATTATAAAATTCAAGTTACTTTTAATGAAGAAGGTGGAGGAGAGGATTTTGATGATGTATTTATATATTGGATTGGAAAAGAAGATTTTTTAGTTGATTATTTAGCATATTCTTATCATACTAACGGAGGTGGAATGCGTTTTAGAGAGTTAACAGAACAATGTGTTAAAAACGGAATTAGATTTGTAGATTATGCTAATTATAAGCCTTTAGACACTACTATTTTATTAGAAAATTTAGACAAAGCGTTTGAAGAAAATAAACTTAAAAAAGTTTCTGAAATTATTTTAAGGAATATTGAAGTTGAAATTAACTAGAAATTACATGAAAAAACTACTACTTTTTATCTTATTCATAAGTACTTATTCTCTAATTTTTGCTCAAAATACTGTTGGTACAAAAAATATAACCAATGATGTTTATGAAGGTTACACATTATTCTCAATTCATAAAAAAACATTTTTAATTGATAATTGTGGTAGAGTAGTAAATGAATGGAATAGTGAATTTACACCTGGTAATGCGGTCTATTTATTACCTAACGGCAATATTCTAAGAGCCGGTAGAGAAGATGGTTTAAGTAATATAGTTTTTGGCGGAGTTGGAGGTGTTGCAGAAATTTTTGATTGGGACGGAAATTTAATTTGGCAATATAAATACAATAATAATAGCAAAAGACAACACCATGACGTTTATCCAATGCCTAATGGGAATGTATTAATTTTAGCAGTTACTGTTTTAACTAACGAAGAAGCCATCCAAGCAGGTAGAGATCCAAGTGTTACTTCTGGAGAATTATATAACGAACAAATAATTGAAGTAGAACCTATTGGGACTACTGATGGAAATATCGTTTGGGAATGGAATGTTAAAGACCATTTAATTCAAGATTTAGATAGTTCTAAAGACAACTTTGGTGTTATTGAAGATAATCCTCATAAAATTGATATTAATTTTTTAAATGGAGGAAATGGAAGTTCAAATTGGTTGCACGTTAACTCTATACAATATGATGAGAATTTAGATCAGATAGTGATTAGTTCTAGAAATTTAAGTGAAATTTGGATTATTGATCACTCAACAACAACTATAGAAGCTGCATCAAATTTTGGCGGAGATTATGGAAAAGGTGGCGATATTTTATACCGTTGGGGAAATCCAGAAGCTTATAAAAAAGGATATAGTTCAGACAGAAAATTATTTGGACAGCATTATCCACATTTTGTAAGAAATACAGGAACTATTTATGATGGTAAAATGATAGTTTTTAATAATGGTTTAACTAGAGATCCTTTATTTTCAGAAGTTAATATCTTAACTCCACCAACTGATTCTCCTGGTTTTTATAGTTATAGTGATGTTGCTTTTGGACCAACTAGTTTAGATTATGAGTATTCAGATTTATCTTTTACACCATCAACTTTTTATTCTTCAATAGTAAGTAGTGCACAAGTTTTACCTAATAATAATATTTTAGTTTGTGAAGGAGCAGAAGGACGTGTTTTTGAACTGAATAAAAATAAAGAAATAGTTTGGGAATATGTAAATCCCGTAACAAATGGAACAGGAAATATATCTACACAATTTGATACTTCGCCAGTTGGAAATACCACTTTTAGAGCAATAAAATATGGTTTAGATTATGGAGCTTTTATTGGAAAAACGATTACTGTTGGAGATCCTATTGAAAATGATTTTAATTTAACTCCTTGTAATAATTTGGATGTAAATCAATTTAGTATAAATTCATTTAACATATATCCAAACCCAACAAAAGGAGTTTTAAATTTAGCTAAAAAGGTAGATAAGATTGAATTGTATTCAATTTTAGGAGCCAAATTAGCTGAATTTAAAAACACTAAACAAATTGATGTATATAGCTATAAAACAGGTGTTTACTTAGTTAAAATATATAAAGATGATACGTTTTTTACTTCTAAATTTATAAAAAACTAATTTTTATTCAATCTTTAAAAGCGTACTTGTTTTTATATCGCCAATTACGGTAACAATATATAAGTTTCCATTATTAGTTTCTTCTATTTGTTTATATTTTTCTACGCCTAATATTTTATTTGCAAAATAAGGTGTAGTATTACTATGACCAACAATTAATATTGTTTTGCCTTTTGTATTGTATTGAAAAGCTTCATCAAACATATTTCTAGGATCATAACCTAAAATTTGTAATTTCTGACTATCTGCAACAAACTTTGCTGTTTGTTTTGTTCTTTTATAATCAGTAGAATATATTGCATCAAAAGAAACATCGCTTAAGATTTTTACCCAATTTTCAGAACGTTTAATACCTTCATTATTTAATGTTGGATTTTTGTCAGTTGTATCTGTTTTTACTTTTTCTGCATGTCTAATTAAATAATAAGTTGTAATTTCTTCTTGAGAAAAAACTCCTATTGAACTAAATAATACTGCAATAATTAAAATAATTTTCTTCATATTCTTAAATTTAAATAGCGAATATACTTAAAAAAAGAAAAAAGCGATGCTTTTTCAAACACCGCCTTAATCAACTATTAAAAAAAACTAACTATTAACCATCAATCAATTCAGATTGATTTCTAAAAACTAACTCATTATCAAAAGCATCTAATAAAATAATGCTGTCTGTTGTTATTTTTCCTGCTAAAATTTCTTTAGAAAGTTGATTTAAAACTTCTTTCTGAATTACTCTTTTTACAGGTCTTGCGCCAAACTCTGGCTGATATCCTTTTTTAGCTAAGTAAGAAATTGCTTCGTCTGTTGCATCAAAAGTGATGTTTTGCTCAGCAATCATTTTTTTAAGACTGTCTAATTGTATTTTTACAATATTATTTATATGCTCTTCCGTTAGAGGCGTAAACATAATAATATCATCAATTCTATTTAAAAACTCTGGTCTTACAGTTTGTTTTAGTAATCCTAAAACTTCTGTTTTTGCTGTTTCCATTGTTGTATAAATATCACCTTTAAAATTGTCAAACTTCTCTTGAATTATATGGCTTCCCATATTAGAAGTCATAATAATTATGGTGTTCTTAAAATCGGCAATTCTACCTTTATTATCGGTTAATCTTCCTTCATCTAATACTTGTAATAAAATATTAAAAGTATCTGGATGCGCTTTTTCAATTTCGTCTAAAAGTACTACAGAATAAGGCTTTCTACGAACAGCTTCCGTTAATTGACCACCTTCATCATAACCAACATAACCTGGAGGCGCACCAATTAATCTACTCACAGAATGGCGTTCTTGATATTCACTCATATCTATTCTTGTAAGCGCATTTTCATCATCAAAAAGATATTCCGCCAATGCTTTTGCAAGTTCCGTTTTACCAACACCTGTTGTTCCTAAAAATAAGAAACTACCAATTGGTTTATTAGGATTTTGTAATCCGGAACGAGAACGGCGAACAGCATCAGAAACGGCTTCAATAGCTTCTTCTTGGCCAACAACACGTTTGTGTAATTGATCTTCTAGTTTTAAAAGTTTCTCTCGATCAGATTGTAACATTTTTGTAACTGGAATTCCAGTCCATTTTGCTACAACTTCAGCAATATCATCATAAGTTACTTCTTCTTTAATTAAAGTATTTTCACTTTCACCAACTAATTCTTGTTGCTTTTCTAACTCGCTTTGCGCTTCTTTTATTTTACCATAACGTAGTTCTGCAACTTTACCATAATCTCCATTTCTTTCTGCTTTATCAGCTTCAATTTTAAAGTTTTCTATATCAGTTTTTAAATTCTGAATAGCATCAACCACATTCTTTTCAGATTGCCATTTGGCATTAATCTCGTTGCGTTCTTCTTTTAAATTAGCTAAATCTGCATGCAGAGATTTTAATTTGGTTTCATCTTTTTCTCGTTTAATGGCTTCAATTTCAATCTCTAACTGCATTATTTTTCTATCCAAAACATCTAAAGTTTCTGGTTTAGAATTTATTTCCATTCGTAATTTAGAAGCCGCCTCATCCATTAAATCAATAGCTTTATCGGGTAAAAATCGATTGGTAATATAGCGTTGAGACAATTCTACAGCACCAATAATTGCTTCATCTTTTATACGAACCTTGTGGTGCGTTTCATATTTGTCTTTAATTCCACGTAAAATTGAAATTGCACTTTCTGTATCTGGTTCATCTACCATAACTTTCTGAAAACGACGTTCTAATGCTTTGTCTTTTTCAAAATACTTTTGATATTCATCTAAAGTTGTTGCACCAATTGCTCTTAATTCTCCACGAGCCAAAGCAGGTTTTAAAATATTTGCAGCATCCATTGCGCCTTGTCCGCCACCTGCGCCAACAAGTGTGTGGATTTCATCAATAAATAAAACAATATCGCCTTCAGAAGTAGTTACTTCTTTAATTACGGCTTTTAATCGCTCTTCAAATTCACCTTTAAATTTTGCACCTGCAATTAATGCGCCCATATCTAAAGAAAAAATAAGTTTGTCTTTTAGATTTTCTGGAACATCTCCATCTACAATTCTGTGTGCTAAACCTTCTGCAATAGCCGTTTTACCAGTTCCTGGTTCTCCAACCAAAATTGGATTGTTTTTTGTTCTTCTTGATAAAATTTGAAGTAATCTACGGATTTCTTCATCTCTACCAATTACAGGATCTAACTTACCGTCTTGCGCTAGTTTATTAAGGTTTTTAGCAAATTTATTTAAAGAGTTATACGTTTCTTCTGCACTTTGAGAAGTAACACGTTCACCTTTTCTAATTTCTGAAATTGCCGTATTTATATCTTTTTCTGTTGCTCCTTGGTCTTTTAAAACTTGTGATATTTTACTTTTAGATTTAAAAATAGCTAAGATTAAATGTTCTACTGAAACATATTCATCGTTCATTTTTTTAGCAATAATAGATGCTTCTGTTAACGTTTTATTCGCTTCTCTAGATAGCATTAATTCTGCGCCAGAAACTTTTGGTAAACTTTCTAATTGTTTGTCTAAAATTTGCTGAACAACATCAATATTAATATTCAATTTCTTTAAAATGAATGGTAATATGTTTTCATCAACAGAAAATATAGCTTTAAAAATATGCTCATTTTCTATTTGATTATGACCAAAACTTTGCGCTATTTGTTGCGCTTGTTGTATGGTTTCTTGAGATTTTATTGTATAATTGTTAAAGTTCATATTTGTTGTGTTTTAACTTTTTCTATCAACAGAAAAGCAAAAGTAATACCAATAAAAAACGAACTCAATTTACAGTCATTTTGTCTGTTTAAGCCTTGTTTTTGCTGACTTTTTGTCTTTTTTGAAAGATTTTATCTGCAGTAACGACAGAGAATAAAATTATACTATGGGAATATTGAATAACATTTTTGGAAATAGAGGAGAAGCACAACAAGAAAAGGCTTCAAATATTAATTGGATTCCGCTTACCAATCTAGATCAGTTAGAAAAAATTAAAGAGGAGTCTAAAACAGAACCAATCTTAATCTTTAAACATTCTACACGATGTGGAATTAGTAGAATGGTTATTAAACAGTTCGAGAAAATGTTTGATGAAGATTTAAAGAATTTAAAGGTTTATTATTTAGATTTATTAAATTATAGAACAATTTCAGATGAAGTTGGTTATCAGTTTCAAGTTATGCATCAATCTCCACAATTATTGGTTGTAAAAGAGGCAGTTGCAGTTGCACATGCATCTCATTATGATATTACCCAAATAGATCTCACCAAATTTTAACGATTAATCTATAGATATTACCTATAATTAGTTGTATTTTTGTTGCTCAATTTTTTACATTTGGCTACAGAAAACACTACAATTCTTACGGAAGAAAAACAACTTTACGGATATCAGCAAGAAGCTTTAGATAAAATTTTTAAGGCATTTGAAAAAGCTCCAGAAGATTATCATTTGTTATATCAATTACCAACAGGTGGTGGTAAAACGGTAATTTTTTCAGAAATTGTTCGTCAATACATAAAAACTTATAAAAAGAAAGTTCTTGTATTAACGCATAGAATTGAACTTTCTAAGCAAACATCTAAAATGCTTGATGAGTTTAAGGTTGAAAATAAAATTATAAATAGTACCGCTAAGTTAGACGACCAACACAAATATAACTGTTTTGTGGCAATGGTTGAAACACTTAAAAATAGGTTAAACGACAATAAAGTAGATATTTCAGATATTGGTTTAGTTATTGTTGATGAGGCGCACTATAATTCATTTACTAAAATATTTAAGTTTTTTGATAAATCATTTATTCTTGGAGTAACGGCAACACCGTTAAGTTCTAATAATAAATTACCAATGCATGAAAACTATAAAGAGTTAATTGTTGGTGAAACTATTGAAAACTTAATAGAAAACGAATATTTAGCACAAGCAAACGTATATTCTTATAATGTTGGTTTAACTTCTTTAGAAGTTGGTGCAAATGGAGATTATACTGTTAAATCTTCAGAAGATTTATATACAAATTCCGACATGATTTCTAAGCTAATTACAGCTTATGAAGAAAGAGCAAAAGGACAAAAAACACTAATTTTTAATAATGGTATAAACACTTCTATAGAAGTATTCCATGCATTTAAAAAAGCGGGTTATCCTATTGCACACTTAGACAATACAAACTCTAGAAAGGAAAGAGATTTTATATTAAAATGGTTTAAAAAAACACCAAATGCAATTCTTACCTCTGTAAGTATTTTAACCACTGGTTTTGATGAGCCAACAATTGGTGCTATTATTTTAAACCGAGCAACAAAATCTTTAACTTTATACTACCAAATGATTGGTCGTGGTTCAAGAATCTTAAAAAACAAACCAACCTTTAACGTAATAGATTTAGGAAATAATTTTTATCGTTTTGGAGCTTGGGGAGCAGATTTAGATTGGCAACGTATGTTTAAGAATCCAGATTTTTACATGGATGCTTTACTTTCTGATGAAGAAATTGAACGTACTTTTAGTTATGAATTGCCAGCTGCAGTTAAAGCTGAGTTTGCCAAAAGTGAAGATATTTCATTTGACATGAAAGCAACTTATATAGATACTATTAGAGCAGGAGAAAGCTCTAAAAGAGTACTAGAAAAATCTATTGCACATCATACAAAAATGTGTGTGGAGAATAGTGAAGACATGTTTGATGCTTTAATTTTAGCAAAATTATTAGGAGGAGATATTGATGATAGAATTCATAAGTATTCTAAATGTATTTCTAAAAGTACGCACAACTTTTTAACGTGGTTAAGAGATGATTATCGTAAAAAGTTAAACTCTAATATTAGAACAAACTTTGACGAAGTGTATGAAGAAATTCATGGATTTCCGCCACCAGAAGAGTAATAATATTAATCACAAAAAAAATCCGTTTCAATTTTAAAACGGATTTTTTAGTTATTAAAATAACGTTCTTAAAACCACTTTTTATATTTAAAATAACTTACCATAGTAATTATAATTACAAGCATAGATCCTAACATTACAAAGTAAGAATTTTTGTATTTTAACTCAGGAATATAATCAAAGTTAGTACCGTAAATACCAGCAACAAAAGTAATTGGGATAAAAATTACAGAAAACATTGTTAAGACTTTCATTATATCATTTAAACGATTATTTACGTTTGTAGAGTAAACGGTTAATTGCTCGCTCAACATACTTTTATAGTTTTCTAAATTTTCATGAGCTCTATGAATCAATTCATTTAAATCATTAAAAAAAGGCTGTTCTTTCTTTGTTATTAAATCGGTTTTAAAGGATTTAAAATTACTAATTGCTTCTTTAGCAGGTCTAATTGTTTTTCTAAAATAGTTAAGTTCTATTTTTGTAGCGTTAATTTCCTCTAATGTATCTTTACTTGGTTGTAATAAAATTTTGTCTTCTAATTCTTCTACTCTTAAGCCAAAAATTTCCATTAAAAAGTTGTAATTTTCTACTATTGTATCTAATAAACAGTACTTTAAATAAGTAGTGTTATGTGTTCTAACACGTCCTTTACTTGTTCTTAAACGTTCTCTTATTGGTTCAAAAATATCGCCTTGCTTTTCTTGAAAAGTTAATAATATGTTTTTAGCTAAATACATAGAAACTTGTTCTGCTTCTAATTCTTTTTTCTGCGGATTTAAAAACATCATTTTAATAATAGTGAAAATATAATTTTCTTCAATATCTACTTTGGCTCTAGAACCTGTGTGTACAATACTTTCTGTTACTATTGGGTGCATATTAAATAATAAACCTACTTCTTTAATAATTGCAACATTATGTAAACCATCAATATTTATCCAAATATTGGTGTATTTTTCTCTGTAACTTGTAATTTCATTTAAGTTATCTAATTCAATTTCAACAAAGTTTGTGGCGTCAAAACCAATTAATCGGATTCTAATACTTTCCTCTTTTTGTTTCCCTATAAATACAGGTTTACCAGGAATTTCGCCTTTTTTTATCTTTTGATTTATTATAAATCGTGTCATTCTTATCTAAATTTTTCTTTTTAAGAAATTTCTGGTAAAATTAATAAAGGAATTTTACTGTGAAAAGCAGCTTTTTTAACTACGTTTTCCTCTAAAAACTGATTAAAGAACGTGTACTTGTGGTTTATTAACACTAGCAATTGGCTCTTTGTTATTTCTATATGTTTTTCTATAGTGTTGGTTTCAGATGCTGCCCACTCTAATTTTTTATATTCAACATTTAAGTTACTTAAAATTACTTTTAAATTTTCTTTATTTGTTTGTTGTTTGGTTGATAAAAATGATTCTTCAGCAAGGTTTACAACTTCTAATTTACATTTTTTAAAGGTTGTTAACCAATTTAAATATCCTAATTCTTTTGTATTAAAAGCTCTTTTGTAATTTGTTGAAAATACAATTTGATTAAAATTTAAGAACTTATAATCTGTTGGTACAACTAAAACTGGGCAAAGGTTATTTGCGTTAATAATTTTCATAGTATTTGTCCCAATAAATGTTTCAGCCAAACTTTTGGTTCCTTTTGTTCCAGTTACAACAAGATCTATATTTTTTTCTTGGATTGTATTAACAACAGCTTTTGTTAAAGTGTTAGATTTAACAACATATTCATAACTAAAATTGTTTTTCTCTTTCTGTAAAACGTCTACTAAATACTTAAGTTCATCCTCTATTTCGTTATCAATTTCATTAAAATAAATATCATTTTTTTCGTCACTCATCATTTCTGAAGGATTACTAATATATACATCTAACAAAAAAATGTTTACCTCCAAACCATCAAACATTTTCTTTGTATAATTTAAGGCATTTATAGCTGTATTAGAAAAATCATAAGGAATTAAAATATTTTTCATGATAATTAAAATTTAGTATTGTTTACCAAATATAATTTTTTATTCTGATAAATTATTTAGAAAACCATAAGTATATTTGTATTAAAATTTAAAAGAAATGAATAATCGTTTTTTTGTGTTGAGTGTTTACAATCCGTTTTTTCAATTTATAATTTTAATAGTTGTATTATTTTTTTTAATTGAAATTACTAAGAAACTAACAAAATCTTATGTTATTAGAAATGCTATAGAACCGCATAGAAGGTTATTAATTTTAAAGTTTAGTTATTTTATTTACTACACGCTAACTTTATTTATTGCGTTAATAATTTTTGGGATTAATTTTAAAGAAGTTATTGTCTTTGCCTCGTCTATTTTAGCTGTTTTAGGAGTTGGTTTTTTTGCACAATGGTCTATTTTATCAAATATTACAGCTGGTGTTTTGCTGTTTTTTTATCATCCGATGAGAATAGGGAACACCATTAAAATTTTAGATAAAGATTACGATTTTACAGGAGAAATAAAGAATATTACCAGCTTTTATGTAGTATTACATATACCTGAAGGCAATAGAGAAATAACAATTCCTAATACAATAATCTTATATAAAAGTATTGAATTATTAAAAGACGAAAAAAAATAACAAAATATTTTTTGTTTTAAAAAAAAGATTACATTTGCTTCACTTATTTAAGTAAAATGTTTAGTTTTTCTTATTTCGGAAATAACATTCAATCGGAGAATGATTGTTATATAGCATTTTGGAAATGCAACGAAAAAATTAAGGTATCTCCACTTACTTTTCTTCAAGAACTGCAACTTTTCTCAAAGCTGCATGTAGTTTACTTGCAAATATTACAGTGATAACAACCTTTTTATAGGGTTATAATTTCTATTCTAAAACTTTTAATTGTTTTAGTCTGGACAGGTTTATCATACAATTAATTTAAAAATACAAGTGAATACAAAATACATCGATTTAATTGAGCAAACGTTCGATTTTCCTCAGGAAGAATTCAAAACAGAAAACAATAAATTATTCTGGCACGGAATTAATTTAATGGAATTAACAGCAAAATATGGAGCTCCGTTAAAGTTTACCTACTTGCCAAAAATATCTGAAAACATCAATAAAGCTAAAGGATGGTTTCAAGAAAGTATAGAAAAACACAATTATAAAGGGAAATACTTTTATAGCTATTGTACAAAAAGCTCTCATTTTAAACACATTTTAAATGAAGCTTTAAAAAATGATATTCATATAGAAACATCATCTGCTTTTGATATAGATATTGTAAACAATTTAAAAAAAGACGGTAAAATAAAAGACAATACGTTTGTTATTTGCAACGGATTTAAACGCGATCAATACATTAAAAATATTGGAAGTTTAATTAATTCTGGTCATAAAAATGTAATTCCGATTATCGATAATTATGAAGAGATTAATTTATTATTAGATGAAACAGATAAAAAACTAAATGTTGGTATTAGAATAGCTTCTGAAGAAGAACCAAAGTTTGAGTTTTATACATCTCGTTTAGGAATTGGTTACAAAAACATTGTGTCTTTTTATGAAAGAGAAATAGCAACTAATAAGCAAGTTGATTTAAAAATGTTACATTTTTTCATCAATACTGGTATAAAAGACAATGCGTATTATTGGAACGAATTAATGAAATGTTTAAACGTTTACATTAACCTTAAAAAAGTATGTCCAACGTTAGATTCTTTAAATATTGGTGGCGGATTTCCTATAAAAAACTCTTTAGCTTTTGATTATGATTACGCGTATATGATAGATGAAATTATCAATCAAATACAACAAGCATGTGATGAAGCAGGAGTAGATGTTCCACATATTTTTACAGAGTTTGGAAGCTTTACGGTTGGAGAATCTGGTGCCGCTATTTATGAAATTTTGTATCAAAAGAAACAAAATGACAGAGAACGTTGGAACATGATAAACTCTTCATTTATAACAACTTTACCAGATGCTTGGGCAATTAATAAACGTTTTATTATGTTGCCAATAAACAAATGGAACAGACAATATGAACGTGTTTTATTAGGTGGTTTAACCTGTGATAGTGATGATTATTATAATTCTGAACAACACATAAACGGAATCTATTTACCAGTTTATGAGAAAGATAATCCGCTGTTTATTGGTTTTTTTAACACTGGTGCTTATCAGGAATCTATTGGAGGTTTTGGTGGATTACAACACTGTTTAATTCCGCATCCAAAACATTTAATTATAGACAGAGATGAAGATGGGAATTTAGTTACCAAGATTTTTAAAGAACAACAAAAAAGTAGCGAATTACTATCTATTTTAGGATACGGAGAAGTAACAGAAAGTAAAACTGAGTCAGAAAATTTAATAAAACAAGAAGTTATTTAAGCTTCAAAAAATATAAAATGAATACAAATAAAACATATGCAGGAATTTCAGAAGAATTTGGAAACCTGTCAACATCTAAAATAGTAATAATTCCTGTTCCTTATGATGGAACAAGTACTTGGCAAAAAGGAGCAGATAAAGGGCCAAAAGCTTTTTTAGAAGCATCAGAAAACATGGAGTTGTATGATATTGAAACAGATTCTGAAGTGTACAAAGAAGGTGTTTATTTAGCAGATGCAATTACAGAAAATTCATCGCCAGAAGCAATGGTAGAAGAAGTGCACCAGGTTACAAAAAAGTACATTAACAAAAATAAATTTGTTACTGCTTTTGGTGGAGAACATTCAGTTTCAATAGGAACAATTAGAGCTTTTAACGAGTGTTTTAATAACCTAACCGTATTGCATATTGATGCACATGCAGATTTAAGAAAAGAATACGAAGGCTCTAAATGTAACCACGCTTGTGCTGTTTATGAAGCAAACCAGAACACAAATTTAGTGCAAGTTGGTATTAGAAGTATGGATATTTCTGAAAAAAGAGAAATGAATCTAGATAAAGTTTTCTTTGCACATGATATGGCTGTTAATGAAGATTGGATGGAAGATGTAATAGATCAACTTACTGAAAACGTTTTTATTACGTTTGATTTAGATGCGTTAGATCCTTCAATTATGCCTTCTACAGGAACTCCAGAACCTGGCGGATTATTTTATTATGAAACGTTAGAATTTTTAAAGCAAGTTTTTGAGCAAAAAAACGTAGTTGGTTTTGATATGGTAGAATTATGCCCTAATGAAAATGAAAAATCATCAGATTTTTTAGCAGCAAAATTATTCTATAAAATGTTAAGCTATAAATTTTCTTCTGATGAAGATGCTTATGACACAGATGAAGAGAATACTATTTCTGTTAATAAATTACCGAAGTTTAAAGATAATGATGACGATTATTAGTCTTCTATAATGATACAAAACATAGAAAATATAGAGCTGAAATATTTAACTCTTAAAGATTATCAAGAGTTAAAATCAGCAATGATTCAGGCATATTCAAGCATGCCTGAATCTTATTGGAAAGAAAATCAGATTAAAGCATTAATCGAAAAATTTCCTGAAGGACAAGTAGTTATAAAGATAAACGGTGAGTTAGCTGGTTGCGCACTTGCTATTAAATTAGATTATGACAGTTTTGATGATCAACATACGTATGAAGACATAACAGGTAATTATACATTTGATACACACGATGAAGAAGGTGATGTTTTATACGGAATTGATGTTTTCATTAAAAAAGAATTTAGAGGTTTACGTTTAGGTAGAAGATTGTATGATTATAGAAAAGAGCTTGCAGAAAAACTGAATTTAAGAGGAATTGCCTTTGGAGGAAGAATACCTAATTACCATAAATATGCAGCTACTTTATCACCTAAAGAGTACATAGCTAAAGTAAAACGTAAAGAAATTCATGATCCAGTTTTAAACTTTCAAATTTCGAATGATTTTCATCCTTCAAAAATTTTAAAAGGATATTTAGAAGGTGATAAGAATTCTGGAGAGTTTGCGGTTTTATTAGAATGGGATAACATTTATTACGAGAAAAAGTCTAAAAAAGCAGCTACAAAGAAAAAAGTAGTGCGTTTAGGATTAATTCAATGGCAAATGCGTTTGTATAAAGATTTAGAAGAATTAATGCAACAAGCAGAATACTTTGTGGATGCAGTTGCTGCTTATAGATCAGATTTTGCTTTATTTCCAGAGTTTTTTAATGCACCATTAATGGCTGATAATAATCATTTGCCAGAATCGGAAGCAATTAGAGAGTTAGCTAAATACACGCCTGTAATTGTTCAGAAATTTTCTGAATTGGCTATTACTTATAATATCAATATTATAACTGGTAGTATGCCAGAAATGAGAGATAGTTTGTTATACAATGTAGGTTATATCTGTAAAAGAGATGGTTCTACAGAACGTTATGAAAAATTACATGTTACGCCAGACGAAGCAAAAGTTTGGGGAATGCAAGGCGGTAATGAGATAAAAACTTTTGATACAGATTGCGGAAAAATAGGTGTGTTAATTTGTTATGATTCTGAGTTCCCAGAACTAAGTAGAATTTTAGCAGAAGAAGGAATGGATATTCTATTTGTTCCGTTTTTAACAGATACTCAAAACGGATATTCGCGAGTAAGACATTGCGCACAAGCAAGAGCTATAGAAAACGAATGTTATGTTGCCATTGCTGGTAGTGTTGGTAATTTACCGAAAGTAAATAATATGGATATTCAGTATGCGCAATCTATGGTATTTACACCTTGCGATTTTTCGTTTCCTGCAAACGGAATAAAAGCAGAAGCAACCACAAATACAGAAATGATTTTAATTGCTGATGTAGATTTAGACTTGTTAAAAGACCTAAATCAATTTGGTAGTGTACGTAATTTAAAAGATAGAAGAACAGATATATTCGAGGTTAAAAAACTTCAAAAATAACAATATTTAAAAATGAAAAAACCAATTACAAATTTTATAGAAAAATACTTTTTACACTTTAACGCAGCTGCTTTAGTAGATGCAGCTAAAGGGTATGAAGCACAATTAAACAAAGGGTCTAAAATGTTAGTTTCTTTAGCAGGAGCAATGAGTACTGCAGAGTTAGGGAAGATTTTTGCAGAAATGATTCGACAAGATAAAGTGCAAATTATTTCTTGCACAGGAGCAAACTTAGAAGAAGATATTATGAATTTAGTAGCGCATTCTCACTACAAACGTGTGCCAAATTACAGAGATTTAACGCCACAAGATGAGTGGGATTTATTAGAAAAAGGTTTAAACCGAGTTACAGATACATGTATTCCAGAAGAAGAAGCTTTTAGAAGAATTCAAGAACATATTGTAAAAATATGGAAAGATGCTGAAGCAAAAGGAGAACGTTATTTACCACATGAATACATGTATAAATTATTGTTGTCTGGTGTTTTAGAACAATATTATGAGATTGATATAAAAGATTCTTGGATGTACGCTGCTGCAGAAAAAAACTTACCAATTATTTGTCCTGGTTGGGAAGATTCTACATTGGGTAATATTTTTGCATCGTATGTGTTAAAAGGCGAATTAAAAGCAAGCACTGTAAAGTCTGGAATTGAATACATGACTTTCCTTGCAGATTGGTACACAGCTAATTCTGAAAACGGAATTGGATTTTTCCAAATAGGTGGAGGAATTGCTGGAGATTTCCCGATTTGTGTAGTGCCAATGTTATACCAAGATATGGAAAAACCAGAAACACCATTTTGGAGTTATTTTTGTCAGATTTCAGATTCTACTACAAGTTATGGTTCATATTCTGGCGCAGTTCCAAATGAGAAAATTACTTGGGGTAAATTAGATATTGATACACCTAAATTTATTATAGAAAGTGATGCAACCATTGTAGCGCCATTAATCTTTGCTTATTTATTAGAAATGTAATTATAATTGTCATTCTGAAATGAGTTTTTTTTAACGATTGAGGAATCTAAAAAACAACAAAATAAAAGTATTAAAAAATGAATAGAGTAATCGTAGAATACGCAAAATTAACAAAAGACATATTAGATATGTTAATAGATAAATATCCTGATGGTTATGATTATAGTGATGTTATTTCCTTTAAAAATGCAAAAGGAGAAACTGTAAAAGCAGTAGAAGTAAAAACTGAAGACACACATTATTTAGTCAAAATAAGTGATCGTTTAGAAAATGCAATGGAAGAATATGCAGAAGATGAAGAGTTTTTTGATGATAATGATGATTTTGATGTAAATGATTTAGAAGATTAATTAAATAACAAAAAAATCCGTTTCAATTTTGAAACGGATTTTTATTTAATTGATAGAGAATTAGTTTATAATTTAGCAGGTAAAATCTTACCAGTACATTCACCAAATCCTATTCTTACATCATCATTTTGAGAATAACCGCGCATAATTACAGTGTCATTATCATTAATAAATTTACGTTCAGAACCGTCTTTTAATTTAATAGGATTTTGTCCTCGCCAAGTTAATTCTAACATAGAACCAAAGCTATCTTTTGTTGGTCCAGAAATTGTTCCAGAACCCATCATATCTCCAGCTTCAACCGGACAACCATTTACAGTATGGTGCGCTAATTGTTGCGCCATTGTCCAATACATATATTTAAAGTTTGAATTACAAACAACCGTTTCTTCTTTGTTTTCTGGTTGAATAGCCATTTGCAAGTTAATATCATAACTATTTTTACCATCTTGTTTTAAATATGGTAAAGGTTCATGAACTTGTTTAGGATTTTCAGTTCTAAATGGCTCTAAAGCATCTAAAGTAACAATCCAAGGAGAAATAGTAGAAGCAAAGTTTTTTCCTAAAAATGGGCCTAAAGGAACATATTCCCAAGCTTGAATATCACGAGCAGACCAATCATTAAATAAGACCAATCCAAAAATGTGTTCTTCAGTTTCTTCAATAGGAATTCTATCTCCTAAATCATTTGCATCTGTAGTAATAAATGCCATTTCTAATTCGAAATCTAATAATTTTGTTGGACCAAAGTTTGGTGTTTTTTCACCTTCGCTAGGTCTTTGTTGTCCAACTGGACGACGAATCGGTGTTCCCGAAGGAATGATAGAAGAACTTCTTCCATGATAACCAATTGGTATGTGTAACCAGTTTGGTAATAATGCATTTTCTGGATCTCTAAATAAAGAACCAACATTAGTTGCGTGTTCTTTACTTGCATAAAAATCTGTATAATCTCCAACAGAAACTGGTAAAAGCATTTCTACTTCATCCATTCTAAAGATAATTTTATCTTTATGTTCTGCGTTATCACGTAGTTTTCCATTAACAACATCAAAAACTTCAGCAATTCTATTACGAACTAAACGCCATGTTTTACGACCGTCTGCAATAAAATCATTTAAAGTATCTTGTAAAAACATATCATCCGTAAGTGGAATTCCTTCAAAATATCCTAATTGATGAAAAGCACCTAAGTCGATTGCAAAGTCTCCAATTCTTGTTCCAATAGTAATTATATCATCTCTTGTTAAAAAAACTCCGAAAGGAATATTCTGAATTGGGAAGTCAGAATTATCCTCAACTTTTAACCAAGATTTCCTATTCGTATTGTTTGCTGTTATAACCATTGTGTTGTAATTTATTTTTTATCAAACCTACATAATTTTTTCTCATTTTAAAATAAAAAAACAATGAAAAATACATTTTTAACAGTACTTTATTTTGAAAAGCGTAATTATAATAAGTATTTATAAAATATTGCTAAAAGTTGTTTTATTCGAAATTGATTTTAACTATTTTTGAAACTTATATAAATTAAACAACAATGCAACAAGATCACTTAATTTTTGATTTAATTCAAGAGGAAAAAGAACGCCAACTTAATGGTTTAGAATTAATAGCTTCAGAAAATTTTGTAAGCGAACAAGTTATGCAAGCGCAAGGCTCTGTTTTAACGAATAAATATGCTGAAGGATATCCTGGAAAAAGATATTATGGAGGTTGTGAAGTAGTAGATGTTGTAGAGCAGATTGCTATTGATAGAGCTAAAGAATTATTTGGAGCTGAATATGTAAATGTACAACCTCACTCTGGTTCTCAGGCAAATACAGCTGTTTTTGCTGCGTGTTTAAAACCTGGAGACACAATCTTAGGTTTCGATTTATCGCATGGAGGACATTTAACACACGGATCTCCAGTTAACTTTTCTGGTAAATTATACAACCCTGTTTTTTATGGAGTTGATAAAGAAACTGGAAGAATAGATTATAATCATATAGCTGAACAAGCTAAAGAACACAAGCCAAAATTAATTATTGCGGGTGCTTCTGCATATTCTCGTGATATGGATTTTGAAAAATTTAGAGAAATTGCAGACAGTGTAGGTGCAATTTTAATGGCAGATATTTCGCATCCAGCTGGTTTAATTGCTAAAGGAATTTTATCAGATCCATTACCACATTGTCATATTGTTACAACTACAACTCATAAAACATTACGTGGACCACGTGGTGGAATGATTATGATTGGTAAAGATTTCGAAAATCCGTTTGGATTAAAATTGAAATCAGGAAAATTAAAGAAAATGTCTACGTTAATTAACTCGGCAGTTTTTCCTGGAAATCAAGGAGGACCATTAGAACACGTTATTGCTGCAAAAGCAATTGCTTTTGGTGAAGCTTTAACGGATGAGTTTTTAGAATACCAATTACAAGTTAAAGAAAATGCTGCTGCAATGGCAAAAGCATTTGTTGCAAAAGGATACGATATTATTTCTGGAGGAACAGACAATCACTGTATGTTAATTGATTTACGTAATAAAAGTCTAACAGGTAAAGATGCTGAAAATGCTCTTGTAAAAGCAGATATTACGGTAAACAAAAACATGGTTCCTTTTGATACTGAAAGTCCATTTGTAACTTCAGGAATTAGAGTTGGAACTGCTGCAGTAACAACACGTGGTTTAAAAGAAACAGATATGGAAACTGTAGTTTCTTTAATTGATGAAGCATTAATGAATGCTACAGATGAAGAAAAACTGAAACAAGTAGGAGAGAAGGTACATGAATTAATGCACCAAAGAAGATTATTTATAATGTAAAAAAGTTTTTTACAGAATAAAAAAAGCGACCAATTTGGTCGCTTTTTTTAATCATCATCATTTGCTCTTGCAATAATATTTTCTGGTAGTGCTTTTTTAGCTTTTGCACCCATTTTCTTTAGTTTTTCTACACTGGTAATTAAGTTTCCTTTACCTTCAAAAAGTTTATTCATTGCAGAATTATAATCTGTTTTAGAAGCATCTATCTTTTTACCAACACCAATTAAATCTTTTAGTAAACCATCAAATTTATCATACAAAGCACCAGCTTGTCTTGATATTTCAATTGCGTTACGTTGTTGCTTTTCGTTATTCCACATCGTATCAATAGTACGTAAAGTAGCCAATAAAGTTGTTGGAGTAACAATTACAATGTTTTTCTCAAAAGCTTTGTTGTACAATGTGTTATCTGTATTTAACGCAACTGCAAAAGCAGGTTCAATTGGTACAAAAAGAAGTACAAAATCTGGCGATTCTATTTTATAAATATCTTCGTATTTCTTTTCTGATAATTGATCTACGTGACGTTTTAAAGAATTAACATGCTCTTTTAAAAACTGTTCTCTTTGCTCTTCTTCGCCATTTACATATTGTTCATATGCAGTTAAAGAAACTTTAGAATCGACTACCATTTTTTTGTTGTCTGGTAAATGAATTACAACATCTGGTAATACTCTTTTTCCTTCGTCATTTGTAAACGATTGTTGTACAAAATACTCTCTATCTTTTTCTAATCCAGATTTTTCTAAAACACGTTCTAAAACTAATTCGCCCCAATTTCCTTGGGTTTTACTATCTCCTTTTAAGGCTTTTGTTAAGTTGATAGCTTCTTTACTCATTTGTGTGTTCAGCTCTTTTAAACCTATTATTTGTTGACGTAAAGCTGCATGATAATCAATACTTTCTTTGTGAGTTTTGTCTACTTTATCTTCAAATCCTTTAATTTTTTCTTGTAACGGACTTAATATATTTTTGATATTTTCTTTATTCTGCTCTGTAAATTTATTCGATTTTTCGTCTAAAATCTTATTCGCTAAGTTTTCAAATTCTTTGGTAAATTTTTCTTGTAGCTTTTCAACTTCGTCTTTGTTTTCAGTAAGTTTTAATTGTAGATTATTTAAATCTGCATCTTGGCGCGTATTAACTTTTATCAAGTCTTCTTTCTGAAATTGAATGTTTTTCACTTCACTTTTCAGCTCTTCAATAGTCTTTTCTGCGTTTTTCTGCGTTTCTATTAACATAGAGTTACGTTCTGCTAAACCTGCTTTCTCTTGTTCAAATTTTAGTTTTGAAAAGTATTTGCCTGAAAGTAATCCTATTACAACTCCAACTATAGCAATTATTAAGTAAATTATAAATTCGTTCATTAAGTAAAAATTAAGGCTTAAATTTATCACTTTAAAATCAATTAATGGTACAAGCTATTTCAAAATTTATTTATACTAAAATTCTAGGTTGGAAATTGAACGGCGATTTTCCGAAGGAATTAAAAAAATATATAATTATTGGAGCTCCACACACAAGTTGGAAAGACTTCCACATTGCTTTATTGGCAAGAAATTCTTGGGGAACACAAATTAATTTTATTGGTAAAAAATCGATCTTTAAATGGCCTTGGGGATTTTTTGTAAGAGCTTTTGGTGGTTCTCCTGTAGACAGAACTAAAAGTACTAATTTAGTTGATGCAATTGTACAGTTATTCGATTCTAAAGAGGAATTTAGATTGGCATTATCTCCTGAAGGTACTCGTAAATATGTTGAAAAATGGAAAACTGGTTTTTATTATATTGCAAAAGGTGCCAACATACCAATTGTTATGTTTGCGTTTGATTTTGGTAAAAAAGAAATAAAATTATCGGAACCATTTTATCCTACAGATAATATTGAAAATGATTTTAAAGTTTTTCTAGACTATTATAAAGAAATAGTAGGAGCCAAGCCAGAATTGTTTAATAACAAGCGTATTTTATAACTTTTAGTTTCCTTTAATTCGTTGCCATAATTCTGATAGTAACTTTTTTCCGTCTCTTTTTTGTTTCGGTTCTTCTGTAAAAGTTGGATTTCCGTTTGCATCAACATCAATTTTATATTTGAAAACAAAATTTTGAGCATTTGGTTGCATGCTTAATGTTCCGAAACGTAAATCGTTAAAATAGAGTGTGTTGTTTTCTTTATTAATGGTAAACCAACCTTTAGAAATTGCCATCATTCGTTTTGTTTTTGGGTGCTTTGCCAATTCTCCTAATAAATGATGATTCTTTGTGTATTCAGAAAACTGAATTGGTTTGCTATCAAAAAATGAAGAATGACCAATTAAATAAGCATTTTCCGTTTCTACATTTGCGCTCCATAAAATAGTGTTTAAAGGCGTTGGTTTTGTCTTTAAACTTTTATAAGTTATTTGTTGATTTGCTAATTCCTTTTTGAATGTTTGATAAGAAATCATTTTTAAAATAAGCGTTAACACTAAGTAAGAACTACTAACTATTAATCCTAAATTATTGTAAAAACGTCTTTTTTTAGCTTGCTTTTTCTGTCGCATTGCTAAAATTAAAAAGATCAAAAACGGAACCGTATATAACGGATCAATAACAAAAACATTTTTAAAGGCGAGTCTAATATCAAGTGGCCAAAAAAGTTGTGTTCCCCAAGTTGTTTGTGCATCTAAAATAGGATGTGTAACAAACGCTAAGAAAAATAATAGCGTCCAGTTTTTGAAGTTTTTATAGCGCTCGTATTTACAAACTATAAAGGCAAATAGTGGAGCAAATAATACAGAAAATAAGATGGAATGTGTAAAACCTCGGTGGATTTCTAAAGCAGAAACTGTATCTGTTAAATAAGAAGAGAAAATATCAAAATCTGGAATTGTACCAGCAATAGCGCCATATAACATTGCTTTGTTGCCAATTTTTCTTCCTAAAACAGCTTCTCCAACTGCAGCTCCTAAAACTATTTGAGTTAATGAATCCAATGAGTGCTAAATTTATATTTCAATCATAAAAAAACAGATTACATAAATATATATAATCTGTTTTTAATTATCTTATATACTATTTTATCCTTTGTAAAAAGGCAACTTTACTATTGTTGCAGGAATTGCTTTTTTACGAACCTGAATATGTATTTGTGTTCCAGATTTAGAGAATATTCTTGGTACATAACCCATTCCAATTCCTTTTTGTAAACAAGGACTCATAGTACCAGAAGTTACATTTCCAATTACTTTTCCGTTTCCATCAACAATATCGTAACCTTGTCTTGGAATTCCGCGTTCGTCTAATTCAAAAGCAACTAAACGTCTTTCTGGTTTGTGTTCTTTTTCTTTGGCTAAAGCTTCAGCATTTACAAAGTCTTTAGAGAATTTTGTAATCCAACTTAAACCTGCTTCAATTGGCGATGTTGTATCGTCAATATCATTTCCGTATAAACAGTAACCCATTTCTAAACGCAATGTATCACGCGCTGCTAAACCAATTGGTTTAATTCCGAAATCTGCTCCAGCTTCAAAAACTTTCTTCCAAATATCTGCAACAACATCATTATTACAGTAAATTTCGAATCCTCCGGAACCTGTATAACCTGTTGCCGAAACTATAATTCCGTCGTAACCCGCAAAATCAGTAATTTTAAAAGTGTAAAAACCAATTGCAGATAAATCTTCCGAAGTTAAACTCTGCATTGCTTCTACAGCTTTTGGGCCTTGAATAGCTAATAAAGAATAGTTTTCTGAAAGATCTCTAATGTTAGCGTCAAATTCTTCGTTGTATTTAGAAATCCAGTTCCAATCTTTTTCAATATTAGAAGCATTTACTACTAATAAATACGTTTCTTCTTTTAAACGGTAGCAAATTAAATCATCTACAATTCCATTATCTTCATTAGGAAAACAGCTGTATTGCGCAGATCCAATTTCTAATTTAGAAGCATCGTTAGAAGTTACTTTTTGGATTAATGCCAACGCATTTTCTCCTTCAACCAAAAATTCTCCCATATGACTTACGTCAAAAACACCAACAGATTCTCTTACTGTTAAATGTTCTGCAGTAACACCTTCGTACTGAACTGGCATGTTAAAACCTGCAAAAGGAACCATTTTTGCACCTAAACTTTCATGTATTTTTGATAATGCTGTATCTTTCATTGTTTGTTGTATTCTAAATTTAATGGCTAAATTATTGAAAAAAATGTAATTTTCAATAGCTTTTTAGCGATGTTTTTACATTGATATACCATAAAAATGTCATTCCGTAAGAAGCATTAAACTCGCAAATCTTTTGTTAATTATTTTTAATCGAATTTTAAAAGAGTTACTTTTGAATGCCTAACAATTAATTTATAAACTATGAAACTGTATAACTACTTAATAATCTTAGCATTACTTTTTGCTTCGGAAGTTTTTTCGCAAACACCAACCGATTTTTTATCAGCAGAATTTCACAAAGAAAGAAGAGCAACTTTACGTGCTAAAATGCCAGCAAATTCAGTGGCTGTTGTATTTGCAAATCCAATTAGAAATAGAGCTAACGATGTAGATTATGTGTTTCATCAAGATCCAAACTTCTATTATTTAACAGGTTATCGTGAGCCAAATGCGGTTTTGGTTATCTATTCAGACAAGCAAACAGATGCAAGCGGAAACACATTTAACGAGGTTTTATACGTTCAAAAGAAAGATAAAGTTAGAGAACAATGGGACGGAAAACGTTTAGGTGTAGAAGGAGCAAAGACCGAATTAGGTTTTGCAGTTGCTAAAAACGGAGAAGAGTTTGCTAAAGACAACATCAATTTTAAGAATTTTACCAAGGTTTTTGCTGAAAAATTTAAAGACGATTATAGAAACTCTAGCAGAAATAATGCAGAAGTATATGATTTGGTAAACGGATTTAAAAATCAATCTGGTTATGGAGATATTAAGGAAACGGATCCAAATGTTGCCTATGTTTATAATATGATTGCCAATGTTCCAGATCCAAAATTGGAGGAAGTTGCAAAAAGTATCTATAACAATTTCGAGAAGTATCCAGCCTTTAAAAACGACGAATTAATCAATAAATACGCAACAGCAACTAACAATGAATTGCGTAAAGAGTTAAAGCAAAAAATGATAATTGCTGCAGCTAAAAAGCCAGATACAAATATTGATACCAAGTTTTTATCGACTAAAATGGCTGAAATGCGCGAAATTAAATCAGAAGCAGAATTAAAATTATTAACCAAAGCAATCAGAATTTCTGCTGTTGGTCAAATAGAAATGATGAAAGCCATGAAACCGCACATGTCTGAAACTGAAATTCAAGGAATACACGAATTTGTGTACAAAAAATACGGCGCAGAATACGAAGGTTATCCGTCTATTGTTGGTGCAGGAAACAACGGTTGTATTTTACATTATATAGAAAACAACAGAACGCATGTAGATAACGATATGGTTTTAATGGATTTAGGCGCAGAATATAGAGGTTACACAGCAGATGTTACCAGAACAATTCCGGCAAACGGAAAATTCTCTCCAGAACAAAAAGCCATTTACAATATTGTTTTAGAAGCGCAAGACAAAGGAATAGCTGCAAGTACAGTTGGCGGACAGTTTTGGCAACCAGGAGAAGAAGCAAAAAAAGTAATTAATAAAGGTTTATTTGATCTTGGAATTATAAAATCTATTGATGAAAAGCACAACTATTTTCCACACGGAACATCGCATCATATTGGTTTAGATGTGCACGATCCAGGAACTTATGGAGCTTTTAAAGAAAATATGGTAATAACTGTAGAACCAGGTATTTATATTCCAGACGGAAGTAATTGCGATAAAAAATGGTGGGGAATTGCCGTTAGAATTGAAGACGATATTTTAATTACCAAAAACGGACCAAAAAACTTATCTGAAGAAGCACCAAGAACCGTAGAAGCTATCGAAAAAATGATGGCTAAAAAATCTGTCTTAGACGATTTTATTTTACCAAGTTTAGATTAAAATATGTATCTATTTCTGACACGGATTTCACTGATTTACATTAATTTTGTCATTTCCGAGAAATCGGGAATCCATAAGTAACTCTCTGTGGATTCCTGCCTACGCAGGAATGACAAAAAGACAATAAATATTCATATAATTTATGAGCCAAGAACAACCCAACAACCCATTACACGGAATAAAATTAGCCACTATTTTAGAACAACTATTTCTCGAATATGGTTGGGAAGAATTAGGCGATATCTTAAATATAAACGCCTTTAAAAACAACCCAACATATAAATCTAGTTTAAAGTTTTTAAGAAAAACACCTTGGGCAAGAGAAAAAGTAGAGAAACTGTATCTACAAACTATGATTGATTAAACTTTTTTTAGAAGCTATTTCCTGCTTTCCGCACTCGCTTTTTTTTATACTTCAAAAAGAGCTCAAACAAATGCTACAATCAGGGCTAAACTTGTTTGTTGGCTTTATTGAGGTTTGAAAAGATTTTTTTATTTTTCGCTAACGGTCTTGTGTAAGATTAGTTGCGTGTTCCAGCAACTAAGTAACTAAATAAACACAGGTAGGAAAGTCTGCAAGGACTTTCGTAAACTGGCTAAAACCAGCAATTAATTTTACACGGTGTTGTGGTTTGTATTTTATTTGTTCCAAATATTTTCCTTTTATAGTGTTTTTTATTCTTAAAATATTTTAAAAATATCATATAGATTTACTACTATTAAAACTAAGAATATTAATAAAATAATTTTTATAATTTTGTTTTCAATTCTATATTCATTCTTTTTTTCCATCTTTTAAAATTTTTTTAACTAAATCTGCAATAGGGAAAAAATCGACTTCAGAACTTTCTAAAGACTCCCAATAACTTATTAACATCAAATTATATTCACTTTTCTCAACACCATTTAAATATTGTGTAAATAAACATATTAATTCATTATTTACTTTATTTTCTAAAATTGCTTCATTCATTGAAGAGCATATTAAATCAATAAACTCTGAATTAACTGGTTTTTTTAGTAAATGTTTATTTTTATTAAAATATAAAATAAATTCTTTTACTCTATTAGGATCTGTATTTTCAATTCCTCCCCAATCTTGGTTTTTTCTTAAAAATAGTTCTGTATTTACTTCTCTTGATGTTTTCATAAAATTTTATGGTATATAAATTCCTAAAGTATTTAAAGAAGACAAACTTGAATTAACAGGATATGCTGTATATACACCAGAGCCACTAGGAACTAATCTGATGTGCGTTGGTGTAAAAATAGCACCATCTCCTTTACGAAATACCCTACCAATATTTTGTAAACTTGAAGGAATAGGAATATCTCTTGCTCCATTGCTTAATTGACTTAAATGTCTTGCAATAAAACTTTCTGCAGCAGCATCATCTAACCATTGTCCAATAGCTTTATTTCCATTAATAGCTCTCATTTTACAAAACTCAGTTAAATGACTCCCATGTACTTTATAGGTATGCCCAATTCTTTTTCCAACCATAGCTCCTCTAAGTGTGTAAATTCTGTTTTTTAGAGACTTTAAAAGATTACTTAGCGCAACTGCGGTAACTCTGTTTCCTCCACTTGCCAATAAATATGCTCCACCACCTCTGCTTGGAGAAATTAAAGCAACTACATCAAAAGCAGAAACAGCTACGTCAATAATCAATCCTTTTAAAGTATTATCTTGGTATTCGACAACTAAGTTTCTATTTCTTTTCCTTAAACTAAATAACTCTCCTAAAGTTTCATCAGGAATATCGTCTGAAATTTCTAATCCCATTTTAGGCATTAAAAGTCTTAATATTTTACCTTCGTTGGCAGGATGAGATCTATACTCTAAGTATATTAATATTAAGTTTCCGAAACCATCAATAGCATTATTCGCAATATCTAATAATATTTGATTTCCTAAGATTGGGTCATTAGGATCATAATCTTGGTAAGAAACACCAGAAGAAGTCGAAGTTATATTACTTAAATATGGTGTTATATCTAAATCGGTATTATTTTCTAATGATTTAATAATTTGTTTTGCAAAGTTTTTAGCTTGATAAGAGTAATTATTAGTAAATAAAAAATCTTTAATATCGTCGTAAACAACATTATTAAATAAGCAAAAGTTTTGTTGATCAGAAGTTAACGAGTTCCAAAAATTAGTTTCTAAAAGTAGTATATCATCAACAGTTGTAGGATTTGTGGGAATTCCTCCATTTCCAACTGTACTACCACCACTGTTTGAATTATCATTATTACAAAAAGTATATTCCATTCCAATTTGTGGACTTCCTTCACAACACCAAGCACCAGAAGGTGGATGTCCGTTAGCATTACCACCGCAACCACATCTTGCATAAATTGCATCTATGGTAACACAACTTCTAGAATAAATATTATTAGAAGATTTTTGCTGTTGTTGATTGTTTATATTTTTAGTTGCAATTATTTCACCATCTTTGTTAAAGACTTCAATTTCACCAACAAATTTTTCAATATTATTATTGTAATTTATGGGTTTATATTTAATAACAAAAACAGTTGTTTGATTATTTACTTTTTTTATAACTAAATTAAAAAACTCAGTATCTTCTTTTGGCAGTGAAGTAATAATAGGAAGTGTATAGGTTTTAATTACGCTATCTTGAAAAACAACTACTTTAGAAGAATCAATTAGCCTGATAAAGTCAAAATATGTACTGTTTTCACCTCGTTGTTTTTTATATTGATTGAGTTCGTTTTTATTTAATAACCAATCTAAAGAATTGTTTTCGTTTTTAAGTTTGGTAAAAGAAATTGTTTGTTTTTCAAATTTAGGGTTTATACCAAAATGTTCATTATTTAAAGAGTCAGTTTCTTGGTTTTGACAATTAGTAAATAATAAAGAAAATCCAAAAAGGAATATTCCAAGTTTGATAAAGTTTATTTTTCTGTTTTTCATACACTGTAAATTTAAAAATTAATATTCATTTTTTGTTATTTAACAAGCTGTGATTTTCTAGATACTCAATTCCGTTTTTAGATTAGCGAAATATAAACCACAACGTTATAACGATTATGCAACGTTTTAATGTTTTATAATCGCAGTTAGCGAAGTTATATTTTTTACTTTAAAAAAGCAAGAGGGAAAAACTGGTTTTAATTCTCGTTATACCAAAACCAACTCCAACCATTCATAAGGGTTTTCTAACATTGGGAAGTGTCCAGTGTTTTCAAGTGGTAACAATTTGTTATTCGGTATTTCGGTAGCTAATAATTGAGCAATGGCAAAAACAGCCACAGGATCGTTTTTTGCCCAAACAATTTTAGTTGGTATTTGTGTTTCTTTTAAAGCACCAATCCATCTGTGCCAGAAAAAGTATCGTTCATTTATATAATTAGACAATAAGTGTATTACTTTTCGGCCGTTATTGTATTCTAACTGCAACCAAATTTCTTTTAATTCGGCTTCAGTAGCTTGGGTTTTATCAAAATATACGTTTCTTAAATTCTTTTTAAAAATGCTGTAGTTTGTCAATTTTGCAACCCATTTTCCAGTCAGTTTACTTTTTAATAATTTCTGTATGGTGCGTAATTGAGACAATTCAATATGCATAGAACCGTTACAGAGAATTAGGTTATCTATTTGTAAATCAATTTGTTTTCTGTTGTGTCTTGCTAAAATTTCTGTACAAACGCTTGTTCCGTAATCGTGCGCTAAGAGTGTAACTTTTGTTAAACCCAATTGTTTCCAAAGTTGTAGTGCAACATCGGCTTGTTCAATTAAAGAATACGAATATTCTTGCGGTTTATCAGAAAAACCAAAACCCAAATGATCGTGAATTATTACCCGATATTTTTTAGCCAAAGCTGGTAAAACCTTGTAATAATCGTAGGAAGAAGTTGGATAACCGTGGAGAATTACTAAGGTTTCTTCAGTATTTCCTTCATCAATAACAAAAACAGTATTACCAAAAACGTTGATAAATTTTCCTTTTTGTTTCCAATCTTCCGCAGTCATATTCTTTATAAATTTATGTTTACAATGTAGTGATTTTTGCGTAGTTTTGGTTTGAAAACAAAGCAAGTAATTTTATAGAATTGTCATTCCTGCGAAGGCAGGAATCTATACCTACTTTCTTTGGATTCCTGCCTACGCAGGAATGACAGAACTCTTTTGAATCATAAAAAACAAGTTGTTTGCCACACTTTATCAACGTCATATTACCAATTCCGTTACACAAAACGTTTACGTATTCCGTAACCGAAGCAGAAGCTAATTTCTTAGAAAAAGGAATGCGTGTTGCGGTTTCTTTTGGTAAAACAAAAATGTACACTGCGTTGGTTGTAGAAATTCATACAACAGCGCCAACGTTATATGAAGCAAAAGATATTCATCAAATTTTAGATGAAAAACCTATTGTAAATGAGCAACAATTAAAACATTGGCAATGGATTTCTAACTATTATATGTGTCCGTTAGGCGATGTTTTTCGTGCTGCTTTGCCATCTGCATTTTTGTTAGAAAGCGAAACTATCATTTATAAAAATGAAGCGTTTACAGACGAAAGTATTTTAACAGATACAGAGTTTTTAATTTTTGAAGCCTTACAACATCAATCTCAGCTTACAATTCATCAAGTTGTAGATATTTTAGATAAGAAAAAAGTAATGCCAATTATTAATGAACTCATTAAGAAATCGGCAATTTATATTAAAGAAGAAATTTACGAGGTTTACAAACCAAAGTTGATTAAGTATGTTCGCATGCATCCAAATTATAGCAATGATGCAGATTTGGAAAACTTACTAAACGAACTTTCCAGAGCTAAAAAACAGCGAGATGCTGTATTGAGCTTTTTTCAACTTTCCTCTTCAAAAAAGCCAATAAAAGCGAAAGATTTAGAAACAAATGCCAATGTTTCTGCGTCCATTTTAAAAGCTTTGGTTGATAAAAATATCTTTGAATTTTATCATTTAAAAACCGATAGAATAAATTACAAAGGAGACACCAATTCCTTAAAAGAACTGAATGAATTTCAGCAAAAAGCATTAGAAGAAATTGAAACTTCTTTTCAAGAAAAAGATGTTGTTTTATTGCATGGAATTACGTCTTCTGGTAAAACAGAAGTCTACACAAAGCTGATTCAGAATGTTTTAGATAGCGGAAAACAAGTGTTGTTTTTATTGCCAGAAATAGCTTTAACAACGCAAATTATTACCAGATTACAACATTATTTCGGAAATCAGATTTCTGTTTTCCATTCAAAATACTCAATGAATGAAAGGGTAGAAGTGTGGAATAATGTTTTGGAAAACAAACCGAAAGCGCAAATAATTTTAGGCGCGCGTTCTTCAGTTTTCTTACCGTTTAACAATTTAGGTTTAATTGTGGTGGATGAAGAACACGAAACTTCTTACAAACAATTTGAACCTTCACCAAGATACAACGCAAGAGATTCTGCCATTGTTTTGGCAAATATTCATAAAGGAAAAATCTTATTAGGTTCCGCAACTCCAGCTTTAGAAAGCTACTTTAACGCAACACAAAACAAATATGGTTTGGTGGAGTTAAATAGACGTTTTGGAAATGTGCAATTACCTAAAATTGAGTTGATTGACATTAAGGATAAGCACAAAAAGAAATTGATGAAAGGGCATTTTTCTGATAGAATGCTACAATTAATAACGGAAGCTTTAGAACAAAAAGAGCAAGTTATTTTGTTTCAGAATAGAAGAGGATTTTCGCCAGTTGTAGAGTGTAACACTTGTGGGAATTCGCCTCAATGTCCAAATTGCGATGTTTCTTTAACCTATCATAAATACAGAAACGAATTGCGTTGCCATTATTGCCATTACCAACGCGCAATGCCAAACAGTTGTGGTGCTTGTGGAAGCAATACATTAGATACTAAAGGTTTTGGAACAGAACAAATTGAGTTGGAATTGAAGGAATTATTTCCGGATAATTCCATCGGAAGAATGGATTTAGATACAACTAGAGGAAAATTTGGATATCAAAAGATAATTGGTGCTTTTGAAGCGCATGAAATTGATATTTTAGTAGGAACACAAATGCTTTCTAAAGGATTGGATTTTGAAAATGTGTCGCTTGTAGGAATTTTAAACGCAGATTCTATGCTAAATTTTCCAGATTTTAGAGCGCATGAACGCGCCTATCAATTAATGGTACAAGTTTCGGGTAGAGCAGGACGAAGCAAAAAACAAGGTAATGTGGCAATTCAGACTTTTAATCCGCATCATCAAATATTGCAACAAGTTTCTACCACAAATTATGCAGAAATGTATAAAGAGCAGTTAAATGATAGATGGCAATATCATTATCCACCTTATTACAGGTTGATTAAAATTACCTTAAAACACAAGGATTTTATTCGAGTTGATAACGGAATTAATTGGCTCTTTAAATCTTTACAAAACGTTTTCGGAGAACATGTTTTAGGACCAACTGCGCCTGCTGTAGCAAGAGTTCGAAATCAATATATTAAGAATTTGGTTATTAAAATTCCGCCAAAACAATCGTTAGCAAAAACCAAAGAACAAATTGCTAAAATTAAAAACACCTTTGAAGCGGTAAAAGATTTTAGACCAATTCGTTTTATTTTAGATGTGGATGCTTATTAGATTATGAAAGAATATAAAAATTTCTACATTTTCGTGATTGCAATAATAATCTTATTGCTCGTTCCTAATTTATTACAAAAAGGAATGTTTGTAGATGGTTTGTGGTATGCAGCAATCTCTAAAAATTTAGCAAATGGTTTAGGTTCATTTTGGCAACCAATGTTTACAGAAACTATGTTTGCGCAGTTTTATGAACATCCACCATTGGTTTTTGGAATTCAATCTATATTTTTCACTGTTTTTAATGATAGTTTATGGATAGAGAAGTTATATTCAATTTTTATTTTCTTAGCAAACATTTATCTAATTAAGCTACTTTGGTCAGCAATTTTTTACGCAAATAAAGAAAGCCAAAAGCTATGGTTTATACCAGTTTTACTGTGGTTTTTATGCGAAGTTGTTTATTTAATGTACACGAACAATGTTCTAGAATGTACTCAAGAAATCTTTATTTTACTCAGTATAATTTTAATTTTAAAAGGAATAAGAAAAGAGAAGTATTCGTTCTTTTTTTTAGCAGGAATTTGTGTTTTACTATCTTTTTTATCAAAAGGAATTACAGGAATTTTTCCTTTAATAGCAGTTGTTTTGTATTCTTTTTCAGTTAAAAAGATTACAATTAAACAAACTATTACATACAGTTTATTAATGTTGTTGGGTTTTGCCACAATATTAGTACTCTTTATTATTCAACCAGAATCTTATACAAACATTATTAGCTATTTTAACAATCAAGTCTTAAATTCTTTAGAAGGAAATAGTATAAGTAATATGCAATCTAGTAGATTTTATATTATTAAAAAGTTGTTTCAAGTACACTTGTTGCCAATTATTTTGGTACTTATAATATCGTTAATTTCTTATTTTAAATTAAAAACATCAACTTTTTTTCAACATAAAAAACAAATATTTTTCTTTTTATTATTAGGTTTATCTGGTGTTTTGCCAATAATGATATCAGAGAAACAAGCAAGTTATTATTTAATTACAACTGCGCCATTTTTTGCTGTAGCATTAAGTTTAATTTGTGTTCAAAACAAAGAAGTAATCCAGCGATTAAGTACTTCTAAAATATTTACTTTTATTTCAATTGGTTTGTTAGTAACGTCAATTTTTGTGTCATTCAATAACATTGGAAAAATAAATAATAGAGATAAAATTTTACTAGAAGATCTTACAAAATTAGAAGTAAAATTACAAAAAGGTGTAATTTTAGGTTGCAAAACTGAAAAAAGATATGATGCTTTATATGGATTTATGATGCGGAATTATGAAATAAGTTTAGATACGCTAAATCCATACAACTATAAAACAATTATTAGTGATGTTAATCTTGATAAAAAGGAATTTGTAAAAGTTGATATCCATACTAAACAGTTTAACTTATATATAAAAAAATAATATGAATCAATTCAAAAAAGAATACGATCTAATCTGTGTTGGTGGCGGAATAATGAGCGCCAATTTAGCTTTGATTTGCAAGTTGTTAAACCCTAAGATGGATATCTTAATTTTAGAGCGTTTAGATAAAGTTGCACAAGAAAGTTCTGCTGCCTGGAACAATGCAGGAACAGGACATTCCGCTTTGTGTGAATTGAATTATTGTCCAGATGAAAATGGCAAGGTTTCTATAAAAAAAGCCATTGATATTTGTACACAGTTTGAAATGTCTAAACAATTTTGGTCGTATTTAATTGAAGAAGATTTATTAGACACTCCATCAGATTTTATAAACGCAGTAAAACACCACAGTTGGGTTTTAGGCGAAGAAAACGCGGATTATTTAGAAAGGAGATTCAAAGAATTTAAAGAACACTTTATGTTCAATTCTATTGAGTTTACAAGAGAAATAGATAAAATGCGAGAATGGTTTCCTCTTATAATGAATAATAGGAGTGAAGATGAAATTATGGCGGCTTCAAGAATAGATCGTGGAGCAGAAATGAATTTTGGTGCTTTAACAGAAAAGTTATTTCATATTTTAGAAACAAAGTTTGATACTACTGTTCATTGTAATATGGATGTGTTAGATATTGATCCAGAAGCAGAAGATTGGACAGTTGAAGTTAAGAACAATAAAACTGATGAAACTTTTAATGTAGATGCAGAGCATGTTTTTATTGGAGCTGGAGGCGGAAGTTTATTGTTACTTCAAAAAGTAGAAATTGAAGAAAAAGAAGGTTACGGAGGTTTTCCTGTTAGTGGAGAATGGTTGGTTTGTAAAAATGAAGAAATTATAAAACAACACAACGCAAAAGTATATAGTAAAGCAGGTCTTGGAGATCCACCAATGTCTACACCACATTTAGATACACGTTACATTGATGGAAAACGTCAGTTAATGTTTGGTCCGTTTGCAGGTTTTAGTCCGAAGTTTTTAAAAGAAGGTTCAAATTTAGATTTGTTTAAATCGATTAAGTTTGATAATATTCCGTCTATGTTTGGTGCTTTTTGGCACAATTTGCCATTAACCAAGTACTTAGTAGAGCAAGTTTTAATGAGTAAAGAAGATAGAATGGAGGCGTTACGTAAGTTTATGAAAGACGCAAAAGATGAAGATTGGGAAGTAGTAAAAGCTGGTCAACGTGTTCAAATTATTAAAAAAGACGAATTTGAAGGCGGTAAACTTCAGTTTGGTACAGAAGTAATTTCATCTAAAGACGGAAGTATAACCTGTTTGTTAGGAGCTTCTCCTGGAGCATCAACAGCAACTTCAATTATGTTAAACGTTATTGAAAAAGCATTTCCGGAGTTGTTAAATACTAATGAAGGAAAAGAAAAAATGAAACAGATTATCCCATTTTATAAAGCTGAAGTAACAAAAGAGCTGTTTAAAGTTCAGTTAGAAAAATCTAAAAAAACGTTAAAGCTTTAAGCTAATTTATAAATACAGGTTTTTTCCTTATAAAAGATTGGGATAAACTTTGTAGTTTAGAGGTGTAATTCAGGAATAAGAATAACAGAAAAGTTATATTAATCCCCTGAATATCATGTTTAACTATGATATTTTGAACCTCGAGCTAACTTAGCTCGAGGTTCGTACTTTATTCCATTTTATTGTCTTCCCATTCTTTTCTTAAGTCTGAAGATAATTTTCCAGTTCCATCGTGTTTCCAACCAGGAGGTTTTATAAAATAACCTAGGCGTTTACCTATTGAAGTTTTACTATTAAAAACATCTTTAATCATATTAAACCATTCAATAAAAGCAATTTTAATAGGATTGTAGGTGTTTATGTTTGAAACCAATCCGTAAGTAGGTTTTTCAACTTCTGGTTCAAAGGTTCCAAAAATCTTATCCCAAATAATAAAAATTCCTGCATGATTTCTGTCTAAATACTGCGGATTTGTTGCATGATGAACTCTATGATGACTTGGTGTGTTAAAAATAGCTTCGAACCATTTTGGTAATTTGTCAATCATTTCTGTATGAATCCAATATTGATATAATAAAGAAATACTCATTTGCATTAATACCATTATTGGATGAAAACCAATCAAAATAAGTGGCAACCAAAAGATAAAAGTATAAAAACTCCCAGTCCAAGTTTGGCGTAATGCTGTACTTAAATTATATTGTTTTGAAGAATGATGCACAACATGGCTTGCCCAAAACAACCTGCTTTCATGCGCAATTCTATGATTCCAGTAATAGGCTAAATCTTCAGCAAATAGTAAAAGCAACCAAGCCCACCAAGTAAATGGAATTGTAAAAAAACGATATTCGTATAAAAATAAGAATACTGCTAAGATTAATCCTTTGGTAAATAAACCAACAAAAACATTTCCTAAACCCATTGTTATTGAGGTTATTGCATCTTTGTATTGGTAATCTTCCATTTTTACTTTTACAGTTAAAATAACTTCAATAATAACTGTTAAAACAAAAAAAGGAATAGCATAATGTATTAAATTTGGCAATTCAGGAATATTCATAAGAGTAATTTTAAAAATATATTGGTAAAAATAGCTAAAATTATACATTATAAAAGTATGTAGTTGATTTAAAACTCACTATATTTGCAGCCTTAAAAATAAATTTAAACAATTAATTATGAATCATTACGAAACTGTTTTCATATTGAATCCCGTTTTATCTGACACTCAGATAAAGGAGACAGTACAAAAGTTCGAAGATTATTTAGCATCTAAAGGAGCTAGCATGATCTCAAAAGAAGATTGGGGCTTAAAGAAATTAGCGTATCCAATTGAAAAGAAAAAAAGTGGATTTTATCACTTACTTGAATACAAAGTAGCTGGAGAAGCTATTGCTGCATTTGAGTTAGAATTTAGAAGAGATGATAGCGTTATGCGTTATTTAACTGTTAAATTAGATAAACATGCTGCAGCTTGGGCTGAAAAGAGAAGCGCACGTGTTAAATCTGCTAAAAAATAAGAGATTATGTCGTCTATAGAACAACAAGCAAAAGGAAACAAACAAGGAGAAGTTAGATATTTAACGCCGTTAGATATTGAAACTAAAAAAGAAGCAAAATACTGTCGTTTTAAAAAGAATGGTATTAAATACATCGATTATAAAGATGCAGACTTCTTAATGTATTTAGTAAATGAACAAGGTAAAATTTTACCAAGACGTTTAACAGGAACATCATTAAAATATCAACGTAAGGTTGCGCAAGCAATTAAAAGAGCGCGTCATTTAGCGTTAATGCCTTATGTAGGAGATATGTTAAAATAATAAAGAAGTAGACAATGGAATTAATATTAAGACAAGACGTAGAAAACTTAGGTTTTAAAGATGATGTTGTAACTGTTAAAAACGGATACGGTAGAAACTTTTTAATACCTCAAGGACAAGCAGTTTTAGCTACTTCTTCAGCTAAAAAAGTATTAGCAGAAACTTTAAAGCAACGCGCTTTTAAAGAAGCTAAATTAATTGAAGAAGCTAATAAAGTGGCTGAAACAATTAAAGGATATGAATTAAAAATTACTTCTAAAGTAGGTAGTGGAGATAAATTATTTGGATCTGTAAACAACATTAATGTTGCAGAAGCTTTAGTAAAAGCTGGTACAGAAATAGACAAAAAGTTTATTAAAGTTACTGGAGGTAATGTTAAAAGATTAGGAAAATACAACGCAGCTGTTCGTTTACACAGAGCTGTAGTTGCAGAAATCGTATTTGAAGTTGTTGCTGAGTAATTAGCAAAATGTTAAATATGTGTTAATAAAAGATAAGCCTACTCGTTTGAGTAGGCTTTTTTTGTTTTAAATTTACATCATAATAATTCAAATTTAAACATATTTTCACATGAAAAAAACACTAGCATTACTATTTGCTTTAACCTTGGTGTTAAATGTAACTGCACAAGTTACCACATCAAAAATTAAAGGAATAGTTACGGATAATGCTGGAGAACCAATTTATGGTGCAAATGTAATTGTATTACATACTCCAACAGGAACTGTTTCTGGAACAGTTACACAAGAAAATGGTAGATATTCTGTACCAAACCTTAGAGTTGGTGGTCCTTATAAGGTTACATTTAGTTACGTTGGTTTTACAGCACAAGATGTAAACAATGTTTATTTAACTTTAGGTAAAACAACTAATATAGATGGTAAGATAGCTGAAGAAGGAGTTTCTTTAGATGAAGTTGTAATTACATCATCTAAAAGTAAAGTTTTTAATAGCGATAGAACAGGAGCACAAACAAGTGTAAGTGCTATGCAATTAAAAACATTACCAACAATTTCTCGTTCAGCTTCAGATTTTACAAGATTAGAACCAACTGCAAGTGGTAATTCATTTGGAGGTAGAAATGACCAATACAATAATTTTTCTTTAGATGGAGCCGTATTTAACAATCCTTTTGGATTAGATGCAGCAACACCAGGAGGACAAACAGATTCTCAACCAATATCTTTAGATGCAATTGAGCAAATTTCTGTTTCTGTTGCTCCTTATGATGTTACGCTTTCTGGATTTACAGGAGCTTCTGTAAATGCCGTAACTAAAAGTGGTACAAATGAGTTTCATGGTACAGTTTATGGTTTTTTTAGAAATGAAAGCTTAACAGGTGGAAGTATTGAAGGTGAAGATGTTTTTAAACCAGAACTATCTCAAAAACAATATGGATTTAGTATTGGAGGACCTGTTATTGAAAATAAATTATTCTTTTTTGCAAACTTTGAAAAAGATGATAGAACAGATTTAGGGTCTTCTTTTCAACCAAATAGTGGAAGTGGTGCCATTAATGATTCTAGAGTTTTAGAATCAGACTTACAATTAGTAAGTAATATACTTTCTCAAATTGACATAGGAAATGGACAAATGTATGATCCAGGAGCTTACAAAGGCTTTACTTATGATTCTAAGTCAACAAAAGGAATTATTAAGTTTGATTGGAATGTAAATGAAAAGCATAGACTTGCTTTTATATATAATTTCTTAAACGCTTCAAAAGAAAAACCGGCACACCCAACAGCATTAGGTTTTAGAGGGCCAAGTGCAACAACATTACAGTTTGAAAATGCAGGTTATGAAATTAATAATAATATAAACTCATTTCAATTAGAATTAAATTCAACATTTAGTGATAAAGTAACAAACAAATTACAAATGGGTTATACTCATTTTGATGATTTTAGAGATCCACTTTCTAGTCCAGCACCTTCTATTACTCTTTTAGATGAAAATGGAAGTTCAAATTACATTATTGCTGGTCATGAGCCTTTTTCTGTAAATAATGTTTTAGATCAAAAAGTGTTTCAAATTACTAATAATTTAAATTTATATAGAGGAGATCATACTTATACAATTGGAGTTTCTTTTGAGAAATTTATGTTTGATAACTCTTTTAATTTAGGAGCATTAGGTGCACAAGGAGTATTTTTTCCTTCAGGAAGTATTGCTGATTTTAGAGGCTTAGATGCTGCTGGAGAAGCTGCATTAGTAGCAAATTATCAAGGTCAATTTGATGCTGCTATTTCTGTGCATAATGATTTAACAACTAACGGAACAGGTAATGCTGGAGGTTGGGCATTAGCAGAAACAAATGTTGGGCAATTAGGACTTTATGTTCAAGATGAATGGGAAGTAAACGATAATTTTAAATTAACGTATGGATTAAGAATGGACAAACCATTATTTTTTGATACTGCTGAAAAAGCACAAGAAGTAATAGACGTTTCTTGTTGTGTTGATTTAACTATACCATATACAAACCCTAATACTGGTGAAACGGTAATGTTAGATAACGCTAAAATGCCTACAAACAAATGGTTATTTTCTCCAAGAGTTGGTTTCAATTGGGATGTAAATGGAGAAAGAAAACTTCAGGTTAGAGGTGGTTCTGGTTTATTTACAGGACGTTTACCTTTTGTATGGTTAGGAAATCAAATTGCAAACCCTAATGCATTCTTTTATCAAATGGTTGATCCAAATTTTCAATTTCCGCAAGTGTGGAGAACAAATGTTGGTGTAGATTATAAGTTTGAAAATGGATATGTAGTAACTGGAGATATTTCTTATACAAAAGATATAAATGGAGCTCATGTTCAAAACTGGGGATTAAACACACCTTCTCAAAATTTAGTAGGTCAAGGAGATACAAGAGCATATTATGATGATGCAGATAAAGGAAATAATGCTTATGTTTTTACTAATTCAGATAAAGGAAGAACTTTTAACTTTTCTACAAAAATTCAAAAGACTTTTGAAAACGGTTTATATGCCAATATAGCATATAGTTATTTAAGTTCTAAAGATGTAAACTCTATTGAAGCAGAAATTACAGGAGATGCTTTTGATTTTAATCCAACTACAGGAAATGCTAATGCAGATGTTTTATCAAATTCTAAGTATGGAGATAATCATAGAATAATAGGTGTAGCATCAAAAAAGTTTAATTTCTTCGGAGATAAAGCTCCAACAACTATTTCAACATTCTTCGAATATGCAAAAGGAGGAAGGTTTAATTATACTTATGGTGGAGATATAAATAATGATAATTCTTCATTAAATGATTTATTATACATTCCTACAGATTCTGAAGTTGATGCAATGAATTTTGACACGACAAATAATACATTGGCTACTCAAAGAACAGGTTTAAAATCTTACATAGCACAAGATGAATATTTAAACAGTAGAAGAGGACAATATGTAGAACGCTATGGTGCTTCTGCTCCTTGGAGAGGTAAATGGGATGTTAAAATTTTACAAGACTTTAAATTATCAGAAGACAAGCAAAATACAATTCAATTAAGTTTAGATATTTTAAATATTGGGAATTTAATTAATTCTGATTGGGGAGTTGTGCAGCAGGTTGCTAATGTTCAACCATTAGGGGTTTCTGTAGATCCTGGAACAAGAGTACCAACATATACTTTTGATCCAAATGTAACACAAACATTTACTCCAAACTCTAGTTTAATTTCTCGTTGGCAAATGCAGTTAGGATTAAGATATATATTCTAAATAATTGAATATTAATATTATAAACTAAAAGGCTCATTATTAATAATGAGCCTTTTTTGTTAAAACAATACTTTTCCCTTAAAAAAATAGGTTTTTTCCTGTAAAAAAAACTATACTTCTGAACTATATTTGCAGTGTAATTAAATTTTAAGGGGATTTATTACAACATTCAAAATATTGCTTTTTAAGGGGTAGCAATATTTTAAAGTTCAAAAGCTCTGGTAAAATGCCAGAGCTTTTTTTTATATACAAATTTCTTGATTTCTTAGAATATCTTCAAAAGTTTCTCTTTTTCTAATCAAATAGTCTTTATTGTCTAAAATTAAAACTTCAGCAGGTCTAAATCTAGAGTTGTAATTAGAAGCCATAGAAAAACAGTAAGCACCCGCATTTTTAAAACATAAAATATCTCCTTCAGAAATTTCAGAAATTCTTCTGTTAGAACCAAAAGTATCTGTTTCACAAATATATCCTACAATAGAATAATAACGTGGTCTTCCTTTAGGATTAGAAATGTTTTCTATCTGGTGATAAGAATTGTACATCATTGGTCTAATTAAATGATTAAAACCACTATCAATTCCTGCAAAAACGGTAGAAGTTGTTTGTTTTACCACATTTACTTTAGCTAAAAAATAACCTGCTTCAGAAACTAAAAACTTTCCTGGCTCAAACATTAAGGTTAAATCTTTACCATATTCTTTACAAAATTCATTGAATCTTTTGGAAAGTTGTTTTCCTAATTCATCAATATCTGTAGAAATATCTCCTTCTTTATAAGGAACTTTAAATCCGCTTCCAAAATCAATAAAATCGATATCATCAAATTGTTTAGCAACATCAAAAAGAATATCAGAAGCTCTAATAAATGTATCAATATCTAAAATATCTGAACCAGTGTGCATGTGAATACCATTAATATTCATATTGGTATTTTCTACAACTCTTTTTATATGTGGAACTTGGTGAATTGAAATTCCGAATTTAGAATCTATATGTCCAACTGATATATTAGAATTTCCACCAGCCATAATATGCGGGTTTATACGAATACAAACTGGAATAGTTGGGTGTTTTTGCCCAAACTGCTCTAATATTGAAAGATTATCAATATTAATCTGAACACCTAACTTTGCAACATCTTCAATTTCTTTTAATGAAACTCCGTTTGGTGTGTAAATTATATCTTTTGGGGTAAAGCCAGCTAATAAACCAAGTTTAACTTCTTGTATAGAAACTGTATCTAAACCAGATTTTTGCTGATTTAGTAATTTTAAAATATTTATGTTAGATAAAGATTTAGCTGCATAATTTATCTTTACATTTTTCACTTTAGAAAAAGCACCTGTAATGGTATTGTATTGAGAAATTATTTTTCCTGCGTCATATACATATAGAGGACTGTCGTATTTTTTTGTTAAGTTTAATAATGTATTTCTATTCATTTTTTAAATATTTAGGTCAAATGTAAAGAATACTAATACTTCAATTTGTGTATTTAATAAAATAATACACATCTAATCAATTTGTAGAAAATTATACATTTAACTGTTAAAAAAGGAGGTTTTTCCTTATATATAACTGTTAATAAAGTTGTTACTTTGAAATGAATAAAGATAAGGGGCTTTATTTAAAATTTTGATATTGTTATTTTAAGGGGGTAATAATATCATAAAAAACACCAGCTTTACGGCTGGTGTTTTTATTTTATATAGTAAATACTGTTGTTTATGAGAAGTTTACAGCCACTTTTTGAGCAATTCCTACAATAACTTCGGTAGCTTTTATAATAGATTCTAATGGAACATATTCATAACGTCCATGAAAATTATGACCTCCAGCAAATATATTTGGACAAGGCAAACCTTTGTAAGAAAGCTGAGAGCCATCTGTACCACCGCGAATTGGTTTAATTAAAGGCTCAATGTTCATTTCTTTCATAACATCTTCAACTATATCAACAATATGCATTACAGGAACTACTTTTTCCTTCATATTAAAATACTGGTCTTTAATCTTAACTTCAATTAAATCAGTTCCTAATTTATTATTTAATTGATTTGCAATTGTTTGCATTAACTCTTTTCGTTTTTCAAACAAATCTAAATCATGATCTCTAATAATGTATTGTAGAGTAGTTTGTTCTACTTTTCCTTCCATATCATGTAAATGAAAAAAGCCTTCGTATCCTGACGTTTTTTCTGGCACTTCATTCTCAGGTAACATTGCAATAAACTCATTTGTAATTAACATAGAATTTATCATTTTTCCTTTTGCATAACCAGGATGCACAATTTTACCGTTTATAGTAACAATAGCTCCAGCCGCATTAAAATTTTCGTATTCTAACTCACCAATTTGGCTTCCGTCCATTGTATACGCCCATTCTGCACCAAATTTTTCTACATCAAATAAATGTGCTCCTTTACCAACTTCTTCATCTGGCGTAAAACAAATTCTTATTTTTCCGTGTTTAATTTCTGGATGCTGAATTAAATATTCCATAGCAGAAACTATTTCGGTAACACCAGCTTTATCGTCTGCGCCAAGTAGTGTAGTTCCATCAGTTGTTATAATAGTTTGTCCTTTGTATTGTAATAAATCATCAAAATAATCTGGAGATAAAACAATATTTTGTTCCTTATTTAAAAGAATGTCTTTTCCATCATAATTCTCATGAACTTGTGGTTTTACATCTTTTCCTGTAAAATCTGGACTTGTATCTATATGTGCAACAAAACCAATAGTTGGTACTTTATAATCAATATTACTTGGCAACGTTGCCATTATGTAACAGTTCTCATCTAATTCAACATCGCTAAGGCCAATTTCATTTAGCTCCTTTTCTAATTGCTTTGCTAAATTCCATTGCTTTTCTGTACTTGGAAATGCCGGATTATTTGGGTCAGATTCTGTATCTACAGTAACGTAACTTATAAATCTGTTTAATATATGTTCTTTGTTCATTTTGTGTTATTTTAAAAGGTAAAAGTAGCTATTTTAACTGAATTTTGTTAACTAAATTGATGGCATTACAAAGCCTTTTTGAAACTGCAGAATCTCCATAAACTTCAATTTTTGTCAATAAAAAATTATCTGAATTTATTTTAGAGAAAACATTTACAACTTCATAAGAATAGTTGTTTTTCTTTCCTTTTGAATGTTGCAAGAAAGAAGGTTTATCTAAAAAATGAATTTCTTTTAAAACTTCATCTTTTAGACCTTTTTCTTCTGAAGAAGCAGTAGTTTTATTAATGAAAATTTCATTAAAACTGACAGAATTATGGATAAAAGTTACGTCTAGTAAAACACTTTTGGTTAATGATTTGGTTGTATCTGCTGCAAAAATTGATGTTTGAGCATTGTCATAATATAAATTAGTTTTCCAATGCTTAGGTAATTCAACCGAAAACAAGTTTCTAATATCTTTAATCGTCTTTAATTCTGTCTCAACAGTAGTATTGTCGCAAGAAAAATGATTGCTTAATTCTGAATTTTTATCCGAACAAGAAATCAATAAAAAGAGTAAGAATAATGTTAAATATTTCATTTAGATGTTTTTTTCAAAATACGAAATTAATAAATCTACCACATAACTGTAAGATGCAATTCCGTTTGTTTGCTTATTTGCTTTTAAATAGGAGTTGTAACCTTTTTTCATTAAAGGTTCAATTGGATTTTTATATTGCTGCCAAAACTGATAGCTAGCGTTAAAATCTTTAGAAATCCCTTTATTTACTGTTAGCCAAAGCTCTTTAAACAATGCTTTGTCTTGTTTTCTAACTTCAGAAATACAATACCCAAAAGCCATTCTATAACCTGAATATTGAAAGTATTTGTCCTTATTATATATCGACGCTAAAAAACCTACAAAATTGGCTTCGTTTTCTGCGGAATAACCTATTTGATGTGCCATTTCATGACAAGTAGTTGTCGGGTAACTCGTTTTTGGTAATAATCTATTTACTTGTGCTTCACCAGTTATTGGGTTTAAATATCCTGCTGTTCCGTTATAAGATTGAAATTTACTAACTAAAGAGTTTTTTACAGAGGAATATTGATATTTCAATTGCGGAAAATCGCCTTCTAAATTTGTGTATCCGTTTCTAGCTAACGTATAGATTTCTTTTTGTTGATATGGATTTACAACTTTTAAGCTATCATTATTTGTAATGTTTAAATGGGCTTCATTTAATTTTAAAATGATATGTTTTGTAACTTCTTTAAGTTGTTCTGAGGTGTATTTAGATTGCTCAAAACCAAGGTTTTTAGCTAAGGGGATTCTAAAATAATTAAGTCCCCAAAAGAGATAAAAACAACAATATAAAATTGATAAAAATGCAGTAAATTGTAAAACACTTGTTAATAAGTGTTTAAACCTGTTTTTAATAAGTTTGTAGACTCCGCGAAGTAAACAAAAAAATAAAATTAATCCAATAACATCTCCAACAGAAAAAGGAATCCATCCAAATAAAACTCTAAGAAATTTAGAAATATAAGGATACAATCCGTTAGAATAGTAGCGTTCAATAAATGCTGGATATTGACTCAACACTTGGACTAAGCCTATTTGCAGAGGCAATAAAAGAGTTAGTATAATATGTTTTTTATTCCACTTCACAGCGTGAAAATAATAAACTTTTTTAGAAGTTGGCTACTTATTAACATGTTAATAACAGTAAAAAAACAATCTTGTTTACAATATATGTGTACAAATAAATGTTGTAATTTAGAAAAGGAATTCGATGTAAAAAATTACATTTGTAGTCATGGAAAAAACCAACCCAGTTACTGGTCATAAAATAGATAAATCGCGTATTATTTCTCTTGAAAAAGGAAAAATACCACCACAAGCAGTTGATTTAGAAGAAGCTGTTTTAGGTGCAATGATGATTGATAAAAAAGGAATTGATGATGTTATAGATATTTTACATCCAGATGCTTTTTATGACACAAAACACAATTTAATTTACGAAGCAATTTATGCTTTGTTTCAAAATTCTGAACCAATTGACTTATTATCAGTTTCTAGTCAATTAAAAAAGAATGCGAAGTTAGACCAAGCTGGTGGCGATTTTTATCTAATTCGTTTAACTCAAAAAGTAGCTTCATCTGCTCACATTGAGTTTCATTCTCGTATCATTTTACAGAAATTTATTCAACGTAAATTAATATCAATTTCTAGCGAAATTATAGAAAATGCGTACGATGAAACAACCGATGTTTTCGATTTATTAGACGATGCAGAGGCAAAACTATTTGAGGTAACACAAGGAAATCTTAAAAAAGGTTCTGAAGATGCTGGAAGTCTTGTAAAACAAGCACTTAATAAGATTCAGGAAATATCAAATCAAGATGGAATGTCTGGTTTGGCAACAGGTTTTACCAAATTAGATGCGCTAACTTCCGGTTGGCAACCTTCGGATTTAGTTATTATTGCTGCGCGTCCTGGTATGGGAAAAACAGCATTTGTAATTTCGATGGCAAAAAACATGGCAATTGATTTTGGTCATGGAGTTGCCGTATTCTCCTTAGAGATGTCTTCTGTTCAGTTAATAACACGTATGATTTCTTCGGAAACAGGCTTAACTTCAGAAAAACTAAGAAAAGGAAATTTAGAACCGCATGAATGGGAACAACTAAATGTAAAAGTTAAAAAACTTTCTGATGCACCTATTTTTATTGATGATACACCATCTTTATCAATTTTCGATTTACGTGCAAAAGCACGAAGATTAGTATCGCAACATAATGTTAGAATTATTGTAATTGATTATTTACAATTAATGACAGCAGGAGGAAAGGCAGGAGGAAATCGTGAACAAGAAATTTCTATGATTTCTCGAAATTTAAAAGCATTAGCTAAAGAATTGGAAGTTCCGGTAATTGCACTTTCTCAGTTATCACGTGCGGTAGAAACACGTGGAGGATCTAAAAGACCTTTATTATCAGATTTACGTGAATCTGGAGCCATTGAGCAAGATGCAGATATTGTATCGTTTATTTTTAGACCAGAATACTACGGAATGACTGAATGGGATGATGATGATCATTCTCCGTGTGAAGGACAAGGTGAATTTATTGTGGCTAAACACAGAAATGGTGGTTTGGATAATATTCGTTTGAAATTTACGGGACATTTAGCAAAATTCTCAGATTTAGAAGAAAGCTTTAGTAGTGAATTTCAATCATCTATGAATACAGATATAAATACGCGTATTGAGCCAAAAGATGCTTTTGGAACAGATGAAGGTATTGATGATGAAGTGCCTTTTTAGGGCAATAATTGCCATTTATTAAAAGGACTTTTAATAATAATCATAAAATATATAGAAATACACATTTGCTTTAAGGTAATTGTGTATTTTTAGTTTTTAGAATGAAGAAAGAAAAAATTATACCATTATGGAAATTAGGTTTATTTATAATTTTATTATGGATATTATCTACAGTTTTAATAAAATATTTTTTTCCAGATTGGGCAGTTAGTGCAACATTTGGAGATACTTTTGGAGCGATTAATTCTTTGTTTTCTGGTTTAGCTTTGGCTGGAATTATTTATACTATCTACTTACAAAAAACAGAGCTTTCATTACAAAGAGAAGAATTAAAATACACACGAGAAGAATTAAAAAGAACTGCTGATGCTCAAGAGTTATCTAATAAAATGATGACAGAACAATTGAGAATAAATAATATGCCTTTTTTACAACATGGGACGAAACATCAGGATTCCAGTTTTACTCAAAAAAACAGTGATATTTTAGTTTTACCTGAAAAGTTTGATTTAAATATTTCAAATAGGAGTAATAATGAAGCCTATGATATTGATTGTTTTTTAATCTTACCAATAAATAGTAATAAATATGAACCTGATTATTTTGTAGATAATTTTATAAAAGAAGAATATAAGGAGAGAGCAAGAATAAGAATAAATAAAAGTATTTATTTAACATCTGGTGAAAATTATTATTTTACAGAGGAAATAGTTTGTGATTATCTTCCTCAAAAAAAGGAAATCAGTATTTCTCTTAAAGATTACCAAATAGAATTTGATAATTTTAATTTGATGATTCAATATAGAGATATATTAAATAATAATTATTATCAAATGTCTACATTTGAAAAAAACGTCAATTATGAAAATTCGTATATACAAACTATTATTGAACCTAAAATACCAAGAGTTAATGAGAGATTTTATTTTGCTTCTTCAAAAAACAAAATTCCAAATGAAATAGATTTTATCTTTGAACGTTTTATCCATTCAATTCCAAATGATTGGTTTTTAGGGGTTGAAAAAAATATTTATAAAAATAATTGGGTAATGAAGAACTTAAATAATTATTAAAATTTATGCAAAGACTCTTGTCAATATTAACATTTCTCTTATTGTCAAACTCCATTTGGGCGTCATTTATTTACGTTCCAATGAGTTATGATAATCAGAAAAACCATTTAAAAGCCTACGGAATTGTCTATTATTCCTTAGAAAATGGCTTAAAAGCTAAATGGTTATTAAACTATGATGGCGGTGCTTTTTTAATTGAAAATAATGATGCATTAGAAAAAGAATGTAAAATTCGTGGTGTTTCTTTTCAGGTTATTTCAGATTCAAAAGCTGCACTAATTTTAGAAGAGATTTCTTCTCCTTCTCAAAATATGGAAGCGGTAACTTTGGAAAAAGCTCCAAAAATTGCTGTGTATTCACCAAAAAACAAAGCACCTTGGGACGATGCCGTAACAATGGTATTAACCTTTGCTGAGATTCCGTTTGATGTAATTTATGATGAAGATGTTTTAAATGACAAATTACTTTTATACGAATGGCTACACTTACACCATGAAGATTTCACCGGACAATATGGTCGTTTTTATGGAGCATTTAGAGCGGCACCTTGGTACATTCAACAGAAAAAAGATGCAGAAGCTTTAGCTACAAAATTAGGTTTTAATAAGGTTTCTGAATCAAAAGCTGCAGTTTCAAAAAAAATTAGAGATTTTGTAATTGGAGGTGGATTTATGTTTGCCATGTGTTCTGCAACTGATAGTTTTGATATTGCATTGGCTGCAGATGGTGTAGATATTGCTGAAGCAATGTTTGATGGAGATGCATCTGAACCAAATTATCAATCAAAAATAGATTTCAATAAAACGTTTGCTTTTAAGGACTTTGAACTAATTAAAAACCCTACAACTTACGAGTTTTCATCAATAGATATGACCCGTAAAAGAAAAATTTCAAAAACTTCAGATTACTTTTCGTTAAAAGAATATTCAGCTAAATGGGATCAAGTTCCAACAATGTTAACGCAAAACCATACACAGTTAGTTAAAGGTTTTATGGGGCAAACTACTTCTTTTGATAGCAATACCGTAAAATCTACAGTTTTGGTAATGGGCGAAAATAAGACAAATGGAGAAGCACGTTATATTCATGGAACCAAAGGAAAAGGAATGTTTACCTATTATGGAGGTCATGATCCTGAAGATTATACGCATAGAGTAGGAGATCCAAAAACGGAGTTAGATTTACATCCAACTTCACCAGGATATCGTTTAATTTTAAACAATGTATTATTTCCTGCTGCTAAAAAGAAGAAACAGAAGACATAGTTTTTTATCAATTAAAATCAATAAATGTTTAGATTGAGCATAGTCGAAATGTTAATAATCAGTAAATATCTCTTAAAATAAAAGTACGAAAAACCAATCCACTTTTATATTTTTGTTTTTTAAATTGAAAAATAACAACACAACCAACATACAATGCCAACAACACAACAATTACAAGATTTTACACAACAAGTACGTAGAGATATTTTACGCATGGTACATGCAGTGAATTCTGGTCATCCAGGAGGATCTTTAGGATGTGCTGAATTTTTAACCGTTTTATATCAAGATGTAATGACACATTCATCAGATTTTAAAATGGATGGAAACAATGAAGATTTATTTTTCTTATCAAACGGACATATTTCTCCTGTTTTTTATAGTGTTTTAGCACGAAGTGGTTATTTTTCTGTAAGTGAATTAGCTACTTTTAGAAAAATGGATACTCGTTTACAAGGACACCCAACTACGCATGAAGGTTTACCAGGAATTAGAGTTGCTTCTGGTTCTTTAGGACAAGGAATGAGCGTTGCTATTGGAGCTGCGGAAGCAAAAAAACTAAACGGAGACGATAAATTAGTATATTTATTATTGGGTGATGGAGAATTGCAAGAAGGTCAAAACTGGGAAGCAATTATGTATGCATCAGCAAAAAAAGTTGATACTTTAATTGCTACAGTAGATTTAAATGGAAAACAAATTGACGGTTCTACGGATGAAGTTTTACCAATGGGAAGCATTAAAGCAAAATTTGAAGCTTTTGGTTGGGATGTTTTAGAGGTAAAAGAAGGAAATGATATTGAAGCTATCCAAAATGGATTAGCAACTGCAAAATCAAAATCTGGAAACGGAAAACCAATTTGTATTTTATTACATACAGAAATGGGTAATGGTGTAGATTTTATGATGCATACACATGCTTGGCACGGTAAAGCACCAAGTGACGAGCAATTAGAAAATGCATTAGCACAGAATCCTGCAACTTTAGGAGATTATTAATACTGAACTTGTTTCAGTATCTTCATATTATAAACCTACAATTTTTATTGTAGGTTTTTTTTATACTTTTATTTAGAATTTAACTGTAAGAATACCTTTATCTTTACAACTAAGAAATTGAAGTTTTCAATCTTTTAATAATTTAATTTTTCAATAATTACATGAAAATAGGAATTGTATGTTATCCAACTTTTGGAGGTAGTGGAGTAGTTGCAACGGAATTAGGAATGGCTTTAGCAGATAAAGGTCATGAAGTACATTTTATAACCTACAACCAACCAGTACGTTTAGATTTTTTTACGCACAATTTACATTTTCACGAAGTATTGATGGAAGAATATCCATTATTTCAATACCAACCTTACGAGTTGGCTTTGTCTAGTAAAATGGTTGAAGTTGTAGAGAAACATCAACTAGAAGTTTTACATGTACATTATGCCATTCCACATGCTTATGCTGCTTATATGGCTAAGAAAATGTTACAAGAAAAAGATATTAATATAAAAGTGGTAACAACACTTCACGGAACAGATATTACGCTTGTTGGAAGTCACCCAACATATAAAACTGCCGTAGAATTTAGTATCAATAATTCTGACGTTGTAACAACCGTTTCTAAAAGTTTAAAAGAAGATACTTTACGCTTATTCAACATAAAAAAAGATATAAAGGTTGTTTATAATTTTATTGATACTGAAAAGTATGATAGAGCCCATGATACAGAATGCAATAGAATTGCAATAGCTAAACCAGAAGAAAAAATACTTACGCACGTTAGTAATTTTAGACCTGTAAAGCGCACACATGAAGTTATAGAAATTTTTGCAAAAGTTAATAAAGAGGTTCCGTCTAAATTATTAATGGTTGGTGATGGTCCTGAAAGGTTTAAAGCAGAAAAGTTAGCTAAAGACTTAGGTGTTGCAAAAGATGTTATTTTCTTAGGAAGTAGTAATGAGGTCGCTAAGATTTTATGTTATTCGGATGTGTTTTTATTACCATCAGAAACAGAAAGTTTTGGATTAGCAGCTTTAGAGGCAATGGCGGCAGGAACAGCTGTTATTTCTACAGATGCTGGTGGATTGCCGGAAGTAAATATTCACGGAGAAACTGGTTTTTTAAGTGCTGTTGGTGATGTTGTAGACATGGCAAAAAACACCCTAACAATCCTTAAAAACGAAGATACTTTAGCGCAATTTAAAATAAATGCTAAAGCGCATACTAAATTGTTCTCTTTAGATAATATTTTACCAGTTTACGAAGATTTGTATAAGAGTTGTTCGGTAACGGTTTAAGAATTATAATATTCAATACTCTTAATAACTAAATCTTCAGATACTTTACAATCTAATTTGTAATCTTCATAATCGTTTAGTAAAACAAAGTTTACTTGACCGTTTACGTTTTTCTTATCATGTTTTAATAAGTCAATAATAGAAGGGAAGTCCTCTTTTAAAATAGCAGTTTTTCCATAAATTGAAACAATTGTTTCTTTTACTTCTTTTAATTTTTCCTTCGGAAAATTTAATAATTCAGCAGAAACAAAACATTCACAAATCATTCCTATTGCTATAGCTTCTCCATGAGTTAGGTTGTTTTTGTGTTCAGATTCAAGAAAATAAGACTCAATTGCATGCCCAATTGTATGCCCGAAATTTAATATTTTACGCAATCCATTTTCTTTAGGATCCTGTAAAACAACTTCGTTTTTAATATTAATAGAAGTAAATATTAAATCGCTTATTTCCAGGTTTTTATTGTGTTTTATTTCATTAAATAGTTTAATGTCATACGTTAAGCCATATTTAATGATCTCAGCAGTGCCAGAACGTATTTCTCTTGGAGTAACAGTTTGCAAATAGGCATCATCTACCAATACCATTTCTGGATTAGAAAATAATCCAATTTGATTTTTCAAAACACCTAAATCTACACCAGTTTTTCCTCCAACAGAAGCGTCAACCATAGAAAGTAAAGTAGTTGGAATATTGACAAAATCAATTCCACGTTTAAAACAAGAAGCAACAAAACCACCTAAATCGGTAATAACGCCACCACCAAGTGTAATCAACAAACTTTTTCTGTCGGCTTCTAATTCCGTTAGTACATTCCAAACACCAGTACAAGTTTCTAAGTTTTTATTTATTTCCCCAGATTCAATTTCTATGACTTCAATACGCTTGTCTGTTGCTAAATTTGGAATAAATTTAGGATAACAATGCTCTAAAGTGTTTTCATCAACTAAAATAAAGATAGTAGAATAATTTTTCTCTTCAATTAATTTAGAGAGTTCTTTGTAGCTTTCTTTTTGAAAATGAACAGGATATGTAACTGCTTGTATGGTTTTCATTAGTAAATTTATTAAGCGTGCAATTTAAACAGAAAATATTCAATTATTACCATTCAAATATTATATTTGTTTCTACTAAAACGATATAGTATGAAACTTTTTGATAATACAGAAGTTGCTTTTTCATTAAAAACAGATTCTCAGTTAGAACGCGCTTATTTTTTGTTTAAAATGATACAAAACGAGCCAATGGTTCGTATAGGATCTGCGGTTACCAACTTTGCATTAAAAGTACATTTACCTGTAGAAGGTTTAATAAGATCTACAGTTTTCGACCATTTTTGTGGTGGAGTTACTGAAGATGATTGTTTGCCTATCATTGATAATATGCATAGCAATGGTAATGTTCATAGCGTTTTAGATTATTCTGTAGAAGGTAAAGACGAAGAAATAAGTTTTGATGGCGCTTTAGAAAAAATTCTAAGAATCATTAATTTTTGTGAAGAAAAAAAATCAATTCCCTATGCAGTTTTTAAACCTTCTGGTTTTGGAAGATTTGGACTGTATGTTAAAATTTCTGAAGGAAAAAAACTAACAGAAGATGAACAAAAAGAATGGGATAGAGTAGTAGCTCGTTTTCATAAAGTTTGTGAAGTAGCCTTAAAAAAGGATGTTCCTTTATTAATCGATGCAGAAGAAAGTTGGATGCAAAAATCAGCTGATGAGTTAATTGAAGAATTAATGGAAATCTATAATAAAGACAAAGCTATTGTGTTTAATACGTTACAAATGTATCGTCATGACAGAATGGATTATTTGAGAGATTTACATCAAAAAGCACATCAAAAAGGATTTTATATAGGAATGAAAGTTGTTCGTGGCGCTTATATGGAAAAAGAACGTGACAGAGCTGAAGAAAAAGGATATCCATCTCCAATTTGCCAAGACAAACAAGCAACAGACGATAATTATAATGAAGCTATAAAATACATGATGGAACACCCTAAAATGGCTTTATTTGCAGGAACACACAACGAAGAAAGTTCTTATTTGTTAATGGAATTAGCAAAAAAACACAATATAGAAAACAACGATATGCGTCTTTGGTTTGGACAATTATTTGGTATGAGCGATCATATCAGTTATAATTTAGCAAACGAAGGTTACAACGTTGCAAAATACTTGCCTTTTGGGCCAGTTAGAGACGTTATGCCTTATTTAATACGAAGAGCAGAAGAAAATACATCCGTTTCCGGGCAAACAAGTAGAGAGCTAAATCTACTTAAAACTGAGCGCAAACGTAGAAAATTATAATGACTACAGTTCAAGAAATAAAAGACCTTCTATCAAAGAATAAAAAACGCCTTGCATTAGAATTAAAGCAAAGTAAAGAAGCTGTATTTTTAATTCAAAAAGCAACACATTCGAGTTTAAACACAGAAGAAAAGGAAAAGATTAAAGTCCAATTATTAGATATCTGTAAGGCAATCCCAGCATTTACAGTGTTTATGCTGCCTGGAGGCGCACTTTTATTACCACTTCTAATAAAATTAATACCCGATATTTTACCAAGCGCCTTTAGAGAAGATCCAGAATAATTTGGGCGTTACCACGCAAAAAAAACGTGGTCGCGCTTTCCGCTATATCTTTTTTGAGAAAAACAAAAAAGGATGCCGCTGCAATCGCTAACGCGGGTGTTTTCAGTAAGCAGTTTTCAGTCACAGTCACAGTAAATCTATGTTTTCTATGTAACTATGTGGTAAAATATAATGTTTCAGTATTCAGTATTCAGTAGGCAGTATTCAGTCTTAGTCATAGTCACAGTAAAACTATGTTTTCAATATTAAAAGTGGTAAAAAAACTACATATTTTCACCATCACTTCAAGGTAAAAAAAAATCAAACCTAAAATAATTAGAGATATTAGGTGTAATTCGCTACTAAACAACTATTTTTGCACGAAATTTAAGAATACGCAAATGCAACCAATTAGAAATATCGCTATTATAGCCCACGTAGATCACGGTAAAACAACCTTAGTTGATAAGATTATTGACCAAGCAAAAGTTTTAGACGATCGTAAAGAACGTACAGATTTATTGTTAGATAATAACGATTTAGAACGTGAAAGAGGAATTACAATTCTTTCTAAAAACGTATCTGTAAACTATAAAAACACAAAGATTAACGTAATTGATACACCTGGTCACGCCGATTTTGGAGGAGAAGTAGAACGTGTATTAAAAATGGCTGATGGTGTTTTATTATTAGTTGATGCATTTGAAGGACCAATGCCACAAACTCGTTTTGTATTAGGTAAAGCCTTAGAATTAGGATTAACACCAATTGTAGTTGTAAATAAAGTAGATAAAGAAAACTGTACACCAGATTTAGTACACGAAAAAGTGTTCGATTTAATGTTTGCATTAGAAGCAACTGAAGAACAATTAGACTTTACTACAATCTATGGTTCTGCAAAGAACAACTGGATGTCTACTGACTGGCAAAACGAAACTGACAATATTGTACCTTTATTAGATGCTGTATTAGAATCTATTCCAGAAACTAAATACAACGAAGGAACTCCACAAATGCAAATTACTTCTTTAGACTTTTCATCTTTTACAGGAAGAATTGCAATTGGACGTGTTTTTAGAGGAGACTTAGAAGCAGGTAAAGATTACATGTTATGTAAAGCAGACGGTACCAATAAAAAAGTAAGAATTAAAGAACTACACGTATTCGAAGGAATGGGTAAAGTTCAAGTAGATAAAGTTCCTTGTGGAGATATTTGTGCAATTACAGGTATTGAAGGATTTGAAATTGGAGATACAATTGCAGATTTAGAAAATCCAGAAGCATTACCAAGAACTGAAATTGACAAGCCAACAATGAGTATGTTGTTTACAATTAACAACTCTCCATTTTTTGGTAAAGAAGGTAAATATGTAACATCTCGTCACTTACGTGATCGTTTATTTAAAGAATTAGAGAAAAATTTAGCATTAAAAGTTGAAACTACAGATTCTGAAGATAAATTTAACGTTTACGGACGTGGAGTATTACACTTATCTGTATTAATTGAAACAATGCGTCGTGAAGGTTACGAACTACAAGTAGGTCGTCCTCAGGTAATTATTAAAGATATTGACGGAGTAAAATCTGAACCATACGAAACATTATCTATTGATGTACCAGAAGATGTAGCCTCTAAAGCTGTAAACCTAGTTTCTTTACGTAAAGGAGACTTAATGATTATGGAACCAAAAGGAGATTTACAACACTTAGAATTTACAATTCCTTCAAGAGGATTAATTGGTTTAAGAAATAAAATTTTAACAGCAACATCTGGTCAAGCAATTATTAACCACCGTTTTTCTGAATACGGACCTTATAAAGGAGACTTTAATGAAGAAATTAAAGGAGCTATTGTTTCTGCTGCTGCTGGTAAAGCTACTGCTTATGCATTAGACCGTTTACAAGATAGAGGTAAGTTTTTTATCGATATTAACCAAGAAATATATATTGGTCAAGTTATTGGAGAAAACTCTAAGTCAGATGATATGGCAGTAAACCTTGTAAAAGGTAAGCAATTAACAAACATGCGTAAATCTGGTACAGATGATGCTATGAAAATTGCTCCAAAAATCGATTTTTCTTTAGAAGAATGTATGGAATACATTAAAGCAGATGAGTATTTAGAAGTTACTCCAGAAAGCTTAAGAATGCGTAAAATTAAATTTAAAGCATAAATAAGAGTTTGTAATACTGAACAACATTTCAGTATTATTTAATAATAAAAAACCCACCAAATTTGGTGGGTTTTTTGTTTTCAATTTTAAAATTTGATTCTGTACCTTATTAATTCAACGAAATATCTTATTTCATTACAAACTGTTCTATTATTGAAACTTCATCTTTCTTAGTAAAATTAGTTGACGCCTTTTTTAATTTTTTAATAAATTCATTAACTTCTTTTAAACTTCCAGGACCACCTAAGTTTTGTCCGTTAGAATCAAACGAGTCTGTAATTACTTCTAAATCACTATTTAAAATCAACCAAAAAGGCAATCCGGCTTTATCTCCCTTGTATTTTTTTAATAATTCTGTTGAACCTGGGTTTTCTAAGTTTTTATTTTTTTGAGATTCATTAACTACTACTGGAACTGTCACATAATTATTTTCAAAAAACTTTTTTGTACTTTCAGCTTTCATATCTTTTGTCATTTTATGACACCAACCACACCAAGAAGCCTCAAATTTAATAAAGATAGATTTCCCTTCTTTTTTAGCTTTTAATTGTGCTTTTTCTAATAGAACAGCAGTACTTTCTTGCGCCTTCACTTCAAAAATAGTAGTTAAAAAAATGGACATAAAAAGCACTAAAACTTTAATTTTCATATATATAATTTTTTAAGAATGTTTTCAAATATAAAAAAAGCTAAGGTATACAGAATGGTAAAATTTCACTTATTTTTGCAACATGAATGAATTTCAACAATTTAGAGACACACTTAATCAAAGTGTTTTAGATAACAATTTTGTAAAACTAACCTTAAGTAAACCTACCAGAAAAGGTGACGGTTTACCTAATGTTTATGTTAGGTTGGTGAAAATAAAAGGAGCAGAAATGTTTCAATTTACTTATCATTACACAACCAATGATAAAGTGAAAAATTACACCATAACAGAAGCATTATCGGAATTAGAAATCTTATTGATGGATAATTTTAGAGCAGCAACCTTATTTACGTTGGCAAATGATTTGTTAATTTTCATATCTAAAAAGAAAAAAGTTTCTTACAGAATAAATGCTGCAAGTTTTAAAAATAAATTACCTGAAACTCATGATAAACCTAAAGAACGTTTAGCAGAAGCAGGAAGTTATTTACATCATTTAGGTATTACCGATAAAGAAGGCAAGGTTATTCATAAAATGGCAGATAAATATCGCCAGATTAATAAATACTTAGAAATTATTGAAGGTTTATTAAAATCTACAAAATTGCCAAAACATATTAATATTGTTGATATGGGTTCTGGAAAAGGCTATTTAACCTTTGCTTTGTATGATTATTTAGTAAATCAAAAGAAATACAATGCAACCGTAACCGGAATTGAATTACGTAAAGAATTGGTAAGTTATTGTAACGATGTTGCAAAGAAATCTGATTTCAAAAAATTAAACTTTGTTGCACAACCCATTCAAGAATACGATAACAATAAAATTGATATTTTAATTGCATTACACGCTTGCGACACTGCAACCGATGATGCTATTTTTAAAGGTTTGTCCGCAAATTCAGAATTGATTATTTGTGCGCCTTGTTGTCATAAACAAATCCGCCAGCAAGTAAAAGGAAAAGAACAAGAGAGTCCGTTATTAAAATACGGTATTTTTAAAGAGCGTCAGTTTGAAATGGTAACCGATACTATACGAGCTTTAATTCTTGAAAAGCATAATTATAACACCAAAGTTTTTGAATTTATAAGTAATGAACATACACGTAAAAATGTAATGTTAGTAGGATCAAAATCAACAAAAAAGAGTGACACCGCTAAAATAGATACTAAAATTGCTAGCTTAAAAGATGCTTATGCAATTGAAAAGCACTATTTAGAATCACTTTTATAAAAACCTATTCAATGAAAAACTCTAAACTATTAGTTGTTATTGCTTTCTTCTCTATTTATGTAATTTGGGGATCTACATATTTATTGAATAAAATTGCAGTAGCAGAAATTGCACCTTTATTTTTAGCATCACAACGCTTTATTTTTGCTGGACTTTTAATAATGTTAATAGCAAAAGTGATGGGGTTTTCATTAAAAATAACTAAAAGACAAGCATTAAATTCTGCTATTGCAGGTTTTCTGTTTTTAGTATATGGAAATGGCGTTTTTGTTTGGGCTTTAAAATATGTAGATAGTGGTTTTGCTGCATTATTAGCATCAACGCAACCGTTATTTGTATTGTTTTTATTGCGTTTAATAGATGGAAAAAAAATGCAACGTAAATCTATTATTGGTGTTTGTTTAGGGCTTTTTGGAATGTATTTATTAGTAAGTCAAAAAGGAATTACAACTTCAGAAGGTAGTGTTTTAGGTATTTTTATGATTTTAACCTGTGTGTTAAGTTGGAGTTATGGAAGTGTATTTGTTTCCAAAGCAGATTTGCCTAAAAACTTTTTTGTTACAACAGGTTATCAAATGCTTATTGCGGGCGTTATTTTAGCAGCATCTAGTTTACTTTTTAAGGAATCTTGGATTTCTCCTTTAGATTTAAGTTTTAAAGTTCAATTATCAATGATTCTGTTAGTATTCTTTGGAGGAATTGTGGCTTTTACAGCATTTAATTACTTATTAAAAGTAGTTTCACCAGAAAAAGTAGCAACATCAGCTTATGTAAATCCTGTTGTTGCATTAGTTTTAGGTTGGTATGTTTTAGATGAAAATTTAACCACACAATCAATAATAGCTTCAGGAATTTTATTGACTGGTGTTTATTTTATAACATCCAGAAAAAGAGTAAATGATACAATTTCAAGGAAGAATTAATTTTTTTCAAATTTTACTTGTTTTAAAAAAATAAAAGACAAATATTTGCACTCACAAAACAAAGACATGACATTTATTCAAAATCATCATCATCATTTTTACAATTGCACTCGAGCGATCTAAAAATGTATTGAATAAATTCAAGATATTTAAAAACCCGTTTGAGCCAATCAAACGGGTTTTTTATTTAAAAAAAAGAGTTTTTAAGGCTCAGCATTAAAAAACCCGTTAAAATTGTCATTCCTGCGGAGGCAGGAATCTAAAACACAAGATTGCTCAAGCATAAAATTAGAAAAATGAACAAATTAAGAATTGCCATTCAAAAATCAGGAAGATTAAACCAAGATTCCTTACAAATTTTAAAAAACTGTGGAATTTCTATTGACAACGGAAAAGACCAATTAAAAGCTTCAGCAACCAATTTTCCTATTGAAGTATTCTATTTACGTAACGGAGATATTCCTCAATATTTACGCGATGGAGTTGTTGATATTGCTATTATTGGAGAAAATGTGTTAATTGAAAAAGGTAGCGATTTAGAGTTTGTAGAACGTTTAGGTTTCTCTAAATGCAAGGTTTCAATTGCGGTTCCAAAAGAATCAAATGCAACATCTTTAAAAGATTTAAACGGAAAGCGTATTGCAACTTCGTACCCAAAAACGGTTCAGAAGTTTTTAGATGAGCAAAACATTGAAGCGCAAATTCACATTATTAATGGTTCTGTAGAAATTGCTCCAAATATTGGATTAGCAGACGGAATTTGTGATATCGTCTCAAGTGGTTCAACTTTATTTAAAAACGGATTAAAAGAGATTGAAGTATTGTTGAAATCGGAAGCAGTTTTAGCAGTTTCTCCAGAAATATCTTCAGAAAGAAAAGAAATTTTAAGCAAATTACAATTTAGAATTCAATCGGTTTTAAAAGGAAAACAATCAAAATATGTATTGTTAAATGCTCCGAATGATAAATTAGAAAGCATTTTAAAATTGTTGCCAGGAATGAGAAGTCCAACCGTTTTGCCTTTGGCCGAAGAAGGTTGGAGTTCTGTGCACACCGTAATTAACAAAAACGATTTTTGGGAAATTATTGACGAGTTAAAACAAAATGGAGCAGAAGGTATTTTAGTATGTCCAATTGAAAAAATGGTACTTTAAAATGAATACAATTATAAATCCATCAAAAAAAGACTGGACTAAAATTTTAGAAAGACCAACCAAAACAGTAGATGATATTGAAGGTATTGTAAATGAGGTTTTTATTGATATTCAACAAAATGGAGATACAGCAGTAGCAAAATACACTGTTAAGTTTGATGGAGTTTCTTTAGAAAATACAATTGTTTCAGGAGAAGAAATTAAAGAAGCCATTAATTTAGTTTCTAATGATTTAAAAGAAGCAATTAATGTTGCTAAAGAAAATATTACAAAATTTCATGCAGCACAAAAAACTAAAAAAGTATTTGTAGAAACTACAAATGGTGTTGAATGTTGGCAAGAAAAAAGACCAATTTCTAAAGTTGGTTTGTATATTCCTGGAGGAACTGCACCTTTATTTTCAACAGTATTAATGTTGGCAATTCCTGCTCAAATTGCAGGTTGTAAAGAGGTTGTATTATGTTCTCCACCAAACAAAGAAGGTAAAATTCACCCAGCAATTTTATATGCAGCAAATCTTTGTGGAGTTACAAAAATTATAAAAGTTGGTGGAATTCAAGCAATTGCTGGTTTTACTTTTGGTACAGAAACCACACCGCAAGTTTATAAAATATTTGGACCTGGAAATCAATTTGTTACCGTTGCAAAACAAATAGCAACAAAACATGGTGTTGCAATAGATATGCCAGCTGGACCAAGTGAATTATTGGTTGTAGCAGACGATTCTGCAAATGCAAGTTTTGTAGCTTCAGATTTATTAAGTCAAGCAGAACATGGTGCAGATAGCCAAGTAATTTTGGTTTCAACATCAGAAAAATTAATTACTGAAGTAGAAAAAGAAATAAAATTACAATTAGCTCAATTAAGTAGAGTAGAAATTGCTCAAAAAGCAATTGACAATTCGAAATCGATTTTTGTTAAAAACGATGAAATTGCATTAGATTTAATAAATGAATACGGACCAGAACACTTTATTGTTTGTACAAATAACAATGATTTCTATGTTGATAATATAGAAAATGCAGGTTCTGTTTTTATTGGTAATTATACGCCAGAAAGTGCTGGAGATTATGCTTCAGGAACAAACCATACATTACCAACAAACGGATTTTCAAAATCGTATTCTGGAGTTAATTTAGATAGCTTTACAAAAAGTATTACGTTTCAGAAAATTTCTAAAGAAGGAATTAAATCAATAGGAAAATCTATTGAATTAATGGCAGCAGCAGAAGGTTTAGATGCACATAAAAATGCAGTTTCAATTCGTTTAAAAGATTTAAAATGATGAATATTCTAGATTTAGTAAGAGAAAACATTAAGTCTTTAAAACCATATTCATCAGCGAGAGATGAATATAAAGACGCAACTACAGATACAATGGTTTTTTTGGATGCGAATGAGAATCCGTTTGAAAATGGTGTAAATCGTTATCCAGATCCGCAACAGAATTCTGTAAAAGATTTCTTGTCTAATATAAAAGGAATTTCAAAAGAAAATATTTTATTAGGAAATGGAAGTGATGAAGTTCTAGATTTAATTTTTAGAGCTTTTTGTGAACCAAATAAAGACAACATCATCACATTACCTCCAACTTACGGAATGTATGATGTGTTATCGAATATAAATTCAGTTGAAAATAAAAGAGTTCTTTTAACAGAAGATTTTCAGCCAAAAGTAAATCAGATTTTAGAAGCTGTAGATAAAAATAGTAAAATCTTATTTTTATGTTCGCCTAATAATCCTTCTGGAAATAGTTTTTCAGTAGAAATTGTAGAAGAATTATTAAATAAATTCAACGGTTTGGTGGTAATTGATGAAGCATATATTGATTTTTCTGAACAGAAAAGCTGGTTAGCTAAGTTAGCTAATTTTCCAAATTTAGTAATAACACAAACCCTTTCTAAAGCTTATGGTTTAGCAGGAATACGTTTAGGTGTATGTTATGCATCTAAAGAAATAATATCAGTTTTAAACCGAATAAAGCCACCTTATAACGTAAACGAATTAACGCAACAAAAAGCAATAGAACGTTTACTAAAAGTTGATGAAGTTGAAAAAGAAGTTTCAGAAATTATCAATCAAAGAACATTGTTAATTGAAAGTTTAAAATCGGTTTCATTTATTCAAAATATTTACCCAACAGATTGTAATTTTGTATTGGTTAAGGTTGATGATGCAACAAAACGTTACAACCAATTAATTGCAAAAGGAGTTGTAATTAGAAATAGAACAACACAACCTTTGTGTGAAAATTGTTTGCGTTTTACGGTTGGAACAGCAACTGAGAATGAGAAATTGATTTCAGCTTTAAAAAGTTTGTAATCGAATTAGGATGTCATTCCGAACGTTAATGAAATCAATATATATATTTTGATTGAAATTACATAGCGAAGCTAATGAGGAGGAATCTCAAGAGATTTATCAATCGTCAAAAAAGAGTCAGTTTGTCATTCCTGCGAAGGCAGGAATCCAAAATAAATTGACAAAAAATAAAAATAGATTCCTGCCTGCGCAGGAATGACAAGAATATAAAAAATGAGCAAGAAAGTATTATTTATAGACAGAGACGGAACTTTAGTTTTAGAGCCGCCAGTTGATTATCAATTAGATAGTTTAGAAAAGTTAGAATTTTACCCAAAAGTATTTCAATACATGGCAAAAATAGCTACTGAACTGGATTACGAATTGGTAATGGTTACAAATCAAGACGGATTGGGAACAGATTCTTTTCCTGAAGATACTTTTTGGCCAGCACAAAATAAAGTAATGTCTGCTTTCGAAAAAGAAGGTGTTGTTTTTACTGAAGTTCATATAGATAAAACTTTTCCGCATGAAAATGCAGAAACACGTAAACCAAGAACAGGTTTATTAACCAAGTATTTTTCTGAAGATTATGATTTAGAAAACTCATTTGTGTTAGGTGATAGAATAACAGACATGGAATTGGCTAAAAATTTAGGAGCAAAAGGTATTTATTTATCTGAAGATCCAGAATTAGGTGCTGATGAAATTGAAACTTCTAAACAAGAAATTTTAAATTCAATTGCTTTAACTTCTACTGATTGGAAATCTATTTACGAGTTTTTAAAATTAGAAGACAGAGTTTCAGAAATTACTAGAAATACTAACGAAACTAAGATTTATATAAAATTAAATTTAGACGGTTCTGGTAAAAATGATATTGACACAGGTTTATCATTTTTCGATCATATGTTAGACCAAATTGGAAGACATGGAAACATGGATTTAACCATTAAAGTTGATGGCGATTTAGAAGTTGATGAACATCACACAGTTGAAGATACAATGATTGCTTTGGGCGAATTATTCAACAAAGCATTAGGAAATAAACTAGGAATAGAACGTTACGGATTCTGTTTACCAATGGATGATTGTTTAGCTCAGGTTGCTGTAGATTTTGGAGGAAGAAATTGGTTAGAATGGGATGCAGAATTTAAAAGAGAAAAAATTGGTGATATGCCAACAGAAATGTTTTTTCATTTATTTAAATCGTTTACAGATGGTGCAAAATGCAACTTGAACATTAAAGCCGAAGGAGTTAATGAACATCATAAAATTGAAGGAATCTTTAAAGCTTTTGCAAAAGCAATGAAAATGGCTGTAAAAAGAGATCCAAATAAGATGTTTTTACCATCAACAAAAGGAATGCTTTAAAAAGAGTGTTGAATTATAAATTTTTAGTTTTGAGTGATAATCACTTAAAATTAAACACTAACAATTAAAAACTAATTATGAAACTCATAATTATAGATTACGGTGCAGGAAACATTAAAAGCATTCAATTTGCCTTTAAAAGATTAGGAGTTGATGCTATTTTATCAAATAATATTGATGAAATAAAAGCTGCTGATAAAGTTATTTTTCCTGGAGTTGGAGAAGCAAGTTCTGCTATGAAAATGTTAATTGAAAGCGGGCTAGATAAAGTAATACCAACGTTAAAGCAACCTGTTTTAGGTATTTGTTTAGGAATGCAATTAATGTGTAATTCATCTGAAGAAGGAAACACAGAAGGATTGGGTATTTTTGATGTTGCCATAAAAAAGTTTTCTAATTCAGTAAAAGTTCCTCAAATGGGTTGGAATGTAATTTCTGATTTAAAATCGGATTTATTTTTAGGAATTAAGGATAAAGAATTTATGTATTTAGTACATAGCTTTTATGCAGAAAAGTGTGATGAATCTATTGCAACAACAGATTATGAAATTGAGTACGCATCTGCATTACAAAAAGATAATTTCTATGGAGTTCAATTTCATCCAGAGAAATCATCAAAAGCAGGAGAGCAAATATTAAAGAACTTTTTGAATCTATAAACATGAACAGCTGTCATTCCGAACGAAGAATGAGGAAAAATCTATTATTTAGATTTCTCAATCGCCCAAAAAGGCTCATTTCGAAATGACATAAATTTAAAAAAGAAACTATTTTGAGAATAATACCAGCAATAGATATTATAGACGGAAAGTGTGTTCGTTTAACAAAAGGAGATTATAACACAAAGAAAATTTATAACGAAAATCCGTTAGAAGTTGCCAAAGAATTTGAAGCAGCAGGTATCGAGTATTTGCATGTTGTAGATTTAGATGGAGCAAAAGCAAGTCAGATTATTAATCATAAAGTATTAGAGCAAATTGCTTCTAAGACTAATTTAAAGATTGATTTTGGTGGTGGTTTAAAATCTGATAAAGATTTAGAAATTGCTTTTAATTCTGGAGCTAATCAAATTACTGGCGGAAGTATCGCTGTAAAAAACAGTAAAATCTTCGAAAGTTGGATTTCAACATATGGTTCAGAGAAAATTATTTTAGGAGCAGATTTTTATCCAGATAATTCTGGTGGGAAAATTGCTACAAATGGTTGGCAAGAAGAAAGTACTTTAGAATTAATTCCTTTTATTTCTGATTATCAGCAAAAGGGAATTCAATATGTAATTTGCACAGATATTTCTAAAGACGGAATGTTACAAGGACCAAGTTTTGATACTTATAATGCTATTTTATCAGAAATAAAACCTTTAAAACTAATTGCTTCAGGTGGAATTTCAACGTTTGAAGAATTGCCAAAGTTGGCAGAAAATGGTTGTGAAGGAGTTATTATTGGAAAGGCTATTTATGAGAATAAAATTAGCTTAAAACAATTAGAAAATTTTATAATAAATAAATAAAATGCTGACAAAGAGAATAATACCTTGTTTAGATATTAAAAACGGTAGAACTGTAAAAGGTGTCAATTTTGTTAATTTAATTGATGCTGGAGATCCTGTAGTTTTAGCAAAACAATACGCAGAGTTAGGTGCAGATGAATTGGTTTTTCTAGATATTTCAGCTACTTTAGAAGGAAGAAAAACCATGTTGGAAATGGTTTTAAAGGTTGCCGAACAAGTAAACATTCCGTTTACTGTTGGTGGCGGAATTTCTTCTGTTGAAGATGTAGATGCACTTTTAAAATGTGGAGCAGATAAGATTTCTATCAATTCTTCAGCAGTAAAAAGACCTGAATTAGTGAATGAATTATCTAATAAATTTGGAAGTCAATGTGTTGTGGTTGCAATAGATGCAAAACAAATTGATGGCGAATGGATTGTGCATTTAGCAGGTGGAACAATTGCCACAGAATTAAATTTATTTGATTGGGCAAAAGAGGTTGAAAAACGTGGCGCTGGAGAAATTTTATTTACTTCAATGAATAATGATGGAACAAAAGCTGGTTTTGCAAACGAAGCTTTGGCTAAATTATCAATGGAATTAAATATACCAATTATAGCTTCTGGAGGTGCAGGAACTGTACAACATTTTATTGATACCTTTGAAGTTGGTAAATCTGATGCAGCATTAGCAGCAAGTGTTTTTCACTTTGGGGAAATACCAATTTTAGCCTTAAAACAAGAATTAAAAGACAATAATATTCTAGTAAGAATATAAACTTGTTGTCATTCCTGCGAAGGCAGGAATCTCAAAATAAATGAATACAAAATAGATTCCTGCCTACGCAGGAATGACAAATTAGGAATTATGAATATAAATTTCAATAAAAATAACGACGGATTAGTGCCAGCAATCATTCAAGATGCAACTACAAAAAATGTGTTGATGTTGGGTTATATGAATGAAGAATCATTCAAGAAAACTAATGAATCAAAGTTAGTTACCTTTTTCAGTAGAACTAAAAATAGACTTTGGACAAAAGGTGAAGAAAGTGGAAACACATTAAACTTAGTCGATATTAAATTAGATTGTGATAATGATACTTTATTAATTCAAGTTAATCCAAACGGACCAACGTGCCATAAAGGTTCAGATACGTGTTGGAACGAAGAAAACAATCAGAATTATGGTTTCTTTTCAACGTTAGAAAATGTTATATCTGAAAGAGTTGCCAATAAAGACACTCAAAAATCTTATGTAGCAAGTTTATTTGCAAAAGGAATTAATAAAGTAGCACAAAAAGTAGGAGAGGAAGCAGTTGAAACTGTAATTGAAGCCATGGATAATAATGACGAGTTATTTTTATATGAATCGGCAGATTTATTATTTCATTATTTAATGTTATTGCAAGCAAAAGGGTTTACTTTAAAAGATATTGAAGCAGAATTAAAGAAAAGGCAGAAATAAACTTAATTGTTTATTAAATTTAAAGTGACCAAATAAACATCTTGTTTGGTCATTTTTGCTTTTAACCAAGCAAAGAAACTCATCATAAAAATATCTTCTTTATTGGTGTCAATCCAATTAAAAGAAGTTTCTACTTTAGCATGAAAATCTTTTGAGGTAGCTATATCTGGATTTTTATAATAGATTTCGACTAATTTTAAATAGGTAATTACTCGTTCTTGATTTATTTCTGTTAAGTTAGAAAAATAATTTCTTTTAAAACTCTTTAACCTAGAGTCTACTAAATCGATATTTCCTAAATCTATTTGCAATAAAATTTCTATCAAGTTTTTTTTAATAGTCCAAACTATACCAGCTTTTTCAATATACCACTTATCTGTATGGTAAAACTTAGAAAGTAGTTTTCTTGCTTTGTCTAATGATTTATGCTGATAATAAAATACAATTAATGATAAATAAAAATCTAATTGAGCAACAAGGTCTATGTTTTTTTTATCAACATAAGACTCCAATAAAGCGATAGCTTTCCCTTGATTCTTGGTGTAATTTAAGTTTAATGCGAGAAGTAAATCATATTTAGGTTTATAGTCTTTAAAGTATTTTTTATTGTCCTCATTCATATAAAAAAGCATCAATTTTAAATATTTTTGAGATTCATTAAATTTTTTATTCCTAAAAAAAACGTTTGATATTAAATACAATACTTCTAAATGGTAATTAATTTGTTTGTCTTTTGAAACATGGTTTTTAATAATTTGATAGGTTTCAATAATAAACGATTCAATATTGTGATAATCAAATTTTTGAGCAGAAGAAATGCTTGTAATTTGAATAATTTGATATAACGATTTAAAAGATAATGAATCAGAAATTATAATATTATGATTTACTAAAACCTTCTCTATGAGTTGTTTAATGTCAAGTTTAGATTTATTTTGTTGATATTCAACTAAATTTTTTCTAATTTGAGCATACGCAATATTTAAATTTTCTTCTAATAAAAGTTGTTGTTGATTTTGCTTAAAAAGAGAAATAATTTCTTCAAGATTTAAATCTTTATTTAGATGTGCAAATTGAATTTTGGTATGATAAACTTCATTTAAAATAGTAAACAACTGATACTCATTTGCTATAATTATTGCTTTATCTAAGATTTGGTATCCTACTTTAATTTGTCCTTTTAAAAGAAAATTCCTGGCAGATAGAATGTACTTTATCAATTTCATATCAATAGAGTTCTCTTCTTTAATACTCAAATTTGCTGTAAAGTCTATTAAAGATTGAAACAGACGTTTTCTAAGTGCGTGTAATGCAGCTTTATTTTGTTTTCCATATAATTTGTCTGAAATTTCTGTAGAAGACAACCTGTCTGACAACAGTAACTTTACTAATTGAATGTTTTTTGCATCTTTTCTTTTGTTCTTTTTATCAAGATAAGACAGCAGTTCTTGCTGTTTATCTTCCGTAAAAGTACTTAATACTTCTTTTAGGTTTATCATTATATCGTCAGTAAAATATTAGTAAAGATAATTATTTAAAGTGTTTTTTAATGCAATTCATAAATTTAGTCGTCAGTATATGTTAAAAATTGAATTTTCAAAACTTTAAAACTGTCGCAAATTTGTATCATAATTATTAAACTAAATATTATGAATTATCAAACAACATCTTCTGTAAATGAAGAGACAAAAAAAGAAAGTAAAAAAAGTAAAGTAAAAAATGAATTGAATCCAAAACCAACTTCAGCCTATATTGGCGCTTCTTGGGGAGCTGTAATTATCGGTTTGTTATCTTATTGTATTGGTTTATGGAATGCAAGTATGGAATTGAATGAAAAAGGATATTACTTCTCAATTCTATTAATGGGAATTTACGCAGTTATTTCTCTCCAAAAAGCAGTAAGAGATAGAGCAGAAGACATTAAAGTAAGTGAAATGTATTACGGAATAAGTTGGGTTGTGGTTATTGCTGCAATACTTTTATTAGTAATTGGACTTAGAAATGCAGAATTACTTTTAAGTGAAAAAGGTTTCTACGGAATATCATTTTTATTAAGTTTATTTGGTGCCATAACCGTACAAAAAAATACAAGAGATATCGAATTTATCAACATTAAAGCTGAAGAAAAAAAGAGTTAGTTTGATAATGGTTAATGATAACCAAAACCTCATAAGTTTAGGCTTGTGAGGTTTAAATTTTTGATAAAATAATTATTAACGAATTCTAAACCAATACTTACGAATTCTAATTTATCATATTTACTAATTCAATTCTAAACTAATTTTGAACTATCTAAAAACTTTAAAATTAGTATTATGGAACAACAGCAACAACCAAACAAATTTGTAAAATGGATTAAAAACTCTTCAGCTGCAAGAATGATTATGATTGGGTTTTTAAGCCTAATTTTAATGATTCCGCTTATGTATATTGAAGGTTTAATTCACGAAAGATCCTATCGGCAAAAAAGCGTTGTTAATGAAATAGGCAAACAATGGGGAAATGAGGTTGTTGTATATGGGCCAATTTTAAAAGTTCCTTATAAAGTCTTTACGGAAACAATAATTACAGATAAAAAGACTAAAAAAGTAACTACAGAAACTATTGAAAGAATTAAATACGGTTACTTTTTTCCTAATAAATTAGACATTAATTCCGCTATAAACCCTGAAGAAAAGAAACGCGGAATTTACACAACTGCCGTTTTTAATAGTAAAATTGATATTAACGGAAGTTTTGATTCCATTGATTTTAGTAAATTAGAAATAAAACAAGAAAACATACTTTGGAATAAAAGTAAAGTACTCCTAAAAACCACCAATGTAAAAGGTGTAAACAGTGTATTGTCAATAAATATTAATGACAAAAAATTAGGTTTATCTTCTGCTAATTCCAACAGACATCAAGATAATGGTTATTACACTTTAGAAACTGATAAATTCTCATTAAATGAACTTCAAAAAAACACAAAATCCTTAAAATTTAGGTTAGATTTCGATGTTAGAGGAAGTAAAGAAGTTCGTTTTATACCAATTGGGAAAGAAACAACTGCTCAAATAACTTCTAGTTGGAAAACAGCTAAGTTTATGGGAGAATTTTTACCATTTAATCCAGATAAAATTAATGACAATGGTTTTGATGCAAAATGGAAAATATTGGATGTTAATCGTCCTTTTTCTCAACAGCATTTTAATGGATTACCACATTTAAATGAATTCGATTTTGGTGTAAATTTTAAAATACCTGTTGATGAATATCAAAAAAGTGAACGATCAGCCAAATATGGGTTTTTAGTTATTGTTTTAACATTTCTAGTATTCTTTTTAATACAAACTATAAGTAAAATTAACATGCATCCTTTTCAATATTTAATGATTGGTTTAGCGCTGTTAATGTTTTACACTTTATTAGTTTCAATATCTGAACATAGTAATTTCTTAAAAGCCTATGCAATTGCAAGTATTTCGGTTATTAGTTTGATAACAATTTATGCAAAAAACATACTGAAAAGCATAAAATTTATGCTGCTAATTGGTGTTTCATTAACTGTTTTGTACGCATTCATTTTTATAATTATCCAATTAGAAAGTTACGCCTTATTAGTAGGAAGTGTTGGTTTGTTTTTAATTCTAGCTACAGTAATGTTTGTTTCCAGAAAAATTGATTGGTCTAACAGTTAATTTTAAATGAAGTAGAGAAGTGGTAGCATTATCCAGAAACGCTCGCAATTTAATTGCGAGCGTTTTATTAATAATCTAATGTATAAAATAGAAAGTTTAATCGCGCATTAGAAACACGTAACTTATTATATTTTATTGATTGTCTTTGGCAATTATTTCTAAAGTTTGCTCAATCCAATCTCTTTTAAAATCTAATTTAATTTGAGGAACAACACCTTTTCCTTCATATTTTAAATACTTGCTAAAATCCATATCTGTTGGCTTAATATTAAAGTTCCCAGAAGGAGTATTGTAATTATATCCGTAATTCATTCCGTAAGAAATAATTCCACGAGTAGTTTGCCCTAAATGGGTAGCATTTTTAAGGTTTCTTAATTTTAAAGTAAACTGCTCACCATTACTACCTGCAAAACAGTTTGTTAAAATATAAACATTTTTCTTTTTCAATAATTTTAAAAAAGGATCAGACAGTTTTTTGTTTCCACCACCATTACTTCTTAAATCTACAATTACATTTTTCGCATTTAATTCTTTTTTCATTTTATTATAAAAACTCTTAAAAGCATTTCTATTTTTTTTAGAAAAAGAATTGAAATTTCCAAAATACATATATTGTGTATTTTCATTTATCTGCTTAAACACCAAATTGTCTTGATCTTTAATTGGTAATTCTTCATTATAAGAATTGCCTTCTTTTTTATAACCCCAAATCCTTCCATTTTCAAAAGAAATACTTTTAACTAAACCTGGTTTTCTAGTTGTTGGGTTGTAATAATACAAGTTGTATTTTATACTATTTGTGTGTGTTGCATAAAATATAATTTCACCTGCTTCCCATTGATCTAATTTACTTTCTAAAACAACACCAATTAAATCTTTTTTATTTTCTGAATAATAAACACCTATTTTTTGAAGTTCACCATAATTGTAAATCCCTTCTAGATCTTCCTTAGGTTTATTAGATAATTCCTCTTTTAGAGTTGATAAGTTTAGGTTTGTTTTTGGGTGATTTTTAAAAACTTCTAAAGTTTTAAAAGCGGCTATTTTAATTGAGTCTTTCACGTCTTCTTTTGAAAGGTATTCCTTTTTAAAAGACAAGGAAGCATGTACGTCGTTTACCAATAACATTTGCTGTAATAATAGTTTATAACAATTTTCAATTAATATAGGTTGCTTCATTTTTTCTGAAAGCATCTTATAAGTATTTTTAAATTCAACAGCTTTTTCGCCTTTAATTTGATCTTTATAAGACGGCATTTTTTTCATTTTCGCAACTATAAAATCTAAATCTGTTTTACAATCGCAAGTTTCCGATTGTGCAAAAATTGAAGAGATTGATACTAGAAATACAATACTCAGTGTACATAAATTTTTCATAATTAGTGTTTTAATTGATTAAACTTTCTGATACAAATGTATTTTAGAAAAACCAATAAAATGCTATATTAATAGGTGTTTGGGGCGAAATACAGTTATTCTGTGGTAGAATTCAAAACAGCTTTCACATCATTTTGATACGTTCTAGAAACTGGCACTTCTATGTGGCGAAATAAAACAACAAATAGTTTGCTGTTTTCTGTTTTCCACTGTAAAAAATGAAATGGGTTGATAATATAAGAACGATGGGTTCTTAAAAATTGAGGAAATTCATCAGCAATTACAGAAAGTTTATTTCTAATTAAACTCTTCTTTAAATCATTGCCTGACAAATAAAAAACTTCGATATAATTATCTGATGATTGTATACAAATGATGTCATTTAAAAATAGACGCAACCCTTCATAATTTCCTTCACCTTTAATTTCTATTTTCTGTGCTTCAGTTTTTTTATTTTTATATTTTCCAAATGCAAATCGGCTAAATATTACCATTGGTAAAATGGTTAGCATTGCAGGTATAATTATAGATTTTAATTGATAAGTTAAATCGTGTGCATTAGGGTGCCAATTAACTACAAAATGTAGGTAAAACAACCTAATTAAAATAATTGATGCAAAGATATAAATGGCTAAGAAATAGCATTCAAGTGATAATGTCCAAGTTTTTTTATTTCTATTAAATAACCAATATTGAAAAGGAAGCGAAATTAAATATAAAAGTCCACCAAGTATACCGTAACCTGGTAAATACATTAGTTTTTCTGAATTTATGAGTTCATTAACGTCAAAAGGTTCAGTAAAATATAGGAAAACAAAAATCCAAAGAGCTAAACCTAAAGCAATTATTAAATGATGTTTTATTGAAGGATCAAAAGGATATTTTTTATTCAACGTTTTGTATATAAATTATGTTACCACCAAACTACAAATATTCTGTGTAATTCACCATTTATTTTTTTTAGCCAACATAAAGGTGATTTTTCATCAATTAAAAAAGTGTCTAATTTCTCAAAAAAATCATCAAATTTTAACCAATTAATGTTTTTATGAGGTTTTAATAGCCAATTGTGTTTATTAGGAATGTGAAACTTACAGTTTGAAAATTCCAATAACTCTTTTCTATTAACATAAAAACCAGTAATGCAATTTTGATTTAAAGTGTTTAATTTCAATTTTAAATTATCATATGGAACAAACAATTGTGCCTTAAAATAAATTTGTTGTTCAATATTAGAAGCCTCTAAATTGATACTTTCTAAATAGGCTTTACATTGGTTAGCGTAGAGAAGTGGTAGTTGTTTTTCTTTTAGTTTAGTTAGCTTTTGTGTTAAAGAATCTTTTCTGTTTGGGCCAATAAAATGTTCAATTTCTGTATTTCCTATAGAAGAATCGTACAAATAGAACTTATAAATAATTTCTAAATGAATTGGTTTCTCGTTTCTTAATAATAAGCAGTCTAATTCACCCAGCGTAATTTTATCTTTTTGAATTTGAATGTTTTCTGCTAAAACTTCAATTTTAGAATCTTTGGCTAATTCAAAAGAAACAAAACGTTCCACTAATTTACCTAAACGTAATTTTTGTTGAAGATTAAAGTTGAAAGAAACTGTATTTACTGAATTATTTTGAAATTGTTGAAAACCAAAAACACCTTTTCCATTCCATAGAAAAGGTGTTTCTAAAAAACCTTGATATTGTAATTGTAAGTCTTCTGTATTTTTATGCATCAAAGGGATTATTCTGTAATTCCCAATTTAGCTAATACTTTTTGAGTTATATCAAAACGTTCATCAATAAATGCAAATTCATTACCTGAAGTAGTTAGAATCTGAGTATAGCCTTCTATTTTAGCTATTTCAGAAATTAACTCACTAACTTTCTTATATAAAGGTCTCATGTATCCTTCTCGTTTTATCTTCATCATTGCAGTTCCATTCTGACGAAATTTACCCATTTCTTTCTCAAAATTAACGATTTCATTTATTTTAACCTGTTTTTCTGCTTCAGAGAGTTTATTTTCTATAATTTTAAAAGCTTCAACTTTATCTTTATATAAGTTGGTTTTAATTAAATATGTTGAATCTAATTCTTTGCCATAATTACTTATACGTTCTAAAGCTAACTTCATTTGTGGCATTTTACCTACAATGTATTCGCTGTTTACAGTACCAACTTTAGATTGTGCCATTGTAATTGACGTTATTATTAAAGCAATTACTAGTATTAATTTTGATTTCATTTTTGTTAAATTTTAGCAAATATAATAAAGGAAGATAGGTGTAACTCTTAAAAATCGTTAAATTTTATTTTTTATATCTGATATAATTTTCTGAACATCTGTTTGATAATCAAACCATAAAATATTTTTATCTCGCCTAAACCAAGTTCCTTGTCTTTTTGCAAATCGACGGGTGTTTTTCTTAATTTCTGAAACAGCAAATTCTTTCGTAAAATTACCTTCAAAATAATTAAAGAGTTCTCTGTAACCAACCGTTTTTAAAGCGTTTAGTTCTTTATGTTGATGCAATTTTTGAGCTTCTTCAACTAAACCGTTTTCAATCATAATATCAACTCGTTGATTAATTCTATCGTATAAAACTTCTCTATCGGCAGATAAACCAATAACAACAGAATTAAAATTTCGTGGTGCTTTAGGTTTATTTATAAATGATGAATAGGTTTTACCTGTTCCAATACAAATTTCTAAGGCTCTTGTTACCCGTTTAGGATTATCTAGGGTTATTTTTGAATATGTTTCAAGGTCTAAGTCTTTTAGTTTTAACTGTAATGATTCTAATCCTTTTTCAATCAGTTCATTATTTAAATTAGTTCTTATTTCTGGAGAAACTTCAGGAAAGTAATCTAACCCTTTTAAAACAGCATCTACATATAAACCGCTTCCGCCAACCATAATTTGAATTGGGTTTTTCTCAAATAAGGAGTCTAATTTTTTTAAAGCATCTTTTTCAAATTGACCAACAGAATACTCTTCAAAAATACTTATATTTTGAATAAAATGATGTGTTGCTGCTGCTAATTCGTCTTTATCAGGTACAGCTGTTCCAATATTCATTTCTTTAAAAAACTGACGAGAATCGCAAGAAATAATATCAGAAGAAAAAGTATTTGCTAATTTTATACTTAAAGCAGTTTTACCAATTGCAGTAGGACCAACAATAGTAATTAAAGTATTTTTAATTGTTGAATTATTCAATTTTAAGGATTTAATTGATGACCACAATTATAACAAAACTCGGCTTGATCTTTATGGTTTTCTTTTGTGCAATTTGGACAAGATTGTGTATTCATGTGAATGTCAGTTGCAGTAGCTTTAGTCATTTCAGAAGAAACAATTCCTGTTGGAATAGCAATTATTCCATAACCTAAAATCATTATTATACTTGCTAAAAACTGACCAAATGGAGTATGAGGAGCAATATCTCCGTATCCAACAGTCGTTAATGTTACAATTGCCCAATATACACTTCTAGGTATACTTGTAAAACCATTTTCTTCACCTTCTACCATATACATTACAGTACCTAAAATTACACATAAAATAACTACAAAAAATAGAAATACAGAAATTTTAGCTTTACTTGCTTTTAATGCAAATAATAATCTATTTGAAGCACCAATATAACGTGCTAATTTTAAAATTCTAAAAATTCTTAATAAACGTAAAGCTCTTAAGGCTGCTAAATGATGAGATCCTATAAAAATAAACGATAAGTATTTTGGAATGGTAGACAACAAATCAATGATACCATAAAAACTAAAGATATATTTCCATGGCTTTTTAACGGTTATAATTCTAGCAATATATTCTATAGAAAATAGGATGGTAATTATCCATTCAGAAATGTTTAAAAAGTTATGATATTTTTTATCAAAACTCTCAACACTTTCTAACATCACCAAAATTATACTTGCTAAAATTGCTACAAGTAAAACAACATCAAAAAGTTTTCCTGAAGGAGTATCTGCTTCATAAATTATTTCATGAAGTTTTTCTTTCCAAGTTAAAGATGTGGGTTTAGCGTTATCCAAAAAAATATTATTGTTGATTTTGATACAATACTACAAATTATTTTATAAAATGAAACGATATAACAGTGTAACTTTTAATACCAGAATATTATTTTTTAATGAAAATAAAATCTCCTCCTTCGTCACCAATTCCGTGTATAGTTCCATATTGTGGCTTATTTTCACTGTTATTAATTACCGGATCTTCTATCATGTCAAATAATTTTCTTGCAGATAAATATTTATTTGGGTTATTTTCTAACCTTTTAATTAAGTATTTAAAGAAAACGCTTTCATTTGGTACTGTTTTTAAAGTTCCGCTTGTAATTGCCTTTTTACTTGGTAATTCAAATTTTCTTTGAATAGATTTTGGAGCCTTAGTTACAGCTCTTGTTTTAAATATACTTCCGCTAAAACATGCGTCAGAAATTAATAATGTATGTTTAGATTTTATGGCCTTAAAATGATCTACTAAACTGGAATTACTAAACAAATTTTCTTCATATTCCATTATTGCATTGGAAGGTAGCCAACTACCAATTTCATCTTGAAAAACTCCATGACCAGCATAAAATAATAATAAATTATCTTTAGATGTTATTTTCTTTCTAAGCTTAAAAAGTTCTCTGTTTATTTCGTTATCCTTTGGATTCTTTAAAACAATTACATTTTGAGAATTAAAATTATATTGTTGTGTTAAAACTTGTCTCAATTTTTCTGCATCTCTTAAAGGCTTACCTTGTAAATCATCTATAGATTCGTCTTGATAATCACTAACACCAATAATTAAGGCGTAATATTTACCAAAGCCTAAATTAATATTCTGATTACCATTGTTTGTAATAACTTCTGAATTAGTATCAAAATTAGCGTTAGATTTTCTTTTTATGGTGAATTTTTTGGTTGAAGTAGCTTGTTTTAAATCTGTAGCTGAAACAATTAACTCATTTTTACCATATTTTAAAGGAACATTAGCAACAAAATTTCCATTTTCAGCAACGTTTGCTTCAATGCCATTTATTAATATTTCATAAATCCCATCTGAATCTGATGCAGTTCCTCTTACAGTTATTCTCTTAGCTTGTACAATTTTAAAACCTCTTTTTTCTTCAACATTTGGTTCAGAAATAACAATAACTGGAGGGTTATTATGGCTTGTTGTTTGGTATTTTACTCTAAGATAATTTACAGCTACTTTTTGTTTATCATAAACTGTAAAACCTATTTTGTTTCCGAAAAAACCTTCAAAAGGAAATTCATTTACATAAACATTGTTTATATAAAAACGTACTAATTGATTACTCTTCACAATTTTCAGGACATTCTCTTGATATAAGTTTGTTTTAATAGCATCTGCTTGTGTCCAAGGAATCATGGCAGAATACGTGTTGTTTTCATACTTTCTATAAAGATATTGCCCAGTATTTGATAAAAAGAAACTATACTCATTAGCAGAGTTTTTTCTACCAAATGTTACACCATAAGTTAAGTTAGATGCGCCTGTTTGTTTTGTAAAAGAAGTCTCTAATATAAAGTCTTTTTGAGTGTTTAAATTAATTTCATTTTTAAAGAAAATACCACCTTTTACTTTTCTGTCTAATACAAATTGTCCGTTATTTATTTTTGCGGAATAATTATCTGTATTATTTAAAATCCAACCATTATTGTTATTAGAAAAATTGTCTGAAACAGGTACAGACATTTGCTTAGCTACTATTGTATTATTGTTATTATTAGAGTTTTGAGATTGTTTTACTTTTAAATAATCTACAGCAATTTTTTGCTGATTGAATAAAATAAAACCTATATGATTCCCATAAAAAGGTTCAAAATCAGATTCATTTATATAATTTCCATTTATATAAAACAGGTATCTATTGTTTTGTTTTTTAATTTTTATAATATTAGATGCTCCGTTATTTTTATTGATAAAAGAAGTTAGTTTCCAGTTTATAATTTTTTCTTCTTTACCCTTTACGTTTCTTACAAACTTGTAATAACCATTAGAGGTAATATAAAATCTGAAACTACTATCACTTTTTTTACCCCACATTATTCCGTAAGAATAATTAGTAACACCACTTATTTTATCAATTTTTGTTTCAAACTCAAAATCTTTAGTTTCATCAATTACATTATTTATGGTTGATGAATAACCACCTTTTTCTTTTTTATGATCTAAATAATATTTTCCATATTTAATATCATAGGTTACAAACTCATTATTATTGATAGACCATTTGTTAGAATTACTACTAAAAGTCTCATTTAAAGATGTATTTGTTGTGTTTATATTGTTATTAGAATTAGTGCTAGCTTTTTTAATTCTTATATAGTCTATTGATATTTTTTGGTTCCTATTAATTACATAACCAGCAGAATTAGCAGAAACTCCTGCAATAGTTTTAGAAATTTGAAATTTATTATTTACATAAAATGAAATAGTCGTGCCATCTTTTTTAATTTTAAGCGTATTTACTGCGTAATTTCCTTTTTTTATGTCAACAGATTTTGTCCATTTATGAATTGTTGTTAGTGTTCCGTTTTTCTTTTGATTTATTTGATAATATCCATTACTGGTAATTGTTATTTCTAGACGGTCTTTATTCTCTTCTTGAATAAACATACCATAACCATAATCTTGAACACCAGAAATTTTTTGAATAGAACTTTCCATTTCAAAATTTTCTGAAGTAGTTATCTTAAATTTTGGAGAAAAAATTAAAAGGTTTTTTTCTGTGTTTTTATATTCATAATAGTATCTACCATTAAATACTTTTAAATCGTAACTAGTATTGTTACCAACGTACCATTTTTTAGAATTGTTGTTAAAATCATCATTTAGATAATAATCTTGACTAAAAGAAAAAGTAGTATAAAAGAATAGTGCTAATAATATGCTGTTTTTTAAGGATTTCATATTCAGTTAGTTATTTATGGTTCATAGCAATAAATATTGGTACAATTTTATCGGTACTTTTGTTAGATTTTGCGCTAAAAGCTATTTTAGTATTATTAAAATTAACATTAGCGCCATTAAAAGTATGGCTTTGTAAAGCTGTTTTAATTTTAGTCACAAAATCTCCAGAGTTATATTTTGCATTACTAAGTAAGTTACTAATATTCATTTTTTCTTTACTGAATAAGACACAAAGTATGTCTTGTCCAGGCTTATTATCAAACTCTATAAAATAATCTTCATTTGGCAATGCTATTTCACTATTTGAGTAATTAAAATATGCACTAAATTTATCAAACGGATATAATTTTTCTGCTGCTTTATCTGCGCCACTATAACCTATTAAATATACATAACCTCTTTGTTTAGATTTTAGATAAATTCTAAATTGAGTTCCTGAAGAATAAGATTTATTGACTTTATAGGTTGTTTTGCTAGATTTTACAATATTAAAACCTCTATTTGCATCTTTAGATAAACTAATTGGCATGTTCTGTCCATTACTCAATTCTAATCTTAATTCACCTCCTAAAGTATTACTAACATTGAAGTTATTGTTATTATTGGTGTCTTTATTTTTATCAATTAAAACATAAGCAGTTTTTACTTGTCTTTGGAAATCTGAATATTTAATCCAGAAAAAACCATTTTGACCAAAACGAGTTCCCCAAGAATTCATAATTTCAAAAGCGCCTCCCATTTTATTATCATCATAACCAACAACAACCATAGCGTGTCCTTTTTTTCCATAATTAGAAACCCAAACATTATTATAATCTGTTTTTAAACTGTTAAATTTAAATAAACCAATTACTACTGGATTTTTATTTGCAATAGCTTTTTTTACTTTTTTTACAAGATTGTAAGGATTATTCCAACGTGCTAAACGTTCAAAAGTTAGTATTTTATGATTTTTAGCAGAATTTAATGTTGAATTTGTTGGTGGCTTTGTACAGTTTCTTGAATCATAAGGAAACTCGGTTAATTTAGAAGCTCCTTTTAAATTCAATATTTTCATAGCATCTTCTATAAATGCGCCTTGACAGAGATTATTAACTCTAATCTGATTATATACAAAAGATGGCGAAAATGTATTTTGATTAATTTTGGTAAGATTGTTTTCCCATCCGTTTTTTACCGCATTAGCAATTGTTCTTGCTCCATAAGCGCTAGACCAACCAACACAAGAACCTTGCGCGCCTTGATTTCCTGGAGTAGGAGCGTAGCCTTTTATACTAAATTTGGAAGGAAGTCTTTCGAAGCTTCTAGAAACCAATGGAACAGACATTTCAATAGATTCATACCTTTCTTGATCAAACTGTAAACCAGTTCCTTGATTAGCTTCTTGAGAAAATGAAGCATAGCAAGATAATACGATAAATAACGTTAATAATAGATTGCGTTTTAACATTGCAGAGTTGTTTTAGGTTAAAAAACAAAAATCTAATATTATAAAAGGAGTTAAAATACGTCAAATGACGTATTTTCTGGTTTTAAGATTAAAACCTTATAATTTCATGAACTTTGTTTCTATTTAAATAATTTTTAATAATATTTTTAGCCATTAATTTATTTTCAATAGGGGTAATTATATTTTTTAATATATCTAATTTGTTTTCTTGTAAAGCTAAATTAGTAAAGCCATAACCAGTAACTTGATCGTTTTCTATAAGTATTACAGAGTTTTCTTCAATAGTTCTTCCTTGATCAATTAAAACCATATTTCCATGCTGGAAATTAATATTAGGAATATTTTTTTTAGGTTTCCTGATGTTATACTTCGGATTTAAAACATCTAATTCAGTATAATACTTTAATCTAGTAAGTAACTCGTTTCCAGTTGCTTCGTATGTAAATTTAGTAACTTTTTCTTGAATTTTCTGTGCTCGGCTACTAGTTTTTATAAAAATTTTATTTATTTCTTTTTTAATATTCTTTCCTCTACCCATAAATAAGATTTTACCATCTCCATTATGTAAATAGAAAACACCTGAAACTTCTGGCGCTTTATCAATTAGACTATTCAGTTTTTCAGTAATTGTTCTGTTATCAAAATAGGTTACATTTTGTTGTAAAATATTTTTATCAGTATCTTTTTCAAGTAACAATTTAAATAACTGAACTGTAGCTAAAGCATCTCCGTTTGCTCTATGTCTATCTGTCATTGGTATTCCTAAAGTTTTACAAAGTTTACCTAAACTATGCGAAGGTGCTTCTGGAATTAACTTTTTACTCAAAGTAACAGTACAAATAGTATCTCTAAGGTAATTATATCCTAATCTTTTGTACTCAGTTTTTAGAATTCTGTAATCAAACTTAGCATTATGAGCTACAATAAAACAATCTTTTGTTATCTCTATAATACGTTTTGCAATTTCATGAAATTTAGGTGCATTAACCAACATTTTGCTGTTAATACCCGTTAATTTTACTACAAATTCCTGAATTTCTCTTTCAGGATTTACTAATGTAATAAACTGATCTACAACAGTATGTCCGTCAAATTTGTGAATTGCTATTTCTGTAATTCCTTCTTCGTTAAATTTACCTCCAGTGGTTTCAATGTCTACTATTGCGTACAATCTTTTTCTTTTTATGAGTTAAAATTACGTAATATAATTACGTGAACCAAATATTGAACTTCCAATTCTTACCATTGTACTTCCGTTTTCTATGGCCAATTTATAATCGCCACTCATTCCCATGCTTAAAGTTTTAAGTTCTAAGTGTTGAGTGTTAAGTTCTTCAAAAAAGGTTTTTAATGATAAAAATTCATCTTGAAGTTGTTGTTGATTATCCGTAAATGTTGCCATTCCCATCAATCCTACAACATTTATATTTTTTAATGCTGAAAATTCTTCCGAAGTTAAAATCTGTTCAATTTCAGAAAATGGTAATCCAAATTTTGTGTCTTCTTTAGCAATACGTGCTTGTAATAAACAGTTAATTACACGATTGTGTTTTTTAGCTTGTTTATCAATCTCTTTCAAGGTTTTAAAGCTATCGACACCATGAATTAAATCGACAAAATGTGCCATATACTTCACCTTATTACGTTGTAGATGCCCAATCATGTGCCATTCAATATCTTTTGGTAAAGCATCAAATTTTGTAACCATTTCCTGAATTTTATTCTCTCCAAATATACGTTGGCCAGCATCGTAAGCTTCCTGTATATCAGTAATTGGTTTTGTCTTAGAAACCGCAACTAGTGTTACACTTTCTGAAAGTGATTGCTTAATTTTAAGTAGATTTTCTTTTATTCCAGTTATCATATCAGAATTCATAAATAGTTAAAGCACTTCTTAATTTTGGTTCTATATAAGTTGTTTTTGGAGGCATCAATAAATCTGCATCCACAATTTCTTTTAACTCAATAATGTTTGTTGGCAACATTCCGAAGGAAACCTTAAAATTACCCGTATCAACTTTAGTTTTTAGCTCTAAACTGTCAGATTTATCTTGAGAATACATAATTTTAGAAGCATTTCTAATATCATCAATCCCTAAAATTGGTTTTAAAACTGTTGAAAACAATATTTGTGCATCCAACTTACTTAAAGAATCTGTAAAATTATATGCCGATTTCCTTAAATATAATGCATAAAACTCCCCATTTAAATACATACTAAAATGATGTTTTTCTTTAGGTTTGTATAACTCTTGACCTTTGTTTTCAATTCTAAAAAAAGTATCTAATTCAATTAAAAACTCATGTGGAGTTAAACCATTTAAGTCTTTTATAAATCTATTGAATTCATAAATTTGTAATTGACTTTCTGGCAATAAATAACTCATAAAAAAGTTATAATCTTCTTTTCCAGTATGATTAGGGTTGTCCTTAGCTAAATTTTGAGCCAATAAACAAGAAGATGTAGATCTATGATGGCCGTCTGCAATATACAAGGTATCAATCTCTTTGAAAGCTTTAATTATTTGTTCAATATCATTTGGATCATCTACTACCCAAAGTTTATGAGATTCTTTATCCGTTGTAGAAAACTCATATTCTGACCTTTCTTGCTTATATTTTTTAATAATGGATTCAATTACAGAATTATCAGGATAGGTTAGGAGCACAGGTTCTGCATTAAAACCTGTATTCTTTAAATAATTTTCAAAAAGTAACTCTCTTTCTTTTAGAGTTCCTTCATGTTTTTTTATTACGTTGTTATGATAATCTTCAACCGAAGTTGCCGAAATTATTCCGCAGAAAGATTTTGATGCTGTAGTTTTTTTATAAATATAAAAACCAGGATTTTTGTCTTGCGTAAAAATTTCATCTTCTTTAAATTCTAAATAACGATTGTGTACTAATTTAAAGCGCAATTCTCCGCTAACATCTTGTTTATGATATTTATAACCTGGATTTATTACATGTAAAAATGTATAAGGATTAAATGCTAATTTTGAATTTAACATTTCTGGTGTATAAATTTCATACGATTTAGACGAAACCATTGCTACTTTATCTCGCGTAGCTCTCACAGCTTTAAAAGGTTTTACAATTGCCATTTTTACAAGTGATTAGTCTTTAGTTTTAAGTGATTAGTCAAAAAAAATTACTGTAACAAAGTTATTATTTGATTTGCCAATTCTGTTCCAACTCTATCTTGTGCTTCAACTGTAGCTCCTCCAATATGCGGAGTTAAAGAAATTTCTGAGTTCATTAATAATTGTACTGCAGGCGTTGGTTCTGTTTCAAAAACATCTAAACCAGCAAATTGAACTTTACCGCTATCTATTGCGTTTACTAGATCTACTTCATGTAAAATACCACCTCTTGCAGTATTTACAATACCAACACCATCTTTCATTTTTTCAAACTCATCTTTGGCAATAATATAATCTTCTTGAGCAGAAACGTGAAGTGTAATAAAATCTGCTTCCTTTAACAATTCATCCTTGTCAGTTGTATCAATAGTAAAAGTAGTTTTTTGTCCGTTGAAAAACTCTAATGTTATTGCAGCGCTGGGAACTTGTTTATCTGTAGCTAAAACTTTCATTCCTAAACCGATGGCAATTTTGGCAACTTCTTGTCCAATTTTACCAAAACCAATAATACCAATTGTTTTCCCTCTTAATTCTGTTCCGTAAGAGTATGCTTTTTTCAAATCATTAAAACGAGAGTCTCCTTCTAAAGGCATTTCTCTATTAGATGAATGTAAAAAACGAACCATTCCAAATAAATGAGCAAAAACTAATTCTGCTACAGAACTAGAAGGAGCTGCTGGCGTATTTATAACTAGCAAACCATTGTCTTCAGCATAATCAACATCAACATTATCAATTTCAACACCTGAAATACCAATTAGTTTAATACTTGGACAAGCTTCCATTAATTCTTGACGAACTTGGGTATTGTTACCAACTAAAATTGCATCAATATTTTCCTCGTTTATAAAGTTTTCTAATTGATTTTGAGCCACTTTTGTATTTAATACTTCAAAACCATTTTTCTCTAAAATGTCTATTCCGCTTTGCGAAATTCCATCATTTGCTAATATTTTCATTATGATATAGTCAATTTATTAATTGATATTGTTTGGGTTGTTAGATTCTTTAAACAATCTTCTAAAATGTTTAAAAGTCCTTTAGGTATTGATTTTATTTGTTCTTTTCCTAATAAATAATTATATGAATGTAATTTTCCATCATCATCCATTAATGATATAAAAAGAGTAATTTCATTTTGGGATAAAAACTTAATAGTTAATTCTTTTTCATGTTCATATTGATCATATGTTACACATGAATATTTAACTTTATAATAAGTTTGAATTCCAATCTGAATTTCATCCCTTTTAAATAAATCTTCTAATAGAAAATTTAATAAAAATGGATATAGTTCATCATTTTTTTTCTTAAAATAATCAATATCAAAAGAATTTAGATTATTCCAGAAAGTTTCAATTTTACTGTAATTATACATTTGAATAAATTATTTTTTTCTTTCTAATTCTTGCATTACATCAACCAAAACTTGCACACTGTATAATGGTAATGCGTTGTACATACTTGCTCTATAACCACCAACACTTCTGTGTCCGTTTAAACCGTTTATACCGGCATCTTGCCACATTGTATCAAAAGTTTCTTTTAATGAATCATCAACTAAATTAAAAGTAACATTCATATTACTTCTATCTTCTTTGTTGGCAAATCCTTTAAAAAGCGGATTTCTATCAATTTCTGAATATAATAAAGCTGCTTTCTTATTATTTACTTTTTCTATAAACGGAATTCCACCTAAATCTTTCAACCATTCTAAATTCAACATAGAAGTATATACTGCAAAAACAGAAGGTGTATTAAACATACTGTCTTTATCTAAATGGACTTGGTAATTTAACATTGAAGGAATTTCTCTTTCTACTTTACCTAAAATTTCTTCTTTAATAATAACCAATGTTGTTCCTGCTGGACCCATATTTTTTTGAGCTCCTGCATAAATTAAATCGAATTTTGAAAAGTCTAATTGACGAGAAAAAATATCTGAACTCATATCACAAACGTTAATTCCTTTAAAATCAGGAAAGTCTTTTATTTGTGTTCCGTAAATAGTATTGTTACTAGTTGTGTGGAAGTAATCTGCATCGGTTGGAATTGTAAACCCTTTAGGAATGTAAGAGAATTTTTTGTCTTTAGATGTTGCAACTTCTACAACTTCACCAAACATTTTTGCTTCTTTAATTGCTTTGTCTGACCAAGTTCCTGTATTTAAATAAGCAGCTTTTTTATTCAATAAATTATAAGTAACCATTAAAAACTGCATACTTGCGCCACCTTGTAAAAACAAGGCTTTGTATCCTTTATTTTCTAATCCTAGAAGTTCTAAAGCCAATGATCTTGCTTTTTCAATAACTTCTACAAAAGCTGTACTTCTGTGAGACATTTCTATTAAAGAAAGGTTTTCATTATTGAAATTTAAAACAGCTTCAGATGCTTTTTGCAATACTTCTTGTGGTAAAATACAAGGTCCTGCACTAAAATTATGTTTTTTCATTTTATGTTTTCTTAAATAGTTGATAAAAATTCTAAAGTATTAACTCCATCAGCATAATCCCATAATTGCGGATTTTGAGTTTGCCCAAAAGCAATTTCATTTGCTATAAAACCGTTAGCAACAACACATTGTACGTATTTTTTATCTTCCCAAAGTTTTATTTTTAAATTATCTGTATTGTCATAATATTCATAAAAAATAGATGCGATAGGAGAGGCGTAGCTTGCATCTTCTTTAATCATTAAAAATCCATTTTCTAAAATATCAAACTCGCTCATTAAATATACCGCTTTGTTATAATCGTAATTATTGGCGTATTTAGCGTTATTAATTATTTCTTTTTGCTGATACATTCCGTTAAAAAAAGCATCAAAATTATAATCTTTAGGAACATATAATTTAGAAACAGAACGACAACCTAATCCAAAATAACAAAAAACATCATTCGATAATTCTTGCATTTGTGCATCAGTTTCATTTCCTGTTAAAACTGCTACTGAATTTCTGTTTTTTCTAATGATACTCGGTTTATCCTTAAAATAATACTCAAAATAACGCGCAGTATTATTACTTCCAGTTGCAATAACAGCATCAAAACCCTCTAATTTTCCTTCAGTAAATGTAATATTTCCTTTAAAATCTTCATGTACATATTCTAAATACTTCGCTAAAAAAGGTAATAAATGTTTATCGTTTGAAGATTGCTTTACCAAAACTGAATGCCCAGAAATTAATACCGATAAAAAGTCATGAAAGCCAACTAACGGAATATTTCCTGCCATAATTATGGCAACTAATTTAGAATGATTTTCACCAATTTTTTCTTCGGAAATCCACTTTTTAATATTTTCTTCGGATAAAGCTTGCGCCCAACTTTCACAAGAAAATAATATGTTTTCCTTGGTAAACCAAGAGTTATTTTCTTGTGCAACTTTAATTTGATGCTTAAAACCATCAAAAAACAGTTCATTATGTTCAATACTATTCTTTTTTTCAATTGAATTATTAGAAAACTGACTTAAAAAGTGCCCTAATTTTACGAATGCATCAATTCTATTTTGGATTCCACCCATTTATTTTGTTTCTGAATTATTTTGGCGTTATTTTTGCAATCGCAAAGGTACAAAACTAGATAAAGATTATGGCAATTATAATAACGGATGAGTGTATAAATTGTGGTGCATGTGAACCAGAATGTCCAAATACAGCAATTTATGAAGGTGCAGACGATTGGAAATACGCAGACGGAACCGATTTAAAAGGGAATGTTGTGTTACCAAATGGTACCAAAGCTAATGCAGATGAAGACCAAGAACCTGTTTCTGACGAAATATATTTTATTGTAGCAGACAAATGTACAGAATGTAAAGGTTTCCATGAAGAACCACAATGTGCGGCAGTTTGCCCGGTAGATTGTTGTGTTCCTGATGATGATAATGTAGAAACTGACGAAGAATTGTTAGCTAAACAAAAGTTTATGCATAATGATTAATTTAAGGTATAAGACTTTAAATACATAAGAAAAATAAAAACCTCGAACTATTTCGAGGTTTTTTTATGCCTAAAATTGAGAAGAAAACAAGTATATTTGCACTCACAAAAATCTAATCTAGATTCTTGTGTATTTTATTTAAAATCTAAAGAAAAAATGAAAGCTGGAATTGTAGGATTACCAAACGTAGGAAAATCAACCTTATTTAACTGTTTATCTAATGCAAAAGCGCAAAGTGCAAACTTTCCTTTTTGTACAATAGAGCCTAATTTAGGTGTTGTAAACGTGCCAGATGCTCGTTTAAAAAAGTTAGAAGAATTAGTAAATCCAGAACGTGTTTTACCTGCAACAGTTGAGATTGTTGATATTGCTGGTCTTGTAAAAGGAGCAAGTAAAGGAGAAGGTTTAGGTAACCAGTTCTTAGCAAACATTAGAGAAACAGATGCACTTTTACATGTTGTACGTTGTTTTGATAACGATAATATTATACACGTAGACAGTTCAATAGATCCAGTGAGAGATAAGGAAACTATTGATATTGAATTACAATTAAAAGATTTAGAAGCAGTAGAAAAACGTTTAGAGCGTGTAAAAAGAACTGCAAAAACCGGTAATAAAGAAGCGCAGGCAGAATTAGTTGTTTTATTAAAAATTGAAGAAACATTATTAAAAGGAGTTTCTGTAAGAGCTTTAGATTTTACAGAAAAAGAAATGGAATTTGTACAACCATTACAGTTTATTACTTTAAAACCAGTTTTATATGTTTGTAATGTAGATGAAGGTTCTGCTGTTTCTGGAAATGAATATGTAGAAAAAGTAAAAGAAGCTGTAAAAGATGAAAATGCAGAAGTTATAGTTTTAGCTGTTGGTACAGAAGCTGATATTACAGAATTGGAAGACTATGAAGAACGCCAAATGTTCTTGGCAGATATTGGTTTAGAAGAACCAGGAGTTTCACGTTTAATTCAATCTGCATATAAATTATTAAATCTACAAACCTACTTTACTGCAGGTGTAAAAGAAGTAAGAGCTTGGACAATTCCAATTGGTTCAACTGCACCTCAAGCAGCAGGAGTTATTCATACCGATTTCGAAAAAGGTTTTATTAGAGCTGAAACTATAAGTTATTCAGATTACGAGACTTACGGTAGTGAATCTAAAGTAAAAGAAGCAGGTAAAATGAGAGTGGAAGGTAAGGATTATATCGTAAAAGATGGTGATGTAATGCACTTTAGATTCAACGTCTAAACATTAAATTCTACATAAAATTGAATAAAAAAAAATCCCAATGAAAAGATTTCCATTGGGATTTTTTATTGTTTTTTAAGTTTGCTTATTTTGAAATAAAATCTTCTGGAATAGCATTTACTGTTTCTTTAAAACCATCAATAAATTGAATATTGGTAATTTTTGCAGAACCAATTTTATTTGTTAAACCATCTGTAGAATTCCATCCCCAGAAAGACCAATTATTAGAAATAGGAATATTATTAATCAGTTTATAATCTTCATATTTAATTGCATGTGGGTCTTTTTCTGCCTCTTCGTTTGTTTTTCCAGAAGTAACAATATAGGCCACATTATCTAATACATCAGTTTCTTTGTTTTTGTAAACAATATACCAATCATCAGATGAATCTCCAACATTAGCTTTAAATGTTAATTTTGCAATATCAAAATTAGCAACAGCCTCATTAGTTTTATAAGTATCGTTCCAAAGAGTACCTTGGTCGTTTAATTTATATGGAAAAAGGAAAAAATAACTCCAAGTATATGCATGAAATCTTACTGAAGGATCATCTTTTAATTCAGGAGACACAAAAACTTTATCCTTATTAATATAGATTTTACTACCGTCTTTTTTCTCAATAATTGCATATTCAGAAGTCGTAGCTACAGAAATAGTAGCGTCTAAAATTTCATTTCCTCCAAATTCAATTACAACATCAAATTTTATAGCTTCCTTGGCTAAAAAAGCGTCTTTATTATGTGCTACTTCTACTTTTTCAGAAAAGGTTGTAGCTTTTTTTTCTATTTTATCATTAGTGTTATCTGTTTGGGGTTGTTTTTTACAGCTTAAAAGTAAAAATGTTCCAGCAACTAAAGTTATAATTAGTTTCTTCATAAAATTTGTTTAAAAATCAGTTAATCTAGTTATTCGTATAAAAATATATTTCCTTACAAAGTTATATCATAATTTTATAAAACCATAAAAAGTACAAGTCTCTTTTTGCTTTTTTGTACCTTTAAATTTTAAAATAAAAAGACAACATGCAATTCGAAAAAAGCAGCCTTCAATATTTAAAAGATTTAAAGAAAAACAACAATCGCGATTGGTTTGCAGATACAAAACCTACCTTTAAGATAGCACAAGACAATGCCAAAGAACTGTACGCTTCCATTAGAGAAAGTCTCGAAAAACATGATGAAATAGACAAGTTTAAGCTATTCAGAATTTATAGAGACGTTCGTTTTTCAAAAGATAAAACTCCATATCAACCACATTTTGCAGGTTCATTCTCAAGATTAGGTAAACATTTACGAGGCGGTTATTATTTACGAATTCGTCCAGGAGAAAGCTTCCTTGCTGGCGGATTTTGGCAACCTGAAAAAGACGATATTCTTAGAATTAGAAAGGAAATAGAACAAGACGCTTCAGAAATTAGAGAAATATTAGATGATAAAAATTATGTAAAGTACTTTGGCGGTAAATTTGAAGGAGATGAATTAAAAACAGCTCCAAGAGGTTTTGATAAAACACATCCAGATGTAGATTTACTTCGTAAAAAAGGCTTCATAGCTGTTAGAAATTTTACAGACAAAGAAGTTTTAGATCCTAATTTTATAAATGAATTAGACAAAAGCTATAAAGCTTTACGTCCATTTTTTAACTTGTTCAGCGATATTTTAACTACAAATTTAAACGGAGAAAGCTTAATAGATTAATGAATTCACATAAAACAACACGTAAAGTTCAAGCATCAGAAATAGACGGATTAAACCATGTAAATAATGTAGTTTATTTAGAATGGATGCAGGATATAGCACACGAACACTGGAGTATACTAACAAAAGATAATCCACAAAAAAATAATGCTTGGGTAGTTATTAGACATGAAATTGATTATAAAAATCAAGCTGTATTAGATGATTTAATTACAGTAAAAACATGGGTTGGAGAAGTTTCTGGAGTTAAATCTATTAGGCATTTCGAAATTTTAAGAGAGCATACTTTATTAGTAAAATCTCAAACTACTTTTTGCCTTATAGACTTAAAAACTGGCAAGCCAGCAAGAATAACAGAAAGTATATTAAATCTTCTAAAACCTACTAAATAAAGGTATCTTTGCACTTTTAAAAGAAATTTATTATGGCATCATTTTCTACTTTAGGAATAAGTAAAAACTATATAAAATCATTACAAGAAATAGGTATTAAAAAACCTACGGAGATTCAAGAGCAAACAATTCCGGTATTGTTAAATGCTAAAACCGATTTTATTGGTTTAGCCCAAACAGGTACAGGAAAAACTGCTGCATTTGGTTTACCGCTTTTACATCACGTAGATCCTAAAAAAGATGTTATACAAGGACTTATTTTATCGCCTACACGAGAATTAGTTCAACAAATAAAAAAGCAACTTTTTAAGTTTACTAAATATAATACTGATAAAATTTTTCTTGAAGCTGTTTATGGTGGAGAAAAAATTGATCGTCAGATTGGTAATTTAAAAAGAACTACACATATTGTAGTTGCAACTCCTGGTAGATTAATAGATTTAATTGAGCGTGGAGAAATCAATCTTAAAAACGTTAAAACTATTGTGTTAGATGAAGCAGATGAAATGCTTAACATGGGTTTTAAACAAGATATTAATAGAATTTTGCGTTATATTTCATCAGAAAAAAACACATGGTTGTTTTCTGCAACAATGCCAGATGAAATTAAGAAGATTATTAAAACCTACATGAATATTAATGCTCCAAGAGTTGAAATTGATAAAAACTCTCGTGTAAATGCTAATATTCGTCATCAATTTGCAAAAACTACTATTAAAGAAAAAACAGGTGCAATTATTGGTTTCTTAGAAAACCGTAGTAATGAACGTGGTATTATTTTCTGTAGAACAAAAGCAGGTGCACAAAACCTTTCACATCAATTACAAGAAGAAGGTTTCTCAGTTGGCGCTTTAGAAGGAGATATGCAACAAAAAGAACGCGATAAAGTTATGCGTGCTTTTAAGAATGAAAGCTTACAATACTTAATTTCTACCGATGTTTCTGCGCGTGGTATTGATGTTAAAGACTTAAATTTTGTAATTCATCATCAATTACCAGAACAGTTAGAATACTACACGCACAGAAGTGGAAGAACAGCAAGAGCTGGTAAAACCGGAGTTTCTTTAGCCTTTGTTTTACCTTATGAAACAGAAAGACTTCATGAAATTCAGAAAGAATTAAATATAAAATTCACAGAAGTTAAATTGTAATGAACATAATTTATACACTGGATATTGCAGGTACTTTTGCCTTTGCATTAAGTGGTGCTTTGGTTGCCAAAAAAGAGAATTTTGATGCTTTTGGTGTCATTATTATAGCTTTTGTAACAGCTGTTGGCGGTGGAATGTTACGTGATGTACTTATAAACGCACATCCAATTAATTGGATTGCCGATTTAAATTACATTTGGACAATTTTAGCTGCAGTCTTTGTAATGTTTTTCTTTAAAAGTAAAGTTGCTCCGTTAAGTAAAACGATGTTTTTGTTTGATACCATTGGAATTTCAGTATTTACTTTATTAGGTTTACAAAAAGGGTTAAATTTCAATCTACATCCATTTGTTGCCTTAATTATGGGAATGGTTTCAGCTGTTTTTGGTGGTGTACTTAGAGATGTTTTAACAAGAGAAGTTCCGTTAATCTTTAAGAAGGAAATTTATGCGTCAGCTTGTTTAGCTGGCGGCGTTGTTTATTTATTACTAGGTTATTTGGGCTTGCAAGAAAATCTTCAATTTATAGTATCTGCAACTGTTATATTTTTAATCAGATTTATATCTGTTAAATATCATTTCGAATTACCTAAAATTAAAAATGATATCTTCGGAAAATAAAATACATTATGGAGAAACTTATTTTTAACACTTTAGAGGAATTTACACAAATAGAAGGTAAAACACTACCAAACGGAAGTTGGTATACTGTTACACAACAGATGATTAACGATTTTGCCAATGCAACTTTAGACAAACAATGGATTCATATAGATGAAAAAAGGGCAGAGAAGGAGTCTCCTTTTAAAAGTACTGTTGCACATGGTTTTATGTCTGTTGCTATGATTTCTAGAATGTTAGAAGAAGCTTTTGCAGTAAAAAGTGTAAAAATGGGCTTAAATTACGGGTTGAATAAAGTCCGTTTTCCAAATCCTGTTCCTGTAAATAGTGAACTAAGAATGTTGAGCTCAGTAAAATTAATTGAAGAATTACCAAACAATGGTGTAAAAGTTACTTTTTCTTGTACTATTGAAATTAAAGGGCAAGAAAAACCTGCATGTGTTGCAGAGTTTTTAGCTGCATTGTTCGAATAAAAAAACCACTCAATTTGAGTGGTTTTTTTATGCAATTATCTTTTTAAGATAAAACTCTATCTCTAATACTTTTCTTAGAATACCAAACTAAAAATACACATACTACAATTACCATAGCTGGCATTACAATACTCGTTATTTCCACATTAGTAAATAAGTAAGCATGTTGTGCAATTGCAGCAAATGCTGAAACTACAAATAAAGGATAGGCTAATTTCTTTTTCATTAATAATAAAATTGAAGCTAATACTCCTACAAAAACAGCAATTGCAAATGCAGCGGTTACCCAAGTGGGTTGTTCTATTAAAAATTCTGCTTGTTGTTCTGCAGGTAAAGTTGCAATCATTTCATCTGTAACAAAAGCTTTAGTTAGATAAGCCATAACGCCGAGTCCGTTCCATAAAAGGGCAATAATACCAATTACCCAAAATAGAGCCGTTGGTTTTCTTGAATATGTCATAATAAGGGTTTGTTAGTTATAGTTTAAATGTATAAAAAAAAGTTGTAATAATTAAAAATGTAAAGTATATTTGTCATTATATAAAATATATTTGTCTAATTGTAAAATAAAGAACATGTCAAAACAGTCATTTTGTGAAAGAGAGCAAAACTATTTAAAAAAGATGAATAGATTTCAACTATCTAATAAATTCAAAAAAATTGGATACATAGTAGCTATTATTGCATTTATCTTAATTTTTGTACGTAAATCGGTAGATGCTCCAATTTGGGTACATTCTGCATTATTAAACATTGTATTAGTTGGATTATTAATCGTTTCAATTTCAAAAGAGAAAATAGAAGATGAATTTATAGATAGCTTACGTTCACAATCATATAGATTGGCTTTTTTAATGGTAGTTGTTTATTCTTTAACTCAACCTTTTATAAATTACATTGTTGGCATATTTCTTAATCAAAATGAATCTCTAGAGAGTTTTAGTTATTTTCAGGTATTGTTTTTTATGTTAGTTATTCAATTAATGTTTTTCTCTCAATTAAAACGTTTTAATAAATAATTGTTATGAAAAATACAATTAAAGTACAGCGTGCAATTTTAGATATAACGCAAGAAGAATTAGCAATAGCTATTGGAGTTTCTAGACAAACCATTAATTCCATTGAAAAAAACAGATATGTTCCTTCAACAGTATTAGCATTAAAACTATCAAAAATGTTTAATCAACCAGTAAATGTTTTTTTTGAATTGACTGATGAAGATTAATAAAAATAGTATTTTTGAAGATATTATAGAATAAAATTATTATGAAATTAAAGTTATTATTTATCTGTTTGTTTGCATTGGTTTGTAATTCTTATTCCCAAGAAAAAAAACTTCCTCAAGGTTGGGATGAAGTTATTTTAGAAGGTAAACCTGCTTATATGAATTTAATTACAGGAGATATTATTACAAATTTCCCAAGTAAACCCGCTTTAAAGAAAGTTAAAGTTGCTGAATATGATCCTACACAAATTCATATTGTAAAAAAAGGAGAAACATTAAGTGTTATTGCTCGAAAATACAATTTAAGTTTAGCCGAAATGTATAGATTAAATAGCGTAGAGAATTTTGATAAAATTAAAATTGGACAAGAAATTGTTGTAGGTTATGATGAAAAAACGATAGAACCTATTAATGAGAAATATACAGATACAACTACTACAGATTACCATACAGTTGTAAGTGGAGAAACGTTATATAGAATTGCAAAAAACTATAACATTAGTGTTTCTCAGTTAAAATCTTTAAATAATTTAACAAATAATATTATTGCGATAGGGCAAGAGTTAAAGGTTAAATAATGTAGGAAAAATAGAATACTAATATTAAAACCTTTTTTTAAAATTTAAAAAGTTAAAATTACTTTTGATAAAAAAGTAGGATGCAATTTCTTTTTAAAAATTAAGATATTAGCAGTATATTTGCAGTACTTAAAAGAATTGACTTTACAATTCTAGTTGTTTTGGAAAAATTTCAGATAAATTTTCATTTATCTTTTTCGTAATTAATAGTTTAATTCAATTATCTTCCTAAGCAAGTTATCAAAAATAATTATATTATAAAACCAACGAATGGCAAAATCACAGCAGACTTTTAATAAAAATGAAAAAGAAAAAAAGCGTTTAAAAAAACGTGAAGATAAAAGGAAGAAAAAAGAAGCTAAAAAAGAAGCTAAAATTCCTGGACAAGGAATACAGTTTGTATACGTAGATCATAATGGTAATTTTACAGATACACCACCAGATCCTACGATGAAAGTACAGGTAGATGCCGAAAGTATTGTTATTGGTATTCCTAAAAAAGAAGATATGGAACCAGAAGATCCTGTTAGAAATGGTAAAGTATCGTTTTTTGATACTTCAAAAGGATTTGGTTTTATTATAGATTCTGAAAATCAAGAAAAATATTTTACGCATGTTAGTGGCTTAATTGATGAAATAGCTGAAAATGACAAAGTATCTTTTGAACTAGAAAAAGGATTAAAAGGTATGAATGCTGTTAAAGTTCAAAAAATATAACAGTTACTATCATTTTAAAAATTATAACAAAACCCATCTAAAAAGATGGGTTTTTTATTGTGTAATAGTAACAACCGCTTCAAAAAGTGTAGTTACCTTTGCATAAAAATATTTTATGTCAAAACAGTTTTCAGATTTAGGAATTAATGCTCAATTACAAGAAAGTTTAGCTGCTTTAAAAATTTCTGTTCCAACGGAAATTCAAGAAAAAGTAATTCCTGTTGTTTTAAATCAAAAAGAAGATATTGTAGCATTAGCAAAAACTGGAACTGGTAAAACAGCTGCTTTTGGTTTACCGTTATTACAATTAATAGACATAGAAAACTCCAATATTCAAGCTATAATTTTAGCACCAACAAGAGAGTTAGCGCAACAGATTCAAAATAATTTAGAATCATTTAATTCAGAAGCTTTAAATGTATCTATAGTTGGTTTGTTTGGTGGTATTCCTATAAAACCTCAAATAGAAAGCCTAAAAAAGACCACACATATTATAGTAGCAACTCCAGGACGCTTGGCAGATTTAGTTAAACGTGAAGCAATTAATATTAAAAACATATCTTACTTTATTTTAGATGAAGCAGATGAAATGGTTAGTGCTTTAAAAGAAGGTTTAGACAGTATTATTAAAGAAGTTCCAAAAAACAGAAGAACCTTACTATTTACAGCAACAATGCCAGGAGCAATTAGACAAATGGTAAATAATTACATGGCAAAAGATGTAATTACTATTGAAGCTAGTATGGAAACTATTGGTCATCAAGGAATAGCGCATCAATATGTAGTTGTAGAACCTATAGAAAAATTAGAAGTTTTACTTCATTTTTTAAATTCTAAAGAAGGTCAAAGAGGAATCATTTTCTGTAAAACGAAAGCTGCTGTAAACAAATTGGCTAAAAAATTAGCGATTAACAAGTTTTCTTCAGGTGCCATTCATGGAAGTTTAACACAAGGAATTCGTGATAGATTAATGGGGCAATTTAGAGAAGGCCATGTAGATATTTTAGTAGCTACAGATTTAGCTGCTCGTGGTATTGATGTAAAAGAAGTTTCTTATGTAGTAAATTATCATTTACCCGATACTTTTGATGCTTATGTGCATAGAAGTGGAAGAACAGCTAGAGCAGGAGCAAAAGGATTGTCTTTAACAATAATACAAGAAGAGGAAGAAGAAAATATTGCCCATTTTGAAAAGGATTTAGGTATTACCTTTAAAAATTACCAAAAAGCAGACGCACAAAGTATTGAAGAAAATAATGGACTGTTGTGGGCTAAAAAAATATTTAAAACCAAACCAAATAGAAATGTTTCTGAGGATTTTAAAGCGCAAATAAAAACTATTTTTCATCATTTAACTAAAGAAGAATTAGTAGATAAAATATTGGCAAATTATATAGCAAGTACAAAAACAATAAGCACAACTTCTGATGTTTCAAAAAAGAAGAAAAAGAAATAAGTTATGAAAATTAAATTACTTTTTTAAAAAATACTCAATTCTGAATGTGTGGTAACTTCTTCTAAAAGATGCATTCCTTTATAAGAATTTCCATGCGGATTCAATTTAGGACTCCAAACTGCAATGGCAAAGTTATTAGGATATAATGCTACAATACCACCACCAACACCACTTTTTCCTGGTAATCCTACTTTAAAGGCAAATTCTCCTGATTCATCATAAAAACCACAGGTTAGCATTAAAGCATTAATTCTCTTACACTTACTTTTCTTTAATATTTTTTTCCCTTCTAATGTTTTTCCTTTATTGGCTAAAAAAGTGAAAGTATAAGATAATTCCTTACAAGACATTTCTAGTGAGCACATATCAAAATAAAAATCAAGTACTTCTGAAGGTTCGTTTTTAATGTTTCCAAAAGATTTAATAAAATTACACAACGCTACATTTCTGTATCCTGTTGCTTTTTCTGAATCGGCAATTTTATCAGAATACGTTAGTGTTGGTAAACCACTTAATTCCCTAACGTAGGCTAAAAATTCTACTTTTGCATCACCTAAATTAGAAATTAAAACATCACAAATAACGATGGCTCCTGCATTTATAAATGGATTTCTTGGTATTCCTTTATTGGTTTCTAATAATAAAAGTGAATCGAATTTAGCTCCTGAAGGTTCTACATCCACGCGTTCCCAAAGTTGTTCTCCTAAGATTTTATATGCTAAAGATAATGACAGCACTTTAACTATACTTTGTATAGAAAATTTCTCTAAATTATTTCCTTCTCCATAATTAGTACCATCTGTTTTAGTGATATGAACACCAAACATTTCTGGATTTACATTTGCTAATTCTGGTATGTAAGTAGCTATTTTTCCTTCATCTTTAATTAAAGAAGCAGATTTATAGGCGTTTTTTATTATGTTTTTATAATTAGATTCCATTTAGATACTATAAATTTTAAAAGGGTAAGGTAGTTTTTTCTTTATGAAGTTTTTTATATAAATTTTAAAAAACTATGAGTACAAAATCAAAAAAACACCAATTAAAATACCAGCTAAAGGTATTAGTTTTTTACGTTTGTTTTTCTCTTTAAAAACCAAACCGCCAATAACTACAGCTATTATTAATTGACTTCTTTTTATGGCAGACAATAACATAATTAAGGCTTCCGGATCTTGTAATGCTTTAAAATAAAAATAATCTGCGGCTTGTAATAAAACACCAACGGCAATTATAGACCAACGAAACTTAAATGCTTTCCGTTTTTCCGCATACGGAAACCAAGTAATACTTAAGATAATCAGTAAAATGAGTATGGTATACAAACAAAACCAGAATTGTAATGTTTGTGGATTTAAGCTTAAATTCTGAATTAAAAATTTATCATACAAACCACTTGAAGCGCCTAAAAATGTAGCTCCAATTATGGCGAAAATCCATTTATTTCTCTTAAAATTAATACCTTCCTTTTTACCAATTCTAGAATATAAAATAACCGAAAAGATAATTAAGAAAAAACCAATCCATTGATACAAATTTGGACTTTCTTTATAAATTACAATAGCGCCAATAAACGTAAAAAAAGGTCCAGCACTTCTAATGGGCGTTACAATAGTTATTGGTAAATGTTTTAAAGCTTGATAGGCTAAAACCCATGAAGCCGCCATTATAGCAGACTTTATAAAAATAAAACCATGCGTTTTCCAAGGTATTTGTTGAAAATCATAACCGTTTTCTTGCGCATAATCTGGATAGAAAACAGAAAATAGATAAAAACTAGCTACAAACAAAAATCCGCTAGAAACAGTACCTAAAAGTACAGGGAAAACCTCATTACCTTGTACAGCGTGTTTTTTACATAAACTGTGTAATCCTAAAAAAAGTGCGGCTAATAAGCCTAAATACATCCACATAATGTTCCCTAAAAAAGTTTGTTAGATGTTATTTCTTAAAAAGTATGACGTAATTCTTCAGTTGAAGAAGCGCTTAATAATTGATTAAATGTTTTTATGCTATTAAAATCACTTGTAATAGCATCAGAAACTGCGACTCCAGAAATACCAGTTTTTAAAATAGCTGAAATATCTTTTGTGGTAATACCTCCAAAACCAATAATTGGTGTTTCTGTTTTTAAAGCTTCAATAATAGCTGTATAACCATTCAATCCTAAAACAGCACTTTTTTTGTTTTCTGTATTTGTATTTTTAAAAGCCTCTAAACTAATATAGTCTACTTTTTTACTAAGCAATGTTTCACAGTCTTCCAAAGTGTTTGCAGTTGCTCCAATAATTTGCCAAGTATATAAGTTTTCTATAGCTGTAGTAGGGCAGAAGTCCGTTTTTTCTAAATGAACACCATCTGCTTTTATCTTTTTTGCTATTTTAAAATGATTATTAATTAATAATCTAGTTTGAAAATGAGCAGTAATTTCTCTTGCCTCTGTTGCTATTTTTAAATATTTACTTTCTGAAATATTTTCTAAACGCAATTGCACCAATTCTGCTCCAGAAGAACAGGCAGTTTGTATATTTTTTAAATGTTCTTTAGGTGAATTTCCTTGAGATATATAATGTAGCTTAGGTATTGTCATGATCTAGTGTTGTTAAAGAAATGAAAATTTCTAAATTGAAACTTTTTTAGCGTATTGCATAAAATAAGACTCAAACTTTTTTAACGTTGGATCTATTTTTTCTGAATACAAAACAAACTGACATTTTTCAATACTTTGAGAGATGGACATTAAAGCTGTATACGATTTCTTTTGTTTTAAAAACTCAGCATCATCAATACTTAACATCTTTAACTGACTCGTATTTACACCATTCAATAAAAACAACTTATTTAATGTAATTGGTGTAGAAATTAGCACATCTACACCTTCAAAAATTTCAGAACGTTGTGTATCAATATGTAACTGTTCGTAACCAACATACACACGTAAATCTGTATATCTAGTGTATTTTACAAAAGCATCATACATTTCTAAGGCTTTCTCTTTGTTTTCTACTAAAACAATGGTTCTTGGCGCAGTTCCAACAGGTTCAAACTTTAACTTCTGTAAGGTTGTAAGTATTAATGCTGTTGTTTTTCCACCATCTTTTGGAGCAGTACAATAAACATTTGCACCACTTTTTATTACAGGAATTCCTTTTTTCTGTATTTCTGTAGGTGAAGTTATTTCTAAGTTCTCAAGCTTTTCTTGAATTGTAGGATGTAGTTTTTTAAAAGGCATAGTGTAATAAAACTGATTATCTAACGTAATAAATGACCGCAAAGATACAACTAAATTGAGGTAGTTATAATCATAATATTTAAATTATAAATACAGTGTAAGTCCTTATAAACAAACAGTTAAAAACCTTATATATAATCTGTAAACTAATAGTAATTTGATACATTAATTGTTTAGCCAATAACTTTAATGTCTCAAAACTACTTCCATATAGCTACAATATACTTCAATCACGAGTATTTTAAAGATAAAATATTTAAACATGTTGAGTTTTATTTGGATGAAGATTCAAATACAATAACAAAAAATTTAGGAATCTTTTTTAAACCTAATAAAGGAAATTTACAAATATTTGCTACAAACCCAAGGGAATTAGTATTAGAAAATTCAGCTATTTCTTTTAGAGTAAGTTTTAGAAATAATACTTCAGAATATATAAGTTATACGGATATTAAAAACTATTTCTCAGAAGATAAAATACTCTACTTCAGTAATTCAGATAGTAAATTTAATGTAACTAAAAACACTTTTTTGTTGCACTCAGAAGATTTTGTTGACAATAATGATACAAAAACAATAAAAGAAATAAGAAAGGAAGGTTTAATTAACCAAAATAATAAACCATTGGGTATTCTAGAGTTCTTTGTACAAGATTTATTCCGAACTTATATAGCAAACAGTGTAGCTAATTATGCCGTTAATTTTAAAACTAAACATACTGTTTGGAGGTATTTTATCATTAATAATTCCACTCTAAAATTAGAAGATGTAAGCATTATTCAAAAAGGAAAAGGAGTTGTTTTTAAAGAACCTATACAAGAAACTCTAGCAAATGGTCAAAAAGCATTGGTTTTTGAATCAAACAACAAAATCCCTTTATTGGAATATTCCGAAGAAACGTATCAACTTATAGAAAATTATAATTCAAATTTAGGTCCAGAAAGAATAATTATTAGCAGTTTACCAATTGCGAACCCAAAACAATTAAAATTTAATACATCGAATACTACATACTACTCACATATGTATATATATATTTAAAGTAATAATATGGGAAAAACATTTAAAACTCCGGGCGTATTTATTGAAGAAGTACCTGCTTTTTCTAGTTCTGTGGCACAAGTTTTAACTTCTATACCAGTTTTTATTGGTTATACAGAAAGGGCCGAAAACGGTATAAATAAACCTATAAAAATTACTTCTTATGGAGATTATATTAGCTTATTTGGAGATGCTTTTAAATCGAAATTCGACATATTAAAACCAAATGAAGACGAAACAAGACCACTTGTCAGCTTAAATGGTGAAGATTATGTTATTGATTATAAGGAAAATAATAAAGCATTTATGAATCCTTGCATCAAACTGTTTTATGAAAATGGAGGCGGAGCATGCTACATTGTTTCCGTAGGAACTTACCAAGACAAAGATCATGTTAAAATTGATCTTGACGAATTACTTGGCACACATACTGAAGGTGGACTTAAAACTTTACGTAACCAACCAGAACCAACTATAATTGTAATTCCTGATGCTGTAAATTTAGAAAATGATAGTTTTAAACTCTATAAAAGCGTTTTAAAACAATGTGCAGAAATACAAAGTAGATTTACAATTGTAGATATTTACAATGGTTATAAAAACAGAATAGATTCAGAAATTGATATTATAACCAACTTTAGAGAAAAAATAGGCACAGAAAATCTTAGTTATGGAGCTGTTTATTATCCGTGGTTGCAAGCCATTGTTGTACAAAAAACAACGATAACATTTCAGAATATAAACCTCCAATTAACAGAAATAGTGCACTTATTACCAGAAGCATCAGCAAAAACAGTTATTACAACCTATTTAGAATCAGAAGATTTTAGCCAAGAAAACAATGCAAACCTTCATGCAAGTCTTATTATAAATAGCCCAACTTACAATACAATTATTGATAGTATGCATTTGCTATTAAACAGGTTGCCGCCTTCTGCTGCAATGGCAGGTATTTACACAAGAGTAGATAATGATAGAGGCGTTTGGAATGCACCCGCAAATGTAAATGTTTCAAGCGTACTTAAACCAGTAGTACATATTACAAGTGATGAGCAACAAGATTTAAATGTTTCATTTGATGGTAAATCTATAAATGCAATTAGAGCCTTTCCTGGAAATGGTATTTTAGTTTGGGGAGCTCGTACTTTAGATGGAAATAGTAACGATTGGCGTTATATTAATGTTCGTAGAACAATAATTATGATAGAACAATCCATTAAACTAGCTTTAAAAGCCTATGCTTTTGAACCCAATAATTTAAATACATGGAATTCTGTAAAAAGTATGATTAACAATTACCTTACTATAATGTGGAGAAACGGCGCTTTAGCAGGAACAAAACCAGAAGATGCTTTTAGTGTTATTATTGGTTTAGGTAACACCATGACAAGTACAGATATATTAGAAGGTAGAATGTTGGTTACTGTAATGTTAGCAATTGTAAGACCTGCCGAATTTATTCTAGTAAGGTTTGAGCAAAAAACACAAGAAGCATAATTATAAACTTTATAAAATCTAAAGATTATGGCAGGAGAAGCACAAGACAAAAATTGGCCATTACCAAAATTTTACTTTACAGTAGATTTAGGTGGAGGAATGGCAGATGCATCATTTCAAGAAGTTGCAGGATTAGATATAGAAGCACAAATTATAGAATACAGACATGGTGATTCTAAAATATTTTCGAATCAAAAAATGCCTGGATTGGCAAAATACGGCAATGTAACGCTCAAGAAAGGAATCTTTGTAAAAGATAATCAGTTTTTTAATTGGTATTCCAGCATAAAGATGAATGTAGTAAAACGCGATACAGTAACCATAAAACTGTTAGACGAAGGCGGAAATCCAACAATGACATGGACACTTACAAATGCATGGCCAACTAAAATAAGTGCTACAGATCTTAAAGTAGATGGTAATGAAGTTGCAATAGAAACCATAGAATTAGCTCACGAAGGTTTAAAAATTACAAATGCGTAATAGATGAATGAAACAGCTACAGTTCTTGGCAATAACAACGCGTTTTATTTTACACTTAAGTTCAGTGGAGATAACGGAAATGAATCTAGTTTTCAAGAAATTACAGGTTTAAGTGTAACTTTAAAAACTGAAAAAATAAAAGAAGGAGGCCAAAATAGATTTATTCACCGCGTTCCAACTCCTCCAAAATATAAAGATTTAGTATTAAAACGTGGTTTAATAGCAAGTCCTGTTTTAATAAACTGGTGTAAAAACACTTTGGAAAATGTTGGTTTAACTTCTAAAATTGAACCAAAAGAAATCCAAATATCATTGAGAAATGCAGCAGGAGAAAATATGGGTTCTTGGCAATTTACTAGTGCATATCCAATTAGTTGGGAAATAGCTTCACTAAGTAATACAAGCAATGCGTTACTCATTGAAACACTAACCTTAAGTTATGCTTATTTTGAAAGAACTTTATAAATATAAAACGTGTACTTATGATTATTCTAAAAATTATTATTTGGATTGTAGCAATAGTAGGAGCCTTAATGCTAATTTATAATATTACTACGTTTCATTGGCCAAGAGGTTGGAAAGCCAATATTTATTACAAAAAAGATTTTTCTAATAAAATGTGCGCCATTGTGGGTGCAAAAAATAGAGGTGAAATTACTGAAGAAGTAGCGTTTAAGGCGCTTGAAAAAGAATACCTAGCCGATAAAGCTGTAATAGATCTAAACGAATTAATACATAGTAATGGTTTAAATCATGGAAACAAATGGAGCATTGGCTATTCTGCCATGTTTAGTCAAGACCAAAACCAAACACCAATACCAATTATGGAATATTGGTCTGAAGAGTTTATACAATTTAGTTTGCAAAAAATTAAAGAAGGCGCAAGACCTGGTTTTATAGCTAATTTTTATGATAAAAATCTTCGTAGGTATTTTTAATGGATTTTAATTCCAAAACAATTGTAAAACATAATTTTCTGGTTTTATAAGTCATAAAATAATCTACTAAAGCATAGATTCCAAAACCTCCCAAACATTTTTTGCTAATATTTTATGACCTTCTTTTGTAGGATGAATTCCATCGGCTTGGTTTAACGAAGTAATTCCACCCACATTTTCTAGTAAAAAAGGAATTAAATACAAGTCGTTTTTCTCAACCAAAACAGGAAATATATTTTTAAATTCGGCAGTATATTCTTGTCCCATATTTGGAGGTATTTGCATACCTGCCAACACAATTTTTGTTGCAGGATATTTTGTTTTTACAGCCGTAATAATGGCTTGTAAATTAGTTTTTGTTTCTTTTAAAGGAACACCTCTTAAACCATCATTTGCACCTAATTCTAAAATAAAAATGGTTGGTTCTTGATTTAAAACCCAATCAATTCTATTTTTTCCGCCGGCTGTAGTTTCTCCACTAATACCAGAGTTGATAACCGTATAACCTAACTGTAAAGAATCTATATTGTGTTGTATAATTCCTGGAAAAGCATCATTTACATCGTCTAAACCTAAACCTGCGGTTAAACTATCTCCAAAAAAAACAATCTTTTTAGAAGTACTTTTTTCAGGAGTTTCCGTGGCTGTTTTAGAGTTTACTTCCTCAGAAATAATTCCCTTTTTAGGAGCATCCGTTTTACAAGAAATCAATACAATTAAGAAAGAAAAATAACATAACTTTAAGAAAATTGTGCTTGTTAAGTTGTGGTTATTCTTCGTTAAATGATTATTTTTCAGCATCAGTATATTTTTATTTAGATTCCCGTTTTACTGAATCAAGTTCAGCACAAGTTATGGGAATGATAATTTCAACAGAAACCTCAAGGAATATTGCCTAGAGGAATTATTTTTTCAATTAAAAACAAATTAATGTCAAAGATATTAAAGATTAATGATTTAGAGAAAACTTATACAAGTGGTTCTAAAAAATTAACAGTAATTAGTAACATTTCTTTTGAAGTAGAAAAAGGAAGTATTTTCTCTATTGTTGGGCCTTCTGGAAGTGGAAAAACAACCTTATTAGGCTTGTGTGCCGGTTTAGATTATCCTACTTCTGGTGCTATTGAATTATGTGGAGCACCTTTGCAAGATTTAAATGAAGATGAACTTGCTGGTTTACGTAACAAAGAAGTTGGCTTTATTTTTCAGAATTTTCAATTGTTACCAACCTTAACAGCTTTAGAAAATGTAATTGTTCCGTTAGAATTACAAGGTGAAAAAAATGCCGCTAAATCAGGAATTGAATTACTTACAAAAGTAGGTTTGGCAGATCGTCTGCATCATTATCCGTCACAATTATCTGGAGGAGAGCAACAAAGAGTTGCTTTGGCAAGAGCGTTTGCTAACAAACCTTCAATTTTATTTGCAGATGAACCTACAGGAAACTTAGACGAAGAAACAGGCGAGAAGGTAATTCAGTTATTGTTTGAATTGAATAAAGAAGCCGGTACAACTTTGGTAATTATTACACACGATTTAGATTTGGCAAATAGAACCCAACAAATATTACGATTAAAAGGAGGGAAGATCATTTCTAACGAAAAAACAGCCAACATTTAATGAGCAAATTTAATACAAAAGCAAATTTTAACTGGCTTTTAAAAATGGCTTGGAGAGATGGAAAAGCAAGCATTTCTAGATTGATGCTTTTTATGGCGTCTATAATTCTAGGAATTGCTGCGGTAGTTTCCATTCAATTGTTTAGCGAGAATTTAAAAGATAATATAAAATTACAGTCCAAATCTTTAATGGGCGCCGATTTTATTATCGATAGTAGAAAAGCACCTTCAGAAAAAGTATTACAAATTATTGATTCTTTAGGCGCAACTGCATCGGAAGTAAACTTTGTTTCCATGGCTGCTTTTCCTAAAAATGAAGCTACTAAACTAGTAAAAGTAAGAGCTTTAGAAGGTAATTTTCCTTTTTATGGAAGTTTAACCACAGTTCCAGAAAATGCTGGAGAAAACTACCAACAATTAGGTGGCGCTTTGGTAGATGCAACCTTGTTATTACAATATAATTTAAACCCTGGAGATTCTATAAAACTAGGTAAAGTTACGTTTCCTATCATTGGTGCTTTAAAATCGATTCCGGGAAGCACAGCAATTTCATCTTCAATTGCACCAAGCGTTTTAATTCCGTTTCGTTTTTTAGCACAAACAGAATTATTACAATTAGGAAGTAGGAGTGAATACCAATATTTCTTTAAAGCCCCAGAAATGGATTTAGAGTTATTGGAAGAAAAAATAGATCCTATTTTAGATGATGAAGAAGCAGATTTAGACACACACACAAGTACAAGCCAACGTTTAGGAAAAAGGTATGAGAATGTAAGCCGATTCTTAAATTTAGTTGCATTTATTGCGTTGTTATTGGGTTGTATTGGAATTGCGAGTTCTGTGCATATTTACATCAAAGAAAAACTAAAAAACGTTGCTGTTTTAAAGTGTTTAGGCGCTTCTAGAAGGCAATCTTTCTTAATTTACTTGATTCAGATTATTGGAATTGGACTTATTGGAGGTCTTATTGGTGCTGCAATTGGTACAAGTTTACAATTTGCTTTTCCGTATATTTTACAAGACTTTTTACCTTTTGATGTAGCAATTTCAATCTCATTTCAACCAATACTAATGGGAATTGTTTTAGGTGTAATAATGTCCGTTTTATTTGCATTATTACCACTTTTAGGCACTTGGTATGTTTCGCCTTTAGAAGTTTTAAGAGGTTCTGAAGACAATTTACAAAAGCCTAAAAAAGCAAGAATTCTCGTTTTAATAGCCATTTTGTTGTTTGTCTTTTTATTCTCTTTTTGGATGTTAAAAAGTGCCGTAAACGGAATTATTTTTACTATTGGTATTTTTATAACCTTTGCAATAATGGCTGGTGTTTCCAGTTTATTTATCAAACTGATTAAAAAGTTTTTCCCGAGTTCTTGGGGATACACAAAACGACAAAGTTTATTGAATTTATTTAGACCAAACAACCAAACGATGGTATTGGTTTTAGCAATTGGTTTGGGTACTTTTTTAATCAGTACGCTATATTTTACCAAAGATATTTTATTGGCAAAAACTTCTTTAGAGAATAAGAAAACTGACGCTAATATCATTTTAATGGATGTGCAAAGCAATCAAGAAACTGCACTTTTAAACAATTTTAAAAGCAAAGGTTTAGAAGTGATTGATAACATACCAATTGTTACTATGCGAATGGAAAAAATTCGTGGAAAATCTGTCAATGAAATTAGAAATGACACGACTATAAAAATGCCTAAATGGATGCTAAATCGTGAATTTAGGGTTTCTTACAGAAATACATTGTCTTCCACAGAAGAGTTGTTAGAAGGTGATTTTCCAGGAAAATCGGAACAAGGAAAACCAATTTTAGTATCTATTGCAGACAATCTTGCTAAAGATGCACAATTAGAAATTGGTGATGCAGTTGTATTTAATATTCAAGGAGTATTAATGGAAACCACTATTGGAAGTATTAGAAAAGTAGATTGGAGCAGTATGCAAGTCAACTTTATGATTTTATTTCCGACTGGAGTTTTAGAAAAAGCGCCTAAATTTAACGTGATGACAACCTATGCGCCCAATGAAGAACGTTCTGCAGAATTGCAAAGAGATGTTGTTAAGAAGTTTCCCAATGTTACTATTTTAGATTTACGTCAAGTCTTTACTATTGTAGAAGACATTTTAGATAAAATTTCGTGGATTATCAATTTCATGGCATTTTTCAGCATTCTAACAGGTTTTATTGTGCTAATTGGTTCTGTTAGAAATAGCAAGTATCAACGCATAAAAGAAAGTGTTTTGCTAAGAACTTTAGGAGCTAAAAGCAAACAAATTTTACAAATAACAGCCTTAGAATATGTGTATTTAGGTTTATTAGGAAGTTTAACTGGGATTTTATTGTCTTTAGTTGGAAGTCAATTATTGGCAACTTTGTTGTTTAAAGAACCGTTTGTACCATCATTAATTCCGTTTTTGGTCTTTCTACCAGGAATTACAATTTTAGTGGTTGTTATTGGATTGAGTAATTTAAAATCAGTATTAAATAGTCCGCCTTTAGAAGTTTTGAGGAAAGAAGTTTAGAGAATTGTTTCTTTTATAAAACAGGAAAGTAGGAGAGAAGGGAAAAATTAAACTGCAATTTCACCTTGCTCTTCTACTACAAAAACACCCCAATCTGCAATAGATTGTACAACTGGAATTAAAGTTTTACCTAAATCTGTTAAAGAATATTCTACTTTTAGAGGTGGTTTAGATGTGTAAACCTTTCTTTTTACAATACCATCTTCCTCCAAAGTTTTAAGTTGTAAACTTAAGGTACGTTCAGTAACTGTAGGAATTTCCTTTCTTAATTCATTATAACGTAAAGTTTTTCCAATTAAATGAAATAGAATTACAGTTTTCCATTTTCCGCCAATAATTCCCATTGTTAAACTTGCACAACAAGGGTACTCTTTTCCGTTATATTTATGTATCATTATGTTATTTTATTACAAAGATATAATACTATACTTACTTATACAACTATACTTTTTATAGTAAATTTAACATTAAGTTATGTGATTGATTGTTAGTTATTTAATTTAGATTTATGCAATTATTTTATACTATCCTTTTTGACCGTTATTGTGTAAATATTTAACTATATATACTTTTGCCACTATAAAAATGATAGTATAACTAAAAACATATAAAAATGAATTTAAAAGAAGTATTAAACTGGAGATACACAACAAAGGAATATAACCCAACTAAAAAAATATCTGATGCAGATATGGCCGAAGTTAAAAATTTATTAAGAATGAGTCCATCAAGTGTAAATTTACAACCTTGGCATTTTATAGTTGCTGAAACTACAGAAGGTAAAGCACGTATTGCAAAAGGAACACAAGGCTTTTTTCATTTTAACGAACCAAAAGTAACAAACGCTTCAGCTGTTGTATTGTTTTGTGTTAAAACTGATGCTGATGACACCTATTTTAATCATATTGCCGATTCTGAAGACAAAAATGGAAGGTTTCCCAATGAAGACATCAAAAACGGATACCTAGGAGCTGTTAAGGCTTTTGCAGGTATTCATAAATACGATTTAAAAGATTTACAACATTGGATGGAAAAACAAGTATATCTTAATATTGGAAGCTTTTTATTAGGAGTTGCAAGTTTAGGGATTGATGCTACACCAATGGAAGGAATAGATGTAAAAGCGTTAGATGAAGAATTTGGTTTAAGAGAAAAAGGATACACTTCTTTAGTTGCCGTATCTTTAGGCTATAGAGCGGAATCTGATTTTAATTCAACAGAAAAAACGCCAAAATCTAGATTAGCTGAAAGTGAAATTTTCACTCAAATATAATTTGCAATAAACATTAAGTCATGAAAAAAAGTATAATCACTTTCGTAGCAATATTATTTTGTATTTATACAAACGCACAAACACCAACAACAGATGCTGTAAAATCAAAAAATGAAGTAGTAACTGCAGACAACGTAGAATGGGGTTGGTTAAATCCGCTACGAGGAGATAAAAGTCCAGCCGCAGGAAAACTTTGGGGAGATAGAACTAAAAATGAGCCAGCAGGATTTTTAGTGAAATTCAAGAAAGGATTTTCTTCGCCAGCACATATTCATAACATTACTTATCGAGGTGTAGTTATTAAAGGTTTATTACATAACGATGATGAAAATGCTGAAAAACAATGGCTACCAGCAGGTTCCTATTGGCAACAACCAGCAGGTGAAGCACATATAACTGCAGCAGGTAGTCAAGAAAACATGGCTTTTTTAGATATTCAAGAAGGTCCATACTTGGTGCAGCCAACTTCTGAAGCTTTTGATAATGGTGAAAAACCTGTAAACGTAGACAAAACCAATTTAGTTTGGTTAAATGCTAATGATATAGAGTGGGTTGCTGCAAAAAGTAATGTAGAAACCGCATTTTTATGGGGGAGCCACAATAAAAATCAATTACGTGCAACGCTTTTAAAATTACCAGCAGGTTTCAGTGGGAAAATCAAAAATTTGAGCCCCAATTTTAGAGCTGTAGTTATTTCTGGAGGATTAATGCAACAGTTTTCTAAAAAAGGAGTTGTAAACCAATTAAATGCTCCATCTTATTTTGGGGCTGAAGAAAATGCAACTTCAATAATTTCTACGGATAAAGAAACAGTTATTTACATAAGAAGTAATGGCAAGTTTGAATTGACTTTAAGATAGATAATTTAAGATAATTAAAGCGCAAATATTTTAGTGAAAATTATTTCATCTAATTTGGTTAAATTCGTGAAATGAAAAAAATTCTAATTTTATTTTCGCATCCTAAATTCGAAAAATCGAGAGTTAATCTATCATTGATTAACCATATTAAATACAAGGAAAACGTAACTTTTCATGATTTGTATGAGCAATATCCAGATTTTCATATTGACGTAAATGCCGAAAAAGAATTACTTAATAAGCATGATGTTATCATTTGGCATCATCCTTTTTATTGGTACAGTTGTCCGCCTTTAATGAAACAGTGGATTGATATGGTGTTAGAATTCAATTGGGCTTATGGACCAAAAGGCAACGCTTTACAAAACAAGATTTGTTTAAATACAATTACAACAGGCGGTACTAAAGAAGTTTACTGCTCTGAAGGGTATAATAGTTTTACCATTAAACAATTTTTAAGACCTTTTGAGCAAACTGCTATTTTGTGTGGTATGGAATATTTTCCTCCATTTGCAGTAATGGGTACTCATAATTTATCTGATGAAGTATTAGAGGATTACACTATTAACTACGGAAAATTTATAGATTTATTACAAGATGGATTAGATATTAATGATCTTGAAAATAAGTCGTTTTTAAATGATATTCCACAACTAAAACTTTAATAAAGCATGACAGGAAGTATACTTTTTGAAGCAATTGTATTTTTAGCAGGCGCTATTTTATGTGTTTCAATTGCCAAAAGATTAGGCTTAAGCTCTGTAATAGGATATTTACTAGCAGGAGTTTTAATTGGTCCGTACGTTTTAGGTTTTATAGGTGAAGAAGGACAAGACATTTTACATTTTGCGGAATTTGGGGTAGTTATGATGCTGTTTTTAATTGGACTAGAAATAGAACCAAAAAATTTCTGGAATATGAGAAAAACCATTCTAGGAATGGGAGGTTTACAAGTAGGAGGAACTATGTTACTTTCTTATCTTCTTTTTATTGGTTTAGGTTTCGACTGGAAAGTTTCATTGGTAATTTCAATGGCAGTAGCATTATCGTCAACAGCAATTGCAATGCAAACCATAAAAGAAAAAGGATTGATGGATACTACGTTTGGTACATCGTCATTTTCTATTTTATTGTTTCAAGATATCATCGTAATTTTTATGTTAGGTTTTATCCCGTTATTAGCAAATTCAGAAAGTGCTACAACATCAAAAAATCATGGAGATCAAGCTACTTTACTAGAAAGTCTTCCAATGGGTTTTCAAACATTAGCAATTATATTATCTGTTGTTTTAATTATAGTTGCTGGTAAATATTTAATAGTACCAATGTTAAGAAAAGTTGCAAAAACAGACGTTAGAGAATTACTTATTGCCGCAGCTTTGTTAATTGTCTTTGGAATTTCCTTTTTAATGGAGTATGTAGGAATAAGTCCTGCTTTAGGAGCGTTTTTAGGTGGAGTTGTATTATCTAATAGTGAGTTTAAACACGAGCTAGAAAGTACTTTAGAACCCTTTAAAAACTTATTATTAGGGTTATTCTTTATGGCGGTTGGTGCTTCTATTAACTTTATTGTAATCGCTAAAAATCCGCTTACAATTGGTGGAGTTTTAATTACAATTATAGTTCTAAAAGCCCTTGTTTTATATATTACAGGCGCTATTTTTAAGCTAAAATTAGACCAAAAACTATTGTTAACTTTTAGTTTAGCGCAAATAGGGGAATTTGCTTTTGTATTGCTATCATTTGCCTTTGGATTGAACATTTTGTCGCAAGATGAAATGGATATGCTGCTTGTAATTACTGCATTATCGATGTCTTTAACACCAATAATTGGTATTGTAAATGAACGTTTTATTCTTCCTAAAATAGGTACAAAAGAATCTGTAAAAAGACCAATGGATCATATTGCGAAATCACAAAAAATAATATTGGTTGGTTTTGGTCATTTTGGAAGTACAATTGGTCGTTTTTTACGATCTCATGGAGTAGAAGCAACCATTTTAGATCATGATTCTAATCGAGTAGATTTTCTTCGAAAAATGGGTTTCGAAGTCTATTATGGAGATGCAACACGATTAGACTTGTTAGAATCTGCAGGCATTGCAGAAGCTAAAATTATTATTTGTGCTACCAATAAAATAGGGGTTTCGAAAGCAATTAGTAAAATTGTGAAAGAAAAATATCCGCATGTAGAATTAATGATTCGTACAAAAAACAGGTACGATGCTTATGAATTATTAAATCTTGGGCACGAAAATATTTATAGAGAATCATTAGACACTTCTTTAGTTTTAGCTAAAGATGTTTTAAGTAAAATGGGGTTCAGAAAATATACATTAAACAGACAAGTACAGAACTTTAAGAAGTATGATGAAGAAAGTTTAAGACGATTAGCTTCTGAGCCAAAACGAGAAGAAGACTATATTTTTAAGGCAAGACAAGAACTTGCGCAACAAGAGAAGTTTTTAAACGAAGATTTTAAAAGAGGTGTTGTAGATTATGATCATCATTGGGATAGTGAACAGATTAGAAAAATTTTAAATAAAAAATAATACACTTTTTAAAATTAAAAATTACAGATTGGAAAAACTTTTTAAATACATAAAACGAATGTTAATATCTATTATAATATTTATAGTTGTTCTAGTAGCAGCTTATTTTTTATTTGTTGGTTTTTATCCAACTTTTGGTGGAGATGTTTCTAAAGAAAGGCAAGCAGAATTCACAAAATCTACACAATTTATCAAAGGAAAATTTGAAAATACAAAGCCAGTAAATATGAGCCAAAGTTTTTCAGAAACGTTAAACATGGCTAAAAAATTCTTTTTTACCAATGTAAAAAACGGAAGACCTAAAAATGATCTTTCAGTTAAAAAAATAGATTCATTAAACATTGTTAATTATGCAGATTCAACAAGATTTATTTGGTTTGGTCATTCTTCTTTTTTACTTCAAATAAATCAGAAAAATATTTTAATAGATCCTATGTTTAGTAATGTTCCTGCACCACATTCTATGTTAGGCGGAAAACGATTTAGTACAGAATTGCCAATTGAAGTGCAAAAATTACCTAAAATAGATGCTGTTATCATTTCGCATGACCATTATGATCATTTAGACTATGAATCAATTTCTATTTTAAAAGAAAAAGTAGATACTTTCTATACACCTTTAGGTGTTGGTGTACATTTAGAAGCTTGGGGAGTTCAAAAAGAAAGAATTATAGAATTAGATTGGTGGCAAGAAACTACTTTTTATGATTTAAAATTTGTTTGTACACCTGCAATACATTTTTCTGGAAGAAAATTTAGCAACGGACAAAGTACGCTTTGGAGTTCTTGGATAATTCAATCTAAATCTGAAAATATTTTCTTTAGTGGAGATAGTGGTTATGGTTCTCATTTTAAAGAAATAGGAGAGAAGTACGGACCTTTCGATTTTGCAATGATGGAATGTGGCCAATACAATGAAATGTGGCCAGAGATTCATATGTTTCCAGAAGAAACTGCTCAAGCTGGTGTAGATGTAAGAGCAAAAAAAGTAATGCCAATTCATTGGGGAGCTTTTAAATTAGCATTACACTCATGGACAGATCCTATAGAACGTATCACCAAAAAAGCCAATGAATTAAATCTACCTTTAATTACACCTAAAATTGGTGAGCCTTTTTTGTTAAATGAAAATAAAATTGATTCAGATAATTGGTGGAAATAGCTCTGTAACTTAATGATTTTCTATGAAAAATGAAATACCTAGTATCCTTTTTAATTCTGAAAAACCAAACAATAGTGGTATTGAAATAATTACTATTGAAAGTCTTTATAAACGTAAAGATGATATAGATCATAGTCCCGAAAAAGCACACCAAGTGGCTTTTAATATGATTGTTTTTTATACAGAAGGAGAGAGTAAACAATTGGTAGATTTTGTTTGGCATACTGTAAAAAAAAATACAATTATACATTTATCTAAAGGTCAAATTAATGCTTTTCAGTTTACCGAAAGTTTAAAAGGTTATATTTTATTATTTACAGACAAATACTTAAAAAAGCAGATTAATTTATTGCCAAAAAATGAAATAGCAAGACTCTTTAATTCTCATTTATTTTCGCCTATTATACAAGTTCCAGAAGATTCTAATGTTCAAAAATACATTAAGTTGTTTTATGATGAATATTCAAATGTAAATGAAGGTTATAACCAAGAGAACACCTATAGTGCTTTACATTCTATAATTTTTTCAAAATTAGAACGCTTAAAACAATATCAAACCTTTCATTTAAAACAATCAGATAAATTAAATAAATTTCTAGATTTTAAATCTCTATTAGAAACTCATTTTAGTAAAAGTAGAAATGCTGATTTTTATGCTGAAAAACTTAACATTACTTATAAACATCTTAATACAATCTGTAAAGACATTATTTCTTTAACAGCAAAGCAATTTATAGATGAGTTTATTGTTTTAGAAGCTAAACGATTACTGGTAAATTCAGAAATTAAAAGCACAGAGCTCGCATATTCTCTAGGTTTTGAGGAACCAACAAATTTTGTAAAGTACTTTAAAAAGCATACGGAATTTACCCCTAATCAATTCAAAAAAGATTATATATGACTTTTTAGGTTCGACATTTACCATTTTTAAAACTTTTTTAACCTTTAGTAAAGAATACTTCTACTGTAATTTTGTCATCATAAATAAGAACAATTATGAAACAAACAATTACAGCAATAGTATTAATAATGACAATTGCTGCTTGCAAATCAGAAAAAGTAAAAATCACTAAAAAGGAAACAAAAAAAACAACAAAAATGGTACTATCAAACCAAGACAAAACATTAGCAGTTTTAAAAAGTATTGAAACAGGAGATCAAAAAGCAATAGCTTATATTAACCCAACAAATTATAAACAACACAATCTTGCAGTAGCAGATGGTTTAGCAGGTTTTGGAGCTTTGTTAGCGCTTGCACCAGAAGACGGATTTAAAGTAAATACAGTAAGAGCTTTTGAAGACGAAGATTATGTATTTACACAAACCGAATATGATTTTTTTGGTTCTAAAGTAGGTTTCGATGTTTTTAGACTCGAAAACGGATTAATAGTAGAGCATTGGGATAATTTATTAGATGTTATGCCTGCTAATGCTAGCGGACATACACAAACTGATGGAACGACTTCTATTACAGATTTAGATAAAACAGAAGAAAATAAAAAGGTAGTTTCAAACTTTATTTCAGATGTTTTAATAAATGGCAAAATGGATAAGTTACAAGACTACTTTAATGGTGATAACTACATACAACACAATCCAAATATAGCAGATGGTTTGTCTGGTTTAGGGCAAGCTTTAGAAGGAATGGCAAAACAAGGTATTTCTATGGTTTTTACTAAAACGCACAAGGTATTAGGACAAGGTAATTTTGTTTTAGCTATTAGTGAAGGAACTTTTGCAGGACAACCAACTTCTTATTACGACTTATTTAGAGTTGAAAATGGTAAAATTGCAGAACATTGGGATGTTATTGAGACTATTGCACCAGAAGCAGATAGAAAAAATACGAATGGAAAATTTAACTTTCCTAAATAATAAACTATAATAAGTTAAAACAAAAAAAGGTTGCCCGAATGGACAACCTTTTTTTATATTTAATTTTAAGCTTATTTCAAACTTCCCAATAATTTTTCTGCAACTAACTCAGATGATGCCGGATTTTGACCAGTAATTAAATTACCATCTTGTATAGCATAAGCAGCCCAATCTTCTTTTTTAGAGTAGATTCCTCCATTTTTACTTAACATATCTTCCACTAAAAATGGAACCACACTTGTTAAACCAACAGCATCTTCTTCAGTATTTGTGAAACCTGTTACTTTTTTACCTTTCACTAATGGTTGTCCATCAGTTCCTTTTACATCCTTTAATGCGGCAGGAGCGTGGCATACAAATGCTAAAAGCTTCTCTTGAGTATTAAACTTTTCGATTAAAGCAATAGATGTTTTATCGTTTGCTAAATCCCATAATGGTCCGTGACCTCCTGGATAAAACACAGCATCAAAATTGTCTGCATTTATATCAGATAACTTATGTGTATTTGCAATTAATACTTTAGTTTCTTCGTCTTTGTTAAAACGTTCTGTAGCTTCTGTTGCTGCATCTGGTGAATCACTACTTGGATCTATTGGCGCAGCACCTCCTTTTGGAGTTGCAATAGTAATTTTAGCACCATTATCTAATAGTGAATAATATGGGCTAGCAAATTCTTCAACCCAAAATCCTGTTTTCTTTCCTGTATCTCCTAATTTATCGTGAGATGTTAATACAAATAATACGTTCATGTTTTTATCTTTTTTTAGTTCCGTTTTTACCTCTGAAACGCTTTCAGAAGATGTTTCGTTTTTTGTGTCTTTACAACTTTATGCTGTAATGATAGTTAGCGTTAACGCTACTATTTTTATTAATTTCATTTATAAATTTAGTAAGCCATTTTTACAATTTTCTCTGCATCATCTGGCATTAAAGCTTGACGTTCACCTAATTTCCAACCTCTAGCTTTAAAACGCTTAGCAATTTCTTCCGCTGTTCCTTCGAAATCTTTAGTGTAGTCAGACAGTTTTGTGTCAATACCTAATTCATGGAAAAATGCAGTAGTTTTTTCTATTGCAGCATAGGCTTTATCGTCTGTATTACCTTCAGTTATATTCCAAATTCGCTCACCATATTGTGCTAATTTTTCTTTTTTAGCTTCGAAATTATATTTGTAATGACTTGGTGTAATTACTGCTAAAGTACGTGCGTGATCTATTCCAAATAAAGCTGTTAATTCATGCCCCATCATATGGATTGCCCAATCTCCAGGAACTCCTTTTTGAATAAGTCCGTTTAATGCCATAGTACAACTCCACATAAAGTTAGATGCTGCTTGGTAATTTGTTGGATCTTTTAATACAGTTGGAGCAACTTCTACTAGTGTTTGTAGTATGCTTTCTGCAAAACGGTCTTGTAATAAAGCGCCTATTGGATACGTCATGTATTGTTCTAAAACGTGTGTAAATGCATCGGTTAATCCGTTTGCTAATTGACGTTCTGGAATAGACGTAATCACTTGTGGGTCTAGAATAGAGAACACTGGAAATAAACCAGGTCCACCCATTGCCAATTTTTCCTTAGTTTCTTCACGTGTAATTACTGCACCTGAATTCATTTCAGATCCTGTTGCAGGTAATGTTAACACAGTACCAAAAGGCATTCCTTTTTCAGTTCTGATATTTTTAGTTAAAATATCCCAAGGTGTATCTCCTTCAAAAACTGCAGCTGCAGATAAAAATTTGGTTCCATCAATTACAGATCCACCACCAACAGCTAGTAAATAAGTAATATTTTCATCTTTAATAACCTTTAAAGCATCCATTAATGTTGCATATTCTGGGTTTGCAGGTATACCCCCAAACTCAGTAACATCAACATCTGCTAAAGCAGTTTTTACTTGATCGTAAATTCCATTTTTCTTAATACTTCCGCCTCCATAAAGTAATAATACTTTAGCGTCTGTGGGAATTTCATTTTTTATTTGTTTTATAGTATCCTTACCAAATATAATCTTGGTTGGGTTTTTAAAATCAAAATTATTCATATTATTTTATCTTTTATTATTCAATTACAGTTACTATTTCTTCCATAGGTCTTCTAACCTTTACAAGATTTACTAACCAATCTTTATCTTCAGCTCTATAACCAATTGGTAATAAAACAGCACTACGTAAACCTTTTTCACGTAATCCTAAAATTTCATCTACAGCAGTTGGGTCAAAACCTTCTAAAGGAGTTGCATCCACACCTTCATAAGCTGCAGCAGTAACAGCATTAGCGAAAGCTATATAAGCTTGTTTGGCTGCGTGATTAAAATTTTCTTCTGGATCTTTTTGAGGATACATCCCTAATAACATTTGTCGGTAATTTTCCCATCCTTCGTTTTTAAATCCACGAATTTTGTTTGTTAAATCAAACATATAGTTAATTCTATCTTCAGTATATGTATCCCAAGCAGCAAAAACCAACAAGTGAGAACAATCTGTAATTACGGATTGATTCCAAGCTATTGGTTTAATTTTTTCCTTAATTTCCTGGTTTTTAATTACAAAAATTTCGAATGGCTGTAATCCACTTGAAGTAGGAGAAAGTCTAGCAGCTTCTAAAATTCGTTCTATTTTATCTTCAGCAACTTGTTCTCCATTCATTGCTTTTGCAGCATATCTCCAGTTTAATTTATCTAATAATTCCATATTTACTTTTAATTATTTTTTGTAATTCTTTTTATCTCGTTTGAAGTAATAATGACTTCGGCATAATTCTTTCTATTTGCTAAGTTTATCATGGCTTTTACCATTTTTAAAGGATCGGTAATTTTATATTCTTTTAATTTTCCAAAGAATAAAGGTTGAATAACCTTAAATATAGCCAAGCCAATAGCTTCTAAAATTCTATTTTCTTTACGATTTCCACCAATTAAAGAAGGTTGAAAAATGAAAGTATTTTTAATGTGCTGTTTTAAAACATCTCGTTCCATTTCACCTTTTGTTTTATTGTAAAATACTTTACTTTTTGCATTAGCGCCTAAAGCAGAAATCACTAAAAATGTATCAATTCCATTTGCTTTGGCTAATTTTGCAGCTGTTACAGGAATACCGTAATCTATTTGCTTATACAATTCCTTATCTGGTGTTTTGGCTTTGGTTGTACCAATACAACAGAATACTTGATCTGCAGTAAAATCTGTTTTAAATTGCTCCAATTGTAAAACATCTCCAATAAACTGAGTAACTTTACTAGGCAAATCTTCAATTTTTGAACGCGAAAACAATTTGATATTTTGGTAGTTATTATCGTTAATTAACTGGTCTAATAATAAACCGCCTGTTAACCCTGTTGCGCCTAATATAATTGCTGTTTTTTTCATTTTATTTACATTTTTTTATACTGCTCCAAGCAGACTGATAGGCTTCTTCAATATGTGTTCTATCTAAAGTAAATGCGCCACGTTTTTGAGAAATCATTAAAAATGATAATGGATTAATTGCATAAGCATATAAAATGTAATCAGATAATGGTTTTATAATCCCCTCTTTTTTTCCACGAGCCCAAAGGTCGAGTAGGGGTTGCAAGTGTTTTATTCCTTCATTTCTACTTTCTTCATCAATCATTGGTGTGTTGTCACATTGTGCTAAAAACATTGCGTTTTCACATTCTTTCAGTTTAAAATCTGCAATACGATTCCAAATTAACTTGAAACCAGTTTCTACAGACATATCTTCTCTGTATGTTTCAAAAGCATATTTTGTATATTTTGCTTTAACTTCAACGTAAGTTTTATTAACAAGGTCTTGTTTGTTTTCAAAATATAAATAAATAGTAGCAGGAGAAACGTTAGCCATTTTTGCTATTTTACTCATTGGTGTTGCGTGAAAACCGCTATTATTAACCAGTTCTATAGTTGCTTTTACTAAAGCATTACGTTTGTCTATACTTTTTTGAAGTTTTGCCATTTTTTATATTTCTTATGCAAAGGTATAATAAAAAATGAATGTTCATTCTTTTTTTAACAAAGATTTAAAATTATCTAAAGAAAATAGCGCTATTGGATGGGTTGCAGTTAGCTCCGATAATCTGATTTATAAAGAGATCGTTAGATTATGAAACATTTAACCAACAAAGAAGTACCATCTTTAATGCTTGTAAAGTAAGTCGAAATAATGTTGCACGTTTTTTGGCTAGCCTAATTAGTGATGAAGATTTATGGACAACTTGGAAAGGAAAAATGCCTGTCATTTATAGCAAATTAAACTAAAATGGAATCTTTATATAAATCTGACAAAGGAAAAATCGAAATTTAAAATCTTTATGATTAAAAGTAAAAGAGATTAAATATCAATTATCAGTATAAAAATATAGAACTTATTTTTATAAAACCAACGTAATATTTATGACTATCTTTTTTTGTCTTATAATGTTCTGCGTTATGTTACTTTGCTTTGGGTTAAAGCGAGATTAATACCTCAAATTTTCTTTATTTTTTTCTTCTCAAATGTTTCTCTACAATGTTAATGGAATACGCTTTTTACGAAATGACGATAGGAGAGTAGTGAAATGTGTATGGAATGGGATAAAAACACCACTCTATATTCTTCAACACTTCCTTTTCGACCCCAAAACCCAAAATTCGACTTCAATAACTAATTTCTAAAAAGGAAGTCTTAGCTCTACATCTTTGCAAAGAATTTAAAACATATTTTTTGCAATGAACAGAAATTTAATACTCTTTTTAGTAACGCTAAGCACAACATTTATATTTGGGCAAAGGAATGAAACTGATGCTCAAATTCAGTTCCTGTCATTTCAGGATGTTCTGAAATACGCTGATGAACACGCAATACAAATCCAAAGTGCGGTCATTGGCGAACAAATTGCAAGTGCTAATAAAAAGGATGCAAAATCCTATTTATATCCTTCTGTAAATGCTAGTGCAGGATATAACAACAACCTAACCTTGCAACCCACTTTGGTTCCTGAACAGTTTTTTAATCCAAACGCTACTGAAGGTAGTTTTCGAGAATTAACCTTTGGACAACAACACGTTTATTCTACTGGAATTCAAGCACAATGGGATATTCTAAATTTTCAAAAAATATTTGCTTCGGAAACAACAGGTATAGTAACTGAACAAAGTGAAATTAACACACAAAAAAGCAAGTTTAACACCTATAATCTTTTGGCTTCAACATATTATTCCATTTTGCTGACACAAGAAGCTATTGTTATTTATGAAGAAAACTTAAAGGTTTCAGATACGATATATAACAGTACAAACGAAAAATTTCAAAAAGGAATCGTTAGTGAAGATGCTCTCAATTCGGCTAACATTAAACAATTACAAAATCGTAACACTTTACAACAAGCTTTAAGTAATCGAATCAGATTTTATACGCAATTGCAAAGCCAATTAAACACCAACCAACAAATTACTATTTCAGATACACCTCAAAATTTCAGGTTAACAAGTACAAATTTTGAAACCATACACCCTGAAATTACTTGGCAAGAAATGGAAGTCGATAAACAAAAATCGCTTCTAAAAGAAAAGAAAGCATTGCTTCTGCCTAATCTAAGTCTTAACTATCAATACAACACGAGTTGGGCTACCGATGTATTTACAGATTTTTCAAACGCTAACGAATTACCACAACAATATATTGGTGCAAAGCTGAATATTCCAATCTTTAGTGGTTTTTCTTCTCAATCAAAAATAAAGAAATCAAAATTGGAACTGCAACAACAAGAATTGCAACTGGAAAACACAAAATTGGTAACCCAAAACGAAGACGATTTGTTGCTTTTAGATGTCAATCAATTTGAAGAAGAATTAGCAGAAAACACCAAAATTATGGTTCTCAGGCAGAAAAATGATGTGCACGCAGAAAACAAATACAATAGTGGTATTACAAGTTTAAACGAACGTTTAGACAGTTATGAAGATTTGTTAAATGCACAAAATACGTATCTGCAAAGTTTGGCATCATACACATTGGCGAAGTATAAATTGTATATCAGACAAATTGATTTAAAATCCAACAATTAATTAACATAAAAATGAAACAGAATAGAATAACCTTTTTAGGATGTATGCTCGTAGCAATTTCGTTATTGTCATCGTGTAATAACAAAGAAACCACAACACCAACAAGAAAACACATAGAAGATGCAGTTTTTGCAAGTGGTTTTATAGAACAAGAAAATCAATATACCGTATCTGCTAATGCAGATGGAATTTTAACCACAATACCAGTAAGCGAAGGCGATATTATAACTAATAACACAATGGTTGCTGTTATAAAAAGTGATGTGCAAAACAATCAAGTTGAAGATGCACAGGCAGTTTACAACAATGCAGTAACCAATGCTTCTGCCAATGCTTCTATATTACAGCAAATTCAAACAAACATTAATCAGGCAAAAACACAATTGTCTTTAGACAAAACAAATTACCAGCGTTATAAAAATTTACGTACAAAAAATTCGGTTTCACAATTGGATTTTGAAAAAGCCGAATTGCAGTATGAAGCTTCACAAAATAACCTTTTGGTTTTACAAGACAGTTACAAGGCAACTGCGTCTGATTTAAAACTAAATGAAAAAAGAAGCCTAGCACAAGTCAATACACAAAAAGCCATTCTTGATGATTACAAACTAAATTCATCTATTTCTGGAACGGTTATCAATGTGTTTAAAAAACAAGGCGAACTCATCAAAAGAGGCGAAGCTGTTGCAGAAATTGGAAGTGGTGCGTTTATCATCAAACTATTTGTTGCGGAAGATGATATTAAAAAAATAAACAATAATCAGGCAGTTTCTGTGCATTTAAACACCAACCCTAACGAGACATTTAAAGCAAAAATTTCAAAAATATATCCTTCATTTAATACCACAGAGCAGTCTTATGTTGTAGAAGCACAGTTTGAACAAGTTCCTTCTAAAATATTTTCAGGTTCTCAACTACAAGCAAATATTGAAACTGGCAGTAGTAAAAATGTGTTGGTTATTCCAACTGCATATCTCATTAGAGAAAATTATGTCATACTTGAAAATGATAAAGAAATAGCTATAAAAATAGGAAGAAAAAATAATGATTGGACGGAAGTAATTTCAGGAATTACAGAAGAAGACATCATTGTAAAATCAAAAATATAAAAGATGAATACCAATCAGAAAATTGCAAAAGTACATCTCACTTCAAGGTTTAGGCAATTGCTAGTAGCGATATTAAGTGTAAGCTTTGGTATTTCAATGTACATAGCAATGAACAGTTTTATGGCAGGTGTAAATAATATTCAAACGGAAATCACTTTCACATCAATGTCGCATATTAAAATTTACAATGATTTATCGGAAGATATAACACCAATAATATCAAAACCGAAAGATAGTAATACGATTTTAATGGTCAATAATGCCAGAAATATTCAATATACACAAGGCATTAAAAACGCAGATGCTATTAAAAATGAATTGTTGAATTTGCCTGAAATTAATGGTGTTGCACTACAACTCAATGAGAAAGTTTTTATTAGAAACGGAGTTTCAAATACAAGTGCATCGCTTTCAGGTATTGAAACAGTTAATGAAAACAAACTTTTTGAAACCGCAAAATATATTGTAGAAGGTAATTTAAGTGAATTAGACAAACGCTCTGATGGTATTATTTTAGGCGTTGGATTGGCACAAACCATTGGCGTAAAAACAGGTAATACCATTTCAGTTTCAACATCTGAAGGAATATCTAAAACCTTTAAAATTATAGGGCTTTTAGAGTCAGGTTCTAAAGTTACAGATAAAACGAGCGCCTTAATTTCCATTCAAACGGCAAGGCAATTATTTTCTAAAAACAAAAGCTATGCAACTGATGTTTTGGTAAATACCTATGATTATAATAATGCCAAAACCGTTGCAGAAAAAGTTCGCAAACTCACGGACTACAAGGTAGAATCTTGGCAAGAAGGAAACGACCAACTGGTTTCGTCCAGTTTATTGAGAGATGTATTGGCAATTGCAGTTTCCCTTACCATATTGATTGTTGCAGGATTTGGAATTTACAATATTATGAATATGACCGTAAACGAAAAGATTAAAGAAATCGCCATCTTAAAAGCAATGGGATTCAATGGGAAAGATGTTATTGAAATTTTTCTAACACAGTCGGTAGCCATTGGTTTAATAGGTGGATTTGTAGGTTTATTTTTAGGAAATGTTATTGTACAAATGCTAGACATTGTACCGTTTAAAATTGCTTCACAAAACACATTACCTGTTGTTTACAATTTAAAAGATTATGTATTTGCATTTTCTTTTGGTGCAATTATCACGCTAATAGCAGGATATCTTCCATCACGCAAGGCGTCAAAGGTTGACCCTGTAGAAATATTAAGAGGTTAAAAATATAAATAAATGAAAGCAATTTCTCTATCAAATATCAACAAGCATTTTTACGACCCAGTAGAATTTCAAGTATTAAAAGATATTTCTTTTGATGTGAAAAAAGGCGAATTTGTTTCCATTATCGGAAAATCGGGTTCGGGTAAATCCACCTTACTGTATCTGCTATCTACAATGGATACAAAATACAACGGAAACATTTCAATTAATGGTACACAGGTTACTGGTTTATCACAAAATGAACTGGCGAAGTTTAGAAACGAACAAATCGGTTTCGTGTTTCAGTTTCACTTTTTGCTACCAGAATTTACCGTTTTGGACAATGTGATGTTGCCCGCTTTAAAACTAAATAAAAAAAGTAAAGATGAAATTGAAGCTGAAGCCATCGCATCGCTTCACTTGTTAGGCCTAAAGGGCAATGAACATAAGAAAGCCTCTAAAATATCTGGCGGGCAACAACAACGGGTTGCCATTGCAAGAGCACTAATAAATTCGCCATCCATTATTATGGGCGATGAACCCACAGGAAACCTCGATTCTAAAAACACAAATATTGTTTTTGATGTATTTAAAGAATTGGCAAAAGAACGCGGACAGACCATTATAGCTGTTACTCACGATGATGAATTTGCCGCTAATTGCGACCGTATTATTGAGCTTTCGGATGGAAAATTAATTAGTCAATAATTAAAAATTAGTTTTTTTCGAGTTCAAAGCCCAAAATTCGATTTCAATAACAAATTTCTGATAAGAAACAGAACATATTTTATTCTTGTAAAGAATTAAGAATAATAAATTAAAAATCTAATAAATGAAAAATTTAAGAAATGTAATAGTACTAATTACTATCAGTTTGTTTAGCATAAACAGTTTTGCACAGTCCGACGTAGTAGGCGAATGGGTTTTAGGCGAGCAAAATTCAGTTGTAAAAATTGAACAACAAGATGGTTTTTATTGCGGAGAAATTATGTCTTCGGATAACCCCAAGGCTGAAATTGGAAAACTGATGGTTAAAGAACTCAAGCAAACTAAAGACACCTGGAAAGGAAAGGTATATTCCCCAAAGCGTAAAAAATGGTATGATGCTGAATTTGTTCCAAAAGAAAATTTGTTAGAAGTTAAAATAAAGGTTGGCTTTTTTAGCAAAACTATGGAATGGAAAAGAAAATAATTATGCGATATTTTAATATAAATACATCAAAGCAAAAAGCAAGTGTTGGTCTATTTTTCTTCTTTATTTTTCTGAAAGTAAGTTATGCACAGGATTTTAAATTAGCAGGAATTAAATATGTAAACTACCAAAAATCAGAAATTAAAAATGATTTAGGAAATCAAGAAATTTCATTTCAAGAATTTGGTACTTTTGTAAACTTTCCAAAGAAATTAAAAAACGATAAAACTGTTTTAGTTAATGGGTTTGGTTATGGATTTGTGGAAGCATCATTTGATAATCCGTTGTTTCAGCCTAGTCAAAACGAAGAAAAATTACAGACGTTTTTTTACCAGTTAACCTTGCTACATCAATGGAACGAAAAATGGAATCTTTTAGTCAATTTAAAACCTACTTTAGCATCAGATTTTGAGGCTAAATTGAGTTCCGACGATTTTATTTTTCAAGGAGCAGTTACAGCCACAAGAAAGTTTAGTTCCTCATTTAAACTGGGAGGTGGTTTAGCATATAGTGCACGTTTGGGAAGTCCAAGATTAATTCCTTTAATCAATTTGCAATATAAAAACAATAAACACGAAATAAATGCTTTTTTGCCTATAAGTGCAAAATACAGTTATTCATTATTGCCAAATAACAAATTAGATTTGGGTGTAAAATATAATCTTAACGGAGGAAATTTTAACGTACATTCTGATGACAATAGTATTGATAAAATAAACTATTCTAGAGCAAATTTTGGAGTAACAGCCGATTATCAACTCACTAAACTGCTTCGTTTAGAAGCTTTTGGAGGGGTAAGTGCAGGTAGAAAGTATAGTTTGATTGATGCAGATGATATTACGTATGATTTTGACTCTGAATCAGCACCATTTTTTAGTGTAGGAATTGTGTTGGTTCCGCCAAAAAGAAAATAATAGCGTTAATTTTAATTTAATATATTACTATCTGTAATTTACTGTAATTAGAAATGTCAAAAAATATTGTAATTAGAATTGTTTTAGTGTCGTTGTACGCTATTCTTGTAATGAAATTAGTTAGTTTGGGTATACCTGAAAACGCTGAATTTCAATTGCAAATTCCAAAGGGATTGTTTTTGTTTTTTTACCTGCTATTTTTCAATTTGAATGTTGAAGGTAGCTTATTTTTTGACCGTTATTTGAATAAAAAATATCCTTGGTATTCCAACCCACAAAAAAGACTTTTTATTCAAATAGGAGTTATCATATTATGGACATTTATATCCATAGGGATACCATTTACTGCTTGGTATTTTATTAACGGGCAGTCCTTAATTTATCCAAAAGCACCAGTTATAATATTTATATGTTCCGTTGTTTTTTTAATTGGTTTTATTAGTATTTCTATAGCTATAAACTTCTTTAAGCAATGGAAAGATTCTTTGCTGAATGCAGAACACTACAAAAAGGAAAAACTAAAAGCAGATTATAGAGTGTTGCAAAATCAAGTAAATCCTCATTTTTTGTTTAACAGCTTGAATGTTTTAATTTCAGAAATAAAACATAATCCAAAAACAGCAGAACATTTCACACGCAAACTATCAAAAGTGTATCGCTATGTATTGCAAAGTAAAAATCACGATTTAATTTCCTTAAAAAAGGAACTTGATTTTATTGATTCCTTTATTTTTTTGCACAAAGTTAGAATTGGGGATGCTTTGGAATATGTAGTAAATATTTCTGATGAAGCATTGCAAATGCAAATCCCGCCTTTAACCTTACAAATTTTAATTGAAAACGCCATTAAGCACAATGTTGCAAACGAAGAAAATGTGTTAAAAATTTCTATTAAAAGTGATGGAAATGATATGTTAATTGTTAGTAACAATCTACAAATTATTGATAATGTAGATTCAACATATACTGGTTTATCCAACCTAAGTAAGCGATTTGAATTGCTTAAAAAAGAGGGCTTTACCTATGGAGAAAAAGAAGAAAAATTTATAGTTACTATTCCTTTAATTTCAGCATAAAATGATAAAAGTATTAATTATAGAAGATGAAATTCCTGCACAACGTTTATTAAAAGAAACCTTGCAGGAAATAGATATTAAAACCGAAGTTATTGGTTGTTTAAACAGTATAAAATCTGCCGTTGATTGGTTTCAAAACAATCCGCATCCAGATATTGTTTTATTGGATATTCAATTATCTGATGGATTAAGTTTTGAAATTTTTAAACAAGTAAACATTGAAAACTCTATAATATTTACAACCGCTTATGACGAATACGCTATACAAGCATTCAAAGTAAATAGTATTGATTATCTGTTAAAACCTGTTGAAAAAGATGAGTTGCAAACTGCCTTTGAGAAGTACTATCAATACAATACTCAATTCATTCACGATCAAAACTCAAATATAGATTTTAAGGAACTCGCTTCGCTCATAAAAAGTGAAAAGCCTAATTACCGTAAACGATTTTTAATTCAATCTAACGAATCTTTTTTTCATATATCTGTTGAAGAAATTGCGCTTTTTTACAGTATGCAAGGAATTACTTTTGCAGTAACTTTCGAAAAAAGAGAATATCCAGTTAATTTTTCACTCGAAAGTTTAAAAGAGCAATTACAACCTGATAGTTTTTTTAAAATAAATCGTCAATTCGTGGTGAGTATGGATGCTATTAAAAGAGTTCATTCTTATTTTAATGGGAAACTAAAACTTGAAATAGAACCATCACACGCAGAAGATATAATTGTTGGAAAAGATAAAGCTTCAGCTTTTAAACGTTGGATGGATAAGTAAACAAAGAAGGGAAATAAATTATGATAGACTTTATAAAATCAGAACTAAAAACCTTTGATTTAGAACTAACTTCTAAACAAAATGGGAGGGAAGGAGTTGATTTTTTAATTGGAGATAATCAATTATATCTAAAATCTATAGATTTAGATACTACACAACGTAGTATTAAAATAGCAAAACAAGATTTAGGAGAATTAAGAGATAAGCTATTTGTCGCTCTAATATTAATAATAGATAAAGAACCGAAGGTTGTTTATTTAATTCCATCAAAAAATTTATCACAATCTGATAGCAATATTTTCATAGAAAATAATGTTAGTTTAATGCCAAGTTTATCAAATTGGGAGATTAAAGTTTCTTCAAATACAATTCAAGAATTAATAAAATATGCTTTAGAAAATATGACTGATAAACTTAAAAGTTAGTTTATTATGTTAAATAACGTAGCACGTTTTTAGACAGATGAAGCGTTGGCAAAAGGCCTAATATAAATTTGGCTCAACAATAGGTGAATGAGCGTAATATTTTAGAGAGTCAACAATAAATATCGTTGATAATCAATGGATTAAATCCTTTTCATAATTAACTTAATCAGTTACAATTTATTCTAAAATATAGAGAAACTAGCCGTAATTGTTTCCAAAATTATATGTAAGTCTTGATTTTTTTGTTTCTTTTTTCATCAAGGAAAAAAAGAAAATAATAAAGGATTAATAGTAACAATGTAATTATCTATTTAACATAATATTATAAGTACTAAACAATAGAAACTTCCATTATAGTTCCAAATATAACAAGTGCATAGAATTTTATTTTTTTAAAATTTATGCTCTTGTGGGAAGTTGACGAAAATGTTAATGGAAAAAAATTACAGCACAATTTTAATTGATATTACAAATTTAGAAGAAATCTAAAAATTAGCTTTTGTGCGTTGGCAAGCGTTGGAAAATTGTGTTTAAAAAAATTACTGCGCTAGCATAATTATTTTTAATAAAACAATCGAGCGTTTTTGGCAAGAGGCAATTTAATATAATGGCGAATTATAGCTACAAATTTTAATGCTCTAAATGTTCCTTATAAATAACGTATTTGAAAAATATTCTTGAATAATACCAAATACGAGATTCTACGGAATTATAATGAACACTTGTTGACGAATGTTAAAACACCCCAATAGCAATGTTTATTTCTATGTTCTAAACTTTATGGGATATTTTACATAATAGAGAATTATAGCTATCAAAGCATTTGTACTATAATTAATATTATGTTAAATAGAGTTTTTCAAAGTAGATAACATAAACAACTATACTTCTATTTATATTTGCAACTTATAATAAACTATGAGTTTAAAATTATTAGCTTCACCTTTACAAGGTTTCACAGATTTTCGTTTTAGAAATGCACAAAATAAATATTTTGGTGGAATTGATACTTTTTACGCTCCATATATCCGTTTAAATGGAAAATTAAAAATTAAATCGAGTTATCAACGAGATTTAGAATTAGAAAATAACACAACCTTGGAAGTTATTCCGCAGATAATTTCTAATGACGCTGAAGAATTTCTATTTGTAACCAAATACATTCAAGAATTAGGTTACAAAGAGTTAAACTGGAATTTAGGTTGTCCGTATCCAATGGTTACTAAATCTGGTATGGGTTCTGGATTAATTTGTAACCCCACTAAAATTGATGAAATTCTACATCGTGTACATAATGAAACTGACGTAATAGTTTCTATGAAAATGCGAATGGGTTATGAAAATAGCGAAGAAATTCTGCATTCTTTTCCTATTTTGGACAAATATCCGCTTAAAAACATAGCAATTCATGCAAGAATTGGTAAACAATTGTACAAAGGTGGCGTAGATTTAGATGCTTTTCAGAAATGTATAGAAAACACAAAGCATCTACTCTATTATAATGGCGATATTACGTCTGTTGAAAGCTTTAAAAAGATGCAAGAACGCTTCCCTTCTATCAATAATTTTATGATTGGTCGTGGTTTAATTGCAGATCCATTTTTACCAAGCATGATTAAAGCGAATACAACAGAATATCCATCAGATCGTTGGGATATTTTTGAAGCGTTTCATAATGAAATTTATCAACAATATGACGAAGCTTTATCAGGTCCAACACCTATAAAAATGAAGATGTTAGGCTTTTGGGAATACTTTTCTAAAACCTTTAACAATCCGCAAAAAACCTATAAAAAAATTAAAAAAGCAACAAATCCGTTTAAGTACAGAAATGCTGTTAAAGATATACTAAATGACGAAAGAAAGCTGAATAATTAGCCTACTTTTACAGGATGCAAAAACAAAACAAAAAGCAATTAGAATTTATAGCATTAATGGCTTCATTAATGTCTTTAGTTGCCTTATCTATAGACGCTTTATTACCAGCTTTAAGTGAAATAGGAAAAGCAGTTGGTGTTACAGAATCTAATGACAATCAGTTATTAATAACCATGATTTTTTTGGGATTAGGATTCGGACAGTTAATTTCTGGTCCAATTTCAGATAGTTTTGGAAGAAAACCGGTAATCTATTTCGGATTTATAGTATTTGTAATTGCAAGTATTATTTGTGTGTATGCAGATAGTTTAGAAATGATGATTTTTGGTAGAATACTACAAGGAATTGGACTTTCTGCACCAAGAACCATAAGTATAGCAATGGTTCGAGATAGTTTTTCAGGAGATTATATGGCACGAATTATGTCTTTTGTTGTTGTTATTTTTATTTTGGTTCCAATAGTTGCGCCTGCAATTGGTAAAATATTTTTAGACAATTTTGGTTGGCAATCAATCTTTTACAGTCAATTATTATTTGGAGTTTTGGTTATGCTTTGGTTATGGAAAAGACAGCCAGAAACCTTAAAACCAGCACATAAAAAACCATTTAAACTCAGTTTATTTGTAGATGGAACAAAAGAATTTTTGAAGCACAAATCAGCTATCATTTTTACCATAATTTCAGGGTTTATTACAGGTTCTTTTATGGTTTATTTATCAGCTTCTCAAAAGATTTTTGAAGAACAATATGCATTAAAAGAAGAATTTCCTTTCATTTTTGCTGGTTTGGCATTTGGTGTTGGTTTGGCAACATTTTTTAACGGAACATTTGTAGTAAAATACGGAATGTTTAAATTAGTTTCTGTTTTTATGATATGTTTTGTAGCAATATCATTAACATACGTATTATTATTCTTTGGAGAAGAAAATCCGAGCGCCACTATTCTACTCACATTCTTTGCGTTACAGTTTTTCTCACTTGGTTTTTTATTCGGAAATATACGATCTTTAGCTATGCAACCAATTGGGCATATTGCAGGTGTTGGGTCTGCAATAAATGGCTTTGTTTCAACTATAATGGCAGTTCCAATTGCAACATTAATTGGTAAATATGTTACTACTACTTCACTCCCACTTTTTGTAGGATTTTTTGTGTGTGGAACTATTTCCTTAATTTTACTACAGTTAGTTAAAAAACAATATGCAAAATCTTAAATATCTTTTATTCATCGGATGCTTGTTTTTTTTCTTTACTTGTAATACAAAGGAAGAAAAAAAAGTAAGTGTTACTAAGATTTTTAATGGATACACTATCACTGGTGTAAACTATACTGATTCAGATAGTATATATCTATTAAACAAAGACTTAAATGTAATTAATAAAGCTAAAATTGATAATCAAAATATCTTATTAAAAGGCGAAATCAATGCTCCTTCTGTAGCTTTTTTAAAATTGAATAAAGAAGAGGATTTACACACAATTATTCTTGAAAACGAATCTTTCAACGTACTTTTTGCTAATAATAGCGCTACGGTTTTAGGTGGGAAATTGCATCAAAAATATGCTGATTATCAGAATAATATACATCAAACAGCTATTTCAAAATCTAAATATGTTGATGATACTTATATAAATGAGAATTATTTAAATTTCATTGAAGAAAACAGTACAAATCTATTAGGTTTACATCTTATTCAGCAGAAAGCTTTATCCTCGAAAACTATTGGTGAAATTCAACAAAGAATAGAAAGTTCTACAAATACAGAATTAAAAGCTTATTTAACAGATTTAAAAGCAAACACTATAATTACTGAAGCTGCCGCAAAAATTGAAAATAGACCGATTGCTAAAGGTTTTTCTGGTACTAATTTAATTGGAAGAATTACTACGCTTGCACAAGTAAAACGTGGTAAAAAAGCAGTATTAATCGATTTTTGGGCAAGTTGGTGCGGACCTTGTAGAGTACTTTCACCAAGAATTAAAAAATTATATGATACTTATAAAAATCAAGGTTTTGATATTGTTACTGTTTCGCAAGACAGGTCAATAAATGCTTGGGAAAACGGTGTTTATGAAGATGCAATGGAAAATTGGAATCATGTGTATGATGACGATAATGATATTGCCAAAATGTATGGAGTACGTGGAATTCCACACATGGTTTTGTTAGATGATAAAGGAAGAATTATCCAAAACAAAATTCCGATTGATAAACTGGAGAAAGAACTTAAAAAAATCTTTAAATAGTTGAATTTAGAAATCATTTTTGAAGATGAATTTATCATCTGTGTAAATAAACCCAATAACGTTTTGGTGCATCATGCACGTCATTCCAGGAATGTAGCAGATGAACAATCTTTGTTACAATTATTAGATACACAAATTGGAGGTAAGTTCTACCCTATTCATCGTTTGGATAGAAAAACATCAGGAATTATTCTTTTAGCAAAAGAAACTACATACGTTTCTAAGTTTCAAGAGTTGTTTACTGAAAATCAGATTGATAAAACTTACTTCGGAATTGTGCGTGGTCATGCTCCAGAAACTAAAATCATAGATTCTCCTGTAAAAGGACGTGATGGAAAAGTACATAAAGAAGCAGAAACACATCTTAGAACATTAGAAAAAATTGTGCTAGACATTCCTGTAAAACCATACGATTCTTCTCGTTATAGTTTGGTTGAATTAAAACCAAAAACGGGTAGAATGCATCAATTACGTGTACATTCTAACAAGATTTCGCATCCGTTAATTGGCGATCCAAAATATGGTGACAAAAATCATAATGTAATGTTCGATGAAAACTTTAACTGTGCCAACATGTTTTTACATGCTGGAATTTTAGAATTTAAACACCCATTTTCTGAAGATAAATTAGTGTTAAAATCAACATTTCCAAAAGATTGGATAAGCTTATTTGAAGTATTCAACTGGCAATCTCCATTAAAATAATTATTACTTATAGTATTTAAAAAACATGCAACACCTAAAAAAAACAGTTACTACTAAAGATAAGTCTAAGCCTAAAGTAACCATGAAACAGGCTTTTAAAACTATTATTTGGCCAAGGCGAAAATTAGTTTTAATCGGTTTATTATTAATAATTATTAGGAGTTTATCTGGTTTTGTTTTACCAATGCAAAGTAAAGTATTGTTAGACGAAGTGGTACCAAATAAAGATTACAATCAATTATACATTCTAATCTCAATTGTTATTGGCGCAATATTAGTACAAGCTATTACTTCTTTTTTATTAACGAAAGTATTAGCTATACAAGCTCAACATTTAATCAGCGAATTGCGTGCACAAGTACAAAAGAAGGTATTATCATTACCCATTAGTTTTTTCGATAACACAAAATCTGGCGCTTTAGTTTCAAGAATTATGAGTGATGTTGAAGGCGTTAGAAACCTTATTGGTACTGGATTAGTACAATTAGTTGGAGGAACATTTACTGCTATTTTAACCTTAGTTATTTTACTAAAAATGAATGTTTGGATGACGCTTTTTACCTTTGTTCCGTTATCTATATTCGGGTTTATTGCTTTAAAATCGTTTAAATATATACGACCAATTTTTAGAGCAAGAGGAAAAATAAATGCCGAAGTAAAAGGAAGATTAACAGAAACATTAGCAGGAATTCGTGTTATTAAAGCTTTTAATGCAGAAGAACAAGAAAGCAAAATATTTGAAAAAGGAGTTGCAGATATTTTTACCAATGTTAAAAAAAGCATGACTGCAACTGCAATAATGACCAGTTCTTCGACCTTTTTAATAGGTTTAGCAACAACAGGAGTTATGGGAATTGGTGGTTATTTTATGATGCAAGGTTCTATGACTTTTGGAGATTTTATCCAATTCACCTTTTTATTAGCATTTATGGTAGCGCCAATTGTGCAAATGAGCAATATTGGTAGTCAGTTAACGGAAGCTTTAGCAGGTTTAGACAGAACTGAAGAGCTCATGAATATGACTGCGGAAGACGATAACAAAAACAGAACAACAGAACTTAATACGATTAAAGGTAACATTGAATTTAAGGATGTTTCATTTTCTTATGAAGAAGGAAAAGAAGTATTACATAACATCAATTTTAAAGCGCCAGCTGGCTCTGTAACTGCTTTAGTTGGAAGTTCTGGTTCTGGAAAATCTACCATTGCAGGATTATCGGCAACTTTTTTAACACCAAAAAAAGGTACAGTTACTATTGATAATGAAGATTTAGCAAAAGTAAAATTGAGTAGTTATCGTCAGCATTTAGGAGTGGTTTTACAAGACGAGTTTTTGTTTGAAGGAACTATTAGAGAAAACATCATGTTTCCAAGACCAAACGCAACGGAAACTGAAGTCTTAAACGCAGTAAATGCAGCTTATGTAAACGAATTTACAGACAGGTTTGAGAAAGGTCTAGATACTTTAATTGGAGAAAGAGGTGTTAAACTTTCTGGCGGTCAACGACAACGTTTAGCTATTGCGCGTGCAATTTTAGCAAACCCTAAAGTGTTAATTTTAGATGAAGCAACGTCAAGTTTAGATACGGAAAGTGAAGCGTTGATTCAGAAAAGTTTAGCGGAATTAATTAAAGACAGAACTACTGTTGTTATTGCGCACCGTCTAAGTACTATTAAAAAAGCAGATCAGATTTTAGTTATAGAAGTCGGTCATATTGTAGAACGCGGAACTCATGACGAATTAATTGCTCTTGAAGGTAGATATTACGAGTTATACACGTATCAATCTAAAATTTAATAAACTGTCTCTTTCCTGTGGTGTAGGCAGGAATCCAAACAAACTTAAGTATAGATTCCCGATTTCTCGGGAATGACAGAAAGTTAGCAAACAAGTTTAGCCCTGATTGAACGGTCTGTTTGAGCTCTTTTTTAGTTTTGGTCATTGAGCGAAGTCGAAATGCAAAACTAAAAAAAGCGAGTAGTGAAAGCAGGAAATAGCTTCAAAATAAAATGTCATTTCAGTTTTAACCGAAATGGCATTTTAAAAATTATTGTTCTATAGAATTTACTTCAAAGGAAATCAACTCGTTAGCTTCAAAAGTTGGTTTTACTTCTATCGGATTGCAGCAAACTTCGCAATCTTCAATATAGGTTTGTTGGCGCACACTTTGGTCTAAAACCATGGAAATGGATTCCCAACAATGCGGACATTGAAAAAAGTGCTCCACTACTCCTCTATTACTTTTAGTACTAATTTTCCTTTTTTATTCCCTGTAAATAAACGCTGATATGTTTCGTAGAAATTCTCAATTCCGTTGTAAATATCTTCTTTAGATTTTAATTTTCCTTGCGCCATCCACATGCCCATTTCTTGAGCAGCAGTTCCATAATCTTTAGCATAATCCATAACAACCATTCCTTGCATTGTTGCCCTGTTTACCAATAAAGACAAGTAATTACTCGGTCCTTTTACCTTTACTTTATTGTTGTATTGAGAAATTGCACCGCAAATTACAATTCTTGCATGCATTCGTAATTTAGTTAAAGCTGCGTCTAAAATTTCTCCTCCAACATTATCAAAATACACATCAATTCCTTTTGGGCATTTTTCTTTTAAAGCTTCGTGTAAATCATCTGATTTATAGTCGATTGCAGCATCAAAACCTAATTCATTTACCACATAATCGCATTTTTCTTTACCGCCAGCAATACCAATTACGGTACAACCTTTAATTTTTGCAATTTGCCCAACAACACTTCCAACAGCTCCAGCAGCTCCGGAAACTAAGACAATATCGCCTTCCTTTATTTTACCAACTTGGGTAATTCCAAAATAAGCAGTCATTCCTGGCATACCTAAAGTTCCTATATACATTGGCATTGGCGCCAATTTATCATCAACTTTATAATAATTTTCTCCGTTAGTAACAATGTATTGTTGCACGCCGCCCCAACCAGTTACACAATCGCCAGTTTTAAATATTGGGTGCTTATTTGCCTTAACAACTTTACCAATAGACCCAGATCTCATAACATCATTAATACCAACTGGCGGAATGTAAGATTTAGTGTCATTCATCCAACCACGCATTGCAGGGTCTAAAGAAATATAGTGGTTTTGGATTAATATTTCACCTTCTTTTAGTTCTGGAATTGGGTTGTTTTGCAATTCAAAAGTGTCTGCTTCTACGTTTCCTACCGGTCGTTTTTTAAAGATAATTTGCTTGTTCATTGTATAAATTTGTTTTTTGGGCGCAACCTTAAGGTCGGGCTTTCGTTACTCGCTTTTTGCAAAAAAGCAAAAGAGCTCAAACAAGCCACTCAATCCCTTGCGCGGGTGTACTTGCTAAAATAAATGATTAATTTAATAGTTTAAGATTTCTAATAAGCTTTTTTCAAATCTAGACTTGGCCAAATATTGTTTTTCTAAATTAGGCTCAAACGGAATTGGAGTTTCTAAACTAGCTACTCTTTTTACTGGTGCATCTAAATAGGTAAAGCAATTTTCTGTAATTAATGCCGATAAATCACTTGCAATTCCACCAAACATAGAGTCTTCTTGCAAAATTATTGCCCGTCCAGTTTTCTTTACAGATGCATAAATTGCTTCAGTATCTAAAGGTTGTAACGAACGTAAATCGATTAAATCTGCTTGTATCGTGTTATTCTTTTCTAATGTTTCTAAAGCCCAATGAACTCCTTGTCCGTAAGAAATTATTGTAATTTCATTTCCTTCTTTTAAAAGCGCAGCTTTACCAATTGGCAATGTAAAATAATCTTCCGACACTTCCTGATAAACAGATCTGTACAATGTTTTATGTTCAAAAAATAATACCGGATTTGGGTCATTTATTGCTGAAGCTAATAAACCTTTAGCATCTTGCGGAAATGCAGGGTAAATTACTTTTAAACCTGGTGTTTTGGTAAACCAAGCTTCGTTTGTTTGACTATGAAATGGTCCCGCGCCAACACCTGCTCCACAAGGCATTCTTATAACAACATCAGCTTTTTCATTCCATCTATAATGCGATTTTGCTAACAAATTTACAATGGGATTAAAGCCAGACGAAACAAAGTCTGCAAACTGCATTTCCATTACGGCTTTCATTCCGTTTACCGATAAACCATACGCAGCAGAAACAATTGCAGATTCACAAATTGGTGTATTTCTAACTCGCTCTTTCCCGAACTGCGCAACAAATCCGTCAGTAATTTTAAAAACACCTCCATATTCTGCAACATCTTGCCCCATTATAACTAAGTTGTCATAACGTTCCATAGATTGCCTTAAACCTTCAGAAACTGCATCCACCAAACGAATATTATTTGTCTTTTCTGATGGAATTAGCTCTTCAAAATCATGTTTTTTATAAACGTCACCAAGTTCTGTATCTAAATTTGGAGTTATTTTTTCTTCATCAAAAGCTATTTGTAAATGTTCATTTATTTCATCAACAATTTCTGCTTTAAAACGAATTTCGATTTCTTCCGTTAAAATTCCTTCCGATTTTAAGTATTGCTGATAATTTTCTATAGGGTCTTTAGTTGCCCATTTATCCAATAATTCTTGCGGAACATATTTTGTACCACTCGCCTCTTCATGACCACGAATTCTAAAGGTTTTGAATTCCAATAAAATAGGTCTTGGATTTGCACGAATGCTTTCTGCCAATTCAGACACTTTTGTATAGACTTCAACAACATTATTACCATCAATAATATGGCTTTCCATTCCGTAGCCAATTCCTTTATCAGCTAAATCGGTACAATTAAATTGTTCAGAAACTGGAGTAGAAAGTCCGTAACCGTTATTTTCAATGCAAAACAAAACCGGTAAACTCCAAACAGAAGCAACGTTTAATGCTTCGTGAAAATCGCCTTCACTTGTTCCTCCATCACCCGTAAAAACAGCGCAAACTTGTTTGTTGTCTTTCAGTTTATTTGCCAAGGCAATTCCGTCTGCTACACCAAATTGTGGTCCAAGATGAGAAATCATCCCAACTATTTTATATTCTTGTGTTCCAAAATGGAAACTTCTATCTCTTCCTTTTGTAAAACCATTTAATTTACCTTGCCATTGCGAGAAAAGTCTATGTAACGGAATTTTACGAGTTGTAAAAACACCTAAATTACGATGCATTGGTAAAATATATTCATCAGTATTTAAAGCAGCAGCAACTCCAACAGAAATTGCTTCTTGACCAATACCTGAAAACCATTTAGAAATTTTTCCTTGACGCAGTAAAATCAACATTTTTTCCTCAATTAAACGAGGCTTTAACATCGATTTATACAAATGAAGTAATGTTGCTTTATCTATGCTGTTTTCGGAGTACCTAATTTGGTGAGACATTAATATTTTAGCTATTTGTTCCTTACAAACATATATAGAAAAAATGTGAATACATAAAAAAATCCTCATTAAAAATGAGGATTTGACAATATTTTAGCGTTTATTTCTTACAATTCTTTAAAAATCGCATGCATCATACGTTTTTTATCATTGATACTTTCTTCTAAAGCAATAGTAGTTTCTGTTCTATTTACACCAGGAATTTCATCTATAGCATAAATTATATCTTTTGCATCATTAGTTCCTTTTGCTCTTACTTTACAAAATATATTATAAACACCTGCAACTACATAAGCAACAGTAACATTAGGTATTTTACGTAAGTTTTCTATTACACTTTGAGTCATTGATGTTTTTTCTAAGAAAACTCCAACATGTGCTATAAAAGAATAACCCATTTTTTCATAGTTCAAAGTTAACGTAGAACCCTGAATAATACCTTCATCTTCCATCTTTTTAACACGAACATGAATTGTTCCTGCTGAAACTAATAATTTTTTTGCAATATCAGTAAACGGTGTTCTAGCGTTTTCAATTAAAATATCTAAAATCTGATGATCTATTTCATCTAATACGAATTTCTTCATTTTTTGTGTTTTATTCAAATAATACGGCAAAAATATGATTTTTTTACAAATAAACGAAAGAAAAAAAGAGAAAAATTCAAAAATTTAGCTCCCGAAAACGATTTCGCTGTGTCCTTTTTGACTGTTTAACTCTTCATTTTTAATTTCCTTTAATTCTGAAACAAATTTGTCCTCAACAATCTTATCTATATATTGAAATGCTTTATCTTCTTGATTTTCATTTCTATGAATAACATCAAAAAAGGATTTTTGATTGTTTGGAATGTCAAAATACGGCTTATATTCATCAAAGTTTTTAGCAGTTGCAACATGATAAATTCCTTGTAAAAGTGCAAAGAAATTAAACTTACGAGCTTCTTCCCTATTATAATCGTCTGGAAAATGACCTGCTTCAATTAATATTGTATTGTAACCTAATTTTTGAAAATTATCTCCTGTTGCGGTTGGATAAAATTCATCCGTATATCGACCAACAAAATTTGGTATAATTTGTTGCAAAAGTAAATTCATAGCAACAATTACATTCATTGTTTGTTTTCTTCCATCCGTTAACACTCTAGTTTCTTCTTCCGAAGGTGCTAAAAAAGAAATGGTAGCCGGATTTGCTGTTCCTTCCACACCAAAAATTGTACGTTGATCATGTAAATTAAAACAAAATTGCGGCTTAAAGTCATCTAAAACCGAACGTAACAACTTACTTTCTTTAGCTTGTAAAGCAACCGCATCTCTATTTAAATCAATGTTATTTGCATTTACACGTGTATATGCTTTAGATCCGTCTGGATTTAACATTGGTATAATTTTAATAGTACAATTATTTAAAATTTCTTGAACAAAAGTTTCATTACTGTTTTCAATAACATTTAATAAATCAAAAACAGCTTTGGTTCCCGTACTTTCATTTCCGTGCATTTGAGACCAAATTAAAATCTTGCGTTTTCCACTTCCAAATGAAACAGTATATATAGGAGTGTTTTTTTCTGAAGTTCCAATTTGTGAAACTTCTGTTTTCTGAAGTTTTAAAATATTGGGTTTAATATCTTCAAAAGTAATCCACTTACCAAATAACGAAGTTTCTTTTTGTTGCTGATATATTTTTTGTAATTCTAAAATAGAAAGTAATTGCATAGTTCTTTTTTACTTGACAAAAGTAACATTTTATTTTATGATGTTTTACAAAAGTAAATTCATCAATTGTTACAAATGTAAAACTGTTATTTGTAAATTTAATTTACAATTCTATCCAAAATGTATTTTTCAATCAACTTCTTAAATATTAAAAACACAGCAACATAAGTTTTCATTATAACAAAAACACAACAAGCTGTAATTGTGTTATTTAAACTAATTTAAATAAAGCTTTAATTTAATCGTAAAGGATTTAAATAATGATTTAACATTGTAAACTTGTAATTGTTTTTTACAAATGTTACATTTGTAACACAACAAACATGTTACAATGGTAAACACTGCTGATTTTATAAATAGACTTAAAAAACTTATGGAATTTCACCAATTAACGGCATCTAATTTTGCAGATGCAATTGGTGTACAACGCTCTTCTATCTCACATATTCTTTCAGGAAGAAACAAGCCAAGTTTGGATTTTGTTTTGAAAATTACAAATACATATACTGATGTTGATATGTATTGGCTTTTAAATGGAACCGGAAATTTTCCGAAGAAAAATATAGAAACAACTCCTTCTCAGTCAAATTTATCTTTTCCTCCTAGCAGCTCTAATGATGGAAAAAAAATAAAAAGAATTGTTGTTTTTTATGAAGACGGCACTTTTGAAGAATACAACAAGTAGAAAAAACTACTTCTCTTTTTTTAGTTTTTGATTACAAAACATATTCATTGAATATATCTTCTAACTCTTTTTGAGGATTAACACATAAACCAGAATGCGTTTTAGAACTCTGCACAATTGTACTTCTACAAGCTGCCAACCATCTAAATCTATCAGACAGTTCAAAAGCACCAATTTTACCTCCTAAAGGATTTCCTTCGCAAATCTGTTGCCAAGCTTGTAAATAATTATTAAAAGTTTCTACAGTTACCTCAGATGAAAAGGCTTTCAACTTATCTGGATTAACAAAATATTTTATCCCCAGAAATTTTTTCCTTTTTGAAAACAAAATAACACCTACATTAAAAAACTCTTCCCTTTCTACTTTTGGAACAATTCTTATAATGGCGTATTCAAATGTGTATTTATTTTGCATCTTCAGCCTCTTTTACTAATAAATCTATCTTAGAAAACCTTGTGTCAATAAATTTTATATAAGCTTCTCTCATTTCATTAGGACTAAAAGTATCGGACTCACTTAGCAGCCAATCTTCAGGTATACTTGCAACAATCTCTGTTATTTTATCTAGATTTAATAACTTCTTAATTTCTACTGAAGCTTCAGTTAAACAAGTTGCTTTATTCAACAAAACATGATCTTTTACAAGTGGAAAGGTTCTTGAAAGATGATTCTCCCAATTTTTCCAATCGTGATGAAAATAAAAGCTAGCACCGTTATCTATAATCCAAAGCTCATTATTCCAATGTAATAAATTAGTGTTTTTAGCTGTTCTATCAATATTACTAATAATACTGTCTAATAAGACTACTTTAGAAGCCGTCATTGCATCTACAGTACTTACTAAAGGATCATACGTTATGGCTTCAGATAAAAAATGCAATCCTAAATTTAAACCAACACTAAACTTTAGTAAGTCTTGTATTTCTTCGTCTGGCTCCGTTTTACTAAAAGAATCGTCTAAATTCATAAAAACCAACTCAGGAACTTTTAAGTCAATTACTCGCGCAATTTCTCCACCAATAAATTCTGATATTAATGCTTTTTTTCCTTGACCTGCACCTCTAAATTTTAATACGTACAAAAATCCGTCATCTGCTTTTACAATTGCAGGAAGAGAACCTCCTTCTCGTAAAGGACAAACATATTGAGTAACATCTACTGTTCTAATGTCTAATTTATTCATTTAAATTATTGCAACAGTTTTGCCATTGCTTCTTTAATAATTGCTTCGTTTTTGTTTCTACTAGAATGATTGGCTTTTCCTTGAAATTGCACCATTTGACGCAGTAAATTTACGCCAACCTTATCAAAACCATATTGCTTGTATTGGTTTCCTTTTACAACAACATCATCTACTAGATTTTGTATCGCTTCTGTGTTGTCGTTTTTTGCAATAAATTCAAACGCTTTTTGATAAAATGCTTTATCCTTGGCAATGTTTGTTAAAAACATACCGCTAAGTATGTGCTTAGCTACAAAAGGCAATTCGCTTTCATCTTTTTCTTCAATAAAAATACGTGTTAATGGCGTTGCTAAGACTTTTCTAATCTCATCTGGCATCGCTTTCGATTTTTCTATAGCTGCTTTTTTATCTACATAATACAAACCAACTAAACCTTTACCAATTACAGAATACGATTTACTTTGCAATGCTTTTTCAAAAATTGGTTGCAATTCTGGATCTGTTAATTTACCCAATGTTTCAACCGCAGCAGCTTGCACTAAAGTTTTAGCATCGTTATTAGCAATCTGTTTAATTTTACTAATAACCGCTTTCTTGGTGTTCTTATTGATTAAATCAATATTTTCTAAAGCAAGCATTCTAATTTTATAGAAATCATCATTCATTGCATTTGCAACCGCGTTAAAAGCATTTTTATCATCTTGTTTTTTAGCAACTTCTAATAAAGCTTCCTTTTTATGACCGTAATATTTCGCATATTTTAATTGGTGAATATAATCGCTCAGGACTTTGTTCTCAACAACATCAGAAACCAAAACTCCATCTGCATTTACTTGAATTAAATCTGGATGATTATTATAAGGCAATATAAATGACGCATCTTTTCCGTTTACGAAAACCGTATGACGCGTTGCCTTGCTTCCTTCAAAAACATCAATTGCAAACGGAAATTTAAATTCTTTACCTTGTTGTAGCTGAATAATGTTTACAGTTACTGTTTTTTGAAGCTTATTATAATCGTAAGAAATTTCTAGCTTCGGATGTCCGTTTCCAAAAAACCACTGATTAAAAAACCAATTTAAATCTTTTCCACTAACCTCTTCTAATGTTAACCTTAATTGATGTGCTTCTGCAGCTTTGTATTTAAAATCAGTTAAATATTTCTTTAAACCTGCGTAAAAAGCATCATCTCCTAAATAGTTACGCAACATGTGCAAAATTGCACCACCTTTGTTGTAACTAACTGCATCGAACATGTCTTCTTTATCAGCATAATCAAATCGGATTAAATGCTTGTCAAAATTTTGTCCGTTTTTATAACCTTCCACATCTTCTAACAAATGCGCGTCTGCATCTTCAACCCCATATTTATATTCTCTCCATAAATATTCGCTATAACTTGCAAAACTTTCGTTTAAAGCTAAGTTAGACCAGCTTTCTGTAGTTACTAAATTACCAAACCAATGATGAAAAACCTCATGTGCAATGGTGTTTTCCTGTACATTTTGATCAATTAATTGCCCTGGTTTCTGATATGCTTTTTCTCCATGAATAACAGCAGTTGTGTTTTCCATAGCTCCAGAAACATAATCTACACCAACAATTTGATCGTATTTATTCCAAGGATATTCAACACCTAATTTATCACCAAAGAAACCAATCATTTCTTTTGTGTGTCCAAAAATTTCTTTTGCATAAGGCGCATATTCTTTAGACACATAATAACTTATAGGAAGATTTTTATACTGTTCTCTTACTATTTCATATTCTCCAACTCCCATAAAAAACAAATACGGAGCGTGTTTTTGATCTAGTTTCCAATAATCTGTTCTGTTTGTTCCGTTTTTAGTTTGAGAAACTAATTTTCCGTTTGATAAGGTTACAAACTTATCTGGAACCGTTATATAAATTTCTTGTGTTGTTTTTTGATTTGGCGAGTCAATTGTTGGAAACCAACAGCTGTTTGCTTCCGTTTCTCCTTGTGTCCAAATTTGAGTTGGTTTGTTCTTGTCTAATCCTGTTGGATTGATAAAATACAATCCTTTTGCTTGTGTTATTGCAGCACTTCCTTTTTGTTTTACTTTTTCTGGTTGTGCTGTATATTTTAAATAGATTGTAAACTCTTCATTACGAGAATAAGTTCTACCTAAATCTATAATCAACTTTAAATTATCATAATTATAATCTAAAGTTTGATTATTCATTTTTACTTCATGAATAATCATAGCTTTTGCGTCTAACGTAATTTTATCAGTTGCATAAAAATATGGTTTAGCTGTCAACCATTCTTCTCCATTTAATTTTTGCTCTTGAAAATTAAAGTCGACCTTTAGTTTTGTATGAATTAATTTATGTTCTTTTTCCTTTTCGGCTCTATAAACATTCGTTTGAGCTGTTGCAACAAAACTTGTTAAGGCAATTAATAGTGATAAAATTGTTTTTCTCATATATGTTTCTGGATTTCCTGTAAAAACAGTCTCGAAATTTCTGGGTATTTATTTTACTTTCTGTGGATTCCTGCCTACGCAGGAATGACAATGAGTTACTTTCAATAAGTATTCCAAAAATAATAAAGAATAGTATTAAAAAATAAAAACCCATTATGGGTCAAAAATACTAAATAAAAGATTGTGAGTTGTTAATGCGTAGTTAAAACAAAAAAGCCATAACATTAATTGTTACGGCTTTTTAAAATATATAATCGGGTTGGTTATTCTTTTGCTTCTAAAAGCATTTTAAACTGAGAAAGACTTGCGTTATCTCCTTCTAATTTTACATGTTTCATTGCTTCCATAATTTTTCCAGGATTCATATTGTCTCCTAAAATACGTGCAACTCCTACTCCTGCATCTTTACTGTAACCAAAAGCTACAATTTCATCAATTGCATCTGCATCTCCGCTATAAAATACTTTTCCGTTTCCTCTTTTATCTTTAAAAGAAACTAAGCTTTTATATTCTGAAGAATTAGAAAAGATAGCTTTTAACTTGTTCTTTTCAGCTTCATAATTTGCTTCGTTACCTTTATATTGCATTGCTACAATATTTACTTTTCTAATACTCTCTAAAGATTCTTTTACATCTGCATTTGCATCTTTTCCTTGAGACATTTTTAAAACACTCGCAGGAATATCTACAGTCATAAATCCTTTTTTATCTTGACTTTCAACTAAATAACTCTGTAAAGTTTGTTCTTTTTTACAAGAACTCATCAATAATACAATAGCTACAAAAGAAAGTATTGTGGATAGTTTTTTCATCTTAAATTTAATTTTTTTATGTTGATTTATATTCGAGCGCTTTTAAAAAGCGCTCGAACTAAATATAGTTTTACTTACTGTTCATTTCAACTTTTACATTGTTTTCCTTAGAAAAAGTATCTGCTAGTTTAGACATTTTATTAATATCTATAGTTCCTGTTAAAGAAACAATTACAGACTCCATATTTCCTTTAGATCTTTTACCGTCGTTATCTTTGATAAACATCAAAACTTCACTAACAAAATCTTTGTTTTTTGTAGCCTTAACATAAATCTTTACATGAGAGCCTTTGTCTTTAACTCGCATTAATTCTGTAAGGTTAGATTTGCTAACAGCAGTTTTTACCATACCTTCCATTTGAGAAGCAATACTAGAATTATCGGTAGAAAACATTTTTAATTCTTTTAAATCTTGAATCATTTTAAAGACTTCCATTGCTTCGTTGTCTTTAGATTCTACATTAAATTTTGATAAAATTTCAAATGCATCTTTAGTTACTACAACTGTAGATACATCATCTAAATCTTCTAATTTATCAAACATTGATTGACCAAAAGTTAAACTTGAGGTAAATACTAGTGCTATTATTGTTATTATTTTTTTCATGGTTTCTTATTTTTACTTGGTTTTACTAATTTACTTGGTTTTAAATATTTTATTAACTGTGTCTTCGTATGTATATAAACTTGCTACAGCTTGGTTTCCTTTGTTAAGGTTTGTAGACAACAACTTTAAAGCTTCTGTTACTTGTGCTAACTGTTTTTCTTGTTGTCTATGCTCGTATTCTCCATAACCTGCATACATACTTATTAATAAGACGACAGACGCTGCAACTTGTAACCATTTCCAGTTCTTTTTCTTGTTTTCAGGTTTTAACTGAATGGTTTTGTTAAAGGTTTCGTCTTTACTTTTCTTAAAATACCCAAACATATAACTGTACTCTTGCAAATGCGATGCCACATTTTCTGAGGCAAAGTAAGTACTTAATGTTTTCTCTTCTTGCAAAGTGGTTTCTGCGTTCAGATATTTTTCTACTAATTTTTCTATGTTAGCTAACTCCATAGTTGTGTTGTTTAATTAATGCTTCTCTTATTGTTTTTCTTGCTCTAGAAAGTGCTACTCTAATGGCTGTTGGTTTCATGTCAACCATTTTTGCAATTTCATCGAAACTATATTGTTCAATATCTCTTAACTGAATAATAATTTTTTGTTGTTCTGGTAAATCTTCTATCAGTCTATGTACTTTTTCTACACTATCATTATGTTCTACTTTTTTATCAAGACTTGTATCTTTTTCTTTATAATTACTATGGATTAATGTTAAATTACTGGCTTGTTTAGATTTTAATCTATCAAAACAATAATTTTTAGTCATTGTCATAGCAAAAGCCTCTACATTCTTATATTCAGACAGTTTTTGTTTGTTCTTCCAAAGTTTAAAATACAACTCTTGCGTAGCATCTTCGGCTTCTTCAGTAGATACAAGTAATCGTTTTGCTAAACGAAATACTTTATCTTTAAACGGTAAAACAACTTTTAAAAAGTCTGATTGTTTCATTTTTATTAGTTAGATTATTGTAAACTTTTTAGATTAGTAACGTCTAAATTATCAGGTTTACATTATTACGACGAAGCAATATAAATTTTGTTACAACGCAAACCTATTTATTTTGTAATATTGCTAAAATACTCGCAAAGCGGAAGAAAAAAAACAATATACTATTACTATTCAGATTACGTTACCAATATAATAAAGCCTTTAATTTTATGAAATTTACTCGATTATTTATTTTATTTATCGCCCTTAGCACGTTAATTTCTTGTTCAAAAAACGAAAATATTCCAACAGATATTGAAGTTCAAACTTTTGTTTGGAAAGGATTAAACGCCTATTATTTATGGCAAGGTGAAATTCCAGATTTATCTGACAGACGTTTTTCTGCAGACCAACAATTATATAGCTATTTACAAGGATTTAGTAATCCAGAAAATTTATTTGAAAGCTTATTATTTGAACGTGGAGTAACCGATAAATTTTCTTGGATTGTAGATGATTACATCGCTTTAGAAAATTCTTTTGAAGGCACAACTGAAACTTCTGGAATGGAGTTTGGCTTGCGCACTTTTGAAAACGACCCAACAAAAGTATATGGTTATGTTCGTTATGTAGTTCCTGGAACTGACGCAGAAAACAAAGGTATAACTCGTGGAATGATTTTTACACAAGTAAACGGAACAGCTTTAACATTAGCTAATTATAGAAGCTTACTATTTTCTTCAAGTACTTCATATACAATTCAATTAGCCGATTTTAATAGTGGGAATCCAACTGAAAACGGAACTGAAATCGCTTTAGATAAAAGTCAGTTTACTGAAAACTCAGTACACACAAGTGCTATTTTTGATGAAGGAACAAATAAAATTGGATACCTAATGTATAACGCGTTTACTCCTCAGTTTGATGATGAATTAAATGCTGTTTTTGCAAATTTTAAAAGCGAATTGGTTACAGATTTAGTAATAGACTTACGTTATAATGGCGGCGGTTCTGTTAGAACTGCAACCTATTTAGCAAGTATGATTACTGGACAATTTAACGGAGATGTTTTCTCTAAACAAAGATGGAACAGTAAAGTTGAAGAAGCTTCTGATCCAAGTAATTTTATCAATAATTTTACAGATCAAATTAATAACGGAATTGTTAATCAACCAATAAACAGCTTAAATTTAGAAAACATTTATTTTATTACAACAGGAAGCTCTGCTTCTGCCTCAGAACTTGTAATTAACGGATTAGTTCCTCACATAAATGTAAAACAAGTTGGTACAAAAACTTTAGGTAAATATGTTGGCTCTATAACTTTATATGATTCTCCTAACTTCAACAAAACTGATGTAAATCCAAATCATAATTGGGCAATGCAACCAATTGTTTTAGAAATAGTAAATAAAGATGGTAATAATGATAAAGATGGTATTGAGCCAACTGTAGAATTTCCTGAAGATTACGGTAATTTAGGTGTTTTAGGAGACAGAAACGAACCTTTATTAGATAGAACAATTACCTTAATAACAACTGGAGCAAGAGGTGTTTTTACTCCTCAAAACACTTATTTTGGTGAAGAAATTTCAAATTCAAAATTACATACTCCAACTAGTAACAACATGTATGTAGAATTAAAATAATATTTTGCAGATTGTCATAATGTAACCTCATTTTTAAACCTTTGTTTAAAATTATTATGACAATCTGTTTTATTATATATTTTCGTCTAGATTAGATTCCATTAAACCCTTTTCTACTTCTTTATTTTCAATAAGTTCTGGTCTAAAATCACTCATTAAAGTATCATTTTTAAATTTAGCGTGATCAAACCCAGCTTTCCACCATATTTTCATCTCTTTTTTATCGAAAACTAAAGAATTCTTTGTTAAAACCGTTGGTGTATAATACAAATTCAACTTTACATCTTGGTGTTTTGCGGATAGCTTACCAATTGTAACATTATGTTTTTCTACGTGTTCTAACATAAAGTCAAAAACATCTAACATTAATGAAAACGGATTTTTAGCAGGCATTCTATTTATCTGAGTTATTTCAGTTTCTAAAATAATAGCATCAATTTCTTTTGCTCCGCGTTTTATAGCTTCATGTATTGGAACCAAACAACCAAAACCACCATCTGCATATTGGCAATGATTTTTTTCTAACAAACTCATAAAAGGAACATAATTACAAGAACCCCAAATCCAATCACAAAAATCCTCATACTCACACGCTCTAATTGACTTATATTCAACCTGGTTAGCTGTTAAGTTTGAAACCGTTACTACAACATCTTTATTACTCTTTCTAATGTTGTTATACATTTCTAAAGTAACATTCTTCTTAATTAGTTTTCTTAAATTTTTACTTTCTCCAAACGTTTTTCTTCCATTTAAAAAATTCCAAAATGTACTTCTGTGGCGTATAGAAATTACTTTTACACCATGCACTCTTTTTACCCTAAATGGATTATTACTAAATATAGAAGATTGATTTACAGATGTATATAATTCTTTTAATTCATCAACCATATCTAAAGCTAAATGAGAAATCATTAAACTTCCCGTAGAAGTTCCTAAAAATAAATCATAATCATTTCCACGAGTTTTCATTAAGTATTCCGCAACACCTCCTGCAAATGCTCCCTTGCTTCCTCCTCCAGAAATTACCAATGCTTTTTTCACCTGTATAAAATTGATTAAATTAGTTGCCTTAAAACTACAAAAATGAACCGATTATTTATCCTTTTTTCTTTAGCAATCTTAACTATTTCTTGTAAAAATGAATATCAACCAAGAAATATAGACAAAGTAACCATTCAAGAATTTAAAATTGATAGCACTAGTATTAGGGCAATTCAGTTTCTTGATGAAAACACGCTTTATTACGCGGGTTCAAAAGGCGACATTGGTTTTACTACAGATGCTGGTAAAACTTGGAAGACAATACACATTAACTATAACGAGAGTATACAACCACATTTTAGAAGTATTGCTTCAAATGGAACAGACATATTCGCCTTATCTGTAGGAAATCCAGCCTTGTTATATAAAGTTTCTGAAGGAAAAGAAACATTGGTTTATAAGGAAGAACATGAAAAAGTTTTTTATGACTCCATGAAATTCTTTGCAGATGGTAAACACGGAATTGCTGTTGGAGATCCAACTGAAAACTGTGCTTCTATTATTTTAACTTCGGATAGCGGAAAAACATGGTCTAAAATCCCTTGTGATAAATTACCTGTTTTTGAAGATGGTGAAGCTTTTTTTGCAGCGAGTAACACGAACATTAAAATTATTGGCAATACTGTTTGGATTGCTTCCGGAGGAAAGAAATCTCGTATTTTAAAATCTGAAAACAAAGGACAAACTTGGGAGATTTTTGACACACCAATTATTCAAGGAAATGGTCCTCAAGGAATGTATTCTATTGATTTTACTGATAAACAAACTGGAATTGCGATTGGTGGAGACTACTCTAAACCAACAGAAAACAAAGCAAATAAAGCGGTTACAAAAGATGGCGGTAAAACCTGGACTTTAATTGCTGATGAACAAGACCCTAATTATAAGAGTTGTGTGCAATATGTTCCAAATACTAATGGAAAAGAGATTTTTGCAGTTGGTAAAACAGGTGTTTCATTTTCTAACGACGCTGGACAAACTTGGACAGAAGTTAGTAAAGACGCTTATTATACTATTCAGTTTGTAAATGCAAATACAGCTTGGTTATCTGGTAATAACAAAATTGGGAAATTAATAATTCCTAAAATGAAATAAAGAGGGTTAGAAGTTAAACTTGATTAACACAAACAGAATCAACTTTCAATAAAAAAACTGACACGGATTTCACAGATTTACACGAATAAAGAGTATTCATCTTTCCTAATCTGTGTAAATCTGTGAAATTTATGTCTTAATAATCTTAATGTTTTGTTAAAGCCCAAGCTTTATCTTATCAAAAGAAATATCTTTAAAAACTAAAACTAACCAAATGAAAAAAAACCTACTATGGTTGTTATTTTTGTGCACTTCTATTATAACTGCCCAAGAATACTTTCCAAAAGATGACGGAGTTAAAACTCCCAACAACAAAACAATAGCCTTTACCAAAGCAACTATTTATATAACACCCACAAATGTTATAAAAAACGGAACTTTATTAGTTAAAAACGGAAAAGTTGTAAACGTTGGACGTTCAGTTTCAATTCCAAAAGATGCACAAACCGTTAATTTAAATGGTAAAAGTATCTACCCTTCTTTTATTGATGCGTACACCGATTTTGGAATTGCAAAACCAAAAAGAGAAAGAGGAAATCCTAATGCGAGTCCACAATACGAACCAGAAAGAAAAGGATATTACTGGAATGACCATATTAGACCAGAAACAAACCCCATAGCCGATTTTAAATTCGATGCTAAAAAAGCAAAAGATTTATTAAAAGCTGGTTTTGGCGTTGTAAACACTCACATGCAAGATGGTATTATTAGAGGAAACGGTTTATTAGTTTCTTTAAATACCGAAACTACAAATGCCTACAGAATTCTAGAAGATAAGTCTGCTCAATATCTTTCTTTTACTAAAAGTAACAAATCAAAACAAATGTATCCAGGATCTTTAATGGGGTCTATGGCGCTTTTACGTCAAACTTATAATGATGCAGATTGGTATTTAAAAGGAAATACAAAAAATAAAGATTTAGCATTAGAAGCTTTAGATAGAAATAAAAACTTACCTCAAATTTTTTATGCAGGTTCAAAAATTAATGCTTTTAGAGCTGATAAAATTGGTGATGAATTCGGAATTCAATACACAATAGTTGGTGGTGGAGACGAATTTGAACGTATAAACGATGTAAGAGCAACCAATGCTACCTTTATTATTCCTATCAATTTTAGAGCAGCTTATGATGTTTCTAATCCGTATTTAGCGGAACATATAAGTTTACACGATATGAGAAAATGGAACCAAGAACCTACCAACCCTAAAGTATTGGCTGAAAATGGTGTAACTTTTTCTTTAACTACGCATTCTTTAAAAAAGATGAATGACTTTAACAAGAACATTCAAAAAGCGATAAAATATGGTTTAGACAAAACAAAAGCTTTAGAGGCGCTAACTACAGTTCCTGCTAAAATATTAGGAAAATCGAACATTGGTAACCTACAAGTTGGTAGTTATGCCAATTTTTTAATTACTTCTGGAGATGTTTTTGACCCTAAAACTACATTGTACGAAAACTGGACTTTAGGTGATAAAAACGTAATTAATGACATGAATGTTAAAGATATTGCAGGAAATTATGCTTTAGCTTTAAACGGAAAAACATACGATTTAACAATCTCAGGAAAAGATGCCAAACAAAAGGGTTCATTAAAATTAGGAGATAAAAAAATAAAATCTAAATTCTCTTTTAAAGATGGATGGATTTTTATGAGTATTCCTTCAGAAAATGATGCAACAAAATTTAATCGTTTAACGGCTAAAATTACTGATAGTCCTGTAATTACTGGAAAATCAATTAATGAAGACGGAAACGAAACGGAATGGTCTGCTGCCAAAATTGTTAAGAAAGATGATAAAAAATCTGACGCTAAAAAGAAAAAAGACGACAGCTCTACTCCTATTATATTACCTGTTTCTTATCCAAATGTTGGTTTCGGTTTAGCACAACAACCAAAACAAGAAACTATTTTATTTAAAAATGCCACAGTTTGGACAGGTGAAAAAGAAGGAAACTTATCTAATACAGATGTTTTAATCAAAAACGGTAAAATTGCTAAGATTGGAAAAAATATTTCCGCTAGAGGCGCAAAAACAATTGATGCTACAGGAAAATATGTAACAGCCGGAATTATTGACGAACATTCACATATTGCAACAACTTCAGTTAATGAATGGGCACAAAATTCAACTGCAGAAGTAACTATTGAAGATGTTGTAGATCCTAATGATGTAAATATTTACAGAAATTTAGCTGGTGGAGTAACTTCAATTCAAATTTTACATGGTTCTGCTAACCCAATTGGTGGTCGTTCTGCGATTATCAAACTAAAATGGGGAGAAAGTGCTGATAATATGATTTATAACAATTCCCCTAAATTTATAAAATTTGCTTTAGGTGAAAATGTAAAACAATCTCGAAGCCAAAACGGAACTCGTTTTCCGCAAACGCGTATGGGAGTTGAGCAAATGTATATCGATTACTTTACACGCGCTAAACAATATGATGCTAAAAAGAAAAGCGGACAACCGTATAGAAAAGACGCTGAGTTAGAAACTTTAGCTGAAATCATCAATAAAGAACGTTTTATTTCTTGCCACTCTTACGTACAATCAGAAATTAATATGTTAATGAAAGTTGCTGAGAAATTCGACTTTAACATTAACACATTTACACACATTTTAGAAGGCTATAAAGTAGCTGATAAAATGAAAGAACACGGTGTTGGAGGTTCAACTTTCTCAGATTGGTGGGCTTATAAATACGAAGTAAATGACGCAATACCTTATAATGCAGCAATTATGCACAACCAAGGTGTAACAGTTGCAATAAACTCTGATGATGCAGAAATGTCTAGAAGACTAAACCAAGAAGCTGCTAAAACAGTTAAATATGGTGGTATGTCTGAAGAGGAAGCATGGAAAATGGTAACAATTAACCCTGCGAAATTATTGCATATAGACAAAAAAGTAGGAAGCATAAAAGTTGGTAAAGATGCCGATGTTGTTTTATGGAATACAAATCCTTTATCAGTATATGCAAAACCTTTAAAAACTATTATTGAAGGAAGAACCTATTTTGATATTGATGCAGATTTAGATAAAAGAGCCGCTATTAAAGCTGAAAGAAGCAAATTACAAAACATGATGCTTCATGAAAAAATTAATGGTGGTAAAGTGCAACCTCCATCTAAAAAGGTGAAAGAATTATTCCATTGTGAAACTTTAAAATAGACAGAAGATGAAAAATTATATATATACAATAGCTTTTTTACTTTCAATCGGAAGTTTATTTGCACAACAAACACCTGCTCCTAAACAAACTTTAGATTATACAATTGAAGGTGCAACTGCACATTTAGGAAATGGACAAGTAATAGAAAACTCATTAATAATGTTTTCTAATGGGAAAATTACACACGTTGGTAATGCACTTACAAAAATTGCAAGACGTGGAACTGTAATTGATGCCAAAGGAAAACATGTATATCCTGGATTTATAGTAGCAAATACTACTTTAGGTTTAGGTGAAGTTGATGCCGTTAAAGCATCAATTGATGAGCGAGAAATTGGAACTTACAATCCACACATAAGAAGCATAATTGCCTATAATACAGAAAGTAAAGTTGTAGAATCTATGCGTCCAAATGGCGTTTTAATTGTACAAACTACACCACGTGGAGGCACAATTTCTGGAACTTCTTCTATCGTTCAATTAGACGCATGGAACTGGGAAGACGCAATCGTTAAAGAAAATGATGCTATTCATATGAATTGGCCAAGTAGCGTATCTTATTCTGGAAGATGGTGGGCAGGCGAACCAAGAGTTGTAAAAGAAAGTAAGAATTATACGGAAAACTTAAATAAATTTTCTTCTTATTTACAACAAGCTAAAACATATTTAAAAGGAAATAAATCTGAAAAGAACTTACCTTTTGAAGCTATGAAAGGATTATTTAACGGAAATCAGAAATTATTTATTCACGTTAGTGGGGAAAGAGAAATTACCGATGCTATAACACTTTCTAAAGAAGCAGGTATTAATAACATTGTAATTGTACATGGTGGAAACGCAGATAAAGTTGCGGATTTATTAGTTAAAAACAATATTCCTGTAGTTTTAGAACGTGCTCATAGATTACCAAATGCAGAAGATCAAGATTACGATTTACCTTATAGAACTGCTAAAATATTAGTTGACAAAGGTATAACAGTTAGTATTGGTATGGAAGGCGACATGGAACGAATGAGTACACGTAATGCACCTTTTTATGCCGGAACATATGCTGCTTATGGTTTAGGTAAAGAAGAAGCTTTAAAGTTGATTACTTCTAACGCTGCTAAAATTTTAGGAATAGATGACAAAGTCGGAACTCTAGAAGTTGGTAAAGACGCTACCCTGTTTGTTTCTGAAGGAGATGCTTTAGATATGAGAACTAATAAAGTTTCAAACTCTTTTATTAACGGTAGAAAATTAAGTTTAGAAACACACCAAACTAAACTTTGGAAACGTTACTCCGATAAATATAAAAATCAATAACATAAAAAGCTCGGTAACTAAACCGAGCTTTTTTTATTCAACAAAATCAATAATCATACCCCTAAAACAATTATTAATAAGTTGATTTTCTTCCCTCTCTTTAACAAGCAATTACTTATAAAAGACATTACAAATATTAGCAATAATTAACATTAATAACTACCTATAATTAGGTATTTTTGTACTAATGAAAAAACTAACAAGCATACAAAACTCATACATCAAAGACTTAACTAAGCTTCAAGAAAAGTCTAGAGAACGTAAGAAAAAGGGGTTATTTCTAGTTGAAGGAAAAAGAGAAATCTCTATAGCAATGCAAGGAAATTATGAAATAGAAACACTTTTGTTTGTTGCTGATTTATTTTCTCCTTTAGAATTAAAAAACAACATTAATACAACTGTAGAGTTTATTGAAATTTCTAAAGAAGTGTATCAAAAACTAGCATACAGAGAAACAACCGAAGGCGTTTTAGCTGTTGTAAAAATCAAAGAATTAGCATTAAACAATATTGTTTTTAAAAACGAAAATCCGTTAGTTTTAGTTTTAGAAGGAATTGAAAAACCTGGTAATATTGGCGCAATGCTTAGAACTGCAGATGCTGCAAATATTGATGCTGTGTTTATCGCAAATTCTAAAACGGATATGTATAACCCAAATATAATACGCTCTAGTGTTGGGTGTTTATTCACCAATCAAATTGCGGTTGGTTCTTCCGAAGAAATTATTAATTTCCTACAGGAAAAAAATATAGCTATTTACAGTGCTACACTGCAAAACTCTAACGAATATCATAAAGAGAACTATAGCAAAGCAAGCGCAATTGTTGTTGGTACAGAAGCTACAGGTTTATCTGAAATCTGGAGAGAAAAAGCAACACAAAATATAAACATACCAATGCAAGGTCAAATAGATTCTATGAATGTTTCTGTTGCCGCTGCTATTGTTTTGTTTGAAGCTAAAAGACAACGTAATTTTTCCATCTAAAACAATCAACTTTAAAATAAAACCCTTTTAATCTAAAATAAAAATGAAATATCGTTTAATACTTATTCTAAGTTTGTTTTTTGCCTTAACATCATGTAAAAATGAAAAACAGATAGACAAACCTTCCACTAATCTAGGAAAAGAAAACACAATATCATTCCTAAATAAAGGTCATGAATTAGTTTATAAAATGACTCAAAAAGTTGGTGATTATACTAAACTTAGTAACAAAAAAGATGTTGTTTACACGTATACTTATCAAACTCCAGACGGAAAATCTGATGTTTCAACAGAAAAATACATTTTTAATGGAGAATTATCTTACGGAAACTACAATAAACACCAAAGAACTCTAGCAAACTTAGAGGGAATTATAGAACAAGGCTATGATGGAAGCGAGTTTTGGTTGAAAAATAATGGCCAATTAATTACCGATACTACTGCCTTAAAAAGAGTTGCTTTTAACAGACCAACAAATTACTATTGGTTTACTATGATGCAAAAGCTATTAGATCCAGGTTTAAATTATGAGCATTTAGGTGAAAAAACTATTAATAACTTCAAATACGATATTGTTAAAGTTACTTTTGAGTCTAAAGATAACGCTGCAAAAGACATCTATCAGCTATATATTAATAAAGAAACCAACTTGGTAGATCAGTTTCTTTTTACTGTTATGGATTTTAAAAAAACGGAGCCTCTTTTAATGGAACTTACATATGAAAACATAGACGGTCTTTTAATACCAACTAAACGTAGGTATAAAAATTCTAACTGGAATGCAGATGTAACAGATAAACCTTGGATATTAGTAAATTGGTCAGATATAAAATTTGATAATAATCTAAATAAAGAGTTGTTTCAAAAATAAATTACATCAAAAAAAATCCAGCCGTTAAGCTGGATTTTCAATATATAAAAGTTTTATAATTCCTTACTGATTTCCTAAAATAATAGGCATTCCACTGTCTCCAGAACCAATAACAATTATTTTACTATTTGGAGATTCCGATAATTTAACCGTTGCTTCAATACCTTTATCTTGTAAAATTTTATCTGTTAAAGACGCACTTAAAATACGGTTAGATTCCGCTTTACCTTTTGCATCAATAATTACTTTTTCTGCTTCTTTTTGCGCAGTTACTAATCTAAACTCATATTCTAAAGATTCTTGCTCTTGCTTTAACTTACGCTCAATAGCTTGTTTAATTGTAGGAGGTAATTTAACATCTTCTACCAAAACTCTTTTTACTGTTAAAAACTGACCTTCTAATAATTTTGTTACTTCATCTAAAATTTCTTGCTCAATTACATCTCTTTTACTAGAATACAATTGTTCAGGCGTGTAACGACCAACAACACTTCTTGCTGCTGCATTAATTGCAGGATCTAACAATTCGCGCTCATAATCTTCACCTTTAGTTTTTATTAGGCTACCTAAATTTTCAAATTCTGGCTCGTACCAAATTGTTCCGTTTACTTTAACTTCTAGTCCGTTTACAGAAAGTACATTCATTTCGTCTGAAATAGATTGCTGACGAACCTTTCTAACAATCATTTTGTTCCAAGGAGCAACAATATGAAAACCTTCTCCATACGTTTTTTCTGTATTAATACCTTCTCCAAGAGTTTCAAAAATAACTCCACCTTCACCTGGTCCTACAGTTACCGTAGATTTAGCGAATAATATTAAAAGTACCACTACTACCGGAATTAATAATCCCACTTTCGGGAATTCAAATTGTCTTTGTGCCATTGTTTGTTTTATTTTATTTGTTCAAAAATACAATTAATTACTTATCTTTTAATCTATCAGAAACATATTCTACTTTAGTTTTACCATGTTTTTTAGGATTTCCTTCTTCATCTAAAGAAACCATCACAATTTTATCTAAAATGATTATAATTTTATGTGTAAGCTTATTTCTCACTTCACACTTTAAAGTAATTGAAGAGTTACCAAAAGCTAAAACTTCCATTCCTATTTCAATGATATCTCCTTGTTTGGCAGAACTTACAAAGTCTATTTCAGACATATACTTTGTTACTGTTCTTGGTATTTCCAATTGAATAATTGCATAAATACCCAGCTCTTCATCAATCCACTCTAATAATCGACCTCCAAATAAGGTTCCGTTTGGATTTAAATCTTGTGGTTTTACCCATTTTCTTGTATGAAATTTCATAAATATTCTCTTTAAATTCTACAGCAAATTTCTAATATTCTAAGGCCTAAAACAAGTAATACTAATTGCTTTTTTAGATTTTACCATAGTATTTTCTAATAAACCATTCTAGCGACAATAATAGCGCAGCTAGAGCTAAAATCCACTTCCAATCTATTAAATTCTGTTCTTTTGGTACAGATTTTAATGTGCTATAATAGTTTTTATTGTTGATGAGTTCTTGAATAAAGTTATTAGCCTGATTTCCATAAAACAACTTCCCTCCTGTTTTATTCGCTAATTTTTGTAGTTTTTTATGATTTGAGTTTGTAAACTGCTCTTCAACTTGATAATCGGTAACTTTAAATCTTCCGTATTTTGTAATATTTTCTCCAGTTACAGTTACTTTATAGGTATAATTTCCAGTTGATACGTTTTCTAATTCAACTTGATAAGAATTATTTACCAATGAAAAAGGCACTACTTTACTTTCTTTAGAATCGGTATTTGTAAATGTTAACTGCAAAGAAGCTCTATTATCAAACTGATAATTTTTATCTACATAAAAAGCTGATATATTGATTGTTGAATTAGCAGGATATAAACTTTCTGTATTTACTTCTAATCGATTTCTCTTTTTAGTTGAAGCTACATATTGAACTAAATTACCCATAAAAGCATCAAAATACTCAAAAGAATTGTCTTGCCTAAAACTTGCTGAACGCCATTTCCAGAGGTTTTCTCCAAAAATTACGGCATATTTTTTATCAGTTTCTTCAAAAGTGGCAATTAAAGGTTGCTCAGTAGCTATTCCTGCAATTTTTTGATATACTAAAGTTTGATGCGGTTTAGTAATGGTTACTTCTCCAAACTTATCTTCTAACGGTGGAAAATTTGCAAAACCTATATCTTTCTGTAAAAAAGTTAAAAAGGCATTGTTATAAATTGCGGTATAATCTTCTGGCTGATTTATAGCTTTTTTACTAAATCCTAATTGTTGCGAATTGATAAAATTCCAATCGGTTTTTGAACCAGAAACAACCATGAAATTAGAAGTGTTTTGAAAAAAAACACTATTAAACTTATTGTTTGGTTGGTACAAAATAACCAATTGATAATCATTAATTTGATTTTTATAATTATCAATCAACTGAACATCTACTTTGCGTTGTTTATTGCTTTCTATTGCTTTTTTAAACGCACCAATATCTGGATGTAAAACTGACGTTAAAATCAATACTTTAGTTTGTTCATCTATAACTTCTACCGAGAAACTTTTACTGTTGTTTTTGGTGTTTTTTTCGTTTTTTAACTTTTTAACCGAAGCTGTATAATATTGCTGTCCCTCTGTTGAAGAAGTTAAATTTGCAGTTATTGTTTGCGTTTTTTTATCCGGAGAAAAAGAAACTTTTTGTGTAAAAACTGTTTTTCCTTTGCTATAAATAGAAAACTGTGTAGTTACCGATTCATTTCCTTCGTAATACAATAAAGTTTCTACAGGAAATTTATTCTTTATATAACTGTATTTATTTACATTTAATTGAGAAATTCGCACGTCTTTATACTGTGTAGTATCTCCAATAACAATTGGAAAAACAGCTTGTTTTGTACTCGTAAACTCATAATCGTTTCCAATGGTTTGGTTTCCATCAGAAATTAATACAGTTGTAGCAATATTGTCTTTATATAAACTATTAACAGCTTGTAAACCGTCTTCTATATTGGTTTTAGATTCATTAAAAGACAAACTATCTAAAACTTGTGTGTGTTCTCCAATTGAGAATAAAGAAACATCAAACTTATCATTTAAACCTTTATTCTCTTTTAGTGTAGAAATTAACGTGTTTACATTTTCCTCTTGCTTAAAATATTTTGTAGACAAAGAATTATCAACTAAAACCGATAAAACTGGCTTTACTATTGTAGTTACTTCGGATTTTATCTTCGGATTTATAAAAAGTAAACTCAACACAAATAAACTAAATGCTTTTAAAGCAAACAGTAGAATTGTAATTTTTGGCGTTTTCTTTTCTTTATAAAAATATTGAAAAAATGCTACTGCAACGCTTAGCAAAAGCGCTACTATAATGTATAAAAGTGTGGTTGTTTGCAATCTAATTTAAATTTTAGCCGAATATACGAACTGATACGTTAAAGCTAAAACAAACCTATCTAAAAAATAAAAACCTGTAACAATTATAGATTACAGGTTTAAAATAAAAAGTAAATTTAATTTATTGCTTCGTTTTAATAATATCAAAAGAATCCATAAAACGATTGATACTCTTATTTTCATCATTAGCCGTTAAACAAATAACTTGCACTATATACATAGAGTTTTCAACCAAAATAGCTTTTATATAAATAAAACCGCCATCTATTAAAATTTTAATATTTCTACCTGGATAACCATTAAAATTAATTTTATTATCAAAAACTAATTTTCCTTTTACATTATTAACTGCACCATTAACTGCACCATCTAATACTTTACTATTAGTTACACTTGTAGCGCTCTCAAATTGTTCTTTTGGGTAATCAGACCTTATAAGACTGTATACTGCATTATCATCACCAGATGTTGGTGAATGCATTATCATATGCATGTCTAAAGTACCAACTGCAGTTTCTACTTTTTGGATGGATTTTTTAGGTGTTTCAGGAAAATAAGCAACTAAATTTAATTCTTCATTTTTATACTTTTCCCATTCTTGACTCATTAAAACAGTTACGTTCAAAAATAAAACAATAATTAATAATTTATTTTTCATAATATATTTTTAGGTTAACATTCCTCCATCAACAGATAAAGTTTGTCCTGTAATATACGAAGACATATCCGAAGCTAAAAACACACACGCATTTGCAATGTCTTCTGGTGTTCCACCACGTTTCAATGGAATATCATTACGCCAACCTTCTACTACTTTTTCGTCTAACTTTGCTGTCATTTCTGTTTCAATAAAACCTGGAGCAACTACGTTAGATCTAATATTTCTTGAACCTAATTCTAATGCTACCGATTTAGAAAAACCTAAAATACCTGCTTTTGAAGCTGCATAATTAGATTGACCTGCATTCCCTTTTAAACCAACTACAGAACTCATATTTATAATTGAACCTTTGCGTTGTTTCATCATAGGTCTAATAACTGCTTTTGTTAAGTTAAAAACCGATTTTAAGTTTACTTCTATAACTTTATCAAAATCGTCTTCAGAAATACGCATTAATAAATTGTCTTTGGTAATACCTGCATTGTTAATTAACACATCTATAGATCCAAATTCTTCTAATACGTTTTTAGCCAATTCTTGTGCTGCATCAAAATCTGCTGCGTTAGATTGATATCCTTTCGCGTTTACTCCTAATGCTTTTAATTCTGTTTCTAATGCTGTTGCTGCGTCTACAGAAGAGCTGAAGGTAAATGCTACATTACAGCCTTGTTTTGCAAATTCTACTGCAATTCCTCTTCCAATACCTCTTGAGGCTCCTGTAATAATTGCAGTTTTATTTTCTAGTAATTTCATGCTTAAATTTTGTTAGTTGTTTTGTGAGACAAATATAGTAAAACAAAAAAACTCGCAACGTATTTAAACATTGCGAGTTTCTTCCGAAGGAAAAAAAAGAAATAATTATGATTTAATCTCTTTCTTATCTACATAATTAAATAGCTCATCTACTTCTAACTCTTTAATTTTTCCTAATTTTTGAAGCGATTTTACATTTAAATCTTTTTTGTTACCAACTACCATTACATTGTAAGATTCTCCTTTTACATTTTTATCAAAAAATGCTTTTAAGTCTTCAATTGTCATGTCTTTAATAGTGTTATACATAGCTTCTCTATGATCATTGTCAATACCTCTTTTCTTTAATGATTCATACGTCCAGAAAATATTAGATTTTGTAATACGCTGCGCTGCAATTTTCTTTAATGTTGATGCTTTTGCTGCATTAAATTGCTTTTCAGCTTCTGGCATATTGTTCATTAAATCCATCATTGCGTCTACAGCTTGCTCTAATTTATTAGCCTGTGTACCAACATACGCCATAACGTAGTTTGAATCTCCTTTTTTAGATGCGTTGCTATAAGAAGCAAATGCAGAATACGCTAACGATTTAGATTCTCTAATTTCTTGGAAAACAATTGAAGATAATCCACTTCCAAAATAAGTATTAAACAATGTTGATGCTGCTAAATTTTCTGCTTTAAATGGCTCACCTTTTGCTAAAAACATCATTTCAGTTTGCACCATATCATAATTTGTAAAGAATACGTTTCCACCAGTTTCAGTTTCTTTATATTCTTTTGCAACTGGATATTCTTTTAAATCTCCAAATATTTTGTGATTTGTATTTAATGAAGCAACTGCTGCATCAACATCTTTTCCGTAATAGAAAACACGTTGTTTGTAGTTTTTCATGTCTTTTACAATAGAAACCAGCTCTTCTGGATTGATAGCGTTTAACTCATCAATTTGCATAATGTCTCTTAGACGAGAGTTTTCACCATATTTACCGTAGTTCATTAAACCGTTGAATAAGATATTTCCTTTTTGAGTTTTACCATCTTGACGTCCTTTGTAAATTTTCTCTACATATTTACCATACGCTTCTGGATCTGCTTTTGCATTGTCCCATAAGTGTTCTAATAATTCTAAACCTTTATTTAAGTTTTCTTTTAATCCGTTTAAACCAACATACGTTTTATCGCTCCCAGCACTTACGTAGTAAGAAATACCTAATTTATAGAATTCCTTCTTTAATTCTTCTGCTGAATATTTATCTGTTCCTAAGTACTCTAAATAACCTGCTGCAAGAGATAATTTTTTATCATTATCGCTTCCCATGTCAAAAATGATATTCATATCGAATAAATCATTTTTTTCATTCTCTACGTAAGAAACTTTAATTCCGTTATCAGTTGTAATTTCTTTAATAGCAGTTTTATAATCTACATATTGAGGTTGTAATGGTTCAGATTGCTTTTTGTTAAATGCAGTAATATATTCTGAGCTTTTTCCTCTATTTAAGTTAACTGGTGTAATTCCTGGATTAGAAACTTTTACAATGTTCTTGTCTTCACCTTTTCTCTTATAAGTAACTACATAATTATCTTTGTAAAAAGTATTCGCAAAATCTACCAATTCTTGTTTAGAAATTTTCTTTAAATCATTTAAGAAATTGACTTTATCGTTCCAGTTTTCATGATGAATAAACGCATTAAAGTATGCAGAAGCTAATGCTGTATTGTTTTCATATTGACGAGTTTGAGATAATTTTAAATCGTTTACAACAGCTTCAATCATCCATTCATCAAATTCTCCGTTCTTTAATTTTTCAATTTCACCTAAAAGCAAACCTTTAACTTCGTCTAAAGTTTGACCCGATTTTGGACTTCCTGTAAATGAGTGATAACCATAATCATTTAAAAAAGTTGGAGAACAACCTGCTCTTTGTACTAATTGTTTTTGATTTAAATTTAAATCAATTAAACCTGCATTACCATTAGCCATAATCATATCAGCTAAGGTTACCATTTTTTCATCATTTGTATTTACACCACCAGAACGGTATGCAATCGAAATACTTTCAGAAGTTGGTCCAAAAACTTCAGCAACAATTGGAGCTGTTATTGGCTCTTCTTTCGGTAACACTGGATGTGTTAATTCTTTCTTTTCAAATTTCCCGAAAGTATTAGCTACTTTTTTAATGGTTGTATCAAAATCTAAATCACCTACTAAAACAACTGCCATATTATTTGGCACGTAATATTTATCGAAATAGTTATTAATATCAATTAATGAAGGATTCTTCAGGTGTTCTGCAGTTCCAATAGTTTTTTGTTGACCATAAGGATGATTTGGAAATAAACCTTCTAACATAGAAGCGTAACGTTTTCTTCCATCATTATCTTGACCTCTATTAAATTCTTCAAAAACAGCTTCTAATTCCGTATGGAATAAACGTAATACTAACGTACTAAAACGTTCTGCTTCTACATCAATCCACTTATCTAATTCATTTGCTGGAATCTTGTTTTTATAAACAGTTTCTTCAAACCAAGTATGTGCATTTGTACCTGTTGCTCCAAGTGAACTAATCATCTTATCATATTCATTTGCAACAGAATAGTTAGATGCTTCTAAAGAAACTTTGTCAATTTCTTTATACAATGCTAATTTTTTAGTTACATCTTTTTCAGCTCTGTGTTGCTCATATAATTCAGAAATCTTATCTAAATATACTTTTTCTTTTTCCCAATCTACAGTACCAATTTTATGCGTTCCTTTAAACACCATGTGCTCTAAGTAATGTGCTAAACCTGTAGATTCTTTAGGATCGTAGTTAGAACCTGCTCTAACTGCAATATAAGTCTGAATTTTAGGTTCATCCGTATTTTTACTTAAATATACTTTTAAACCGTTGTCTAATGTGTACAAACGTAAACCAGTTGGGTCGTTTGTAACTGTTTCGTAATTGTAACCGCTTGCGTCTGTATGACTTTCGGTTTTTGCTTCTGTAGAATTATTGGTTTTACAGCTTAAAAAAGCGATAAAAGCAAAACTCATCCACATAATTAGTTTGATGTTCTTCATAGATGTTGATTGATTTTTGATTTTGATTAATAAAAAAATCCGAGGCTAAAGATATAGCTTCGGATTTAAAACGTTAGTTTTTTATATATATTTTAACAGTTACGCTAATACTTTAGCAACCATTTCTCCAATTTTAGCTGGAGAGCTTACAACGTGTACTCCGTTTTCAGCTAATATTTTCATTTTTGCTTGTGCTGTATCATCAGCTCCACCAACAATTGCTCCGGCATGACCCATTGTTCTTCCTGCTGGTGCAGTTTGTCCTGCGATAAAACCTACAACTGGTTTTCTGTTTCCATCAGCTTTAATCCATTGTGCAGCTTCTGCTTCAAGATTTCCACCAATTTCACCAATCATAACAATTGCTTCAGTGTCTTCATCATTCATTAATAACTCTACAGCTTCTTTTGTAGTTGTTCCAATAATTGGATCTCCACCAATACCAATCGCAGTAGTAATTCCAAAACCTTGTTTTACAACTTGGTCTGCAGCTTCATACGTTAAAGTACCAGATTTAGAAACAATACCAACTTTACCTTTCTTAAAGATAAAACCTGGCATAATACCAACTTTAGCTTCATCTGGAGTAATAACTCCTGGACAGTTAGGTCCAACTAATCTACAGTCTTCTAAACTATCGATATAGGCTTTTACCTTTACCATATCAGCAGTAGGAATTCCTTCTGTAATACAAATAATTACTTTGATACCTGCTTCTGCAGATTCCATAATTGCATCAGCAGCAAAAGCTGGTGGTACAAAAATAATTGAAGTATCTGCTCCAACTTCTTTAACTGCATTATCTACAGTGTTAAAAACTGGTTTACCTAAGTGTTCTTGCCCTCCTTTACCTGGAGTTACACCACCAACAACATTGGTACCGTAATCTATCATTTGACCTGCGTGAAAAGTTCCTTCACTACCAGTAAAACCTTGTACTATAATTTTTGAATCTTTATTTACTAAAACACTCATTGGTTTGTTTTTTTTATTTTTATAAGACAAGCAAAAATAGTTTTTTGAAGTCTATCTAAAAAATGATTTGTTACTTTTATTTTTTATTGAAATCTTTTACAATTCTTTTAATTGTTGCAAGCTCTCTTAATTTTGTTCTAACTTCTTCTGCAGGATAACCAAAATAAGATTTTCCGCCTTCTAAAGACTTACTAATTCCAGACTGTGCTTGTATAACCGCGCCTTTACCAATTGTAATTCCGCTTGCCATACCAACTTGTCCCCACATAGTAACTTCATCTTCAATTACAACACAACCAGCAATACCTGTTTGCGACGCTATTAAACATTTTTTACCAATAACGGTATCATGCCCAATATGAACTTGATTATCTATTTTGGTTCCTTCTCCGATAGTTGTATTTCCAGTTACGCCTCTATCAATTGTACAAGAAGCTCCTAAATCTACATTATTTTTAAGTACAACTCGTCCGCCTGAAAGCAATTTATCATAACCTTCTGGTCTATTTTTATAATAAAAAGCATCAGCTCCTAAAACCGTATTTGCATGTATAGTTACATTATTTCCAATTATAGAACCACTGTAAATAGTTACGTTTGGATGAATAACACAGTTTTTTCCTATGGAAACATTATCTCCAATAAAAACATTTGGCTGAATTATTGTTCCTTCTCCAATAATTGCAGTTTCAGAAATTGTACTTTTTGAAGCTATAAATGGATTGAAATGTTTTGTTATTTTATTAAAATCACGAAAAGGATCATCAGAAATTAGTAAACTTTTACCTTCTGGGCAAGCTACTTCTTTATTGATAAGTATTGTGGTAGCATTAGATGCTAACGCTTTATCATAATACTTTGGATGATCTACAAAAACAATATCCCCATTTTCAACAACATGAATTTCATTAATTCCAGTTATAGAAAAATTTGATGCACCAACAAATTCAGCTTCAATTAAAGAAGCAATTTGTTGCAATGTTTGTGGTTGGTTGAATTTCATTCTTCAATTATCAATTATAAGTAAACAATTATCAATTAAACAGAACTGATAATTGTTTATTGATTATTGTTTTCTGAATTATTCTTTAATACGTTCTTGGTAAGTTCCTTTTGTTGTTTCTACCTTAATCTTATCTCCTTCATTGATAAATAAAGGTACATTTACAGATGCTCCTGTTTCTACAGTTGCTGGTTTTGTAGCATTTGTTGCTGTATTTCCTTTAACACCTGGCTCAGTTGCTGTAACTTCTAAAATTACACTTGCTGGCATTTCTACTGATAAAGGCATTTCGTCTTCAGCATTAATAATAATAGTTACAATTTCTCCTTCCTTCATTAATTCTGGCGAGTCTAAAGCTGCTTTTTCTAATGAAATTTGAGAATAATCTTGTTGATTCATAAAGTGAAAAGTTTCACCTTCATTATATAAATATTGAAATTTATGAGTTTCTACTCGAACATCATCTATCTTTCTTCCTGAAGGAAATGTATTATCTATTACTTTACCATTTGTAACACTTTTTAATTTAGTTCTTACAAATGCTGGTCCTTTTCCTGGTTTTACGTGTAAAAACTCAACAACTTTATAAATATCGTTGTTATATCTCATACATAATCCGTTCTTAATATCTGAAGTACTTGCCATATTATTCTGCTTTTTGCTTTTAATGCAATTATTTATTATTCTATTTTTTAATTTGCTTTAAAGTATCCTTTCATAATTCCTCTATGTGAGTTTTTTATGAAATGAATAATTTCGTCACGTTCTGGAGTTGCCTCCATTTCTGCTTCAATAATATCTATAGCTTGGGTATAGTTATAGTTTTGTTGAAATAAAATTCTATATATATTCTGAATTTCTCTAATTTTTTCTGTTGTAAATCCGCGTCTTCTTAATCCAACGGAATTAATACCAACATAAGATAATGGTTCTCTTGCCGATTTTACAAATGGTGGAACGTCTTTTCTTACCAAAGAACCTCCAGTTACAAATGCGTGTTGGCCAACTGATGCAAATTGATGCACAGCAACCATACCAGCTAAAACAACGTTATCTCCAATTGTTACGTGACCTGCTAAAGTTGAATTGTTAGAAAAAATACAATTATCACCAACAATACAATCATGAGCAATATGGCAATATGCCATAATTAAACAATTATCACCAATTTTGGTTTTCATTCTATCAGCAGTTCCCCTATTTATCGTTACACATTCACGGATAGTTACATTGTCTCCAATTTCTACCGTTGTGTCTTCGTCGTCAAACTTTAAATCTTGAGGAATAGCAGAAATTACAGCTCCTGGAAAAATTCTACAATTTTTACCAATCCTTGCACCTTCCATTATGGTAACATTAGAACCAATCCATGTTCCTGAACCAATAGTAACGTTTGCGTGTATTGTTGTAAATGGTTCTATTACAACGTTTCTAGCTATTTTTGCTTGTGGATGAACGTATGCTAATGGTTGATTCATATTATTTCTTTTTTGCTATTTGCGCCATTAATTCTGCTTCTGCAACTATTTTTCCGTTGGCATAAGCATAGGCTTGCATGTGACAAATTCCTCTTCTAATAGGTGTAATTAACTCACATTTAAAAATTAAAGTATCTCCTGGAAGTACTTTTTGCTTGAATTTAACATTGTCCATTTTCATGAAGAATGTTAAATAATTTTCTGGATCTGGTACAGTATTCAACACTAAAACTCCACCACATTGTGCCATTGCTTCAACTTGTAAAACTCCTGGCATTACTGGTGCTCCTGGAAAATGTCCAACAAAGAAATTTTCATTCATTGTAACATTTTTCATACCAACCACGTGAGTATCTGTTAATTCTATAATCCTATCAATTAATAAAAATGGTGGTCTGTGTGGAAGAATATCCATAATTTGATGGATATCTAATAAAGGCGGTTGATGTAAATCGAACTTTGGTACGTTATTACGTTTTTCCTGTTTTATTAGTTTCGCTAATTTTTTAGCAAACATGGTATTTACTAAATGCCCTGGTTTATTTGCTATAACTTTACCTTTAATACGAGTTCCTACTAAAGCTAAATCTCCTATTACATCTAATAATTTGTGTCTTGCAGCTTCATTTGCCCAATGTAAATCTAAGTTATCTAATATTCCGTTAGACTTAACTTTAATATCTTCTTTATTAAATGCTTTTTTAAGTCGTTGCATTGTAGATTCAGATAATTCTTTATCAACATATACAATTGCGTTATTTAAATCACCTCCTTTAATAAGGTCGTTTTCTAAAAGCATTTCTATTTCATGTAAAAAACTAAAAGTTCTTGCCGCAGAAATTTCTTCTTTAAAATCTGAAATATGATCTAAAGTAGCATTTTGAGTACCTAAAATTTTAGTACCAAAATCTACCATAGTTGTAACTTGATACTCATCTGAAGGCATTAAAATTATTTCACTTCCAGATTCTTCATCTTTGTAAGATATTATTTCTTTTACAACATATTCTTCTACAGAAGCTTCTAATTCTTTTATTCCTGCTTTTTCAAGAGCTTCAACAAAAAACTTAGAAGAACCATCCATAATTGGTGGTTCTGAAGCATTTATTTCAATTAATAGATTGTCTATTTCTAAACCAACTGCTGCAGCTAAAACGTGTTCTGAAGTTTGTATTTGAACTCCGTTTTTTTCTAAGTTTGTTCCACGTTGTGTGTTAGTAACATACTCTGCTTTAGCTTCAATTGTTGGTTGTCCTTCTAAATCTACACGCATAAATGCATAACCATAGTTTGCAGGCGCAGGTTTAAGGGTCATTGTTACGTTGTTACCTGTATGTAATCCTACTCCAGATAACGTTATTTCGTTTTGTATTGTTTTTTGCTTCTTACTCATTGCTTATATTTTGAGTCTTCAACTCTTTTTCTATGTTATTAACTACTTTTGCTATTTTAGGTAAATTTTTAAAAAGCGCATAACTTTTAAAGTAATCAGAATAACTCATTGCTGGACTACCTTGCACTTTTTCACCATCTTTTAAGTTCTTAGAAATTCCTGATTGTGCTTGTATCTTTAAGTTGTTACCTAAAGTTAAGTGCCCAACAATACCTACTTGACCACCAATCATACAATTTTCTCCAATTTTAGTAGAACCTGCAACTCCTGTTTGAGAAGCAATTACAGTATTCTTTCCTATTACAACATTATGAGCAATTTGAATTTGGTTATCTAATTTTACGCCCTTTCTTATAATTGTAGCGCCAAAAGTTGCTCTATCTATTGTGGTTGCAGCACCAATATCTACATTGTCTTCAATAATAACATTACCAATATGCGGTATTGCTTTATATTCTCCTTTATCATCCGGTGCAAATCCAAAACCATCTGAACCAACTATTACTCCTGAATGGAATTTACAGTTATTTCCAATTATAGTATCTGAATATATTTTAACGCCAGAAAAAAATGTACAATTATCTCCAATAGTTACATTATCTCCAATATAAGAGTTAGGATAAATCTTAACATTTTTACCAATAGATACATTTTCACCGATGTAAGCAAATGCTCCAATATATTCTTCTTTGCCTATTTTAGCTGATTTTGCTATAAAGTGAGGTTCTTCTCTACCCGATTTATTATTTTTTGCTTCGTTATAAAACTCTAATAATTTTGAAAAAGATTTATAAGCATTCTTAACTTTTATAAGTGTTGCTGTAACTTCCTTTTCTGGTATAAAGCTTTTGTTTACAATAACTGCAGATGCATTTGTAGTGTAAATGAAAGGGTTATATTTAGGGTTAGATAGAAAGGTTAAAGAACCTTTTTCTCCTTCTTCAATTTTAGAAATTGTAGAAACCTCTTGATTAGGATTACCAACTATTTCTCCTTCTAATATATCTGCTATTTGTTTGGCTGTAAATTTCATCAAATGCAAATGTATAAAAAAGCTACCATTTATCTAAAATTACTTCTTTGGATAACATAAAAAATACTTAACCACTGGTTTTGTTAGTGCTTGAAGGTTTAATTGATCAGATGCAGATGCAATATCTTTTAATTTCCCTTTCTTACTTAAGATTTTTATAGGTTTTTCTGTGTTATAAGCCTGATTAGAAGTAAAATCATTAAAAACAAAATAAGAAATTTCTGAATCTGAAAGCGCTAGTTTTTCGCTATATTTTGCTTCTTTTTTAGAAATATATTCTTTTGAAAAGGGTTTATCTTGCATTTCAATTTTCAACAATTTTCTATTAATTAACATTGTTGCTAAGCTAGATAACACTTTATCCTCGCTAAACATCCATTGTTTTATGGAAGCCAACACATCATAATCATCTAATGTAGAAAAAAGTTCTAATGTTTTTTCTGAAAAGTTTTCAGCAGAAATTTCCGTATTTAAAAAGTATTTAAAAGCTTTTGTAGCAGGAACTTCTACTCCACTCTTTGCCAACTCCTTTGCTCTTTGCAATACTTTAACTAACATATTTTCAGCCACTAAACCTGTTTTATGCAGATATACTTGCCAATACATTAAACGTCGAGAAATTATAAAGTTTTCTACAGAATAAATTCCTTTTTGTTCAATTACCAGTTCATCATTTTTAACATGCATCATTGCAATTAATCGGTCTGAAGAAATATCCCCTTCTGTAACACCAGTATAAAATGAATCTCGTTTTAAGTAATCTAATCGATCAACATCTAATTGACTCGATATTAATTGGTTTAGAAACTTTCTATTGTATCTTCCTTCAAAAATTTGAATTGCTAAGTCTAGTTTTCCATTGAACTCTTCATTCAATTTTTTCATAAATTTTAGAGAAATCTCTTCATGAGAAATTCCGCTAACAATACTATGTTCTAAAGCATGTGAAAAAGCTCCATGACCAATATCGTGTAAGAGAATTGCAATTAAAAGTGCTTTTGCTTCATCATCCGAAATTACTACATTCTTAGAACGTAAAACACGTATTGCCTTATGCATTAGATGCATACAACCAATTGCGTGATGAAAACGAGTATGGTTTGCTCCTGGATACACTAAGTTAGACATTCCCATTTGAGAAACTCTTCTCAATCGTTGAAAATATCGATGCTCAATAATATCAAAAATGAGCGAATTAGGTATCGTTACAAATCCATAAATAGGATCGTTTAATATTTTTAATTTATTTTTTTTCGGTTTAGCCAAATCAATAATTTTTAGCAAATCTAACAAAATCGTTTTATTAACGTAATTTTAAGCTTTTAAAACGCAACAAATTTATTTTTTGGCGTTAATTAGTAGACGCTTATTTCTTTAAAAATTAATTAGCAAAAACTTTTAAAAATAATTATTACAAATCAGGTCTTTGGCTTGTATTTTACATATAAAACACTATGAAACAAATAGATATACTTTGGGTAGATGATGAAATTGATTTATTAAAACCACATCAACTATTTTTAGAAAAAAAAGGATATAAAGTTACAACAAGTACAAACGGAACAGATGCTATAGATTTAATAGATGAAAAACGTTTCGATATTGTTTTTTTAGATGAAAATATGCCTGGTTTAACAGGTTTAGAAACACTTGCTGAAATAAAACAAAAACAACCCAATCTTCCTATAGTAATGATTACTAAAAGTGAAGAAGAATATATTATGGAAGATGCAATTGGTTCTAAAATTGCAGATTATTTAATAAAACCAGTAAATCCAAATCAGATTTTATTGAGTTTAAAAAAGAGCTTAGATCATTCTCGTTTAATTTCTGAAAAAACAACTTCTAATTATCAACAGGAATTCAGAAAAATATCGATGGATTTAGCAATGGTAAATTCTTATGAAGAATGGTTTACGTTATATAAAAAGCTAATTCACTGGGAATTAGAACTAGAAACAATTTCTGATGCAGGAATGTTAGGTATTTTAGAAAGCCAGAAGCAAGAAGCTAATACACAGTTCTTTAAATTCGTAAAAAAGAATTACCAAGATTGGTTAACAGCTGGCGATAGACCTACTTTTTCACATACTTTATTTAAAGATTTTGTAGTTCCACATTTAAGCAAAGACCAAGGAACTTTATTAATTGTTATTGATAATTTACGTTTTGACCAATACAGAACCTTAGAACCTTTACTTAATAATTTTTATAAAAAGGAAGAAGAACACTCTTATTTAAGCATTTTACCAACGGCAACACAATATGCCAGAAACGCTATTTTTTCTGGATTAATGCCTTCGGAAATGGAGAAAAAACATCCAAATTATTGGAAAAATGACCTCGATGAAGGTGGGAAAAATTTATATGAAAATGAATTTTTAGAAGCACAAATAAAACGTTTAAACCTAGATATTAAGCACGAATATTATAAAATAACCAATTTACGAAGCGGAAAAGAACTTGCCGATAATTACAACGGAACAAAACAGAACGACTTAACAGTTGTAGTGTATAATTTTGTTGATATGCTTTCGCATGCTAAAACCGAAATGGAAGTAATTAAAGAGTTGGCTGGAGATGATAAAGCATATCGCTCACTTACAGTAAGTTGGTTTAAGAATTCTCCTTTGTTCGAGATAATTCAAAAAGCAAAATTATTAGGTCAAAAACTTATAATAACAACCGATCACGGAACCATAAATTGTAAGCATCCTACTAAGGTAATTGGTAATAAAAACATCAGTTCAAATTTACGTTACAAAACAGGTAGAAGTCTTTCATATGAAGAAAAAGATGTCTTTGCAGTAAAAAATCCGAAAGACATTTTCTTACCAAGTATAGCAATTAATAGTCCGTTTATTTTTGCAAAAGAAGATATGTTTTTCGCCTATCCAAATAATTACAATCACTTTGTGAAATATTATAAAAATACGTATCAACATGGTGGAATATCTTTGGAAGAAATGATAATTCCTTGTGCTATTTATGAACCTAAATAAAGTTGGCAGTATTCAGTTCTCAGTAAACAGTTGCAATAAAACTATGTTTTGGATGTTACTATGTGGTCAGTTTTCAGAGTTTTATATTTTTTATAAAAACTAATCGTTGTTTTCATTATTTTTGCATTAATGAACAAAGATTATTCTATAGCGCAGTTATCTGAAATTGCACAAGAAATTATTACTTCCGCAGTACATAAAACATTGTTGTTTAATGGAGAAATGGGTGTTGGTAAAACTACACTTATAAAAGAAATCTGTAAACAACTAGGTGTAGAAGATGTTGCCCACTCACCTACTTTTTCTTTAGTAAATGAATATTTAACTACAAAAGGAGAAACAGTTTATCATTTCGATTTTTATAGAATTGAGCACGAAGAAGAGGCTTACGATATGGGAATTGAAGATTATTTATATACAAATAATTGGTATTTAATTGAGTGGCCAAACAATGTAGAAAATTTACTACCTTTAGAAACTGTGGAAATTAATATTTCGCTTTTAGAAAACGGACAACGCAACATTCAACTAAAAACCAACTCATGAGTTTATACTCGCCATTTAGTAAGGAAGATTTAATGCCTCAGCCAGAAATGCTTGAAATTCAAAAGCAAAAAGGTGAATTATTTATCGGCTTACCAAAAGAAACACATTTCGAAGAAAAACGAATAAGTTTAACACCAGATGCTGTTTCTGCTTTAGTTGCGCATGGACACAGAATTGTTGTAGAAACTGGTGCAGGAGAAAACTCAAATTATGCCGATAAAGAATACTCAGAAGCTGGTGCAAAAATATCGTACGATGTTAAAGAAGTATTTGGTTGTAACATTATTTTAAAAGTAGAACCGCCTTCTATTAATGAAATTGAAATGATGAATCCACAAACCATCTTAATTTCAGCATTACAATTAAAGACTCAGAACAAAAAATACTTTGAAGCTTTAGCTAAAAAAAGAATTACTGCTGTAGCATTCGATTATATAAAAGACGAACACGGTGTGTATCCAATAGTAAAATCACTTAGTGAAATTGCAGGAACCGCTTCAATTTTAATTGCTTCAGAATTAATGAACAGCATAAATGAAGGAAACGGTTTATTATTAGGAAATATTGGTGGAGTTCCGCCAACATCTGTGGTAATTTTAGGCGCAGGAACTGTTGGTGAATTTGCAGCGCGTTCTGCAATTGGTCTAGGTGCGCGAGTAAAAGTATTCGATAACTCGCTAACAAAACTTAGAACATTACAGCATCGCTTACCGTCACCTATTTACACTTCTACAATACAACCAAAAACATTGGCAAAAGCATTAATGCGTTGCGATGTTGCTGTTGGTGCAATTCGTGGTAAAGATCGCTCTCCTGTTGTTGTTACTGAAAGTATGATTGAAAAAATGAAAGACGGAGCAGTAATTGTTGATGTTAGTATAGATCGTGGAGGTTGTTTTGAAACTTCAAACATTACAACGCATAGCAAACCAACTTTTACAGAACACGGTGTTATACATTATTGCGTTCCAAATATACCTTCTAGATATTCTAGAACTGCCTCTGTATCAATAAGTAATATTTTAACGCCGTATTTATTAAGTATTGCTGAAGAAGGCGGATTTGAAAATGCAATGCGTTACGATAAAAGTTTACGAAACGGAATGTATTTTTACCACGGAATTTTAACAAATAAAACGGTTGCAGATTGGTTTAGCTTACCATTTAGAGATATCAATTTATTGATTATTTAATTGAAAAAAAGTTTACACAACGCTTTGCGTTGAGTTTCCGTTGAAATTGTCATTCCTGCGTAGGCAGGAATCTAAAGTTAGAAATATTTTAATTATAAACTGATTTTTTACATTAAATTTGCAGTTCAAATTTAAAACATGCTTAAAAGGTTTTTTTATTACTTAATTGGTTTATCACTTGGTTCTTTAATTGTTTACTTCTTTTGGACAAAAAAAGATGTTACTTTTAATTACGGAATGGATGCGCGTACGCTAAAAACAATACGTATAAGAGAACGTTTATATTCTGACGAAGCTAAGTTAACAATGGCAAAACATAATATTGACAGTCTTCAAATAGCTACAGTTTTAGAAAATGGCGATGTTAATTTTGGTAAAAGTAAAGCACGTATAAAACCTTGTCCAGAATATTATGTTACTGGAAAAAAGTTAGACTTATACATTATTCGCTGCGATAGTACTTCAACAATAAAAAATATTACAATAAAGAGCAATTAAATTGCTAATTCTTATCATCTAAAACGTTTTCGTAAATTATTTTTCAAAAGAATAGTCTTTTTGTTAAATATAATTTACATTTGAAGCGTGAACGTTAATAAAAATACAAACACTTCTAACTCAATCATAATGATTGGGCGTATTACTATTATCACAATTTCTACAATTACCCTTTAAGGGTGTAATTAATTTCATATAAACTTTAGGTCAACATTATACTTTCAAACGAAGGCAAATAACCATAGGCTAGTAAAAAAAACAATAACAATTATCAATAAATATTTAAAATGAAAGTTTTAAAATTCGGAGGTTCATCCGTAGCCAGTTCTCAAACAATACAACAAGTTTTACAAGTTGTTAAACAAACAGCACAAAAAGATAAAGTATTAGTAGTTGTTTCCGCTTTCGGAAAAACTACAAACAAGTTAATTGCTGCTGCAGAACAAGCAGCTAGAAAAGATACTAACTATACTTCTCTTTTTAATGAGGTTAAACAACACCATCTTCAAGTTATTGCAGATTTAATTGCAACTGAAAGACAAGATGAGGTTAAAACCAAGGTCGAAAAATTATTTTCTAAACTAGAAATTTTACTACAAGGTTGTTTCTTATTAGAAGAAATTACACCTAAAACATTAGCAACTATTAGTGGTTTTGGTGAACTTTTATCTTCTTACATAATTTCTGAAGCTGCAAAAAACGAAATAGATGCGGGTTATAAAGATAGTAGAGAGTTAATTATAACATCTAACAGTTTCGAAAATGCACAAGTTAATTTTAAATTAACAGAGAAAAATTGTCAAGATTTCTTTAAAAATAACAATAACCAAGTAACATTATTACCTGGTTTTATAGCAAATACAGAAAATGGGCAATCAACTACGTTAGGTCGTGGAGGTTCAGATTATTCTGCGGCTATTTATGCGGCTTCTTTAAATGCTGAAGAATTACAAATTTGGACAGACGTTAGTGGAATGTACACTGCAAATCCATCTGTTGTAAAACAAGCATTTCCAATTCCGCATATTTCATATCAAGAAGCAATGGAATTGTCTCATTTTGGCGCAAAAGTTATTTATCCACCAACAATTCAACCAACATTAGAAAAGAAAATACCGATTCTAATTAAGAATACTTTTCAACCTGAACAAAATGGAACTTTAATTACTGATAAAACCAACAGCAAAACCAGTGTTAAAGGGATTAGCCATATTGAAAACATAACATTACTTACTTTAGAAGGAAGCGGAATGATTGGTGTTTCAGGTGTTTCTAAACGTGTTTTTGAAACATTATCTGTTGAAAATATAAACGTAGTTTTAATTACACAAGCTTCTTCAGAACATTCAATCTGTATTGGTGTTTTTGATAAAGATGCAAATAAAGCAGCAGAAAGCATCAATGAAACTTTTGCTTTTGAAATTGAAAGGCATAAAGTAAATCCTGTTATTGTTGAACAAAACTTAGCAATTATAGCTTTGGTTGGTGATAACATGAAAAATCACCAAGGTTTAAGTGGGAGAATGTTTAGTTCTTTAGGAAAAAACAACGTAAACGTTAGAGCAATTGCCCAAGGAGCTTCTGAAAAAAATATCTCAGCTGTAATTAATAGTGTTGATGCAAAAAAAGCTTTAAACACGCTTCACGAACAATTTTTTGAAGAAAATATAAAACAGTTAAACTTATTCGTTACGGGTGTTGGTAATGTTGGTGAGCGTTTTTTAGCACAAATTCATAAACAAGCAACCTATTTAAAAGAATATTTAAAACTGAATATAAGAGTAGTTGGAATTTCTAATTCTAGAAAAATGACTTTTAATGAAGACGGTCTAGATTTAACAAATTGGAAAGAAGCCTTAGAAAATGGGGAACAAACATCTTTAGATGCCTTTTTTAATAAGACTAAAGCATTAAACTTACGTAACTCAGTATTTGTAGACAACACAGCTAACAAAAACGTTTCGGAGGTTTATCAAAATTATTTAGAACAAAATATTGGCGTAGTAACTTGTAACAAAATTGCTTGTGCCTCTAATTTAGATAATTACAAGACACTTAAAAGAGTATCGCGTAAATTTAATGCTCCTTTCTTGTTTGAAACTAATGTTGGTGCAGGTTTACCTGTAATTGACACCTTAAAAAACTTAATTGCTTCTGGAGATAGAATCCATAAAATACAAGCAGTCTTATCGGGAAGTTTAAATTTTGTTTTCAATAATTTTAATGAAAATACTACTTTCCATGATGTTGTTGCACAAGCTCAAAAAGAAGGTTTCACAGAACCAGATCCAAAGATAGATTTAAGTGGAATTGACGTTGCAAGAAAAATTTTAATCTTAGCGCGTGAAAGCGGATACGAATTAGAGCTTTCTGATATTGATAACAACTCATTTTTACCAGAAAAAAGCCTTAAAACAACTAATAATGACGATTTTTACGCATCTTTAACAGCATCTGAAGCTCATTTTCAGAATATCTACAAAGAAGCGAATGACAAAGATTGTCGTTTAAAATACGTGGCAACTTTTGAAAACGGTAAAGCATCAGTTGGTTTACAACATATTCCATCAGATCATCCTTTTTATAATTTAGAAGGAAGTGATAATATTGTGTTATTTTTCACAGAAAGATATCCCGTAAATCCATTATTAATAAAAGGTGCTGGAGCTGGTGCAGAAGTTACTGCTTCTGGTATTTTTGCGGATGTAATTAGAATTGGAAAGAACTAAAAAATGAAGTATTTAAAAATATTTTCTCCTGCAACTGTAGCAAATGTTTCCTGCGGATTTGATTCGTTAGGTTTAGCAATTGACTCCGTTGGTGACGAAATGACTTTTACTAAAACCGAAGAAAAAGGTGTTAGAATTACTGAAATAACAGGCGCTAATTTACCTTTAAACGCAAAAGAAAATGCTGCAGGTGCTGTTGCTTTAGCAATGTTAGAAAAACATCCTGTAGATTTTGGAATAGAAATGACAATGCACAAAGGTTTTTCTCCCGGAAGCGGTTTAGGAAGTAGCGCGGCAAGTGCTGCTGGTGCCGCTTTTGGTGTAAATCAGTTTTTAGGAAATCCGTTTTCTCAATTAGAGTTAACAAAATTTGCTATGATTGGCGAAGAAACTGCTTGCGGAAGTGCAATTGCAGACAATGTTTCTGCGGCTATTTACGGTGGTTTTGTTTTAGTTAGAAGTTACGAACCTTTGGATATTATTAAAATTCCTGTTCCAACAGAATTAAGAGTTGTTGCAATTCACCCACAAGTGGAAGTTAAAACAAAAGATTCTAGAGACGTTTTACCAAAAGAAGTACCTTTAAAAAGTGCAATTACACAATGGGCTAATTTAGCCGGATTAATTAGCGGTTTACATACTGAAAATTACGAGCTAATATCTAACTCGTTAACAGATATTATAGTAGAACCTGCTCGTAAACATTTAATTCCGCATTTTGATGTAGTTAAAAGCGAAGCTTTAAAAGCAGGTGCTTTGGGTGCTGGAATTTCTGGCGCAGGACCTACAATTTTTGCGTTGTGTAAAGGAGATACTATTGCAAACGATGTGTTTGCATCAATTGAAAATGCATATAAAAATATAAAAATCGATTTTAATATGCATCGTTCAAAAATTAATACAGAAGGAATAAAAATTTTAGAAGAAAGATAAATCAACGAATATTTTAAACCCATAGTTTTCTATAAAAAGTGTTTTTTGAGAATTATTTGTCATTCCTGCGAAGGCAGGAATCTATAATTAAGTTTGTATGGATTCCTGCTTTCGCAGGAATGACAATGGAAGTTTAAAAAATCGTAATTAAATATTAAAAATGAAGTATTATAGTCTTAATCATAAATCACCAAAAGTAAGCTTTAAAAGTGCTGTAGTTAACGGTTTAGCGCCTGATAGAGGTTTGTATTTCCCAGAGAGCATCACTCCTATTGCTAGTGATTTTATTAAAAATATTGCCAATTATTCTAACGAAGAAATTGCGTATGAAGCTATCAAACAATTTGTTGGAGATGAGATTCCTACAGAAGTTTTAAAAAATATTATTGATGAAACCTTGACTTTCGATTTTCCTATTGTTAATGTCGAAGAAAACATTGGTGCATTAGAGTTGTTTCACGGACCAACAATGGCTTTTAAAGATGTTGGCGCACGTTTTATGGCGCGTTGTTTAGCGTATTTTAATAAGAATAATGAAGATAAAGTTACTGTTTTAGTTGCTACTTCTGGAGATACTGGAGGTGCTGTTGCAAGCGGATTTTTAGGTGTTAAAGGCGTAGAAGTTGTTATTTTATATCCAAGCGGAAAAGTTAGTGATATTCAAGAAAAGCAATTAACTACTTTAGGACAAAATATTAAAGCATTAGAAGTTGATGGTGTTTTTGATGATTGTCAAGAAATGGTAAAAACTGCTTTTTTAGATACTGAAATTTCTAAAACGTTAACATCAGCTAACTCAATAAATATTGCACGTTGGTTGCCACAAATGTTCTATTTTTTCTTTGCGTATAAGCAATTGCACAAAAAACATAAAGACATCGTTTTTTCTGTACCAAGTGGAAATTTTGGAAATATTTGTGCCGGAATTATGGCTCAAAAATTAGGTTTACCAGTAAAACATTTTGTTGCTTCAACCAATATAAACGATACAGTTCCTAACTTTTTAGCAACTGAAAAATACGATCCAAAACCATCTAAAGCTACTATCTCTAACGCTATGGATGTTGGTAATCCAAGTAATTTTATCAGAATTCAAGAATTGTTTGGTAACAATACAGAAAAATTAAAACAAGCTTTTGCCTCGTATTCTTTTACAGATGAAGCAACTAAAAAAGCTATGAAAGAAATTTATAAAACTTCTGGTTATGTTACAGATCCACACGGTGCTGTTGGATATTTAGGTTTAAAAAAATACAATTTAGCCGATACTGATTTTGGTGTATTTTTAGAAACTGCACATCCTGTAAAGTTTTTAGATATTGTTGAGGAAACATTGCCTGTAACTGTTGAAATTCCTGAGCAGATTAAATCTGTAATTGATAAAGTAAAAGTTGCTACAAAAGTTAGTAATTATACCGAATTAAAAGCGTTTTTAAATTCTTAAGATGTTATAACGATTTCAAATTTATAAACCTCGCTTCCATTTTGGAGCGAGTGTTTTTTTTTATATCTTGATTTTCTTATTAAAAATATAACTTAACTACTTACAAACTAGATGGAAAATTATATAGGAAAAATAGTTTCACCTTTTAATGAAAATGAATCTATTGATTTCGTTAGACTTTCATTGTCTAATGAAACTATAGAAATTGAATTATCATCTAGCCAACGAGGTTTTAACAGCATAAAAACTATAATTGGAGTATTTAATGGATTTGGTAAAGCTACATTAGTAAACTGTAAATACATTGGAATGTCAATTGGAGCTGGTGCAGATGTAAAAAAATATTCTGCTGAATATCTGTTTAAAGGAGATTTTATAAACAACCCCGAATTATTTTACTTTGATAATGTAAATATAGAAATGACAGGCTTATTAGATTGGACTAATATTTCAGCAATTAAAAACAATCTTATTAATGATAAAAAATTAATTATAGAAGATTTTGATTTAATTGAAATTTATAATTCTGATGTTTTTTCTGTAGAATTATACACTTCTAACAACATAAATATTAAGAGAAAAAACAATCAGATAACCATTAAAGAAAATATTGGGTTAAAAATAAAATCAAACAAAGAAGATATAAATGTTTGGAAGTTTTTAAATTTAATAAAAGAGTTAAAAAAAATATTTTTTATTCTTAGCAACGAAAAAACAGAGATTGACAGTACAACTTTCCATAAAAAAAAGGAAATGCCTGTTTCTTTATATTGGACAGGAAATAATTCTTTGGGTTCACCATCACCATTGAATCCAAGAATTAAATTTGACGACATTAAACATAATTTAGACGAAATTATTCAAAATTGGTTTGAAAAAAAAGACCTTCATACAAGTATAGAATTAATCTTAGAAAAATCTATAAATAACAAGTTAAGCCGTGAAAATTATTTTTTAAATAATTGTTTCTCTATCGAGACATATCATAGACGTTTTATGAATTATAAATTATTTGATAGGACCAAATTTAAATCTATAAAAAAAGGGATATTAGAATCAATAGAAGATAATACAATTAGAAATTTAATAGAAAATAACTTGGCACACATTAATGAACCAAATTTTAGAAAAAGGTTATCTGATTTTGAATCTGATTTCTCTACTTTACTTCCTAATGATTGGGATGTTGAGGAATATATAAGAAAAATTGTAAAATCACGTAATTATTTAGTTCATAGAAGTTCAACAAAGAATATATTTAATAATTTTGATATGTTATATGCATCAATTTATATTGAAATAATTATTAAAATTAATGTTTACAGAAGTCTAGGAATAAATGAAAGTTTAGTAAAAAAATTACTTATTGAAACTGGAGAAAGAGTTAAAGGTTTTTATGATTCTAATAAACAAAGAAGGTTTGAAAATAATAAATTGAAGATAAAACGTATAAAAAATTAGTAAAGTCATTACACAAATACTTCAGCATACATCACTTAAAGACTCAACAATTCTTATACTTATCGTGTAAACCTTCGCCACGTAAAATCATTGGAATAATTTTTTCTAAGCGAGATAATTTTGTGGTTTCACGTTTTGCTCCAAAAATATGGTCAGCAAAATCACGTTGTTTACTTTTTGTAAACTCGTTAAACGCAATTTTTATGTCTTCGTTTTTAGTAAATACTTCGTTTAGTAAATCAGGAATTAAAAGCGGTTTTGTAGTTCGTTTGGGTTTAATCTCCTTCCCTGCTTCTATATTATCAATTGCTTCTAAAATGTATCCTTTAATAATGTCTTCTTTAATTTCAGAAGCAGCAACTAAGCGCATTTGTCGCATTGCTTGGGTTTTACCTTCTTGCGCGTTTCTTAAAACCTTTGCTTTGTCTTTTAATAATCCACCTTGAAAAAACCACAATCCAAAATGATTTTTAAATGCCGCAATACTAACCACATTTTTCCCTTTGTAAGAATACGTTGGTGAACCCCATTTTATAGTTTCCTCCAAAGGAAGTTGCATCAAAATAGTACGCATGTGAATTAATTCTTGCGTCCATTTTTCTTTAGATGTAATAAATTCTGTTACTCTCGAATCCATTTTATCTATTAAGAATTATCGTTAGCAGGAGCACTAATCATCCATTGTATGCCAAATTTATCGATACAGCTTCCAAATTTTCCACCCCAAAAAACTTCAGCATAAGGCATTGTTGTTTTTCCGCCATCGGCCAAACCATCAAAAATTGCATAACCACTTTCTTCATCATCCGCCGTAATAGAAATATTACTATTATTTCCTTTAACTAATGGTTCCTCAAAACTATCAGAAAGTTTTATTTGACTGTTTGTTCCAAAAGATAAAGTTGCATGCATAATTTTATTGGCTATTTCTGGTGAAGAAAATTCAGGTGGTCCTTCAGAATAACGCATTATCATTTCAAATTTACCATCAAAAATATCTTGATAATATAGCATTGCTTCTTCGCAATTTCCATCAAAAAATAAATAAACATCACTTCTCATAATCTAACTTTTTAAAATTCTTTCTAAAGTTAGTTATTTTTATTTAAATAATGTTCTTTGATTTTATCTACGTTTTTAATGGTTTTTTCTACCCAATCTGCATAAATAGTTTCCTTTTCTTCTTCGGAAAGTTGCCAATCGATATCCGTTTTTTTCAGCTTTGTAGTAACGTCTTGTAAAATGATTGCCGCGGCAACAGAAATGTTTAAACTCTCGGTAAAACCAACCATTGGAATTTTTAAAAATCCGTCTGCATTTTCTTTTACATAATCAGAAATTCCTTCTTTTTCAACACCAAAAACAAAGGCAGTTTTTTTAGTAACATCAAAATCAGATAAAACTTTATCTGTATGTGGCGTTGTTCCAACAATTTGATATCCTTTGCTACGCAAGTCTTTAAAACAATTTTCTATATTATCTCCATCTTCTTTAAAACGATGAAAATCTAACCATTTCTGACTTCCTTTTGCTACATGACGTGATACTTTATTGATGTAATTATTTTCTACCGTATACAAATCTTGAACTCCAAAAATATCGCAAGTTCTTACCACTGCGCTTGAGTTATGCGCTTGATAAATATCTTCTAAAACAACTGTAAAATGACGTGTTCTTTCTGCTAAAACAGTTTTAAAAAGTGCTTTCCTCCTATCCGTTAAATATCCTTCTAAATATTCTCTTAAATCTTTATTAGCCATAGTACAAACATAAAAATTATTATTTTTACGTTCTAAGAGAGATTCGTTTAATTTACTCATAATTTATAATAAATGAAAAATTTAGTTGTTTTAACGGGCGCGGGAATTTCTGCCGAAAGCGGTATACAAACATTTAGAGATGCTGACGGTTTATGGGAAGGACATGATGTTATGGAAGTTGCATCGCCAGAAGGTTTTGCAAAAAATCCTGAATTGGTTTTGGATTTTTATAACCAACGAAGAAGACAATTGTTAGCAGTAAAACCAAATAAAGGACACGAAAACTTAGCAAAATTAGAAGCTTATTTCAATGTTGAAATTGTTACTCAAAATGTAGATGATTTACACGAACGCGCAAAAAGCACCAATGTTACACATTTACATGGAGAACTTTTAAAAGTAAGAAGTGTTGCCAATGAAACCTTGGTTACCTACAGAGAAAAAGACATTGTTTTGGGCGATTTAGCAGAAGACAACCAACAATTAAGACCACATATAGTTTGGTTTGGTGAAATGGTTCCGATGCTAGATAAAGCAATAGAAATTACGCAAAAAGCTGATATTTTGGTAATTATAGGAACTTCTATGCAAGTATATCCTGCAGCAGGTTTGGTAAATTATATTAAACCGAATACGCCAATTTATTTTATAGATCCAAAACCATCCGTAACTAAAAACGATTTTAATAATTTAACAATTATTAAAGACGTAGCGAGTTCTGGAACGGATACTTTGTTGGAATTATTGATTAAATAATATAGACTTTGTCTTTCCGATGGAGTGAAGCATGAACGACGAGGAATCTAATATTTTTAATATTATGAGATTCCTGAATCGCTTAAAAAGGCGCTATTCGGAATGACAGTTTTTACGAAGTAATTATCCTATTAAAATACTCGTATAATTCTCCTTTAGAAATAGAACTTCCTTTTTCAATTAAATCAAAAATTTCTACATTTCTTTCTTTTCCGTATGGTTTTTCTCCGTTTAAAAACTCCACTTTTTCATCTAAAGCGTTCGTTAACAACCATTCAAAACCTTCTTTTTCTAACAAGTTTATATCTTTATCGACCTTCACAACAATTCTGCTAATTTCTTCATCAATACACTTAAAAAGGTTGACCGTTTTTTCAGAAAAGTGCTCTAAATATTCAACTTTAGTCAATACATCATCCCAAACAACATCAGAAAAAACATTCATTTCTTCTTCTGCAACTTGTGGTTTTTCTTCTTTTAATTGCTTCCATTCTTTTACATCAATACTTTGTGATGCTAAAAAGTGAGCAAACTCTTCGTGTAAACTTTCAAACTGTTCTTTGGTAAGCTGTCTATATTTCATTTGGTAATTTTAGTAAACTATTAGGGTTTGGGCAATTTTGTTTGTAAAAAGGTAGTTTTTCTTTTGAAGAAACTCCCGGATAATCTCCAGAATAATCTTCCATATTTAAAATTAATTGAAAATGTAAATGCGGCGCATAATCTCCATTAACAGTACTATTTCCTAATGCTGCTATCTTTTCTCCTGCTTTTACGTTATTTCCAATTTTAATATTTTGAATAGATTCGGTTGATAAATGTCCGTATAAAGAGTAAAAAGTAACGTCTTCAACTTTATGTTTTAGAATAATTGTTGGTCCATAATCTCCAAAATTATTATTATTTTTAAAACTGTGTATTTCACCATCTAAAACTGCTAAAACATTAGTTTTGGCATTACACCATAAATCGATTCCTAAGTGAATATTTCGTTGATTTTCTTCGGAATTAAAGTAACCACTTCTATTATAAATGTCTCTTTCTTCTAAATAACCTCCAAAAGCAACTTTTGCAGTATTCTCCTTTAAAAAATTAGAAAGATAAGTTTCCCATTCAGATGAAGAAGAAACATCAAAATTTAAGTCTTTATTTTTTGATGAAATTGAAATTGGAACATATTCGTTCAACGAAATTGAAGCATCAATTACCCGTAAAGGACTCGCTGATAATTTTGTTAAAAATGAATTTATTTCCATAAAAAAACCGCCAACTAAATAGGCGGTTCAAATATCTAAAAATTCTAGGGGAAATTAAAAAATATACTAATTTATCTACTAACAGATCCAGAAATAATTGCAACTGGTCCTGCGCCCATTGTTATTGCTGTATGCACATCTGCATCTGCTGCAACTGGCTGAGCTAATGGTTTTAATGTAAATGGTGCAGTGCTATTATCTGGACTTGGTTCTACAGAAATTACAATTGTTGCTCCCTTTAAACTTGTAGGAAAAGTAACACCTGCTGCACTTCCGTTTAAATAATCTTCTCCAGGATAACCAGGACCATTTCCGTCTGTTCCTTTAAAAGGAGAAGTAGCTGCATTATCATCTGCCATACTTGCATCTGTAAAAGTTCCTGTAGAAACTGGTGTTCCGTTAATTACAGCCCATCCTTCGTATTTCCAACCTGCAGATAATGTTGGTAATTGCAATCCAACTGCTGCACTTACTGAAGAGTTATCTAAAAACCAAACTCCACTATCTTCATTTGTATCATCCATATCTGTTGGTGTAGCTAAAATAAATTTTCCTGAAGATGCTCCTAAAGTTCCTAAAGAACTTGTTGCATCTACAACAATATTATCTGAATTTACAGAAGCAGAATTACCGTTAAAAGCTCCCATTAATATTTTAGTTGCTGCTGGTGCAGGATCATTATCTGGATTTGGTTCTATTGATAACACAAAATTTGTTGCTGCTGCTAATTGCGCTGTATTTGTAGGGAATGAGATTTGAGATAAAGCTCCTGAATCGTCTACAGAAAATGTACCTGTAGAAACTGGTCCATCGTCAAGAATAATCCAACCTTCATAACGATATTCGTCTCCTAAATTCTCTAAACCAGAAATATCTAATGTTAAACTAGATGTTGAAGGAGTATCATCGTCATCACTACAAGAAGTAAAAGCTAATGTTGCTAAAGCTGCAACACCTAAAAGTAATTTTTTCATAATGTAAATTTTAATAGTTAATATTTCAACTTAAGTCGAAGTAAAAAAAAACTGCTTACAAAAAAAAAACTCCTTTTTTAAAACAAAAGGAGTTTTTCGCATATAAAAACTTGATACTAAGCGTTTTCTTTTTTAATTAAATTTAAAGCAGAACCCTCATTATACCATTCAATTTGCCCATCATTATATGTATGATTTGCTATAATTATGTCTTTTGAACCATCTGCATGCACAACTTCTAACGTTAAAGGTTTGCCTGGTGCAAACTCATTTAAGTCAACAAAATTGAACGTATCATCTTCTTGAATTAAATCGTAATCTGCTTCATTTGCAAACGTTAAACCTAACATTCCTTGTTTCTTCAAGTTTGTTTCGTGAATACGAGCAAAAGACTTAACTAAAACTGCAGCAACACCTAAATGTCTTGGCTCCATTGCAGCATGTTCTCTAGAAGAACCTTCACCGTAATTATGATCTCCAACTACAATTGTATTAATTCCTGCTGCTTTATAAGCTCTTGCTGTTTTTGGTACTGCGTCATATTCTCCATTTAACTGACTTTTTACAAAGTTCGTTTTCATGTTATAAGCATTTACAGCTCCAATTAACATATTGTTAGAAATATTATCTAAATGACCACGGAAACGTAACCAAGGTCCTGCCATAGAAATATGATCTGTTGTACATTTTCCGAATGCTTTTATTAATAATTTCACACCGTTTAATTCATTTCCTAAAGGAGTAAAAGGCGATAATAATTCTAATCTTTCTGAAGTAGGATTTACTTTAATTTCTACACCACTTCCATCTTCTTCTGGTGCTAAATAACCGTCATCTTTTACCTCAAAACCTTTTGGCGGTAATTCCCAACCTGTTGGCTCATCAAACATTACTTGCTCACCATTTTCGTTAATTAACGAATCCGTCATCGGGTTAAAATCTAAACGACCCGCAATTGCAATTGCCGCTGTTAGTTCTGGTGAAGCAACAAATGCGTGTGTATTTGGGTTACCATCTGCACGTTTTGCAAAGTTTCTATTAAACGAGTGGACAATACTGTTTTTGGGTGCATTTTTAGGATCGCTATATCTTGCCCATTGCCCAATACAAGGACCACAAGCATTTGTAAAAATCTTAGCGTCTAATTGTTCAAAAATCCCTAAAATACCGTCTCTTTCTGCTGTGTAACGTACTTTTTCCGAACCAGGATTAATACCTAATTGCGATTTCATTTTTAATCCTTTATCTAAAGCTTGTTTTGCTATAGATGAAGCTCTTGATAAATCTTCATAAGAAGAGTTAGTACAAGAACCTATTAAACCCCATTCAACTTGTAAAGGCCAATCGTTTTTATTTGCAATAGCTGTCATGTCTGAACCTGCTTTTGTAGATAAATCTGGTGTAAATGGTCCGTTTAATAATGGTGTTAATTCCGATAAATTTATCTCTATAACTTGGTCAAAATATTGTTCTGGATTTGCATATACTTCATCATCACCTGTTAAATAATCTTTAACCTTGTTTGCGGCATCAGCAACATCAGCTCTTTCTGTAGCTCGTAAATAACGTTCCATAGATTCATCGTAACCAAAAGTAGAAGTGGTTGCTCCAATTTCTGCTCCCATGTTACAAATTGTACCTTTACCAGTACAAGACATACTTCTTGCTCCTTCTCCAAAATATTCTACAATTGCATCTGTACCTCCTTTTGCAGAAACAATTCCTGCTACTTTTAAAATAACATCTTTTGGTGCAGCCCAACCAGAAATTTTTCCAGTTAGTTTAACTCCAATTAACTTCGGAAATTTTAACTCCCAAGCCATTCCTGCCATAACATCTACTGCATCTGCTCCACCAACACCAATTGCTACCATTCCTAATCCACCAGCATTTACGGTGTGCGAATCTGTACCAATCATCATTCCACCTGGAAATGCATAATTTTCTAATACTACTTGATGAATAATTCCTGCTCCAGGTTTCCAGAAACCTAAACCATATTTGTTAGAAACAGATTCTAAGAAATCAAAAACTTCACTACTTGTACTATTGGCCGTTTTTAAATCGGCAGCAGCACCATCTTTCGCTTGAATTAAGTGATCACAATGTGTTGTAGTTGGAACTGCAACTTTAGCTTTACCTGCTTGCATAAACTGTAATAAAGCCATTTGTGCAGTAGCATCTTGTAATGCAATACGGTCTGGTGCAAAATCTACATAATCTTTACCTCTAACAAAGGCTTTATTAGGATTTCCATCCCATAAATGTGAATACAGTATTTTTTCTGCAAGTGTTAAAGGTTTCCCTGTAATTTTACGAGCAGCATCTACTCTATCAACTACTTTAGAATAGACTTTTTTAATCATGTCAATATCAAATGCCATAAGAATTTTATATATTTTAGGTTAGACTTGTTTCCAATTCCCAAGATACAAAATATATTATTTATTTCTTTAAGTGTAAAATATTTAATATTGATAGTTTTATAGGTTATTTTGATTGAACTTAACTAAAAATAAATACGATTAGTTTCCAATAATTACTATCGCCTGGGTTAGGGATTGACGTGGAAATCCTTTTTTTTAATAAACTTATCTCTGTACCTCTTATTAAAATAAAATATCTTATGAATTTAGTAGATGCTGAAATAAATTCAGCATAAAAAAAGATTGGAGCATAAAGCCCGACCGCGCCTTTTTTGGCGTGGTAACCCCCAAATTATAATCAGTTTACGGTAAACAAAAAAAGCCTGAATCTAATATTCAGGCTTTAATTTATATATAATTAAATTATAATTATCCTACTAATTGCTTTGTTGAAGGCTTGAACTTTGTTAAAACAATACCTTCTACTGCTGCTTGATATTCCTCTAAAGTTGGTGTTCTACCTAAAATAGTTGATAACACAACTACTGGAGTAGATGATAATAAAGATTCTCCTTTTTTCTCATCGGTATCTCTAACAACTCTTCCTTGGAATAAACGTGTTGAAGTTGCCATTACAGTATCTCCTGCTTCTGCTTTTTCTTGGTTACCCATACATAAACTACAACCTGGACGTTCTAAATATAACATGTTTTCATATTTAACACGAGCTGCTGCTTTTGGCGCATTATCGTCAAATTCGAAACCTGAATATCTTACTAATACTTCCCAATCTCCTTCTGCTTTTAACTCATCAACAATATTATATGTTGGTGGTGCAACAACTAAAGGCGCTTTAAATTCTACTTTACCTTGCTGAGCTTCAATGTTTTTTAACATTTGAGCTAATATTTTCATATCTCCTTTATGAACCATACAAGATCCTACGAAACCTAAATCTACTTTTTTAGTTCCTCCGTAAAAAGATAATGGTTGAATATTATCGTGTGTATAACGCTTTGAAACATCTTCATTATTTACATCAGGATCCGCAATCATTGGCTCAACAATCTTATCTAAATCGATAACAACTTCCTGATAGTATTTAGCGTCTGCATCTGGTCTTAATGCCGATTTAATTCCTGTTTTAATCTCTGTGATACGGTTGTTTGCTTTATCAACTAACCCTTTAAGATCTTGTTTAGGGTTATCCATCCCTTTATCAATCATAATTTGAATACGATCTCTTGAAATTTCTAACGATTCAATTAAGGTTTCGTCTTCAGAAATACAAATAGACGCTTTTGCTTTCATCTCAGCGGTCCAATCTGTAAATGTAAAGGCTTGATCTGACGTTAATGTACCAATATGTACTTCAATAATTTTCCCTTGGAAAACATTTTCTCCTTCAAATTGATCTAACATTTGAGATTGCGTAGCATGCACCACATCACGGAAATCCATATAAGGTTTCATTTCACCTTTAAAAGTAACTTTTACTGATTCTGGAATTGGCATCGTAGCCTCACCTGTAGCTAATGCTAAGGCAACAGTTCCTGAATCTGCTCCAAAGGCAACACCTTTAGCCATACGTGTATGAGAATCTCCACCGATAATTACATCCCAATCATCTACTGCAATATCATTTAATACTTTATGAATTACATCTGTCATGGCATGGTATTTTCCTTCTGGATGACGTGCTGTAACTAATCCGAAGTCATTCATGAACTTCATTAACCTTGGAATGTTAGCTTTAGACTTATCATCCCAAACTGAAGCGGTATGACAACCAGATTGGTAACCTGTATCCACAATTGGAGAGATAACTGTTGCTGCCATCATCTCTAATTCTTGAGAGGTCATTAAACCTGTAGTATCTTGAGAACCTACGATATTAACTTCTACTCTTACGTTAGAACCCGCATGTAATATTTTACCAGGAGTTGTTCCAACTGCATTTTTGTTGAATATTTTTTCAACCGCAGTTAAACCCTGTCCTTCAATAGAAACTTCTTTTGCAACTGCATACACTTGAGGAACAGCAATTCCTAAAACTTTACAAGCAAAAGTTTGTAATTTCTTACCAAAAACAACGGCATATGAACCTCCTGCTTTGATAAATTCTTGTTTTGGTGGCGTTAAAGCTGTAGAAATATCTTTTACAACTTTACCATCTCTTACTAATTCTTTTGTTTTTGTATTTATAGTAAATACAGTACCTGTTGCTACTGAATACTCTTCTTTTAAAATAGGATCTCCTTCTTCATCAACAATTGTATTTCCGTTAGCATCTTTTTGCTTTACCCAGTTTTTTAAGTCGATACCAATACCACCAGTTACACCTACAGTTGTTAAAAAAATTGGTGCAATACCGTTTGTACCAGCAATTACTGGAGCAATATTAATAAATGGTACATATGGACTAGAAGAAATACCTGTCCATAATGCAACGTTGTTTACACCTGACATTCTTGAAGACCCAACTCCCATTGTTCCTTTATCTGCAATTAGCATAACACGCTTATTAGGGTGTTTTGCTTTTAATGCTAATAATTCTTTTTGCATGTCTTTATTATGCTCAAACATAGACTGACCATGTAATTCACGGTCTGATCTTGAATGCGCATCTGCACCAGGAGATAATAAATCTGTAGAAATGTCACCAATACCAGCTACGAAAGTAACGATCTCTATTTCTTCGTCAATTTCTGGTAATTTTGTAAAAAATTCTGCTTGCGCATAACTCTCTATTAATTCTTTAGCTATAGCATTTCCTGCTTTATAAGCATTCTCTAATTTTTCTGTATCTGCTTCGTATAAGAACACTTGCGTTTTTAATACTTTAGCAGCTTCATTAGCTAAAGCAGTATCACTACCTAAAGCAATATCTAAAAGAACTTCTACAGAAGGTCCACCCTTCATGTGTGATAATTGTTCAAAAGCGAAGGCAGGAGTAATTTCTTTGACTACTGATTCACCTAAGATAATTTCCTTTAAAAATTTTGCCTTTACAACAGCAGCACTGGTTGTTCCTGGTAAAACGTTATAGATAAAAAAGTTTAGAGATTGCTCTCTGTACTCATTATCTACATCTTTAATTTGCTCAATAATTGCGCTTGTTAATTCAGCGCCATCAATTGGCTGCGGATGAAGTCCTTGTGTTTTACGTTCTTCTATCTGCTTAAGGTAATCTTTATATATACTCATGTAAGAAATCTTTTATTACTGTAAATGCCCATTAAATTAATAACAATTTTTAAAAGCAATGTTAAAGTAAATTTTATGTTAATTTTTGTTGAACAAAAATACGTTTTTACTCTGAATTTTAAAAGATAAACAATGAAGCTATTCAATTAATGAATTATTCTATATTTTATCATAAAAAACAAAGAATAGTGTAATAAAATTACATTAAAGTTTAAAAAAATTATCAAGTTGATAATAAAAAAGCAGACTAATAAGCCGAATCCTGTCTAAGTCTTATCATTTATCTAGAGTTACAATTACTCGTAACTTCAATCTGCCTACCCTTTAGAATCGAGCGAGTAGCTCTCAATTTCTAATATACATGGCATTGCACCGCATAGAGTTTACCTGGTTTCACTACAGCCTAACTGTACATTCTTTCTGTTGCACTGGTCCTCAACTTACGTTGGACGGTTGTTATCCGCTATGCTACTCTTTGGTGTTCGGACTTTCCTACTTAAAATAAATTTAAGTCGATAAGATAAGTCTGCTAATATTTTAAAGAACGTTTTCATAAAAAAACCCACTCAATAAATTGAGTGGGAAAATTGCTATGAAAAAGAAAAAGTGTTGATAGATATCTCCATCAACACTACAAATATACTTTCTTTTTTCATTCAAAAAAAACTTTTTTCGATTTTTCACAAAACTTTATGAAAACATATCTTTTACTTTCTCAAAAAATGATTTATCTGAGTGCTGAGGATTTGGGCTAAAATTCTCATCTTCTTGCATTTGCTCAAAGAATTTACGTTGCTCTTTAGTTAATTCTTGAGGGGTCCAAACATTTATATGAATTAAGAAATCTCCAGATCCATAACGTTCAATACTTGGTAAACCCTTTCCTTTTAATCTTAAAATCTTCCCAGACTGCGTTCCAGCATCAATTTTTATCTTTACTTTACCTGTTACAGTTTCTACTTCTTTGGAAACTCCTAAAACTGCTTCTGAAAAATTTATATACATATCATAATGTATATTGCTTCCTTCTCTTTTTAATGTTTCGTGAGGTATTTCTTCAATTAAAACTAATAAATCTCCTGCAATAGAATTTTTACCTGGAGCATCGTTTCCTTTTCCTCCAACTTTTAATTGTACTCCTTCAGTAACTCCTTCTGGAATATTGATTGAAACCGTTTCTTCTTTTACAACTAAACCTTGCGCATCTGCTCCGCTTGGTTTTTTATCTATCATCTCTCCAGCTCCTTGACATGTAGAGCATGTTGTAGCTGTTTGCATTCTACCTAAAATAGTATTGGTAACACGCATAACTTGTCCTTGACCGTTACAGGTAGAACATGTTTTATACGTAACACCTTCGGCTTGCATTTTACGACGTACTTTAACTTTCTTCTCAACACCATTTGCGATGTCTTCTAAAGTTAATTTAACTCTAATACGTAAATTACTTCCTTTAACTCTGGCTTGTTGTCGGCCTCCGCCTCCACCAAAACCACCAAAGCCACCGCCACCAAAGATGTCACCAAATTGACTGAATATGTCTTCCATATTCATTCCGCCGCCGCCAAAACCGCCGCCGCCGCCATGACCACCTTCAAAAGCTTGGTGACCAAATTGATCATAACGTGCTTTTTTATTGTCGTCGCTTAATATTTCATAAGCTTCAGCTGCTTTTTTAAAGTTTTCTTCAGCAGTTGTATCATCTGGATTTTTATCTGGATGAAATTTTATTGCTTTTTTACGGTAGGCTTTTTTTATTTCTGCTTTTGATGCAGATTTAGATACGCCTAATACTTCGTAATAATCTTGTTTTGCCATTTATTAAGTTTTCAGTTTTCAGTCTTCAGTTGGCAGTCCAAGTTTACTGGTTACTGCTACTACAAACTGCACACTAATTTATGCTTGTCCTACAACTACTTTTGGATGACGAATAATTTTGTCTCCTAATTTGTATCCTTTTTCTACACAATCAATAACTTTTCCTTTTAAATCGTCTGTTGGTGCAGGAATTTGTGTAATTGCTTGGTGTAGTTCAGAATTAAAAACATCTCCAGCTCTAACGTCTATTGCTGATAAACCTTTTTGCTCTAATGTGTTTAATAATTTTTGATAAATTAATAAAACTCCTTTACGTAATTCTTCTGCTTCTTTGTCATCTTCAATATGTGTCAAAGCGCGTTCAAAATCGTCCAAAATTGGCAGAATAGCTGTCACAACTTCTTGTCCAGCTGTTTTAAATAACTCTATGCGTTCTTTTGTTGTACGTTTTTTATAGTTTTCAAACTCTGCAAACAAACGTAAATGTTTGTCTTTTTCAGCTTGTAAAAGTTCTTCTGTAGTTGGTTCTGGCTTTGCTTCCTCTACTTCAACTTCTTTATTTTCCTCAATAATATCATCTAATTCAGCATTTTTGATATTATCTTTTAATTCGTCTTCTTTTGTATATTGATCTTTACTCATTACTCTTATTGTCGTTAAATTGTCTACAATTTATTGGCAAAAATATTGCCAATAAAAAAATAGTGTCAGATTGACACTATTTTTCACTTTTTATATTTTTACTTTACTCCAATTCTCACCAGATTTAATTCTATGAATTTGCATATCTGAAACTCCAAATCGTTTGGCAATCATGGTTATTCTTGTTCTATTATTTTTAAGTTGTCTTTTAATTATTTTTACTTTTCCTTCGGTGAGTTTCCCGTAGGTTATATTCTTTCTAGACTCTATAAATGTTGGGTTTTTAAATTGGTGCAACTCTTTTTCTCTTTTAGTTGCCCATTTTAAATTTTTTATTCTATTATCCGTCTTATCAAAATTTAAATGAATAACAAAAACTTGCTCTTCGTTTATTCTTTCTAAAAAATGTTGTGCCACTAGTTTATGTACATACCTACCTGTAGTTTTTCCATTTACTTCTTGTCTTACGGATATAGAAACGTAACCGTTTGTAAAGCTTTCTTTTTTTAAATAAGGTTTAGCTTCATTTTTAAAGTTAATAATTCTACCATAGTTTGAAACTTTAAATTTTTCCTATTGGGAAACCTTATCATCAAAAACAATAATTTTCCACTCTTCATTAAATAAAGTTCTAATCATAATAAAGTAATTTTATATTTATAAATTACTTTCTTTTTCAATTTGCAATTATTTACCCTTCTATACGTTCAATTTTTGCTCCAATAGCTTTTAAACGTGCTTCGATGTTTTCGTAACCTCTATCTATTTGTTCAATATTATTAATTATTGAAGTTCCTTTTGCAGAAAGTGCCGCAATTAATAATGAAATTCCTGCTCTAATATCTGGCGAAGTCATTTTTGTAGCTTTTAATTGAGATTGGAAATTATGCCCAATTACGGTTGCTCTGTGCGGATCACACAAAATAACTTTTGCTCCCATATCAATTAATTTATCTACGAAAAACAAACGGCTTTCAAACATTTTTTGGTGTATTAAAACGGTTCCTTTTGCTTGTGTTGCAATTACCAAAACGATGCTTAATAAATCTGGTGTAAATCCTGGCCAAGGTGCATCTGCAACTGTTAAAACAGAACCATCGATGTAATTCTGAATTTCGTAAGATTCTTGTGCAGGAATATAAATATCGTCTCCTTTTTTCTCTAATTTAATTCCGAGTTTTCTAAAGACATTTGGTATTTGTCCTAAATTTTCCCAGCTTACATTTTTAATAGTTAATTCAGACCTTGTCATTACTGCCATACCAATCCAAGAACCAATTTCAATCATGTCTGGCAACACAGTATGCTCGCAACCTCCAAGAGATTCAACTCCTTCAATTATTAATAAATTAGAACCTACTCCAGAAATTTTTGCTCCCATAGAATTCAACATTTTAGATAATTGTTGAATGTAAGGTTCACAAGCTGCATTATATATTGTTGTTGTTCCTTTTGCTAAAACCGCAGCCATTAAAATATTGGCAGTTCCGGTTACGGAAGCTTCATCTAAAAGCATATCTGTACCTACTAAACCCGTTTCTGTTTCTACTCCGTAGAAATATTCTTCTTTATTATAACGGAATTTTGCACCAAGGTTTATAAAACCTTCAAAGTGTGTGTCTAATCTTCTACGACCAATTTTATCGCCTCCTGGACGTGGAATATATCCTTTTCCAAAACGTGCTAATAATGGCCCAACAATCATAATTGAACCACGTAACGAACTTCCATCTCTTTTAAAATCTGCTGATTCTAAGTATTTAAGGTTTACTTCATCTGCTTGAAATGAATAAGAACTTCGGCTAAGTTTTTCAACTTTAACGCCTAATTCACCTAAAATAAAGATTAGTTTATTTACGTCTATAATGTCTGGAACATTGTTTACAACTACTTTTTCTGGCGTTAATAAAACCGCACATAATATTTGTAATACTTCGTTTTTTGCTCCTTGTGGTTGTATTTCTCCGCTTAATTTATGTCCGCCTTCAATTTTAAAAGATGCCATTTATCTTTTTCTGTATTTATGGTTATTATTAGATTTTCCTTTATTGTTGGAATGGGTTTTACCTTTATTGCTTCCTTGAGAACTACGTTTACGTAATAAGTTTTTGCTTAACGCTAACTCTTCTCCGCTTTCACGTAAGTCTATTTTTCCTTCAGATAATTCAAATAAATGTTTAAAAATTACTGCATCATCAACGGTATCTTTATTCCAGTTTAAATAGCATTTTTTCATGTGATTTGCTATTACAAAAGTCAATGCTTCTTGCTTTTCATTATCATCTTCGTCCCAACTTAAAGCTACGCTTATCATTGTTTGAATATTATTACCGTAATAACGGTACTTTGAAGCCGATTTTGGATAAGGCAATCCTTCTGGTTTTTCTTGTAATTCTTCTTTCGAAGGAATTTCATAAGGCGAATCTGCATCCAACTTAAAATCAGACATTATATATAACTGATCCCACAATTTGTGTTTAAAATCTGGTACATCACGTAAATGAGGTTGTAAATTACCCATTACATTTATAATGGCTTTTGCCATTGTGTTACGCTCTTCCTTGGTTTCTAAAGCAACACAATGATTAATCATTTTTTGCATATGACGACCATATTCTGGAATTATTAAATGTGGTCTTTCTGAATTATATTCTAAATCGAATGTCATTTTATATATTTTTATATGAAGTGATCTTATTATATTTCCTTTTAAAGAAAGGAAAAGGAACTTCAACTTGTATTTGTAGTTATTTAACGTTGCAAAATAGGTATTTATTTTGAGTAATTACCCAATCACTTTTAGTTTTGCAAATTGTAATAATAATTTCTTTCTTCCTGCGGTTCCAAACATAATTTCTGCTTTTTTATTTGGACCTTTACCTTCCAAAGCTAGTACTTCTCCTCTGCCAAATCTATTGTGTTCTACAATATTACCAACGGTTATATCGCCATCAAAAAGGTTAATATCATTTGAAGTTGCTTCAGATACTTTTTTCATTTTCGTCTTTGGCGGAATTAAAGCTCCTTTGTTTTTCTTATCTAAAAACTCTTTTCTTTTCTTCTGAATTGGTTTTTGAAATCTAATTTTCTTTGGAGCATCTTCAAACAAACTTGCGTCTAAAAAGCTACTTTTAGAAGTTTCTTGTCTCTTTGGTGCAATGTATTCTAAAAATTTATCGTCTATTTCTTCTAAGAATCTACTTGGCTCGGCATCAGTTAATTTTCCCCAACGGTAACGCGTTTGTGCATAACTTAAATAGGCAACTTTTTCTGCTCTGGTTAAGGCTACATAAAATAATCTGCGTTCTTCTTCTAACTCGCTACGTGTGTTCATACTCATTGCTGAAGGAAATAAATTCTCTTCTAAACCAACTATATACACATAACCATATTCCAACCCTTTAGATTGATGAATACTCATTAAAGAAACTCTTGGCTCTTCGTCTGCTTTTTCTGAATCGAAGTCGGTTGCCAAAGCAACATCTTCTAAGAATGAAGTTAATGAAGCGTCTTCACCTTCTTCAATTTTATCTGTAATAAAATCTTTTATTCCGTTTAAAAGTTCTTGAACGTTTTCAACCTTACTTACACCTTCTGGTGTGCCATCTTTTTGTAAATCTTTTACTAATTGCGTTTGTTTTACAACTAAATCTGCAATTTCAAAAGCGTTCATTTTTTGCGAATCTATTTGGAAACGCAACATCATATTTATAAAATTCTGAAGCTTATTTTTTGTTCCGCCATTTATATTTACATCAACTTTATCTATATGTTGTATAATTTCAAAAATTGATTTTTTATAATGATTTGCCGCAATTGTTAATCGGTCTAACGTAGTTGCGCCAATACCACGAGCAGGATAATTAATGATTCGTTTTAAAGCTTCCTCATCATTTGGATTGATTAAAACTCTAAGGTATGAGAGTAAATCTTTTATTTCTTTACGTTGATAAAATGAGATTCCTCCGTAAATTTTATACTTAATATCTTTTTTTCGCAAAGCGTCTTCCATTGCTCTGGATTGTGCATTTGTTCTGTATAAAACTGCAAATTGGTCGTTCTTTAATTGCAAGTTCATCTTGTTTTCAAAGATTGAATTTGCTACAAAACGTCCTTCTTCACCATCAGAAATTGTACGCATTACTTTTATAAGCTCTCCATCTACATTAGAGGTCCAAACTTCCTTATCTAATCGCGTTTTATTTCTTGCAATTACAGAGTTTGCTGCGTTTACTATGTTTTTAGTTGAGCGATAATTTTGCTCAAGTTTAAACGTTTTTACATCGGGATAATCCTTCTGAAAACTTAATATATTTTGAATATTTGCTCCACGGAAGCTATAAATACTCTGAGAATCGTCTCCTACCACACAAATATTCTGAAATCTATCTGCCAAAGCACGAACCACAATGTATTGTGAGTGGTTTGTATCTTGATACTCATCTACCATTATGTACCTAAAACGGTCTTGGTATTTTGCTAAAACCTCCGGAAAACGCGCCAATAACTCATTGGTTCTCAACAATAAATCATCAAAATCCATTGCACCAGCTTTAAAACATCGATCTACATATTCTTTGTAAATATCTCCGACTTTTGGACGACTTGCGTGCAAATCTGCTTCAATTAATTCTGGATTATTAAAGTACGCTCTTACTGTAATTAGACTGTTTTTAAAGGATGAAATTCGACTTAAAATTTGCTTTGCTTTGTATCTTTCTTTGTCAAGTTGTAGTTCTTTAATGATTGCCGAAATTAACCTTACAGAATCTTGTGTATCGTAAATTGTAAAGTTAGTTGGATACCCTAATTTATCTGCTTCTGAACGCAAAATACGTGCAAAAACTGAGTGAAAAGTTCCCATCCAAAGACTTTTTGCTTCGCTATAACCAACAACGGAAGCAATTCTTTCCTTCATTTCACGAGCCGCTTTATTGGTAAATGTAAGCGACAAAATATTAAACGGATCTACGCCTTGCTTCATTAAATGTGCAATTCTGTAGGTTAATACTCTTGTTTTACCAGAACCTGCACCCGCAATAATAATCATTGGGCCGTCTTTTTGTAAAACTGCTGCTCTTTGTGGTTCGTTAAGTTGATCTAAATAACTATTCAATGAAGAAATTTTATACGCTGTTAAAAACGGAAAATTAACCATTTTAACTGTCTTTATAAAGTGAGTTAACTAATAGTTATTCACAAGTTTTAAAAATTTAAGCTACTAATTAATATCTATTTAAAAGCAGATAAATTTAAATATCTGCTTACAGGTAGATAAATTGAAATATCTGCTCTAGGGTAGATAATTTTGCTTTTTCAAAGAATAAAGTATATATTTGAATAAATTATTACAATAATGACCAGTATATTAACAGGAGATATCATAAAATCACGGAGAAGTCAAGATTCTTTATGGCTAAATAGCTTAAAAGAAATCTTAAATACTTTTGGAGATCCTCCAAAATATTGGCAAATCTATAGAGGAGATAGCTTTCAATTGGAAGTAGAAAATCCTGAAAAAGCGTTTTATACAGCCTTAAAAATAAAAGCACAACTAAAAGCTACCGTAAACATTGATGTAAGAATTGGAATTGGAATCGGTAAAAAAGATTTTAATACAAATAGCATTACAGAATCTAACGGAGAGACTTTTATTAACTCCGGCTATGCTTTTGATAATTACTTAAAAAAGCAAACAATTGCAATAAAAACACCTTGGAAAGAAATCGATGAAGAGCTAAATATAGCTTTTGATTTAGCTTTGTTAACTATGGATTCTTGGACAAAAAATTCTGCCGAAGTCTTTAAACTTTCTTTGCAACAAGAAAACTTTACTCAAAAAGAAATTGGAGAGGTTTTAGGAATTACACAAGGCAGCGTTAGTGAAAGACAAAAGAGAGCTGGTTTTGAGTCAATTATGAAGTTAGAAAAACGCTTTCAAAAATTAATACATCAAAAAAATAATCTATAGAAAAATGATTTTATTCCTTAAATTTTTAATTGCTCATTTAATAGGTGATTTTGTTTTACAACCTGAAAGTTGGGTGCAACACAAAGAAAAAAACAAAATAAAATCCTCTAAATTATACTTACACATTGCTATTCATGCAATTTTATTGTTAGTTATTTTACAGTTTAACACAGCATTTATTGGCGGAGTTTTCTTAATATTAATAACACATTTCTTGTTTGATGTAGGAAAAATATATCTTCAAAATGAAAAAAACAAACGTTGGTTATTTTTTGTAGACCAAGCTTTGCATGTATTTATACTTGCGCTTGCAACGTATATTTACAAACCTTTTTCAACAGATTTAAGTGAGTTTTTTACAGAGAAAAATCTACTTCTTTTAGCTTCAATTGTATTTGTAACCTACGTTTCATCAGTAATTATAAAAATAATTATTACACAATGGAATCCAGAAGCAAATGAAGATAACGATGAGTCTTTAGCAAAAGCAGGAAGGTATATTGGTATTTTAGAACGTTTATTTGTCTTTATTTTTGTGATGGCAAATCATTGGGAAGGCGTTGGATTTTTATTGGCAGCAAAATCGGTTTTTAGATTTGGAGATTTATCTTCAGCAAAAGACAGAAAATTAACCGAATACATTTTAATTGGAACACTTTTAAGTTTTGCCTTGGCAATTTTTACAGGAATGTTATATTCGCACTTAGTAAATTAAATTATGGAAGATAAAATTATAGAAGGATTGGCATATGCATTACCAGCAGCAGTTACAGGTTTTGTAGCATATATGATATTAAGTCAATTCATTAGTCAAGATAATAACGAAAAGAAACTTAATGCTTTAATTGAAAAAAAACGCGAAAGTTTACCTTTAAAATTACAGGCTTACGAGCGTTTATTATTGTTTTGTGAACGATTAAACCCTAGTAAATTATTGTTAAGAATAGCACCTATTGGAGATGATGCAACTGCTTACGCTAATCTTTTAATTGCTAATATTGAACAAGAGTATGAACACAATATGGTACAACAGCTTTATATTTCTGATGAAAGTTGGAAAGCTATATTAGCTGCTAAGAATATCACTATCAATAAAATAAGAAATACAGCAGAAAAAGCTAAAAACGCTAAAGAGCTAAGAGAAAATGTTCTAATTGATGTTTTTAAAGATGAGGATGCTACAGCTATTGCTGCTCAATTTATAAAACGAGAAGTTAAAAAATTATTATAAAAAAAAGCCGTTAAGAATTTCTTCTTAACTGCTTTTTTTCTTTCTCTAGACTAACTTTCCCTAAACTTATAATTGTAATCTAAAACCTAATTTATAGTTTACACCTTTAGTATTGTATCCTAAAACATCGCTATAATCTTCATTTAGCAAGTTAGTTACAGCACCAAAAAACATAATTTTATTATCAAAAGCTTTATAGTTTACATTAAAATCTAATAGATTATAATTATCTAAAATTACATTGTCTCCAGCAGTTCCAAAACTTCCGTATCTATCATAAATAGAACGCTCTCCTACATTTTTATAGGTAAGGTTAAAGAATGTGTTTTTCAACAAAGAAACATCTACACTTGCAACTAATTTATTCTTAGGAATATAATCATCAAAATCTTCCGTAGTGTCTTTATCAACATACGTATAACCTACATTAACTCTTACATCTTTAATTGGCTTAACACTTGTACTAACTTCAATTCCATTTGCATCAGAAGAAGCATTACCATATTTGAAAGTAGTATTATCATAAATAATAGCATCCTCTTCTTTTCTATTAAAGTATACAACACTTAATTCTAAAAAGTCTTTAAAAGTAGCTTCTGTACCAATTTCAAATGTTTTGTTAGATTCTGGTTTTAAATCTAAATTTCCAGAAAAACCATCATATAATTGATATAAACTTGGCGCTATAAAAGCTGTACTATAAGAAGTTAATAACTTAACAGATTTATTTTCATCTTTTAGAACTGAATAAGCAACGTTTCCATCGTATACAAAATGATTATCATAAACACTGTGCATGTTTAATCTACCACCAACATTAACACTTAAACCTGAATCAGAAATATAAACCGCAGATACATATGGATCAATTGTATTAAATTTTGCAACATCTTTATCTATAGTAGCAAAAGGAGTTACAGAGTTATTTGTATGGTTTTGGTAATTTAAACCTGCAATTAACTGAATACCAGTGTTCTTAAAATCGTATTTATTTACAACATCTAAATTAACACTGTTTCCTTCAAAAACATACGCATCTAAAGTTCCTCCAAAAGAGTTAAACTGATTTAAGTTTCTGGTAATTTTATTTAATGAAACTAATGCATACAATTCTCCATTATTATATTTAAAACTTGGACGAATTCCATAACGATATTGTTCTTGATCTCCAGTATTTACATCGCTATCACTAAAAGCACCTGCATCAAAATCATAATCGAATTTATCATAATTAAAAAACGCTTCAACAGCAACTTTTTTATTAAAGTTATATCCTAATTTTAACAATCCGTTTTCACTTGTAAAAGCATCGCTTTCAAAATCTGAAGCAGTATTACTTTTAGCAGAAGACATTCCGTAAGTTTCTGTAGCACCTAACATTGTTACAAAGTTAAAACCTCCAACGGTACCATTTACAGAAGCACTGTATTGATAAGTAGCCGCTTTAAATCCACTAGAATTAGCAGTATTATTAGTCTCTAAACTACTTTCTAAACCAACTGTTACTCTATCTTTAGATGCTTTTTTTAAGATGATATTAATAACACCAGTTGCAGCACCACTTCCGTATAATGTAGAAGATGCTCCTTTTAAAACCTCAATACTTTCAATTTGATTTAAAGACAATAAACGTAAATCATATTCTTGACTAATTGCTGAAGCATCTGAAACAGGAACACCGTCAATTAAAATTAAAACTTGCCTATTTCTACCTCCTCTTACATACACACTTTTAGGTTCTGTAGGATTTGTATTTACGCCTCTTACATCAATACCAACAATAGTATTTAATACATCAAGTACTGTTTTACCTGCGTTGTTTTCTAACTCTTCAGCAGTAATTTTGTGGATAACCTTACCTGTATTTTCTTTTTTCAAATTAAACTTTGTGGCAGTTACAACAACCTCATCTAATTTTTCTTGCTTCTCTTGAGCAAAAACATTGTTATTAGCAAAACTACATGCCAATAAACCAACAATTACTAATTGTTTTTTCATTTTTAATAAATTTGATTTAATTAAAATCAGGAAAAAATAAGTACAACGTACCAAAACCTTTATCCCGAAAGTTTTTTACTTTTTGTTTGATTTTTGGCAGGTCTCCTGGCTTGCGTCTTGTAACAAAACCTTCCCGTTTTAAACAGTGGTTAAAGAATTAGTTACAAGCTTTATAGCTTACAGTTGCGGGTACAGCGTTGGTTTTACACCAACTTCCCTTTTAATTTGCATCAAAACAATATTGAATGCAAAACCAAAATCGGCGCAAATGTAGTTTAAAAATTGTAATCTTGTTGAATAATTAATCTATATAATGAAACAACTTTATATTCTTTTCTTCGGATGTATACTTTCGCTCGCTTCTTGTAAAAAAGAAGTTAAATCTAAAATTGATATTCCTAAAACCAAATCAACAATTAAGTATGCAAAAGGTTTTGATATTATTGATGAAAGAGGTTCTAGAAAGTTAGTTATAAAATCTCCTTATAAAAATGCTGACGGAGAATATATACATGATATCATTGATAGAAAAAATGATACAAGCAGAATTCAAGGATTTCATAGCAATGATATTCACGTTCCGGTTAAAAATATAGTTGCTACTTCAACTACTCATATTCCTATGATTGAGTTGTTAAACGAAGAGGAATCTATTATTGGGTTTCCATATTCAAAATATATTTCTTCTAACAAAACAAGAGCTTTAATTAATGAAGGAAAAATAAAAGAAGTTGGAAAAGAAAATTCCTTAAACACTGAAATCTTATTAGATTTAGAACCAGAATTAGTTATTGGTTATAGCGTTAATTCCGCAGATAAATCTTTAATGACACTGTATAAAGCTGGTATTAGCGTTATTTATAATGGTGATTGGCTAGAGGAAACTCCGCTTGGACGCGCAGAATGGATTAAGTTTTTTGGGGTTTTATTTAACAAAGAAAAAGAAGCTGACAGCATTTTTAATCATATTGAAAAGGAATATTTACAAGCCAAAGAAATTGCTAAAAAAGCAACTACAAAACCCAGCATACTTTCTGGTGCAATTATGAGTAAAGATATTTGGAATTTACCTGCTGGTGATAGTTTTGTAGCCCAATATTTACAGGATGCAAATACTAATTATTTATGGAGAGAAACTACTGGAAAAGGAAGTTTATCTATTAGTTTTGAAAGTGTTTTAGATAAAGCTCAAAATGCAGATTTTTGGATTGCTCCTGGTTATTTTTCAACAAAAGAGCAATTATTAAAAAGCAACAAACAATATGCAAATTTTAATGCCTTTAAAAATGATAATTTATATACTCCAAACCTTAAAAAAGGAACTACTGGCGGTGTTATTTATTTTGAATTAGCTCCTACTAGACCAGATTTGGTTTTAAAGGATATCATTAAAATTACACATCCAAGTTTATTACCAAATTACGAGTTTACTTTCTTTGAAAGAATGAAATAGTAATTATTATAAAAATAAAAAGCCCATGATTTAGTTTTAAATCATAGGCTTTTTTAAAATATGGATTGAGTACTACATATTGTAAACACCACCATTGATGTCTAATGTAGCGCCAGTAATAAATCCATCATACTCAGATGCAAGATATAAAACTGCTCTTGCAACATCTGCAGCATTACCTGCTCGTTTTATTGGAATACCTGCAGTAGTTTCTGCAGCAGATTTTTTTGTTGTATGTGTGTTATGAAACGAAGTTCCCAAGATAAGACCTGGAGAAACTGCATTAACTCTAACACCTTGCCCACCTAATTCTGTAGATAAAGCTCTTGTAAATGTTAAAATAGCTCCTTTACTTGTTGCATAGACCAAAGATCCTGGATGACCTCCTTTACGCCCTGCTAAAGATGCCAAATTTACAATACTACTATTCTCATTTTTTACTAAATAAGGTACTGCTGCTTTTGTAACAAACATCATAGAAGTCATGTTAATATCCATAACCTTGTGCCAAAATTCAGCTTCCATATCACCTAGCATTTTACGCGCAACAAGTGAACCTGCATTGTTAATTAGTATATCTAAACCACCAAGTGCTTCAATTGTTTTATCAACCATTGTAATTGCATCTGCTTCCTTAGTTAAATCTCCACTAATTGCTACAGCTTTTTGTCCTTTTCCTTCAGCATATTCTACCAATTTATTTGCTGTATCTGCACTAGAAAAATAGTGAATTGCAACATTAGCACCGTTATCAATAAAATGCTTTGTTATTGATTCTCCAATTCCCTGTGCTCCAGCAGTAACAAGAACATTTTTCCCGTTTAATTTATTTTGATTCATTTTGTGTTATATTATTTATGATCGTTTTTACTAAAATACCCTTCATTTGAAACAGAAGCATCACTTACTTTAATACTTGCCGTTTTAAACCAAACCTCAGCATAATTTCCGTCTGCATATTGTTTTTGAACGTCTCCTCCATGTGTTTCTGCACCTGAACACCAATTTCTATTTACTTCTGGAGATTTTCCGTTAGTTTGATTGTAAGCACCTAATTTAAAGAAACAACCTTCACCAGTGTAAGCCTCTTTACGTTCTACACCATCTTGACCAATTGGTACAAACAATTTTTGTGTTTGTTCAGGAATATCTGCTTTTGTAGTATATTCTGATGCTATTAAGTTTTTAGTAAATGTTTTAGTTTCATGACCTTTACTTGTAAATTTCAAGTTCATAATTCCATCTTTTACTTCAATTTCATAAGTAAACTCTTCTCCTAAAGCAATACCATCTTTAGGCTCCTCTGGATATGTATCTTCAGTTTCACCAACTACAGAAAAATCATCTCCCCAAACTGCTGTTGAAAAATCCCATCTTCCAGAATTGTCTTCACCTTTTGTATTTATTTCATAATGCCAAAAAACAGATCCTTTTGTATGCCCTGGGAATTTCTTGTAAAATATCTTTAACGGCTCATTTTCATGTTTATCTGCACTATGAATTTGTCCAACAACAACAGCATGCGAAGCTGCAACTCTAGCATCTCCTGTTGCAGATACATTCATTACTTTAAGCGTAGCTGATAATTTATCATTAGCCGTTTTTGGGTACCATTTTTTAATCTGCCCCAATTCTGTTCTTGTATTGTTTGAAGTTCCATGTGTACTTCCTGCATTTGGTGCTTTAAAAACTACCCAATTTCCTTCAGCATCATTTTCAGTGTAAAAGAATTCTTTATTTTCAAAATTATTTGCAATTCCTGCATTTTCACCATTTCCTAAAACTAATTTCCAATGATCAAAAAATGGAATAACTTCACTTGCATAAACAGTTTTTTGTGCTGTTTTATCATCTACTTTTTTTGCTTCTTTTTTACAACTATTTAATGATAGTATTAAACCTACTATTAAGAATGTTGATATCGATTTAATGATTTTTTTTTTCATGTTTTACGTATTTGATTTTCTATTTTATTTAATCTTAATTTTCTATGTGTTGTGTTAATTTAAAAAAGTGCTTTTTCATCATATCTACTGCTAATTGAGGTTCTTGTAGCACTATAGCATCATAAATATCTTCGTGTTTTTTTATTTCAGAAATTACCACATCTCCTTCACAAACTGTTTCTCTTTCATAAGTTGAAAGAATTGGTGGTGTTAACAACAGCATTAAAGTAATCATTGTGCTATTTTTACTAGCTTTTGCTATTGCTAAATGGAATAATAAATCTTCTTCTAAATAATCTTCTCCATTAAGTATTTTAGCTTTAAAAGCATATAACGCATCTTTTATTCTTTCTAAATCTTCTTCTGTTCTTCTTTGAGCAGCTAACCAAACTGTTTTTAATTCTAAAGATATTCTTGTTTCAACAAGTTCATTAAAAGAAGGTGAATCTAGTGAAATTATTTCTTCAACGATACCATTAAAACCAGTTAATCCAATTGCTAAAACAGTACCACTCTGAGACATAGATTTTAATACTCCATAAAACTCTAACTTACGTATTGCTTCTCTAATATGATTTCTCTTTACATCAAATTTCTCAGACATAATTCTCTCAGAAGGTAGTTTATCTCCACGCTCTAACTTTCTAGAGTTTATTAAATCTCTAATTTTACAGATAACATCGTTCTGTATTGCTTTCTTGCTATTATTTTCTATTAAACTTATTTTCATTTATAAAAAGACTATAAATATTTATCTATTAAACCTATTACAGCTGTATATGATATAATGCATGAAAACAAAAAAGCTGAACACAGACCAATATTTACAAAAAGACTTGTTTTATATCCTTTCATTATTTTTTTATTATTCACTAAAAGAATAATCCCCATAACAACTATTGGCAATACAAATACATTAAATACCTGCGATAAAATTTGAACTACAATAGGTTTTCCTCCAAAAAAAGCGGGTCCAATTAAAGCAACTAAACAAGCTATTGCTGTTATTACTCTAAATTGTTTAGAATTTGTATCTAAAGTACCCGATTGGTAATCTGCAACCAAAAGAGGTGCAATTAATAAACATGGAAAAATAGAAGACAAACCAGCACTAAGTGTTCCAAAAAAGAAGATTGCTACTGCAAAACTCCCAGCAATTGGTTCTAGTGGTTTTGCCATATCTAAAACTTTTACTACTGGAGTTCCTTGATGAAATAAAGCTCCACTTGCAACTGCCATAATTGCTCCACTAATAACAAACACTAATATTGCTGCTGTAATAGCATCTTTACGCTGTCTTTTTAAATCTTTAATACCCCATTCTTTACCTTTTACAAATAAAGGTCTAGACAAAAATGTAGCTGCTGCCATTGTAGTTCCTACAAATGCTGCTACCATCATTTTTCCTCCTGGAACATCTGGAATACTAGGTATTAATCCTTGTACAACTTCCATTGGTAATGGTTGCACAAAAAATAAGGATACAATAAAAGACAACCCCATAAAAGTAACAAAAACAACTAGTATTTTTTCAAAGAAACTATATTTACCAACTAACATTACAGAGTAAAAAACAGCTATAATAATAATTGCGATAGCTAAAACGGTTATATACTCATAACTTCGAAGTCCTTCAAAATTAATAGCAAATATTTCATAAAGCATATTGGACGAAATTGTTAAAATTCCCATAAGCGAACCCCATTGTCCAACAGAAACTCCCACAATTACTAAAAGGGCTAGTAATTTACCTCCTTTTATATGTTTTTTAAAACTATAAAGCGCAGTTTCCCCAGTAATTAAAGCATAATTACCATACGCAAACATTAAAACTCCAGAAAACAGACAGCTTAAAAGTAAAACCCATAACAACTGCATACCATAAGTACTTCCGGCTACAAGCATGGAAGTTACACTTCCTGTACCTATAGTATAACCAATTGCAAAAATCCCTGGACCAAAGCCTAAAATAATTGTAATTAATTTCTTTAAAAATGACTTTTTAACTTCTGATGTTGCCATGTTATTCTTGTTTTAGTTTAGTTTTTTGTCCAATCTGTGTGATAAAATTTATTTGTTTTATCGTTTTTTAGTTGATATGTATGCGCTCCAAAATAATCTCTTTGCGCTTGTATTAAATTTGCTGATGAATTTTCTATTACAAAACTATTTAGGAAGCTAATAGATTCATTTAAATTTGGTGTAGCTAACTCATTTAAAATACACTCCGAAACTACTTTCTTTATACTCGGTTTTAGGGTTTTTAACTGTTCAATTACTTTCTTATCAGTTAAAATATTATCTGTTGATTTAAAAGTTGTAACCAACTCCACCATTAGATCCGATCTAATTATACATCCGTTAGTCCAAATTCTAGCTAATTCGCTTAAATTTAAGTTCCAACTATAACTTTTTGATGCTTCATCAATTAATTTGAAACCTTGATAATGATTTATTAATCTTGCAAATTGATACGCCTTTAAAACATCTTCAACAGTAAGATTAATATCCAAAGTATTGTTTACCTCTAAATTTTTACTTGCAGCTATTCTTTCCTCTTTATAAAAAGACGTATAACGGGCAAATAACGCTGAAGTTATCATTGTGCTTGGTACACCAAGTTGAGCAGTTGTAATAGTTGTCCAGTTTCCTGTACCTTTATTACCAGCTTTGTCCATTATTTTATCTACTAACCACCCTTCTCCTTCTTTCTTCCTTAAAATATCTATTGTTATTTCTAACAAATAACTATTGGTACTTTCTTTCCAACCTTCTAATATGTTTGCAATTTCATCAGGATTATTACCTAACGCTTTTAAAATAGTGTAAACTTCTGCTAATAACTGCATTTCAACATACTCAATTCCATTGTGAACCATTTTTACAAAATGACCACTTCCTTCTGTACCAATATGTGTACAACAAGGTAAATTATTTGCATCTTTTGCTGCAATAGCTTCTAAATAAGGTTTTACTTCTTTATAAGTTGCTTTGTTTCCTCCGGGCATAATAGACGGACCTTTTAATGCTCCTTCTTCTCCTCCAGAAACACCTGTTCCAACAAAGTTTATACCTTTAGATTTTAAATAATCAAAACGTTCTTTTGTTTTATGATAGTTAGAGTTTCCTCCATCAATTAAAACATCTCCAGCTTCTAAAAATGGCAATAAATCTTCAATAACGTAATCTACAATTTTACCTGCATTTACCATTAACATTATTTTTCTTGGCTTTTGAAGCGAACCAACAAAAGATTCTATATTATCAAATGGAAGTGCTGTTGATAATTCTTCAAAATCATTTTTAAAGTTTTTAGCAACATCTACCTCTACATCTTTAACATGTCTGTTAAACAACGCTATTTTAAATCCATTATTTGCTAAGTTTCTACTAAGGCTTTTACCCATTACTCCTAAACCAAATAACCCGAACTCTGCCTTATTATCCATCTCTTTACTAATTAATTTTACTATTTTATGAGGTGTTAAACTTATATCTATTTTTATTGCGTTTTGGGGAATTTCTAAAGCATCAAATTGTGATTTTAATAATTCAGAATTCATAAAATGCCCTTTTCTTGCATTAATTCTTTCTTTAATTTGATTGAATGAACCGTCAAGAAAAACAAACCTTGTACTGTCTTTAATACTGTTGTATAATATATCTCTATAAATTTTCTTTAATGCAGAACATGCTATTATAGCACCATTTTTAGATTGTTGCTCAATTGCTAATTTGTTTAATTGTTGTAACCAACCTAATCTATCATTATCATTTAATGCTAAACCCTTAGACATTTTTAAAATGTTTTCTTCTGGATGAAAGTCATCTCCATCAAAAAATGGAATACTTAACTCTTCTGATAATAGGTTTCCAATAGTGCTTTTACCAACACCTGAAACTCCCATAATAAAAATAATATTTGTTTTTTCTGTATTCATTTTTTTTGGGCACCCAATTTGGTTCACCAAATATATGTTTTTTTTATTTAATACTGAAAAAGGGAAAAATGACTAGGTTTTAATTTAAAAGACTAAAAATTGTAGTATTCATTTAGTTTGTTTCTAAACCTATTTTTAGGTAATGTTAGTTAGCTTTTAATAGTAACATTTTATACTGTTAATACTCCTTTACTTTAACCAACCCAATTAAAAAAAACTACCTTTCAATAGTTCTAAATGTTAAGTTTATTCTTGGTTTATTTACTTTGTTTGTTGGCGGCAAACGGTGTAACCAATGTGTTTGCGTGTTATCTTTCATAACCAACAAAGAACCATGTTCTAATACTTTGTAAATTGTTTGTTTGGTTGCTTTATGTTTAAATCCAAATTTACGTTCTGCTCCAAAACTTACTGATGCAATTGCACCATTTTCTTTTAAATCTTTTTCTCCGTCGCTATGCCAAGCCATGCCTTCAGATCCATCGTGATATAAGTTTAACAAGCAAGAGTTGTATGTTTCCTGGGTTTGTTCCTCAACTATTTTTTTGAGCTCTAAGAGTTCTTTTGTAAATGTTAACGCAGTTTTTTTAATTTTAGAATAATGGTATTCAAATGGTTTTTCTGCGTACCAAGCAACTTTTCGTTTTGTGGTTATTAGTTTTCCAAAAATAATGGCTTGGTCGTTTTTAAAATCTATTGTGTTTAATAACGTATTGTAATATTGTGTTGCTTTTGCTATTGATAAAATGGTTCCGTAGTAAATTACTGTTCCGTCTTTTGGTAGTAAATTTTGTGGTTGATTGGTTTGGTTGAATAAATCCATATTATGTATTAGACACGGATTTCACTGATTTTCACTGATTTTTCAATTAGTCTGAATAATCCTGTTACGTTTATAAATACGCCCGCGTTAGGGATTGAAGTGGCATCCTTTTTTGTTTTTCACAAAAAAGATATAACGTAAAGCCCGCTCGAACGCCCAAATAATACTAATTTTCTTCTTTTACTAAGCGTAATAATGGAATTGGCAAATCTACATTTTCACTAATAAACCTTTTGTGTACGGCTTCTTTGAGCTCGCATTTCATTTTAAATTCTTGAAACGGATCGTTTAACCAAACGTAAGCTCTTAGGTGAATATGATTTTCAAATGTATCTATAAAACGAACTTCTACTGGTTGTATACTTCGCTCTAAAACTTGTTCTGCAGTTCGGTTATCTATTACACTTTCCAACTTTATGGCTTCTTCTTGAATAATTTTTTTGGCTAAATCTACGTTTGCTTTAAGGCCAATTTTAAAATTATTAAAACTTAATATGTAAGAATCATCTATGGTGTGATTTAAAATAGAATCTGTACTAATTACCGAGTTTGGGATAATAAGTCTTTTATTTTCGAAGTTATTTATTACAGTATGTCTAAGTGTTATGTCTTCTACAATACCAATTCTTGCATCGTCTAACTTTATATAATCTCCAACTCTAAAGGGTTTAAAGATTACAATAAATGCACCTGCAATTAAATTAGAAAGTGCTGCTTGGGCTGCAAAACCAATAATGGCTGCTAAAATACCTGCTCCAGAAAATATAATGGCTGCTTTACTTCTAAAAACGGGTACTGTAAATATTAAATAGAAAATTGCAAAAAGGCCTAGAAAAAATTTTACTGAGTTTTTAAAAAACTGTAAACTAGTTTTACCAAACTTATCTTTTTGTTTCTTTTTTAATACTTGAACAGCTACAGATCTTATTATTCTTGAAAAAATCCAGGCAATAAAAAAAACAACAATACAATAAAGAGTGATACTCAAAATATTGTCTAGCATTAAAAATTCTTGCCAAATTTCACTCATAAACTTAATCTTTTATGTAAAGGAAAATGTTCCTTTATATATTCAAATATATGGCTTTAATTTAAAATAAAAAGTAATATTTTCTTTAGATATATGGCATAAAAAAGCCTTCAATATTTCTAATGAAGGCTTTAGTAAAAAATTGGGGGAAAATATGTTAAATCATTTATTATGCAGCAAAAGTAATAATAAAGTAAATTTAGCCTCTAATAATAATGGGTAGTTTATGGGTAGTTTACGGGCAGTAAACCCTAATTAAATGTTGTTTTAATTGTTTCCTCTATAGTTTTTACCTCTTTTCTGCTTTTTATATTTAATTTTTCATAAATATTTTTCACATGAAATTTTACTGTGTTAATAGAAATATTTACTTCACTTGCAATTTGCTTATTAGACTTTCCAACCGCAATTAAACTAAAAACTTCTCTCTCTCTTAAACTAAGATTTTCGATGTTTAAATTTAGGGATTTTTTGCTCTTCTGCTCAGTTAAAGTTTTAACTTCTTTTGAAAAAATTAATATTTCATTTTTCATATAAAAATTATCTTTTCTTAAACTTTTTTCTCTAAATAAAACTGCAAATGATAAAATTAAAATTTGAATAAAACCTCCTATTTTTAGGTTAATTGAATTACTTTGAAACAAAGAAATTCCTAAATTTCTTAAAACGAAAAAATCTAAACCACTAAATAATATTATAGCATAGCCAAATGCAAATAATTTAGTGTGATGATTACTCTTAAAAAGATATATACTAAGAAACCAACATGTAAACAATAGTATAAAAATTAATACATTTAAAAATATGTACAATTCTATATTTTTTGTGATGATAAAGAGCAATACAAATAAAAAAACTAGTCCAACCAACCCTTTTAAAACCTTTTTAATTCTAGGAAGATAAATATCTAATTGTAAAAAGCTATTGGTAAACTTATAGGTACAAAAAGATAAAAGAATATAATTAATGAGAATTAAGGATTCTACACTCTTCTCTTCTGCATTAAAAAAATAAAATATTCCATCAGAAATTACTAAAGTAAAAACCAAGGAAATTAACAAATATGTGTGATGTAAAAATGCTATGTCTTTAAAAAAGTAATAATAATTAATACTAAAAATAATTACCAAAAAAGCTGCTCCATAATATAGTCCATTTATAAAAATCTGTAGTTTTTCATTATAAATAGAAACTTCTTCTTTTTTTAGTTCTACAGGAAAATAGGCACTGAATTTAGAACTTACTTTTATATAAAAAGGAGCATCTCTTTTAAACTTAAAGGATATATACCTTTGGTTTTTTAAGGCAGGAAACTCTTTTGAGTTTTTATAGGCTATTGCATTACCAGCCCTAATACTCTTAATTCTAAATATATAGCTTTCATTTGAATCGGTTTTCGGAATCTTAAACCAATAAGAAGCATTCGAGTGCTTATCCAAGACAAGTTTAGTTTGATCCTTAAACTCTTTATCTTTTATGTTTTCAATTGATAAATTACTTTCAACATCTTTATAAAAATAAATTTCAGACTGTGCATAGGAAAAAAAGGTAAAGAAAAATGTTATTAAAAGTAGTTTAAATTTCATTAAGCAATTAGAATTATATGATCATTACTCCTTTGTGGTAAAATTAAATGCCTCTGTTGCATGTATTGTTGTCGTATCAAAAACCGGAATTGTAACATCATTTTGTTGCACCAATAACGGTATTTCTGTACATCCTAATATTACACCTTCTGCTCCTTCTTCTGTTAATTTCTGAATAATATCTATGTACTTGTTTTTTGAAAAATCACTTACAATACCTTTAGATAACTCACTATATATTATATCATTGATAAAAACCTTATCTTCATTATTTGGTATTAAAGTATCTACACTAAAGTTACCTAAAACATCTTTATAAAATGTTTTATCCATTGTATATTTTGTACCTAATAAAGCAACTTTTTTCAGGTTCTTTTGTTGAATTTGTTTTCCTGTTGCTTCGGCAATATGAATAACAGGAATTGAAACTACATTTTCAATTGCATCTATACATAAATGCATGGTGTTTGCACAAATTAAAATACAGCTTGCTCCTGCTCTTTCTAAACTTTTACCTGCGGAAGCCATAATTTCATCTAACAAATCCCAACGACCTGCTAATTGATGTTTCTTGATTTCACCAAAATCTACAGAGTGAATTACAACTTTAGCAGAATGATGTTCGCCATATTTTTCGGCAGCCAACTCATTTAACACTTGATAATACAGCATTGTTGATTGTGGTGTAATTCCGCCAATTAATCCTATTGTTTTCATCTTAAAAAAGTGTTATTTGACTATCGTCATCTGTATTTTTCTTTTCTTTTATTGATTTTAGCAATGCACGTTTTGCTTTTTCTTCCTTACTAATCATTTCATTGGTTGATGAGTTTTTTATAGTTGGCTCAACTTTTGGAACTTCTAATAAAACCTCATCCGTGATTTCTTCTTCTTCAACAACCTCAACTTCTTCTACTTTTGGTTCTTCTGGCTCCTCAAAAGGTAAAGAATCTAATAAATTTACTTGCTTAACTTTATCGGTTGTTAATTGATTTCCTTGCGCTTTAATACCTTTTACAGCTATAAAGTCTTCAAAATTAACTTCAATTTTATCTAAAGATCGTTTTGAAAAAATAACCTCTGCAACTGGACGATAATCTGTAGCAATTATTTCTAACTGACTTTTTTCATGTTCTGAAATAAAAACCTCTTCTTTATCGGTTTGCTCAATTTCAAAACGTTTTACGTAGTAACGTTGCTTTTCTCCATCGAAATAAATTGCGGAAATCGGTTTGCTTGGTTTCCATTTTTCTAAGACGATCATATCATCTTCAAAATGCATACCTAAATCTGGTGTAACCGCTTTAATTTTACCTTTTTGGGTAGCAATTAATATTTTATCTTCCGCTCTAAATTCGCCTAACAACTCACCTCTTTCGTCAACGTTTAAACGCTGAACGGTATCATCAAACCAAATTTTACGTGGTTTTAATGTTGAAACTCCTGCCGATTTAAAATCAACACTTTTTATACTATATTTAGTGATTGTATTTCCACGAACCGCTCTACCTTTTACAGCTAAATCTGCAAAATCGATGTCCCATTTTAGTTTTTTAACACTTCCAACTGCTCGTAAATTAATAGTAACTACTTCTGCTTCTCCATTAGGATTTGCAGAAAAATACAACACTTTAGAGCCTTTGCTTCCGTTGGTTAAATCGTATTCTTTATCTCGCGTTACAGATGTTACATTAAAACGTTTCATATAAGACGCGCCTTTGGCTCCATCTTTATACATAAAATTGTAAACGGTACGTTTGTCTTTCTTTTTAAAGACTGCAATGTGAATTATATCTTTACCAACAAAGGTTTTAGAGGCCACTTTTGTAACCATCATTTTACCATCTTTTCTAAAGATAATTACATCATCAATATCTGCACAATCGGTAACATATTCATCTTTTTTAAGTGAAGTTCCCACAAAACCTTCTTCTCTATTTACATACAATTTTGTGTTACGCATAACTACTTTTGTAGCAACAATGTCATCAAAAATTCTGATTTCTGTTTTACGCTCTTTTCCTTTTCCGTAGGTATCTTTTAAGCGTTTAAAGTAATCTATTGCAAATTCTATTAAATTTGCTAAATGATCTTTTACAACTGCAATTTTCTCTTCTAAACTTTCTATGTGTTGCTTTGCTTTGTCAATATCAAACTTTGATATTTTTTTAATTCTAATTTCCGTTAAACGAACAATATCTTCTTCAGTAATTGCGCGTTTTAAATGTTTAATATGTGGTTGCAAACCTTTATCAATGGCTTCAATTACGCCTTCCCAAGTTTCTACTTCTTCTATGTCTCGGTAAATCCTATTTTCAATAAAAATTCTTTCAAGTGAAGCAAAGTGCCATTGTTCCTGTAATTCGTTCAACTGAATTTCTAACTCACGTTTTAACAAATCTACCGTTAAATCTGTTGAATGTTTTAGCATTTCTGAAACACCAACAAAAACAGGTTTGTTATTTTCAATTGTACACGCTAATGGCGAAATTGAAGTTTCGCAATTTGTAAATGCATACAAGGCATCAATAGATTTATCTGGCGATACATTTGGTGGTAAATGCACCAATATCTCTACGTTTGCCGCAGTATTATCTTCAATCTTTTTTACACGAATTTTACCTTTATCATTCGCTTTTAAAATACTATCAATTAAAGAAGTTGTAGTGGTTCCAAACGGAACTTCCGTAATAACCAAGGTTTTTTTATCAAGTTGAGATATTTTTGCTCTAACTCTTACTTTTCCACCACGTTTACCGTCGTTGTAGTTTGTAAAATCTGCAATTCCTCCAGTTAAAAAGTCTGGAACAATTTTAAAACTCCTTCCTTTTAAATATTTAATGGACGCATCAATTAGTTCAATAAAATTATGTGGTAATATTTTGGTTGATAAACCTACGGCAATTCCCTCTGCTCCTTGCGCTAACAATAATGGAAATTTCACAGGTAAATCTATAGGCTCTTTTCTTCTTCCATCGTAAGAAAGTTTCCAATCGGTAGTTTTTGGATTAAAAACAACATCTAAAGCAAATTTAGACAAACGCGCTTCAATATAACGAGAAGCTGCAGCTCTATCTCCAGTTAAGATATTCCCCCAGTTTCCTTGCATGTCAATCAGTAATTCTTTCTGACCAATTTGCACCATTGCATCTGCAATAGAAGCGTCTCCATGCGGATGATATTGCATGGTATGACCAACAATATTCGCTACTTTGTTGTAACGTCCATCGTCCAAATCTTTCATAGAATGCATAATTCTACGTTGTACTGGTTTTAAACCGTCTTCCAAAGAAGGAACGGCTCTTTCTAAAATTACATACGAAGCATAATCTAAAAACCACTCTTTGTACATTCCTGTAACTTTGGTAATGGTTTCGACCGCATCGGTCTGATTATCAAGATTATCTTGATTTGTTAATTCTTCTTCGTGTTCGTGTTCGTGTTCGTTTGTTTCTTCACTCATCTAAAAAACGTTTATTCGTTTAAGAGTTTAATTGTTTATTTGGGCGTTACCTCACAAAAAAAGTGTGGTCGGGCTTTCCGTTATATCTTTTTAGTTTTGTTCTCGATACAATCACGCCCAAAAGCGTGATCACTCGAACTGACAACTAAAAAGGATGCCACTTCAATCCCTAACGCGGGCGTACTTGCCAATTATTGTTACTTCTTATAGTTATTTTATTATTTGTTAGATTGTTTCTTTAAGTTTTTTAATGATAAAAACATACCTAAAGCAACAAATCCCATAGAAACAGCCCCTAAATATGGAGATTTATTTACCTTAAAATCAGCAATTTTATCAATATTTATACTCAATAAATTAACAATCATCATTATTAATGACACTATAAAAACTATTTTAATAACTTTTTCTCTCATAAAATGTTTTAATAATCTTAAGGTGCCAAATTGGCTCCTTAAACTTTATTTTTTAAGTCGTTTTCAGCATTAGAAACTAATCAAAGTCCTTTCCTTCGGAAAGGATTTAGGATAGGATTACTTTTTATACCCAATTTTATTTCTGTCTTTCGTATTTTCTTTCTTATCAATCAATTCATCTAAATAAGAAAACACCAATTCTATATTTTTAGAATTATTGGTTATTTTCTTTTTAATATTTTCTATTTCTAACTGAAGCGACAAATTATCACTCAACAATTGACGCATTTTAGTAAATATTCTAATAATTTTAATATTTACGGCAATCGCTCTGTCACTTTTTAAAACACTTGACAACATTGCAACGCCTTGTTCTGTGAAAACCATTGGAGTATATCTGCTTCCTCCCCAACTTGAGGTCACAATTTGTGATCTCAAGTTTTCAAATTCGTTTTTTGTTAATTCAAACATAAAATCTTCTGGAAATCTATTTAAATTTCTTTTAACAGCTTGTTTTAAAACTCTTGTTTCTACTTGATACAACTCCGCTAAATCTCTATCTAACAATACTTTTTGATTACGAATCAAATAAATTTTGTTATTAATAACTTCATCTGGAATTATTAATTTTTCTTCTTCTTTCATTTTTTTATAATCTTGAGGTGCCAAATTGCGACCTCAAGTTGGTCTTAATTGGAGGTCACAAATTGCATCCTCCAATTTTATATGTTTAAACGGTTGTTTCGTTATTATTTTTATTCAACAGAAAAATACCAAGAAAAGCTGCAGCTGCAGCAATCATGTTTGTGTAGTGTGTTCTGTTTATTTCCCAACTTAAATTATCAAAATCTACATTTAACATATTCATGATAAATATGATTGCAGTAAACATAAGATACAATCTAAACCTTCTTGCTTTATTCAGCATCTTTTTTATTTTTAACTCCTATCTTCATTAATTGAAAAGAAATAATCATCATTATCATAGAGAAAATGCCTATATAAGCTGCTAAATTTTTATGAAAAGATAAATCTTCATAATTAAGTCTGATAAACCAAAATATTAAATTGATAACACATAAAATGGTTAAAATATTAAATAGTGTCTTTACTTTTTTCATACTTCGTCCTCAATAAAATCCATTTCAACCTTTAAATTCTCGATGATAAACTTCTGTCTATCAGGAGTATTTTTCCCCATGTAAAATTGTAGCATCTGCTCAATAGACATTTCTTTGTCTAACATTACAGGATCTAAACGGATGTCATCTCCAATAAAATGCACAAATTCATTTGGAGAAATTTCTCCCAAACCTTTAAATCGAGTTATCTCTGGCTTTCCTCTTAGTTTGTCTATTGCTTCACGTTTTTCGTCTTCAGAATAACAATAAAAAGTTTGTTTCTTATTTCTAACTCTAAATAGCGGAGTTTCTAAAATATATAAATGTCCTTCTTTTATAACTTCAGGAAAAAATTGCAAGAAAAATGTAATTAACAATAATCGAATATGCATTCCGTCTACATCCGCATCCGTTGCAATTACAATATTATTATAACGTAAATCTTCTAAACCGTCTTCAATGTTTAAGGCTGCTTGCAATAAGTTAAACTCTTCATTTTCATACACTATTTTTTTAGATAATCCATACGAGTTTAAAGGCTTTCCTTTTAAACTAAAAACTGCTTGTGTGTTAACATTACGTGATTTTGTAATAGATCCAGAAGCCGAATCTCCCTCTGTAATAAACAAAGTAGTATCTAAATACGCTTCTTTTTTTGTGTCTCCAAAATGAATTCTACAATCACGTAATTTCTTGTTATGTAAACTTGCTTTTTTAGCTCTATCTTTTGCTAATTTTCTAATTCCCGATAATTCTTTACGCTCCTTTTCTGCTTGTAAAATCTTCTTTTGAAGCTTGTCTGCTGTATCTGTATTTTTATGTAAAAAATTATCGAGTTGCGTTTTTAAGAAATCGTTAATATAACTTCTTACGGTTGGCAAATCGCCTCCCATTTCAGTAGAACCTAATTTTGTTTTTGTCTGACTCTCAAAAACAGGTTCCATAACTTTAATGGCAATGGCAGAAATTATCGATTTTCTAACATCAGAAGCCTCAAAATTTTTACCGTAAAAATCTCTAATTGTTTTTACAATAGCTTCTCTAAATGCCGCTTGGTGTGTTCCTCCTTGCGTGGTATGTTGTCCATTTACAAAAGAATGATATTCCTCTGAATATTGCGTTTTACTATGTGTTATGGCAACTTCAATATCATCTCCTTTTAAGTGAATTATTGGATACAACATATCTTCTTGATTGTTGTTATCTTCCAATAAATCTTTTAATCCGTTTTCAGAAAAATATTTTTCACCGTTAAAAACTATGGTTAAACCTGGGTTTAAGTACACATAGTTTTTCAACATTTTAGCAACATATTCATTTCTGAATTTAAACTTCTTAAAGATTGTTTCATCCGGAATAAAAGAGACCTTTGTTCCTTTTCTACGTGATGTTTCTTCTAAAAACTCTTGATTTCCTAAAACACCTTTGGAAAATTCTGCCGAAGCCGATTTACCATCACGAGTAGATTCTACTCTAAAAAATTCTGATAATGCATTTACTGCCTTTGTACCAACTCCATTTAAACCAACCGATTTTTTAAACGCTCTGGAATCGTATTTTCCACCAGTATTCATTTTAGAAACCACATCTACAACTTTACCCAACGGAATACCACGACCGTAATCCCTTACAATAACCTTGCTTCCATGTATAGAAATTTCAATGGTTTTACCAGCGCCCATAACATACTCATCAATAGAGTTATCCAGCACTTCTTTTACTAAAATATAAATACCATCGTCTGGCGAAGAACCGTCACCCAACTTACCAATATACATTCCTGGTCGCATTCTAATGTGCTCTTTCCAGTCGAGCGATCGTATATTATCTTCGGTATATTTTGTTTCTTGAGCCATAAATCTTTAAATGGTTGGAGTCTTGCTAAAATAGCATTTACACCGCAAAAACAAAACAGCAAAATAGATTAGTTATTAACAGATTTTTGAATCTTTTTTTGGGCGTTTTAACGGGCTTTCGCTACTCGCTTTTTTTAGTTTTGTATTTCGACTTCGCTCAACAACCAAAACTAAAAAAGAGCTCAAACAGACCGCTCTATCCCTAACGCTCGTACTTATTAATGCAGTGTTAATTCCAACGTTTTTCACTATTTATTTTTTAAGTAAATAGTTATATAAATAAAAAAGCTTTGGCATTTTACCAAAGCTTTTTATTTTAAAATATTACTACCCCTTAATTAGCAATATTTTGAATGTTGTAATAAATCCCCTTAAAATTTAATTACACTACAAATATAGTTTAGCTATTTAGTTTTTTGTACAGGAAAAATCCTGTTTTAAAAGAAGAAAAATATGGTTTTAACTAATAAAAAAAGACCTTTTAGGTTTTTAAAATCTGAAAGCTCTGAAGTTTTAACTGACTTACATAAATATGCCTGCGTGAAAGATTGAGCGTTTCGACTGCGCTCAACGCAGGCTAATTGTTTGAGCTCTTTTGAAGCATGAAAAAAGCGAGTAGCGAAAGCTTGACGAAAATAAAAAAGAGAAGCCGTTTTAGCTTCTCTTCTTTTATTTTGGGCACGCCCTAAAAATTATTTTATCGTCTACTATAATTTGGTGCTTCTTTAGTAATTGCAACATCATGCGGATGACTTTCGTTAATTCCGCTTGCTGTAATTCTAACAAATTTACCTGTATTTTTTAGTGTTTCAATATCTTTTGATCCACAGTAACCCATTCCGGCACGTAAACCTCCAATAAATTGATGAATACTTTCGTATAACTCGCCTTTATAGGGAACACGACCAACAATACCTTCTGGCACTAATTTCTTAATATCGTCTTCTACATCTTGGAAATAACGGTCTTTAGAACCTTGTTTCATAGCTTCAACAGAACCCATTCCACGATACGATTTAAACTTACGTCCTTCGTAAATAATAGTTTCTCCTGGGCTTTCTTTTGTTCCTGCTAATAATGAACCTAACATAACACAATCTGCTCCTGCTGCAATTGCCTTCGGAATATCACCTGTATATCGAATTCCACCATCTGCAATTACAGGAACTCCAGAGCCTTTTATAGCTGCTGCAACTTCTAAAACTGCCGAAAACTGAGGAAAACCAACTCCTGCTACAACTCTTGTTGTACAAATAGAACCTGGACCAATACCAACTTTTACGGCATCTGCTCCAGCCTCAACTAAATATTTAGCTGCTTCTGCTGTAGCAATATTACCAACAACAACATCTAATTTAGGAAACTTTTCTTTTACTGCTTTTAATACATTTACCACACCTTTTGTATGTCCGTGAGCTGTATCTATAATTACGGCATCTACTCCTGCATTTACTAAAGCCTCAGCTCTATCAACAGCATCTCCAGTTACACCTAAAGCAGCTGCAACACGTAATCTACCAAAAGTATCTTTGTTTGCAATTGGCTTTTGCGTAACCTTTGTGATATCTCTAAAAGTAATTAATCCTTTTAATTTGTAATCTCCATCAACAATTAATAATTTTTCAATTTTGTTCTTCTGAAGAATCTTTTCTGCATCTTTTAATGAAGTTCCAACAGCTGCAGTAATTAAGTTTTCACTTGTCATTACTTCTACAATTGGTCTTTGATTGTCATGCTCAAAACGTAAATCTCTATTAGTTACAATTCCTTTTAAAACTCCGTTTTCATCAACAACAGGAATTCCTCCAATGCTATGTTCTTTCATTAACTGCTTTGCATCATAAACAATAGCATCTAATGGTAAAGTAACTGGATCTATAATCATACCAGATTCGGCACGTTTTACACGTCTAACTTCTTGTGCTTGTTGCTCAATAGTCATGTTTTTATGTAAAACTCCAATACCTCCTTCTCTAGCAATAGCAATAGCTAAAGCAGATTCTGTAACCGTATCCATTGCTGCAGAAGCAATTGGTACGTTAATGGTAATATTTCTAGTAAATTTTGTTTGAATTGAAACTTCTCTTGGAAGTACTTCTGAAAAAGCTGGAACTAATAAAACATCATCGTATGTTAAACCTTCTCCTAAAATTTTGTTGTCGTGTGCTGTCATGGTGCAATTAAAGTATAATTGCGAGCAAATTTACAATTAATAAATGAATAATTTAAGAATTAGTCTTTACAATAAGCACGCAATCTATCCAAAGCATACTTATATCTATCTTTTGCTAATTCAATTTTACCTTGAAACCTAATTTCTTTAGGGACAAAAAGACTAAATAAAAATTTGCCTTTTGCCACCCTTTCTATTCTTTTTATTTTCTTAGAACTCATTGTTTTATACAAAGATGCTATCCAAGTAAATTGTTCTTTGTGAAGTATCTTTTTATCCCAATTAAGTGCAGCATCGTTTTTTAAGGTTTCATCTGATTTATACAGAGCCAATAAATCTAAAAAAACATTATTAAAAACAATAATACTTCCGTCTTCTCCATACTCTTTAACGCTTTTTCTAACAAAAATATTTACGGGAAAAGAGTTCATTGTCTTTATCTTCTGAGAAATAAACAAAGCCATTCTTGGCCAAACAACTTGATGTCCTTTTTTTTCTATTTCTGATATATACCAAACATAAAAATCTCTCCTTTGTTTAATGGTTAAATACTCTTTAGATAAGTTATTTTTTAAATTGTAGACATTGGCTTTCTGCCAAACTAAAGTATTCTTTTTTCTATCTGATTTTAACCAATCTGAAGGAGAAAGTGTTTCTTTTTGAGTCGATTTTTCATACGCTTTTAAAGATTTGTATTCTTTAGCTGAAATTGGGATTGACACAATAAAAAAGGCAAGAAATAATATCGTTTTCATAGTTAAACGAAATTACAAAAACTTATATCAGTAAAAAGATAACTTATGCTTTTTTACTTCTAAATAATTGCAGTAAAATAATTAAAACTGAAGCGGTATAAGTTAATGTCATTAACATTCCAGAAAACATAATTACATATTTCATCCAATGGATTTCTTTCCACAGAAAATAGATTCCTCCAAAAGTAAAAACCAATGAAAAGAAAGGTTCAATCATTAAAAATAATTTTAATTTCTGATTGACACTTGTTGTTGCTAAAAGCAAGGAAACCATAAAGAAAATAACCGAAAGTGATAAAATATGACTATGAACGGTTGTTAAAATTTCCCCTTCAGATTTTTTGAACTTCATTTTGGTTGCTTCTTCATCTGCTTCGTTACCTAAATAACGTTCTTCTATTCCGGTTGGATTTGCATCTGTTGTTGTTCTAACAAATGATATTCCGCCATAGAAACCGATACTTAATGTAACTAAAAAGGCTACAATTAAATATCTTATTTCTTTAGGAAATTGATGAATTAAACCCTGAAATTGCATTAAAAAACCTTATTTTGATGTAAAATAGCCAAATTTTGTAAAAACTTGTTTACTGCTATTGTCATTGAAGATGCAGAAATTGTAGCACCAGAAATTGCTATAATATCTTGCTCATAGGTTAGGGTATCTTTAAACGTTTTTCCTATAAATTGTTTTAACCAACGTTTGCTTCCTATTTCTCCACCGTAATCTTCTCGGTAAATTAATATTTTGGTTTTTGCTACTATTAGGTCCTTATTAAGTAATATTAAATAATCAAATTCATCTGTTTTACTTGGTGCTTTGTCTACATAAGCATACCCTAATAACGCACTATTATTAGTGATTTTAAATAAGTTTTCTTTTGATATTACTTGGGTGAGCTGCTTATTCACAGCATCTGAAACTGGAATACTTTCTAAAGAAAAGTTTTCTACAGAGAAAGTTTTTTTAATTTCTTTTGCTACTTTTTTTTGTAGTCTATTCGATATATTAAACGACAAAAATGTAAATGAAATTAAAACAAGAAATAAGGATAAAAAACGTTTCATATTCATGCAGCAAAAGTAATTAGAATTAATCTAAATAAAAAGAAAAGAATATTGTTTTTGTACGGTTAGTTAGTAAAAATGCCCGCGTTAGTGATTGAAGCAATTGTTTGAGCTCTTTTTTGAGGCACGAAAAAAAAGCGAGTGCGGAAAGCACGACCTTGGTCCTGAATGCCTTCAGGATAAAGTAACGCCATAATAAAAGCCAACACAAATTTTACTTTGTATTGGCTTTTTTAGACAACAAAAATTAATTACAATTTTGTCTATAATTTAGTTTAGAACCAAACTCCTATTCCTAAATTTAATTGTTTTGTATCTTGGTTTAAAGCATTGTCTTTAAATTGATAATCTGCTTTTACAACTGCTCCTGGAGCAATTTTGTAGCTTAAACCAACAGTCCATTCTTGACGATCATACGTTAAGTTTTCGGCTAAAGCGCCATCTACATCGGCATGTGTGTTATAATCCTCGTAACGTACAAATCCAAAAAGTTGTTGTTTTTTACGTTGTGGTAATAAATTATAAGCTGCCTCTAAATAGTAACCTTGTAATGCGCTTCCTAAATCTTTACCTGTTGCTAAATTGTAAGCTTCCGTATCTGATAAATCTGCATAAATAAATTGACCACGAGCTGCAAAACGTTGGTATGCATAACGTGCATCGAAACCAACCATTGAAAGACCAACATCTGCTCCATCTACATTTTCTACATCTACTGGAGATTGTGTTCTACCAAAATAACCTGATAAACCTAAACGTAATCCAGGTAAACCATAATAATCTAATTTTGCTGAGAAGTTTGGATTGTTAAAGTTAGATTTTGCTCCTTTTTGTCTTCCACCACGTAAACCGCTACTTCCGCCTAATTTACCTCCAGTAATGTTTCCATTACCATCTGAAGTTGTTGTTTGAAATCCGTTGAAAATATAAGCTTGGTAACGTAAAGACGCTTCGTCATATCTACCAGAAACACCTACTCCAATTTCTCTCCAAGTTGTTGGAATTATGGCTCCATCCATACTTGGTCGCTCAACTCCGTTAAAAGTTGTTGGTTCGTGGTATTCATTTACAATTCCCATTGGCACTAACATTAAACCTCCACGAAGGTTAACATTTTCGGCAACTGTATATTGTAAAAATGCTTGTTCTACAAACACTTCTTTTACATGTTCAAATTCTACTTCTGTTACAAACTGAACTTTATCTGAAAACTTATATCCAAATAATAAAACTAAACGTTGTACGTCTAATTCGGCATTTTTTCCTGTTGCTCTATTGTAAGTAATTTCTCCATAACCACCAACAGTTAAGCCTTTTTGAGCTAAATTAGAAGATAAAATACGTTGTGCCGCATTTTTTTGGTTTTGTGGATTTGTTGGTATACTGTCTTGTGGAGCACTTTGTGCCATTGATACAAGTGTAAAACTTGTTAAGAATAAGAATAATACTTTTTTCATCTTAATTAGATTAAATATAAATAGTGATTAAATTTTCGACTGCAAATATAGTCAGCAATTTTAATTTAACAAGTATTATTTAGATTTATTTTAAATAAAAATAAGGAAAAGAATTAATGGGGATTTTAAAGCTTAAAAAGTTTTTAAATAAGCAATGATGGCTTTTCTAATATCATAAGGTAAATCTGTATTAGCTGGTTGAGAAACTGTTAACACACCTGGGTTTTTATCAGATAAAAAAGGAATATCGAAGCCTTTTAATAAATAATCAGAGAAAGCAACTTTATAAATTTGCTCATTATTTATTGGTAGGTTTTGTACAAACCACTCCTCACCTACTTTAGTAACATTATGTCTATGTAAATAAGCGCCAGTTCCAGCAGCTTGCTTACCAAAATCTAAAACCTGCTTTAATAAACTACCTTTAATATCTACTTTTAAAACTGCGCCTCCGTAAGGTAAAACTCTAAAAATATCTACGGAATTTATATCACCTTCTAAAACATCATCTATTCTAATAGAGCCTCCATTTACCAATGCACAATCTACTTCGTTATTATAAGCATAACTCATAGATTTAGTTATAATTTCTCCTAAATTAGTTTGTAAACTTCTTGTTGGAGTATCTCTACCATCTAAAGGAATGTTTGCTGTGTAAATTACTGAATCTGGATTGGTAATAATTTCTTTAATCTTCGTTTTTAAAATTGTTTGCCATTTATCTACAACTGCTCCAACTTCTTCGTCTCTAAGAATTCTATCATTAATTTCTTTTAATTCAGATTTTACAGTAGTTTCTTTTGTTATTGTATTATAGCTTATTCTATGAATATAGGCAGTTTTTGCGTTTGCATCTGCTTTAGAAATTTGAACATTCCCAACAAAATCATTACTATTAGTATGTTCATGTCCGCCCATAATTAAAGGAACATTAGGTAATAATTGTGCTATTTGTTTGTCTTGCGCAAGTGTAACATGTGTTAAACCAATAACAATATCTACTTGGTCTTTTAAATCTAAATAAGAACGTTCTGCTTCTATTAAAATATCTCCATAAGACACATAATCTTTTGGGTTAGAAGGAACACAGACACTTAAAAAACCTATTTTAATTTTTGTTCCATCTGCATCTGTAAGCTCTTGAATAAAAGTATCGTTAACAGGATATTTTTTACCATTTACTACTTTTTCAAAATAGAAGTTTCTTCCTCCTTTATTGTGCATAACATTACCTGAAAGCCATTCGAAATTACTTTCATTTAAGCGTTTTTGTAAATCGTTATAACTTAAATCAAACTCATGATTACCAAATGCAACCAAATCGAAATTCATGTAATTCATTACATCAATCATTTGCTTTCCGCGTAAACGTTCTCCATCTTCTTTTATGGTTCCTAATAAAGACGGATTTAAAAAATCGCCAGCCATTACCATCATTGTATTTGGATTTTCTTCTAACAGCGCATTATGTACTGCTTGAACTCTTGCCATTCCGCCAAACTTACCTCCTTGAATTGGTGCTATTTCGTAGACATCATTTAACTGTAAAAAGTTAAATTCTATGGTATTAGGGTTATTTGTAACGGTTTGTTCTACAACAACTTTCTGCGGAAGTATTACAACTGGTTTCGTTTCTTTTACTTCTGTTGATGTGGTATTTGAAGAAGATCCGCAAGACAATAACAATAGTATTGTTGCGCAATATATAATTGATTGTATTTTTTTCATTTTCATTTTTAATTTATGAGAAACTGAAACAACCTTTCGGCTGCGCTCAAGGTGACATTATCAACTTAAAACACCTCTAAAGCCTTATTATAAGCACTTTCAAAACTCATTGGTTTTATACCAGTTTCAGCTTTTTCAGTTGTAAAGTAACTTAATAATTTTTCGGTTGGCATGTTTCCTGTTAAATCGTCTTTTGCCATTGGGCAACCTCCATAACCTTTAATTGCACCATCAAAACGTAAACAACCTGCTTTGTAAGCAGCATCTACTTTTTCGTGCCATTTATCTGGTGTTGTATGTAAATGTGCTCCAAACTCAATTTCAGGGTATTGTGTAATTAAGTTTGAAAACAAATAATCGATTACGTCTGGTGTAGAACTTCCCACAGTATCTGAAAGTGATAAAATTTTAACACCCATTTTAGACAATTTCTCCGTCCATTCACCTACTATTTCTACATTCCAAGGATCTCCATACGGATTTCCAAATCCCATAGATAAATACGCAACTACCTCTTTATTGGTTCTATTTGCTATGCTTAAAATTTCTTGTAAAGTCTCAATAGATTGCGCAATTGTTTTGTGTGTATTACGCATTTGAAAGTTTTCTGAAATTGAAAACGGATAGCCTAAGTAATCTATTTCTTCAAATTGAGACGCATCGTTTGCGCCACGAACATTAGCAACAATGGCTAATAATTTACTAGTTGTTGAAGATAAATCTAATTTTGATAACACTTCAGCAGTGTCTCGCATTTGCGGAATTGCTTTTGGCGATACAAAACTCCCAAAATCAATTGTATCAAAACCAACTTTTAGTAAAGAATTGATATACAGCGCTTTCTTTTCTGTAGAAATGAAATGGCTTTTAATGCCTTGCATTGCATCTCTTGGACATTCTATAATTTTGACCTTGTTGTTCATGAATTTCAAAGATAAACAAAGTATGGTTTGTGCAAAATTTTTTTATTGGGATTATTTTACTTCTACTTTAGGTTGCATTATTGTTAAAATTTATTAAGAAATAACTTCTAGAATTAAAAACTAGATTGATTTAATTGTGGTAAATTATCTTTGATGTAAACAAAGTCTCCTTTAAAGTCATTATTACCTAATGACAGTTTCTTTAATTTTTTCAAGTTAATTAAATCAGATGGTAAATACCCTACAAATAGATTATTTCCCAATGATAATTCTTCAATGTTTTCCAAATTACTTATTGCTGAAGGTAACACACCATTTAACTTATTGTCAAACACGTTTAAGATTTTTAATCTTTTTAACTTAAAAATATCTTTAGGTAATTCTCCTGATAAAGAGTTGCTACTAACCTGTAAACACACTAAATTTGATAATTTCGTTATTGAAGGAGGTAGTTTTCCTGTCAAATTATTATTAAATATTTGTATAGAGCTTAATAACTTAAGGTCTCCAATATTTTCTGGTATTTCACCAGTTAACCTATTCATAAACAAACTAAAAGATCTTAAATTAGTTAAATTAGTGATAGTTAAAGGTATCTCTCCTTCTAACTTGTTAAAAGCAATATTTAAATGTGTTAATTCTTTTAAACTTCCTATAGATTTAGGAATATTTCCAGTAATATTATTTCTATCTAAAACTAATTTTTTAAGATAGACTAAGTCTCCAATCTCTTCAGGTAATTGACCTGTAAGGTTGTTATAGTTTAGATCTAATTCAATAACTTTATTATCTTTTACCAAAACACCATACCACTCAGATATTGGTTTATTTAAGTTCCAAGAAGTTGTCCATTCTTGACCTTTAGTGTTTTTATAAATTGTAAGAAGTGCTTCTTTTTCTTTTTTTGATACATTATCATTATTACCAAAAACTATACATGGAAGTGCACACAAGAAAACTAGTGTAATTTTTAAAGGGGACATAAATTTTAATTTGGGGGTTAATTAAAGCACTAAACTATAATTAAATTTCGAGAAAACAAAATTATTGATAAATAATATTATTTGCCAATTAAATATGTAATTGATAGAATTAAACCAAAAATATTAAATAATTTCCAGCAATTACTCATATTAATTAAAACATATACACTTACTTAAACGCTAGTAACTGTGATAAATAACACCTAAAGTTATATTTTGAATTCTACTTTAATAAACAAGTTTTCCAAAAGATTTAAAGTTAATAAAAAAAGATTGAGTAAATTTTAAGGCAATAAAATTAAACAAGCAATAGCTATAAAAACTACAATTTGCATCCATTTTAGATAAATACCTATTTTTTTATTCTGTTTTATAGTTTCAGAAATACTTCCTGCTAATAAAGCTATTGAAGAAAAGATTATAAATGAAGTAATTATAAACAATCCACCGAGAATATAGAACTGTACTACTGTAGAAATTGTTTCAGAAAATAAGAATTGCGGAAAAAATGCTAAAAAGAAAATAGTAACTTTTGGATTAAGAACATTCATCCAAAAGCCTGTTTTAAATAATTGAAAGGTCGTTTTTTGAGAAACATTATCAGTAGAAAAGGTAATACTTGCATCACTTTTATACACTTGATACGCTAAGTATAACAAATATCCAGCTCCAAAAAGTTTAATAATAAGAAATAGATTTTCGTTTTGCTTTAAAATTGCTGAAACACCAAAGGCAACTAATGTTGTATGAATTATACAACCTGTCATTAACCCTAAAACTGTAGCTAAACCATACTTTTTTCCGTTTACAATACTTTGTACCAACACAAAAATGTTGTCTGGTCCAGGCGAAAACGCCAAAGTTGCGGTTGCAAGAATGAATGAAATTAGTGTTTCGGTCATTAGTAATTTGAGTTACTTTTTATAAAAACTGTCATTCCTGCGTAGGCAGGAATCTAAAACTATATTTATATGGATTCCTGCCTTCGCAGGAATGACAATGTAAGAGATTCTGAAATAAATTCAGAATGACATCAATTTAAAATTGACGTAAAATAGCCTTATTTATTTTTTTAATTAAACTTGGCCCTTCGTAAATAAAACCTGTGTAAACTTGAATTAAATCTGCACCTGCATTCAATTTCTCTAAAGCATCTTCAGCAGAATGAATTCCACCAACACCAATTATTGGAAACGATTTGTTAGAATTATCGGCTAAATATTTAATTACTTTTGTACTTCTATCTTTAATTGGCTGTCCGCTTACTCCTCCATTTCCAATTGTTTTTAATCTTTCTTCAGAAGCTTTTAAATTATCTCTATTTACTGATGTGTTTGATGCAATTACACCATCAATTTTAGTTACTGCAACTAATTCTATAATTTCATCTAATTGCTGGTTATTTAAATCTGGAGCTATTTTAAGAAGAATAGGTTTTTGTTTTTCTTGTTTGTTATTTAACATTTGAACTTCAGTAATGAGCTCTTTTAAATAATCTACATCTTCTAATTTTGCATGACTTGATACGTTTGGACAGCTAACATTCAACACAAAATAATCTACATACGGATGCAAACCTTCAAAACATTGTAAATAGTCTGCTGTATAATTTTCTGGTGAAGTAGCTGTGTTTTTACCAATATTTCCTCCAATTATAACTTTTCCTTTGTTCTTCTTTAATTGTTCAATTGCAATTGCTAATCCTTCATTATTAAACCCCATTCTGTTGATGATTCCTTTATCATCTTTCAACCTAAATAAACGTTGTTTTGGATTACCAATTTGTCCTTTTGGCGTTACTGTTCCTATTTCTATAAAACCAAATCCGAAATTTGCTAACTCATTATACAAAACTGCATTTTTATCGAAACCTGCAGCTAAACCTACTGGATTTTTAAATGTAAGTCCAAATAAATTACGTTCTAATTTTTTATCATTTACTTGATATAAGCCTCTAAAAATTGCAGAAACACCTGGAATTTTAGACATAAATTTTACAAGGCTAAATGTAAAATAATGAATCTTTTCTGGATCAAAAAGAAAGAAAATTGGTCTTATTAGTAGTTTGTACATAAACTTTTGTCATTCCTGCGCAGGCAGGAATCTTATTTTAATTTATCATTTATATTTATGAGATTCCTGCTTTCGCAGGAATGACAGCTAATTAAAAACGCCCAACAAAGGGCGTTCTTTTATCTTAAAACAGCATTTAAACTTTTCTCGAAAGTTTGCTGTAATTTTTGCATTATTTTATCAATTTGTTTGTCTGCAAGCGTTTTGTTTTCATCTTGTAATACAAAACTTACGGCATAACTCTTTTTACCTTCAGGTAAATTTTCACCTTCATATACATCAAATAAATCTACTTCTTTTAGTAGTTTTCTTTCTGATTGAAAAGCCAAATTATACACTTCTTTAAATTCCGTTTTGTTATCTAATAACAATGCTAAATCTCTTTTTACTGCAGGGAATTTAGGCAAACCTGTAACTTTAATGTTTTTGTTACTACAGAATTTTAAAATAGCGTCCCAATTAAAATCAGCAAATAAAACTTCTTGTTTAATGCTAAATTCTTTTAAAACAGAACGTTTTACAACTCCAAAATCTACCATTTTAGTTTTTCCTAAACTTAAAGATATTCCTTCTGAAAAAACATCGTTTTTAGTTGGAGTAGATTTCATTTTAGAGAATCCTAATTTACTGAAAAGTAAATTTACAATTCCTTTTAAATAGAAAAATTCTGATGTTTGCGCAGTAGTTTTCCAACTATCTTTAGACCTGTTTCCTGTAACAAAAAGCGTTAAATGTTTATCTTCTTGGTAACCGCTTTCAAATTTGTGGTATGTTTTTCCGAATTCAAAAAACTTAAGTGAATTATTCTTTCTATTAATATTATAGGCTACACTTTCTAATCCAGAAAACAATAATGATTGACGCATAACTTTTAAATCGCTACTTAGCGGATTTAACATTTCTACATTGTAGTTTGCGTTTAAATTATCTGATAAATTAATATAGTCTTCTTTGGTTAAAGAATTTGCCATTGTTTCATTAAAACCTAAAGAACTTAGCTGGTTAGCAATGGTATTTTCTATTTTAACTTGTTTGTCATTATCAAAAGAAATTGATGTGTTTAGTTTATGAGAAAACTCAATATTGTTATAACCGTACACTCTTAAAATTTCTTCAATAATATCCGCTTCTCTCTGAACATCAACTCTGTAAGATGGTATTGTTAATCCTAAACCTCCTTCTGTTACACTATTGATTTTAATTTCTAAGGACGCTAATATTTTTTTAATTGTTTCCTTCGGAATTTCTTGACCAATAATTTTATACGTATTTTCAAACGATAAGAATACTTGGAAATCTTCGGTTTTAACTGGATACAAATCTAAAACGTCAGATCCCATTTTTCCGCTAGCATATTTTTCAATTAATATTGCCGCACGTTTTAACGCGTATTCAACCATATTAATGTCAATTCCTCTTTCAAATCTAAAAGATGCATCAGTATTAAGAGCGTGCCTTTTTGCTGTTTTTCTAATTGAAACTGGGTTGAAATATGCAGCTTCTAAAAAAATGTTTGAAGTGTTTTCTGTAACTCCGGAATTTAATCCACCAAAAACACCTCCAATACATAACGGATTATCTTCAGCATCACAAATCATGATATCTTCTGAAGAAAGTTCTCTTTCAACTTCATCTAAAGTTGTAAATTTTGTACCTTCAGCAAGGTTTTTTACAACAATTTTATTTCCTTTAATTTTTGCTGCATCAAAAGCATGCAAAGGTTGTCCTAATTCGTGCAACACATAATTTGTAATATCTACAATATTATTTTTTGGTGTTAGACCAATAGCTTTTAATTTATTCTTAATCCACTCAGGACTTTCTTTTACAGTTACATCTGTAATAGAAATACCGCAGTAACGTGGCACTAACTCTTTGTTTTCTACTTCTATATCTATACGAAGTGTTCTTTCATCTACGTGAAAATCTGAAACAGATGGAGAAATTAATTCTAAGTTTAAATCCTGTTGCATTAAACCAGCTCGTAAATCTCTAGCAACACCAAAATGACTCATAGCATCTGCTCTATTTGGTGTTAAACCAATTTCAAAAACTTCATCGGTTTCTATATTAAAAACCTTAGCTGCCGGTGTACCAACTTCTAAAGTATCTTCTAAAACCATAATTCCATCGTGAGATTTACCAAGACCTAATTCGTCTTCAGCGCAAATCATACCATGGCTTTCTTCTCCTCTAATTTTACCTTTTTTAATAGTAAAACCTTCACCTTTATCATCATATAAAATAGTACCTATTGTTGCAACTGGTACTTTTTGCCCTGCAGCTACATTTGGTGCTCCACAAACAATTTGTACTGGTTCTCCAGAACCTAAATTAACCGTTGTTACTTTAAGTCTATCAGCATTTGGATGTTGTTTACATGTTAAAACTTCTCCAACTACTATACCTTTTAAACTTCCTTTTATACTTTCTTTGATTTCAATTCCTTCTACTTCTAAGCCTAAATCTGTTAATAACTCTCCAGTTTTAGCAGCTTCCCAGTCTATTTGTAAAAATTGTTTTAACCAATTGTATGATATCTTCATCTATCTTAATTTTCAAGGAGCAAATTTACGTTTTTTCTTCGGAAAAATTGCATGTAAATGATATGTTCAGGGTATTGTTTACAAGTTAATATAAAGGAAGGTTTAACATTTTAAATTATGTAAACCTATTTTAAGTAATAACTTAAATGGTTGACGAAACTTTAATAAGTAGCTAAACAAATTAAAATTAAAGGAATAAGTAATTACAGGGACTTAAATTAGATTATTTTTTTTTAAATCCTTTTTCTGTTTTGCTTTTACATATAAATTATAAATCAACCCAAATAAGATTAAAAAAACACCTAAAATTGCGTACATGTTATATTCTTCTTTAAACCAAAAAATTCCTATTATAATAGTAACAATTACTTCTAAATATTTTAATGGAGCAACAACGTTTGTTTCATTTAATTGAAATGCTTTGGTCATATACAATTGCCCAATGTAACCGAAGACACCTAAACTTAACAATAAAAACCATTGCGAAACTGTAGGAGTTACCCAGTAATTTATAGACATAATTCCTCCAAATAAGAAAGCCATAACCATAAAGTAATTGATAATTACTAATGGGTGTTCTCTATCACCAATTTTACGAATAACAACAAAGATAACTCCTAAAGCAATTGCGGAACTTAAAACATATAATAGTCCAATTGAGTTTACATTAATCCCAAAACCTTTAATTATTAGAATACCTATAAATGCTATTAAAAATAAAAACCATTGAATGGGTTTTATTTTTTCTTTCAAAAAAAACATGGCAAAAATTGCTGCAAATATTGGTGACGTATATCTTAATGAAACCGCTGTACCAACTGCTAAATAATTTAAAGATTCAAAAAAACAGGTTAAAGAGATTACACCAGCTAAACCTCTAAGAAAAAGAAGTTTTTTATGTGTACCTAAAAAAGGAATCTTATATCTTAATAATAAAGGAATAGTAAATGCTAAAGTACCAATAGATCTAAAAAAAACTATGTAATGCTAACTCATAACTCTGCAAACCAAAACCAGTAATAATTCCTTTTACATTTGGAGCAATAAAACTTTTATTTCTAAACTCTTCACGTGCATGTACATTTGAGATATGCACTTCAATAACTGGGGTTTCAATTGCTTTTATAGCATCTGCAATACCTACTGAAGTATGTGTGTAAGCTGCAGCATTTAAAATAACTCCATCAAAAGTAAAACCTACTTCGTGAAGTTTATCAATGAGTTCTCCTTCTATATTAGATTGAAAATACTCAATTGTTAATTCTTTATATTTTTCTTGAAGTGTTTTTAAATAGTCTTCAAAGGAATTATCTCCATAAATTCCTGGCTCTCTTTTACCAAGTAAGTTTAAATTTGGTCCGTTTAAAATCAGTAATTTCATAATTGTTTTAAATAAAAAACGGAAGTTAAAAAACTTCCGCTAAACTTTTAATATTTTTTAAAACTATAACCTCATCATAACACCTAAACCTACATATGCAAATGTTGGCTGTTCTTTCTTTATACCTGTATAAAAAAGGTTTAAATTAATAGATTGACTTATATTATAACCTAAAATTGGTTTAAAATAAAAACCACCAGCATCTCCACTTGGAGATAAACCTATTGCATAACCAACATCACCTCCAATAAAAAAACTATCACTATCATTACTAAAACGTACAGAACCCGCTAAAGGAATATACATTTTATCTTCTGGAGCAATACCATTATTTTCTTCTCCAGAAAAATAAACCAAACCTGTTGCACCTCCAATACTAATTTGATCTGTAATTTCATACAAATAGTTAGCATCTAGACCAAAAGCTACAGAGAAATTATCTTCTAAATTTCCTGTTGGTAACCCTCCGTTAATACCGATACCAATACTACTATATTGTGCAGTTGCATTTAAAGATAATACAATTGTCATTAAAAATAATAATTTCTTCATGATTTTTTTGTTTTGAAATTTTAAACAAATATATAAAATAGTTAAATAAAACGGATAAAAAAAGGGAGTCAATATTACCTCCCCTTCTATTATAATATATCTTTTTTTTTTAGAACTTATATCCTAATCCAACTTGAAAATAGTCGTAACCTGTAGTTACATTGGCTATTTCTACTCTATTACTTAATCCAAAAGAATATCTAGCTGTTGCCATAAAATGATCATCAAAATCGTATCCGACACCTCCTGCAATACCAAATCCAAAAGTATTAAAACCATCAGGTGCTTCATCTAAAATAACATCAATCATTGGCCCTGCTTGCACAGAAAATTGTTCCGAAACATAATATTTTGCTAAAACTGGAAGCGCAATTGCATTTCCTGAATCTCCATCTCTAAAAACAGCTATATAATGAACCTCTGGTTGAATGTTAAATTTTTCAGAAACCTCAAAATCTCCAAAAAAGCCTACAAATAAGCCAGAAATCCCATCGGAAGCAGTTATTCCTCCTCCACTTGCTTTTGCTATTGTGTTATTAAAACCTCCAATAACTCCATAATCTTGTGCACTTACTGTTAAAGCAAACGTAAACATAGCAATACTTAATAATAATTTTTTCATAATAATTTATTTATAATTTTAGACACAAATATAATTTACTTTTTGAATTCAGAAAATTTTAATCATAAAAAAAGGAAGCAAATATTGCTTCCCTTTAAAAATGTTTTGTTTAAATATTATAATGCAAACATTGCTCCTAATCCAATACTTGAAGCTGTTGCTCCATCATTACTAACACCTGAATAAGAAATTTGTAGCATAACTTTATCGTTTAAGTTATAACCAACCATTGGTCTATAATAAAAACCTCCCTGATTACCAGTGTTAATACCTACTGCGTACCCAAGATCAGCACCTAAAGTAAACTCTTCTGAAGCATTAAAACGTGCAGCCGCAGCTAATGGTAAAAAACTAATATCTCCAAAACCTTCTTCTCCAAAAAAGTGAGAATATGATGCAGATGGCCCGACTTGAAATTGATCAGATACTTCAAATAAATAATTTGCCTCAACACTTCCTGCAAAAGAAAAAGCATCACTTACATCTCCAGTTGGCAAACCTAAGTTAACACCAAGGTTAAATTTTCCGTCTTGTGCTGTAGCTGTAAATACAAATGCAACCAAAGCAATACTTAATAATAATTTTTTCATAATAATATAATTTTAGTTAAAAATTCATGACTAAATTAAAAACAATTACTCACACTTATCAACAAAAAAACCATAGTTGTTAACAACTTTATCAACATTTGGTGTTAATAAAGCATGTTTTTCTATTAAAATTAACTAAAGAAACTATTTTATAGTTAATTTTGTTATTATAATGAATTGGAAAAACGCTATAAAAGATTATCAATTATATTTAAAAATAGAAAGAGGACTTTCTAAAAACTCTGTTGAAAATTATGAAAGAGATATAACTAAGTTAGTATCTTTTTTAAATGAAAAAGAAACACACATATCTCCTACTACAATTGACAGTCATCTTATACAAGAATTTATTTATCAAATTGCTAAAAAATTAAATCCTAGGAGTCAAGCTCGTATTATATCTGGCTTACGCAGTTTTTTTGATTATTTAATTTTTGAAGATTATAGAAAAGATAATCCGACTGATTTATTAGAAACTCCAAAAATTGGAAGAAAGCTACCTGACACTTTATCTCATGAAGAAATAGATGAAATATTAAGCGCCATAGATTTAAGTCATCCGCAAGGAGAAAGAAATCGTGCAATACTAGAAACTATTTACAGCTGTGGTTTACGTGTTTCTGAAGTTATAAACTTACAGATTTCTGACTTGTTTTTTGAAGAAGGTTTTATAAAAGTACTTGGAAAAGGAAACAAGTTTCGTTTTGTTCCCATACATCAATCAACACAAAAATATATTTTAAACTACATTTCTTATATCAGAAACCACATAACACCCTCAAAAAACGAAGAAGATATTGTTTTTCTAAACAGAAGAGGAAAACGATTATCTAGACAAATGATTTTTATGATTTTAAAAGAATTAGCCCTTAAAGCTAATGTTGAAAAGAAAATAAGTCCGCATACTTTACGCCATTCTTTTGCAACTGAATTATTAAAAGGTGGCGCAGATTTACGCGCTGTACAACAAATATTGGGGCACGAAAGTATTACTACAACTGAGATTTATGTACATTTAGATAAAAGTTACTTAGCAGATGTTGTTAATAAATACCATCCTAGAAAGAGTAATTAGATTACTTTAAAAATAGATTGCAATTCTTGTTAATGAGTTTTAGAAGCAAAAAAGTATGAAGTATTTACCTAAATATAAGGCACAAAAAATGGCAAGCTACCTACATCACACTGCTACAACCTAATACCTTTGCTGCGTTCCCGCCCTGGAGGATTCAAAGGGAGCTAGTTGTGTAGAACTTGCCGAGGCAAATTTACAATCTATTTTTTATTTATCAAGCAAAAAAAAAGCAATTTTTATGTAACATTTTTAACTTATTGAATACTAATTAATTGTTATTGCATTTATTCCTCTAAAAATAATTCCAATAACATATTAACTAATTAAATATATTTGTAATTAACTAAACTAAATTTATAACAATGGAAAATCAAGCAAATAGTAAAAGTGTAATTTTAAACTATGGTCTATTAACAGGAGGTGTAAGTGTTTTAATAGCATTAGTTTTATACGCAATGGGTAAAACTGCAAACCCTGGAATACCAATGACAGCACTAAGTTTTATTATTCCAATTGTACTTATTGTTTTAGGAATTAAGAAATTTAAAGATACAAACGGTGGCTTTATGTCTTGGGGACAAGCAGTTAAAGTTGGTGTTGGTATAGCATTATTATGGGGACTTTTAACTATTATTTTTCAATATGTATTAGAAAATTTTATTGCACCAGAATTAATTGAACAAAAGTTAGAAGCTGCTAGAGTTGCAATGGAAAACTGGGGAATGGATCAAGATTTAATTGATACTCAATTAGAAAAACAAAGAGATACAAATCCGTTTTTTGGTGCTGCAATGGGATTATTATTCTCAGCCTTTATAGGTTTTGTAATTTCTGCAATTGCTGGTGCAATCATGAAAAAAACAGAAGAAGATCAATATTAATAATGGTTTAACATTTTTTAAAGTAAAAAATTCTAAGTTCTATTAAAGACTTTGTAACTTTACAACTTTAAACTTTGTAACAAAACAATATGGATATATCGGTAGTAATACCACTTCTTAACGAAGAAGAATCTCTACAAGAATTACACGATTGGATTGCAAAAGTTATGCAATCCAATCGTTATTTATATGAAATTATTTTTATTGATGACGGAAGCACCGACACTTCTTGGAATGTAATAGAAGAACTTTCTTCTAAAAATTCATCCGTAAAAGGAATTCGTTTTCAAAGAAACTACGGAAAAAGTCAGGCTTTAGATGCAGGTTTTAACCTTACTAAAGGACGCGTTGTTATTACCATGGACGCTGATCTACAAGATAGTCCTGATGAAATTCCTGAATTGTACAACATGATTATTGATGATAATTATGATTTAGTTTCTGGTTGGAAAAAGAAACGATACGACAGTGTTTTTGCTAAAAACATACCTTCTAAATTATTTAATGCTGCCGCTAGAAAAACTTCAGGAATAAAATTAAACGATTTTAACTGCGGATTAAAAGCTTATAAAAGCGATGTAGTAAAAGCTGTGAAGGTTAGCGGAGAAATGCATCGTTATATTCCGGTTTTAGCTAAAAACGAAGGTTTTAATAAGATTGGAGAGAAAGTTGTGCAACATCAAGCACGTAAATACGGAGAAACTAAATTTGGAATGAATCGTTTTATAAATGGTTTTTTAGACTTAATTACCATTTCATTTTTATCTAAGTTCGGTAAAAGACCAATGCACTTCTTTGGGCTTTGGGGAACGTTAATGTTTCTTTTTGGGTTTTTCTCAGCTTTTTATATTGGCGCAAATAAATTATACAAACTATCTCAAGGTTTAAAAACTATACTTGTAACCAACAACCCTTGGTTTTATATTGCGTTAACCACAATGATTTTAGGTACCTTATTATTTCTTGCTGGCTTTTTAGCAGAAATAATAATTAAATCTAACCCACAAGAAAAGCATTATTCCATTAAAGAAAAACTCAATTTCTAAATCCGTAACTTAGCTAAACATATTCTTATTTTATGAAAGAAATTTTAGACAATGCCAAGCAATGGCTTTCAAAAGACTTTGACATTGAAACTCAAAAAGAGATTCAACATTTAATAACAACAAATTCTCCTGATTTATCCGATAGATTTTATAAAAATCTAGAATTTGGAACTGGAGGAATGCGCGGTATTGTAGGTGCAGGTACCAATAGAATTAACAAGTACACTTTAGGTAAAGCAACACAAGGTTTAAGTAATTATTTACTTAAAAGTTACCCGAACACAAAAATAAAAGTAGCAATTGGTTATGACTGTAGACATGATAGTAAGTGGTTATCTGAAGTTGTAGCAGGTATTTTATCTGCAAATAACATATACGTTTATGTTTTTGAAGATTTACGACCAACACCAGAATTATCTTTTGCTGTAAATCTTTTAGATTGCCATGCAGGTATTGTATTAACAGCATCTCATAATCCGCCAGAATATAATGGTTACAAAGTATATTGGGCAGATGGCGGACAAATTGTTCCTCCAGAAGATAAAGGTATTATTGATGAAGTAAACTCTCTAAAATTTACGGATATTAACTTTAATACAAATACAAAATTAATTACTACAATTGGGGCAGAAGTTGATGACGCTTTTTGGAAAGCCTCTATAAAAAACGGAACCTTTGACCTTAAAAAGCGTGATGATTTAAAAATTGTTTTTACTTCTTTACATGGTACAGCTATTAAACTAATTCCAGAAGTTTTAAAACGTGCTGGTTATACAGATTTACATATTGTTGAAGAACAAGCAATTCCTGATGGAGATTTCCCTACAGTAAAATCGCCAAATCCAGAAGAACCCGAAGCTTTAAAAATGGCGGTAGATTTAGCTAATAAAATTGGCGCTGACATTGTTTTAGGAACCGATCCAGATTCAGACAGAATTGGTATTGCTGTTAGAGATACTGAAGGAAGCATGAAATTGCTTAACGGAAATCAAACCATGTGTTTAATGAATGATTTCTTATTACAAAACTGGAAAAAACAAGGAAAACTAAACGGGAAACAATTTATTGGTTCTACCATAGTTTCTACTCCTTTAGTTAGTGAAATTGCTGAAAGCTACGGTGTAGAAACCAAAATTGGTTTAACTGGATTTAAATGGATTGCTAAAATGATAAAAGATTTTCCTGAACTAGATTTTATTGGTGGTGGAGAAGAAAGTTTTGGCTACATGGTTGGCGATTTTGTAAGAGATAAAGATGCTGTAACTGCTGCCCTACTTGCTTGTGAAATGGCAACAAGCGCAAAAGAAAAAGGCAGTTATTTATATAAAGAATTATTAGAACTATATACACGCCATAATTTTTACAAAGAGCATTTAGTTTCTTTAGTTAAAAAAGGCATGAACGGTGCCAAAGAAATAAAACAAATGATGATTGATTTACGTAGTAAACCGTTATCAGAAATTGATGGGGAAAAAGTACAATTTATATACGATTACCAATCTTCTATAAAGAAAAACTTACTTACCGGAGAAGAAATTACAATTGACATTCCGGCTTCAAATGTTTTAATTTACGAAACCGTAAATGGAACAAGAGTTGCTTGTAGACCTAGTGGAACAGAGCCTAAAATAAAGTTTTATTTTAGTGTCAATTCAAATTTAAACACTACAAATAATGCCGCATCAGTAGAGTTTGATTTAGATTTAAAAATTAAAAGAATTGAAAAACAATTAGGTATATAAATGAACTATTTTAAAGACATTCTAAAATTTGCAAAACCATATCAAAAATTTGCATGGTTAAATGTATTTTTCAATATTTTATATGCCATTTTTAATGTTTTATCTGTTCTTGGATTTATTCCTGTTTTAGGTATCTTATTCGGAAAAGAAGAAAAAGTATATAACAAGCCTGTTTATGAAGGAATTGGAAGTATTTATGATTATGTACAAGGCACTATAAACTATTCCGTTACAGACATGTTAGAAAAAGGAGGCATCGATAAAGCATTGTTATTTATCTGCATCCTTTCATTTAGTTTATTTTTCTTTAAAAACCTGTTTAGATATCTTGCTTCTTATGTATTGGCGTACTTAAGAAATGGTGTTGTAAAAGACATTAGAGATAAATTATACAATAAAATATTAGAGTTACCAATTGCTTACTTTTCAGAAAAGAAAAAAGGAGATACAATTGCACGTTTAACGGCAGATGTTAAAGAAGTTGAAACTACCTTTTTAACATCGTTAGAAACTATTGTTAGAGAACCTTTAACTATCGTTTTTACACTTATTTCTATGTTTGCTATAAGTGTTAAACTTACCTTATTTGTCTTTATTTTATTGCCAGTTTCTGGATTAATTATTTCATCAATTAGTAAAAAATTAAAAGCAAACTCATTATTAGCACAACAAGAAACGGGTAATTTCTTATCCTTTATTGAAGAAACTTTAACAGGTTTAAGAGTGATAAAAGGGTTTAATGCTGAAAAAAGAATAGCATCAAAATTTAACGACTCAACAAAGAAATACAGTAATCTGATGACAAAGGTTATTCAGCGAAAAACATTAGCCTCTCCAATGAGTGAATTCTTAGGAGTTACCACAATTATTGCAATTCTGTTTTATGGTGGAAAATTAGTGCTAGGTGATAACAGCGACATGAAACCTCAAGAGTTCTTTGGCTATATTGGTTTGTTTTACTTAGTCTTAAACCCTGTAAAGGCAATAGCTACAACATATTCCAACATTCAAAAAGGAGATGCTTCTGCAGAACGAATTATGGATGTTTTAAATACCGAAAACAGTATAACTGAACCTAGTAATCCAATACCAAAAGATACTTTCAATGCTAAAATTGAATTTAAGAACATCTCTTTTAAATATAAAGATGAATATGTTTTAAAAGACTTTTCTTTAACAATTCCTAAAGGCAAAACTGTTGCTTTGGTTGGGCAATCTGGAAGTGGAAAATCTACACTGGCAAATTTAATTACGCGTTTTTACGATGTAAATAAAGGTGAAATTTTAATTGATGATATTAACATCAAAAATATTTCAAAGAAAGCATTGAGAGATTTAATGGGAATTGTAACGCAAGAATCTATTTTATTTAATGATTCGGTTGAAAATAATATAAAGTTAGGAACAGAAAATGCAACGCTTTCAGACATACAAAAAGCTTCTGAAATTGCTAACGCTCACGAGTTTATTAAAGACTTACCACAACAATACAGCACTAACATTGGTGATAGCGGAAACATGCTTTCTGGCGGACAAAAACAACGTTTATCTATAGCTAGAGCAGTTTTAAAGAATCCGCCAATTATGATTTTAGATGAAGCAACCTCTGCTTTAGATACAGAAAGTGAACAATTGGTACAAGTTGCTTTAGAAAAGATGATGGAGAACAGAACGTCTTTAGTTATTGCGCACAGACTTTCTACCATTCAAAAAGCCGATAATATAATAGTTATGAAAAAAGGAACTATTGTAGAACAAGGAAAACATGAAGAATTACTAACTAAAAAAGGAGAATACTTTAAGTTAGTAAACATGCAATCTTTAGCATAAAAAGTATTTATATAAACAAGATTCCTGCTTTCGCAGGAATGACAGGATTAAAATATTTAACCTAATTTCTGTAACATTTCCATCATTTTACCTCCAACTAATTCAATAGCTTTTAACGGGCGTAACATTACTTTAAAATCGATTATTTTTCCTTCAGCATTAAAAGTAATTATATCAACTCCATTTATGTAAAATCCATCAATTTCTGTTTCAAATTCTAAAATTGCTTGAGTTTCATTTGATGTTTCTTTTACGTATTTAAAACTATCATTTAATAAAACCTTATAAGCCGCAGATAAATACATAAATGCAAGTTTTTTTCCAACTTGAGGTTTGTGTAATATTGGAGAATGAAAAACTACAGATTCATCTAAAATTGCGTCTAACAAAGTTAAATCTCCACTTATAATAGCTTTGTGCCAGTTATTGATATTATCAGTCATAATTTAAAGTTTTAAACCTAATTGTTGCCCTTTTTCAATCATAAATTGCTGAGAAGCTTCGTATTCATTTGGTATTTTACCATCTAAAATTGCTTCCTTTATGGCTTCTTTAATCTGCCCAATTTCTCTACACGGCTTTAAATTAAAGGTTTTCATAATTTCTTCACCAGTAATTGGTGGCTGAAAATTACGAACACTATCGCGCTCTTCTACCTCTTTAATTTTAGCTCTTACAACTTCAAAATTCTTATGATATCTTTTAAATTTCTTCGGATTTTTAGTAGTAATATCTGCTTCACAAAGCGTCATTAAATCTTCAATATCATCACCAGCATCAAAAATTAAACGTCTTACAGCAGAATCTGTAACATCAGTTGCTAAAACTATTGGTCTTGAGCTTAACATCACCATTTTCTGAACAAATTTCATCTTATTGTTCAATGGCATTTTTAAGCGTTTAAATAACTTATAAACCATTTTAGAACCTACAAACTCATGTCCATGAAAGGTCCAACCATTTTTTTTATGAAATTTTTTAGTTGGTGCTTTACCAATATCATGCAATAAAGCTGCCCAACGCAACCAAACATCTTCAGTATATTTAGCAATATTATCTACAACCTCTAACGTATGATAAAAATTATCTTTATGCTTCTGTCCTTCAACTTCCTCTACTCCTTTTAAAGCAATTAATTCCGGTAGAATTTGAGGTAATAAACTCGTTTGCTCTAAATGTAAAAATCCTATTGATGGAACTGGCGATGACAAAATCTTATTCAATTCATCAATAACACGTTCTCTGGTTATTATTTTTAATCGGTCAGCATTTTTAGAAATTGCTTGCAACGATTTTTCTTCGATAGTAAAGTTAAGTTGTGTAGAAAATCTAATAGCACGCATCATTCTTAATGGATCGTCAGAATAGGTAATATCTGGATCTAGTGGCGTGCGAATTAGTTTGTTTTCTAAATCTGTTATTCCATTAAACGGATCTAATAATTTCCCGAAGGAATCTTTATTTAAACTCAATGCTAAGGCATTAATTGTAAAATCTCTTCGGTTTTGATCATCTTCTAAAGTTCCTTCAGAAACTTCTGGATTTCTACTGTCTTCTGAATATGATTCTTTACGAGCTCCAACAAATTCAATTTCTACGTCTTTATAACGCAACATTGCCGTTCCGTAGGTTTTAAAAACTTGAACTTTAGGTTTGTTTGGTAGTAAACTTGCCACTTTTTCAGCTAGTTCAATACCGCTTCCAACTGCAACAATATCAATATCTTTGGCAGTTCCTCTTTCTAATATATAATCGCGTACAAAACCACCAATTACATAACTTTTTAGCTGTAACTGATTTGCTGCTTCAGAAATAAATTGAAAAATTTCAGCAGATATTGCTTCTTTATAATACGTTTCTTGCATTAATTATTCTCGAATAGTGATAACGTTATCTCCTTCTAATTTTAAAATAGTTGAAGACTTCGTAGTAATTTTTTCTTTGTGCAAATTTACCACATAATCTACGCTCGTCAAAATAGCATTGTCTATTTCTGAAAATGAATTTGGAGTTGGTTCTCCACTCCTATTTGCAGATGTAGAAACAATTGGTTTACCGAATCTTTTAATTAGTTTTCTACAGAAATCATCCTGTACAATTCTAATTGCCAAAGTATTATCTTCTTTATTGATAATGTTTTCAGCTATTCCTTTAGGATTATTATAGATTATGGTTGTTGGTTTTTTAGCTTCCTTTAAAATATCTAAAGCGGTTTTTGGTACAGAAACATACTTTTTTAACATACTAACAGAGCTAACCAATACAATTAAACTTTTACTTTCCTCTCTATTCTTAAGCTTAAAAACCTTCTTTACAGCGTTTACTGAAGTTGCATCGCAACCAATTCCCCAAACTGTATCAGTTGGATAAAGGATTGTTTTTTCTGCTAAAAGAGGTGTTAACGTGTTTCTTAATTGCTTCATTTTATATTGAAACTAAATTTATTGATTCCTTATTTATAAAGTTTGTCTAAATACTCATAACGTTTACTAACTCCGTAAGCCATTAAATAAGATAATTGTAACCCTTTAAAACCATCTAAAAAACCAAACCTTATTATAAAGTGAATCAAAAATCTTGCTGGTGGTTTTATTAAAGTATGAAAGATAGTTGCTTTTTTTCCTTTAGCAAAAAGTTCTTTTGCCTGTAATTGTGCATATTGATTTAACTTCTGCTTATAATGCTCACTATTTTTATAAGAATAATGATTCAATTTATTTTTTAAAAATGATGTTTTTCCATTACACACCAACTCTTCGTGTACAACACCTTTGTATTCACATTCATTTTTTAAAAATAATCGTTTTACTTTACTTGTTCTAAATCCAGAAAAATTGATTTTAGTTCCTCTATAAAAGAAATTTCTTTTTATATAAAACGCTACAGAATCATTGGGGTTTTTAACAGTGGTTTTTATTTCCTTTTGAAGTTTTTTAGGTAATTCTTCGTCTGCATCTAATACTAAAACCCAATTGTTTATTGCTTTTTTAATGGCATAATTTTTCTGAGTAGAAAAATCGTCGAATTTTCGTTGTAATAACGTTACATTTTTATTTTTCTTAACAATAGCAACTGTTTCATCTGTACTAAAAGAATCAATAACAATAATTTCATCTGCAAATAAAACTGAATTTATTGCACGTTGAATATTATCTTGCTCGTTAAGCGTAGGAATTATTGCTGTAATTTTTGTCAAAAAAATATTTTTCTCAAAGATAGTATTCTGCAACAAAAAAACACACAAATTTCTTTGTGTGTTTTTCTTCATATTTAATTTTTTTTTAAACCGCTACGTCATACTCACGCAAAGCATCATTTAAAGACGTTTTTTTGTTGGTACTTTCTTTACGTTTACCAATAATTAAAGCACAAGGAACTTGATATTCTCCTGCAGCAAACTTCTTCGTATAACTTCCAGGAATTACAACTGATCGTGCAGGAACTCTTCCTTTCATTTCAACAGGCTCGTCACCAGTTACATCTATAATTTTTGTACTCATTGTTAGTACAACATTCGCTCCTAAAACAGCTTCTTTTTCAACATGAACTCCTTCAACAACAATACAACGAGAGCCTATAAAAGCACCGTCTTCAATTATTACTGGAGCAGCTTGTAATGGTTCTAAAACACCACCAATTCCAACACCACCAGAAAGGTGAACATTTTTACCAATTTGTGCACAAGAACCAACAGTTGCCCAAGTATCTACCATGGTTCCTTCATCTACATAAGCACCAATATTTACATAACTTGGCATTAAAATAGTTCCTGGAGAAATGTAAGCTCCATGACGTGCAACTGCATTTGGCACAACTCTAATTCCTCTTTCTGCAAAGTTTCTTTTTAAAGGAATTTTATCATGATATTCAAAAATACCAGCTTCTAAAGTTTCCATTTTTTGAATTGGGAAATACAAAACCACAGCTTTTTTTACCCATTCATTAACTTGCCAACCATCATTTGTAGGTTCTGCTACTCTAAGTTCTCCTGCATCTAACAAGTCAACCACTTTTCTTATGGTTGCAATTGTTTTTTCATCTTTTAATAAATCTCGGTTTTCCCAAGCTTTTTCTATAATTGAACGTATTTCCGTCATTTTAATCTTATATATTTTAAACAAATATAAAAACTACTTTAGTCTTGGCATAAAATTTAGTGTAGTATAAACAGAAAACTTATTTTTGTATAAATTTTAAATACTAATGGCGCAAATTTTAGCGATAGATTTTGGAAAAAAAAGAACTGGTATTGCAGTTACTGATGATTTACAGATAATCGCATCTGGTTTAACAACCGTTAATACAGAAGAATTGATTCCTTTTTTAAAGGAATATATTTCAAAAGAAAATGTTGAATTGTTTTTGATTGGTGAACCGAAACAAATGGACAATACAGAAAGTGAAAGCGAAGAATTGATTCGCCCTTTTATAGAAAAACTGAAGAAAGCCATTCCTTCAATTCCATTTAAAAGAGTTGATGAACGCTTTACCTCTAAAATGGCTTTCCAAACCATGATAGATGGCGGTTTAACTAAAAAACAACGTAGAAACAAAGCACTAGTTGATGAAATCAGTGCCACAATAATTTTACAATCTTACTTATATAAGTAGTTTTTAATTAGGAAAAGCGGCAACTAATTTATCCAAATCAATATTAATTGTATAATCTTCTTTAAAAAGATCTAAAAGATTATCTAAATCTTTAATTTCATTAAAATCATAAGGCGATTTTTCTGTTCTTCCTACTGAAGCAAAGTAATCTCTAAATTTGAAACCGTTTCCAACAACTTTATCAGAAAAATTAATCCAAACAGAAGGAATATTATACGCATCTGCTACAATTATTCCATGTAAAGAACTAGAAATAATATTTTTACATTCTAAAATTTCATCAACAACTTTTAAAGGATTTTTGTTTTGAACATCAATAACTTTAATGCCTGGATTCCTTTTTAGAAACTTAAGTAACTCTTTATTTTTTTTATCTCTATAATGAGGAATTATACCCAATTCAAACTTACGCGCAATATTTTTTGGATTGTGAAATCTTGGTAATAACAAAGCTGGATCTCCATAAACCTCAGGACATTCAATGCCAAACTCTAAAAGTTTCTTTCTAGTTAAAGGTCCTCTAACAGCTAAAACTTTTTTAGGTTTTTCTTTAATTACAGAATCTTCAGAAATAATTCCACTACCCCAAACAATTGTGTTTTTATTACATCTTTGTAATATAGAACCAATTATGTAGTAGTGTTCAAAATAAGAACTCTTCCTTTTAGATATTTTCTTTACATCTTTATTTTCACTAAATTCTTTGGCTATAATTGGATTTAAAATGTCTCCAAAATTATCTCTATGAGAATCGTATGATAGAAAAAAAGTGTTTTCAGTTGTACTTTTTTGCCAAGGGAATTTAAATATCATAAAAATAGATTTTTTACAAAAATAGTAAAATATTCAATTTCTCATCAAATAAACACCTTCAGAATCTATATCTAACTAAAAAATTAATAATTTTGCATCCATTAAAATTTAAAAAATGATTTTACCTATTGTTGCTTATGGCGACCCAGTTTTACGCAAGGTTGGAAAAGAAATCGATAAAGATTATCCAAATTTAGAAAAACTAATTTCTGACATGAGAGAAACCATGTACAATGCTTCTGGTGTTGGTTTGGCGGCTCCCCAAATTGGGAAAGACATTCGATTATTTCTTATTGATGCTTCTCCTTTTGCTGAAGATGAAGAATTAGAAGAAAGCGACAGAGAAGCATTAAAAAACTTTAATAAAGTATTTATTAATGCAGAAATTATTGAAGAATCTGGAGACGAATGGGCTTTTAACGAAGGATGTTTAAGTATTCCTGATGTTAGAGAAGACGTTTTTAGACAAGAAAGCGTTACTGTTGAATATCAAGATGAAAACTTTAAAACAATAACAGAAACTTTTACAGGTTTGGCTGCACGTGTTTTTCAGCATGAATATGATCATATTGAAGGTATTTTATTTACCGACAAACTTTCTTCATTGAAGAAAAAATTAATCAAGAAAAAATTAGAAAAAATATCAAAAGGGAAAATAAATGCAGAATACAGAATGCGTTTTCCTAATATAAAAAATAAATAAATGGACTTTAACAAAATTATTGCCGTAACCGGTAAACCAGGATTATTTGAAATCTTATCACAAACTAAAACAGGTGTAATTGTAAAGAATTTATTAGAAGACAAGCGTTTTCCAATTACAGCAACACACAATGTTAGTTTATTAGAAAATATTGCAATTTACACGTACGAGAAAGAAGTACCTTTAGGTGCTGTTATAAAAGCTATTGCTGATAAAGAAGATGGTAAAGAAGCAATTTCTCATAAAGAAAGTGGCAAGAAATTAGAAGCTTATTTTGCTGAAGTATTACCAGATTACGATGCAGAAAGAGTGTATACATCTAACATTAAAAAAGTTGTACAATGGTATAATCTTTTAGCTAAATCAGAATTTGATTTTGCAACTTTAGGTGAAAAAACTAATACTGAAGAGGAAGAATAGTTAGTTGTTAGTTGTTAGTTGTTAGTTGTTAGTTGTTAGTTGTTAGTTGTTATGTTAGTTGTTAGTTGTTAGTTGTTAGTTGTTAGTTGTTAGTTGTTAGTTGTTAGTTGTTAGTTGTTAGTGAAAATGACAAATTTCAAAACCATTCAACTTTACTGGGCTAAAACTTTGTTACTTTGAGTCTATGCAACTTCGAAACTAAAAAAAACTAAAAAAATAAATGAATACTCGTAAGGATCAATTAGCAGCCTTTAACCGTTTGTTAGACATCATGGACGATCTTCGAGAGAAGTGCCCGTGGGATAAAAAGCAAACTCTTGAAAGTCTTCGTCATCTTACAATTGAGGAAACTTACGAGCTTGCAGACGCTATTTTAGAAGACGATTTACCAGAAATTAAAAAAGAATTGGGCGATTTATTATTGCACATTGTTTTTTATGCAAAAATTGGTAGTGAGAAAAAAGCTTTTGATATTGCAGATGTTGCCAATAGTATTTCAGATAAATTAATACATCGTCATCCACATATTTATGGCGATGTAAAAGTGGAAAATGAAGCAGATGTAAAACGTAACTGGGAACAATTAAAACTAAAAGAAGGTAAAAAATCTGTTTTAGAAGGTGTTCCTAAAAGCTTACCAGCTTTGGTAAAAGCTAGCAGAATTCAAGAAAAAGTTGCTGGCGTTGGTTTCGATTGGGAAGAACCACATCAAGTTTGGGAAAAGGTTCAAGAAGAATTAAACGAACTAAACGAAGAAATTAAAAAAGGAGATAAAGAAAACACCGAAAAAGAATTCGGAGACGTTTTATTTTCAATGATTAATTACGCTCGTTTTATTGATGTAAATCCTGAAAATGCATTGGAAAAAACCAATAAGAAATTCATTAATCGTTTTCAGTATTTAGAAGAAGCCGCTAAAACAGCTGGCAAAGAACTTTCCGATATGTCTTTGGCAGAAATGGATGCTTTTTGGGAAGAATCTAAGAAATACTTCAAATAAAACTATCATTCCTTTAAAAACAGGAATCTTTATATATATTTAGTCTAATTTTAAAAATAGATTCCTGCATACGTAGGAATGACAAATTATATGAACACAATTATTATTACTGGCGGAAGCAAAGGTATTGGAAAAGCTTTAGCTGAAAAATACGCTACAGAAAACTATAAAGTGTATTCGCTTTCCAGAAGTATTGTTGATTTACAAAATGTTACTCAAATTTCAGTAGATTTAAGTAATTTACAAGAAACTACGAAGACCTTTACAATGCTTTTTGAAGAAATTTTAAAAGAAGAAGTTTCCTCAATTACATTGATAAATAACGCTGGAAGATTAGGCACAATTTCTAATTTAGAAAATATAGATGCAGAAGATATTACCAAGACAATACAACTAAATACTACTACTCCACTTATTTTATCTAGCTTATTTATTAAATTATCAGAAGATATAAAAGGTAAAAGACAAATTATAAATATTTCTTCTGGTGCAGCTCAAAGTCCTTATGAAGGTTGGTCTATTTACTGTACTTCTAAAGCCGCTATAGATATGATGACAAAAACGATTGCTGCTGAACAAAATGATATAGAAAACGGCGTAAAATGTGTTTCTATATATCCTGGAGTTGTAGACACAAATATGCAAACTCACATAAGAAATACTGATAAAACGGATTTTAAAAACCTGGATCGTTTTATAGAGTTAAAAGAAACCAATCAATTATTTACACCAAAATTTGTTGCCGAAACTATTTTTAAAGTTGACTCAGAAAACACTTTAAATAGTGGAGATATTGTTGATATTAGAAATTTTTAGAGAAGTAAATTTTAGCTTGTTTCTAATATTAATTTTAGATAACTTCGTTAACTCCTGACATTTCGAATTAAAACTCGGCATATCAATTAATTGCCATTCATTGATGGAGAACTCAAAATTAATATGAAAATTTACAGAGCTATTTACTTAAACTCGATTAAAGAATTAGATAAATCGAACTTTGGTTGTCATTGGACTAAAGATGAACATTATGCATATAGTATTGAATTTATGTATAATGATATTTCAGAAAAAGGAAGAAATGGTAAGACGCAGTTTTTATTTATGAGCAAAATTGATAAAAATCAAATTAATGAATTAGCAACTATTAATAGTAACAAAGATTATTTAACTGAAAATGAATGCGTATTAAAAACAAATATAGTTTTAAAGGAAGTATTTTTAATTTTTCCAAAAAACGAAGATTTGTCATTTTCAGTTAATACTGGAAATAGATGTGATAATTGGGTTGAGCAATTAATAAAATAATAAATAATGGGACTTTTATCTTATTTAAAAAAACAAGTAATCGGGAAAGAAGGAATTGAAGTTCTCAATAGATTTCCTAAATGGTCAAAAGAAATAAATGAACATTCTTATAAGAAAGTAAAATTAGTTACTGAAAACAGAAAACTAGATATTGAAGGTCAATATTTACGAAAATTTATTAATGAAAATAATTTATTACCTTTTTTAGATGAAAAATATATTCACACAGGAGCTAATGGCTACAAATCATTAATTTGGTATGGTCCAGGTCTACCTACAGAAAGATTTTACTCTGTAAATTCTGTATTCTTAACATTCGAAAAATTAGAACTCACAAATAAACAGAAAAACATTCTTAATAAATTTGGAGCATTAAATCCCAATGAATTTAAAACAGGAGTATATGTTAATCGTAAAGAACTATCTGAAATTATTACAGAATTTGGAGGAATAAAGAAAAAGAATCTTGACGAATTTGAATTAATTGGATTATTTGGTAGTTCTTTTCTTAAAGACCTTATCAGACAATACAATGAAACAGAAATAATTTCAGACGACTCGTTTAATTCTGAAGATGAAGAAATACAAGAATCATACTCAAATGGAATTAGATACATATCCATTTGGTCATTTAAGAGAATAAATGGTATTTCACCAAATTCAAACGAAGACAATTACATAAATTCAGAAGATATTTTCGATAAATATCCGTCTTTAGAAACAATAAAAATCAAAATTGAGAATAATAAATTTGAATATGTTTTAGGTTATCCTGAAAAAATACTAACAGCTTTTTTTAATGTTTAAAGTAAATTTAGTAATTATAGAAAGTCTGAAAAAACATTTGAAAAACAACGAAATGGCAACACCGTGTATAATTCATTGCTAGTTATAGCTTACTTACGAAAGTCCTTGCGGACTTTCTATTCGGTTTTTATTTGCTAAATTAGTTGCTGAAACACGCAACGAGATCATACACGTATTCCAAGATCAAATCCTAATAAAATTTAGTTTTTATTTTAAGCAGCATAATTTTGAAGAACAACATATGGTGTTCCTCTTTTAACAACTGCAAATGCTCTTGCTATTAGTTTGTTTCTCACATTATTTATCGCCAACATTTTATCTTTTCCTTCTGCCAACTTTTTTTGATAATACAACTTTAACTCACTATCATGTTGTATTGCAGAAACACTTGCCATACTCAATAAACTTTTCATCTTTCTGTCTCCTAAATAATGACATTGTTTTCGCCTGTGAATGCTGGTGCCAGAACGATGCTCAAAAGGTGCAGTTCCACAATAACTGGAAAAAGCACGCCAACTTTTAAAACGGGTAAAGTTACCTGTATGATAAATTAATTGGCAAGCAACGACCAAACCAATTCCTTTCATACTTTTTAGTAATTCGTAATTTTTACTCATAGAAACATCATCAAAAATGATTTCTTCAATTCTAATTTCTATAGATTTTACTTGTTTAGACAAATAGTCAATACTACGCTTTAAACTGATACAACCTAAATCTGTTGTAGAACTTGTTAAAAGTACTTTCATCTCTTTTAAAGTGCCTTTTAAACCTGCATTATTTCGAACTAATTGATCTCTTAAAGCTAACAGTCTACCAAGTTCTAAATGAGAACTGCTTTTTACTGTACTCGGCATTAACTCTTCTCTGTAAAACCAACCATACTTTGCTATTACTTGAGCATCTAGCTTATCTGTTTTCTCTTTTACAATCCCAGAAGAACGCTTAATTTTTAACGGACTCTCCTCAACATAAACAACTTTCTTACTATGGAAATAAAGTGCCAACTTTAATGAATAATAACCTGTGTTCTCAAAACAATAAAAAACAGCACTTTCTTTTGTCTGTTTTAAAACCCATTTTAAGAGACTTTTGTAACCAGCTATATCGTTCTTAAACTCTTGGTGAACTTGAGCATGATAACAATAGGCATCAATCGTCTTTTTTGATACATCTATTCCTACTACTTCTCTGTAATTTTTCATATTTTTACAATTAGAATGATTAAATATGTTGCAAAAACTACTTCCTTTATCGGGTTTTTATAATCCTGGTATTCCAAATGGTTCTTTGCAACTTTATAGGAACTGAGGACTCGTACGTGTAAGGGAACTGCAATTCTAAAACACGTTATAGTTCTCCTCCTTTCCTATATAAAGATATTTAATACAAACTAAAGAAACACGTTAGCGAAACAATTTAAAAAAACTTAACTAATCTCAGACCAAAAACCAGTTTTTCTTTGAATTTGAGCAAACGTTTTTTGTAAAACAGTATTTTCTGGTTTCGATAAATTAGCATCATTTTGCAAAACTCCAATTGCAGTTTGTCTTGCTTTAAAAAGAATTGGTGTATCTCTAACAACATCGGCAATTTTAAGATTTAAAACACCACTTTGCTGTTTTCCCATTAAGTTTCCTGGACCACGTAATTTTAAATCTACTTCGGCAATTTTAAATCCATCAGAAGTATCAACCATAGTTTTTAAACGTGTTTTTGCATCGGCAGATAACTTAAAACTAGATAAAAGAATACAATAACTTTGTTCCGCTCCTCTCCCAACTCTACCACGTAATTGATGCAATTGAGAAAGTCCAAAACGTTCTGCGCTTTCAATAATCATAACACTTGCATTGGGTACATTAACACCAACTTCTATTACAGTTGTGGCAACCATAATTTGAGTTTCGCCTTTTACAAAGCGCTGCATTTCGTATTCCTTATCGGCAGGTTTCATTTTACCATGCACAATACTTATTTGGTATTTTGGCAGCGGAAATTCTCTAGAAATACTCTCATAACCATCCATTAAGTCTTTATAATCCATGGCTTCCGATTCTTGAATTAACGGATACACAACATATACTTGTCTGCCTTTTTCAATTTCATCTTTTAAAAACTTAAAAACGGCAAGTCTATTTTTATCATATCGATGTACAGTTTTTACTTCTTTTCGTCCTGGAGGCAATTCATCTATAACAGAAATATCTAAATCTCCATAAACCGACATTGCCAACGTACGTGGAATTGGAGTTGCGGTCATTACCAAAATATGTGGTGGTAAAGCCCACCCTAACCCTCCCGAAGGGAGGGAATTCTCACTAGTATGTTCTTTTAACTCTTCAGAAATAATATTAATTACTTGTTCTATATTACCAATTACCTCTTCGTTCTTAAACCTAATTACTTTAAACCCTAATTCTTGTAAAATTTCTGTTCTTAAATCATCTGATTCTTGCTGCTCTTTTGTGTTGTGATACTTCCCATCAACTTCAACTATTAAACCTTTAGAAATACAAATAAAATCAACTATAAACTCGTCTACAATATGTTGTCTTCTAAATTTAAAATCAAGTTTTTTTGTTTTTAAACTTTCCCATAAAACACGTTCTGCTTCTGTTGTTTTTTGCTTTCTTTCTTTTTGAAGCTCTTTCATCAATTTATATACTGATGGACGAGCGGTTTCATAACGATTCCGTACTTCGGTTCCCTTCCCTTCGGGAAGGGTTAGGGATGGGCCGCCTTTTCTCCATAATTTAGAACGTTGCTCTACACCAAATCTGTGTTGTTCATCAATAATTGCAATTCCTAAATTTTTGAATTTCACTTTGTCTTCTAACAAAGCATGGGTTCCTATTAAAATATTTAATTCACCACTTTCCAGCGCTGCATGTATTTCCCTTCGCTTTTTGGTTTTTACAGATCCTGTAAGTAATTCTACAGAAATATTCATTTCTTGTAACAATTCTGTAACTGCATGATAATGTTGCGTTGCCAAAATTTCTGTTGGCGCCATTATAGTTGCTTGGAAACCATTGTCTATTGCTAACAACATTGCCAACAAGGCTACAATAGTTTTTCCTGAACCAACATCTCCTTGTAATAAACGATTCATGTGAGCATTGGAAGCTACATCTTTCCGAATCTCTTTTAACACACGTTTTTGTGCATTTGTTAACTCAAAAGGTAAATAATTAGTGTAAAAATTATTGAATTGCTCTCCTACTTTTTCAAAAACAAATCCTTTTATTTTACTTTTTCTGATGAGTTTTTTACGCAATAATTGCATCTGAATAAAAAATAATTCTTCAAACTTTAATCTAAATTGAGCTTTTGCTAATAATTCTTGATTCTTAGGAAAATGAATGTTAATAAGTGATTCTCTTTTACCTAATAAATTATGTTCTTGTAATATATAACTAGGTAAACTCTCTTCAATTGAATAGCCTATTTTAGACAGTAAATCTTCAATATAGCTTCTAACAACCTTATTGGAAACGTTTTTATTTGCTAATTTTTCGGTTGAAGGATACACAGGTTGCATGGAAGATTGGATTTTACTTTTATAATCTTTCAGCAATTCCATTTCTGGATGCGGCATGGAAAATTTTCCTCCGTAAAAATTCAGTTTTCCATAAATTACATACGGCTGATTTATTTTTAAAGAATCTTTTAACCATTTTTGTCCACGAAACCAAACCAACTCTATAGCACCAGTTTCATCTCTAAAAGTTGCTACTAATCTACTTCCTCGTTTCTGTTCAACCGTTTTTAATCCTGTAATCTTACCAACTATTTGAACTTCCGCAGTGTTTTGCTGCAAAGAGTTTATCTTGTAAAACTGTGTTTTATCAATATATCTAAACGGAAAAAGATGCAATAAATCTTTACAGTTTTTAACACCAAGCTCACTATAAAGCAATTCTGCTCTGGCAATACTTACTCCTTTTAAATATGTTATGGGTTGGTTAAGATTCACTTTTAAATTTTCTAAAAACGAAAATACAGAATTCTTGTACTAAATACAGCTAGATTTTTGTTTCTTTTCAGTAATGGAAAAGAAAAAAGAGACTCAAAAAAAGCTTAAATTAACGTATCTTTGTGGCTTAAAATCAATTAATGAGATTACATAGAAACTTAACGTATGCTGTAATAGACAGTTTACGAGACATTTTTAATGAAGGAGCTTATGCTGGTAAAGCTGTTGAAAAAGCTTTAAAACGCGACAAACGTTGGGGTTCTAGAGATAGAAAATTTGTAGCAGAAACAATTTACGAAATAGTACGTTGGAAACGTTTATATGCTGAAATTGCAGAAGTTAAAGAACCTTTTGACAGACCTAATTTATGGAGACTGTTCTCGGTTTGGTGTGTTTTAAAGGGAATTAAACTTCCAGATTGGAATCAAATTGAACCAACTCCAAATAGAAGAATAAAAGGTAAGTTTGATGAGCTTTCTAAAATTAGAAAGTTTAGAGAATCTATTCCAGATTGGATAGATAATATTGGTTTAGAAGAGTTAGGAGAGAAAATTTGGACTAAAGAAATTGCTGCGCTTAACCTACAAGCAGAAGTAATTTTACGTACAAATACTTTAAAGACAACAAGAGAAAACTTACAAAAAGAACTTGCTAAAGAAGGTATAGAAACTGAATTTGTAAAAAACCATGATGATGCTTTAAAATTAGTTGAACGTGCAAATGTTTTTAGAACTGAAGTATTTAAAAAAGGTTTTTTTGAAGTACAAGACGCTTCTTCTCAATTAGTTGCAGACTACTTAGAAGTTAAACCAGGTATGAAAGTTGTTGATACTTGTGCTGGTGCTGGTGGTAAAACATTACACTTAGCTTCTTTAATGGAAAATAAAGGGCAAATTATTGCCATGGATATTTACGAAAGTAAATTGAAAAAATTAAAAGTTAGAGCACGTAGAAATGGTGCCCATAATATAGATTTAAAAGTAATAGACTCTACTAAGGTAATTAAGAAACTACACGACAAAGCAGACAGAGTATTAATTGATGCTCCTTGTTCTGGTTTAGGTGTTCTTAGAAGAAACCCAGACAGTAAATGGAAATTACAACCAGAGTTTTTAGACAATATTCGTAAAACGCAACAAGAAATATTACAACAATACTCTAAAATGGTTAAACCAGGTGGAAAATTAGTCTATGCTACTTGTTCCGTCTTACCTTCTGAGAATCAATTACAAGTTGATAATTTCTTAACAACAGAGTTCGGAAAAAACTTTACATTTGTTGCAGACAAAAAAGTGTTAGCACACACTTCTGGCTACGACGGATTTTATATGGCACTTTTAGAAAGAAAACAAAATTAAAAATTATGGTTAAAAAATTACTTTCACTTTTATTTATTACATCAATTTCATTAAGCTTTGCACAAGAAGCATACTATAGTGATGTAGATTTAACATTAGCAGGTACTGATTTAAAAGATGCCTTAGCTACAAAGATTACAGCTACACATACAAATATGTTAAACTATACTCCTGGTGTTTGGGAAGCATCTAAAATAACAGATGCTAATCCAGCAAATACTTCCGAAGTAGTTTTAATATACGGTTGGGAAGATGGTTCTGATTCTGACATTACCAATGACAGAGAAAGAGACAATACATTACAAGATTGTGGTACTAGTTGTAATAATTTTGTTTGGAACAGAGAACATGTATTTTCTAAATCTTTAGCAAATCCAGTTTTAATAGGACAAGGTAATAGTCAAGGTCCAGGTTCAGACGCTCATAACTTAAGGCCTGCTGATAGAACTCGCAACTCTGAAAGAAACAATTATAAATTTGCTTTAGGTTCAGGTAATTCTAGTCGTTCTTCAGCAACTTATAATGGTCCTGATGGTCCTAATACTGCTGGTTGGTATCCTGGAGATGAATGGAAAGGTGATGTAGCAAGAATGATAATGTACATGTACCTTCGTTATGGTGAGCAATGTTTACCTACAGCTGTTGGAGTTGGAGACAATCAATTTACACAAGATGATATGATTGATTTATTCTTACAATGGAATGTAGAAGATCCTGTTTCTGATCTTGAAAAAACAAGAAACACATATCACGAAGACACTACAAATAATACCTACGCACAAGGAAATAGAAATCCTTTTATAGACAATCCATATTTAGCAACTCGTATTTGGGGTGGAGATTCTGCAGAAGATCTTTGGAATTTATACGCACCTACAGATACACAAGCACCAACTGTACCAACAAATGTAACAGTAAGTAACGAAAACTTCACTTCTTTAGACGTTACTTGGGATGCTTCTACAGACAACGAAGCGGTAACTGGCTATAATATATATGTAGATGGTACTTTAACGGCACAAACTACCGCAAATACTAGTACAACATTGGTAGATTTAAACCCTAATACAACCTATAGCATTACGGTTTTAGCAAAAGATTTAATAAATAATTTTTCTAATGAAAGTGCTCCTGTTAACGGAACAACGTTACCAGACACTACTGCTCCTACAGCACCAACAAACGCTACTGCAAGTACAATTTCAGATAGTTCTTTTGTATTAACTTGGGATGCTGCTACAGATGATAATGAAGTAGAGAGTTATGACGTTTATTTAGACGGAGTTTTAAATAGTAATGTTACCACATTAACATATACTATTATTAATTTATCACCAACAACTAGTTATACAGCGTATGTAATTGCTAAAGATACTTCAGGTAATCCATCTGCACAATCAAATACAGTTAATGTAACTACAACAGCTGGTGGCTCTGGAACTGCTACAGAATTATTCTTTTCTGAATATTTAGAAGGTGAGCCAGGAACAAGAAAAGCATTAGAAATAGTTAATTTAACAGGCGCAACCGTAGATCTTGCTGGCTATGTTGTTAAGTTAGAAAGAAATGGTGCTGGTGTTTGGACTACTCCATTAGCTTTAAATAGTGGAACTGTTCAAAGCATAGTTCCTAATGATGTTTTTGTAATTGGTAATGGAGATAATTCAGATCCTGAATTACAACCAAACTCAGCTTCAAATCCTCTTGGACAAGTAGATTTGGTACAACCAAATAATAACGATACTAATTTTGGACAACCCGTAAATTTTAACGGAAATGATGCTGTTGCCTTATTCAAAAATGATGTGTTAATTGATATTATTGGTGTTTTTGGCGATGATGCTTATTTTGCAAAAGACGTAACCTTAAGAAGAAAAGGAGATATTTCTAGCCCAAATACAACCTATACAGAATCAGAATGGGATAGTTTTCCTAAAAATACGCTAGATGGTATTGGAAGCCATACTTCAACCTTAAGTACAGAAGATAATACTTTTGAATCTTTCAAAATGTTTCCAAACCCAACAAACGGAGACACAGTTTACTTTAGTGTAACAGAAGACGCAACAATACAAGTTTACTCTACATTAGGTAAATTAATTTCAACACAAGAAGTTACATTAAGTAATAATAAAATTGATGTTTCTAACCTTAGTAAAGGGGTTTATCTATTAAAAATAAATTCAGAGAAAAGATTTATCACAAAGAAATTAATTAAAAACTAAAAGAACATGAAAAAATTAAGCCTCTTACTAATCTTCTTTTTAACAATAACAATAAACGCTCAAGAAGCATATTATAGTGATGTTGATTTAACTGCTGAAGGTATTACGTTAAAAGAAAAATTAGCTATTAAAGTTACAAATACACATACCAACACTTTATCTTATGGAGAACTTTGGAATGCATTAAAAGCAACAGATGAAGATCCTGCAAATGCTAATAATGTTTTACTTATTTATGGATATAGTGATAGTGATGGAAATTACGTAACTGATAAAACAAGAAGCAAAAGTTTAAATGGTGGTACTCAAGGTACAGATTGGAACAGAGAACACGTTTACGCTAAATCTAAAGGAACGCCAAATTTAGGTACTTCTGGTCCTGGTGCAGATGGTCAACATCTACGTCCTTCTGATGTAAGAATGAATTCTAACAGAGGTAGTTTAAAATTTGCAGATGGTTCTGGTAATGCAGGTAGTGTTTCTGGTGGCTGGTATCCTGGTGATGAATGGAAAGGTGATGTTGCAAGAATTATGATGTATATGTACATTAGATACGGAGATAGATGTTTACCAACTAATATTGGTGTTGGTAGCGCTGCTTCTACTCCAGATAATATGATAGATTTATTCTTAGAATGGAATGTAGAAGATCCTGTATCTGATTTTGAAAGACAGAGAAATACTTATCATGAAAATACAAGTAACACGTATGCACAAGGAAATAGAAACCCATTTATTGACAATGCTTATTTAGCTACAAGAATTTGGGGTGGAGATGCTGCAATAGATTCTTGGGGAATTTATACTTCTACAGATACCGAAGCGCCAACTGTACCAACAGATTTAGCTTTAAGTAATATTACAACAACAAGTATAGATGCTACATGGACAGCTTCTACAGATAATGAAGCGGTAACAAAATATGAGATTTATGTAGACGGGACTTTAAACGATGAAACTGCAAATACAACATTTACAATTACAGGTTTAACTCCAAATACAACGTATGCCGTTAGTGTATTAGCAAAAGATATCGCTAACAATAAATCTGACCAAACTACTGCAGTAAACGGAACTACATTGTCAGACTCAACACCACCAACTGTTCCAACAGCTGTTACTATATCTAATGAAACTGGAACAAGCTTTAAAGCTAGTTGGTCTGCTTCTACTGATGATTCTGGTGTAGCTAGTTATGATGTTTTTATTGATGGAGTTCTAAATGGAAATACAACAAATACAGAATTTGTAGTTACTGGTTTAACTATTTCTACAACATACACTGTTACAGTTCTTGCTAAAGATGCTGCTAATAATCAATCCGCCCAAAGTGCTCCTGTAAATGGAACAACTACAGATGGTACAAGTAGTGTTGCAGAACTTTTCTTTTCAGAATATGTAGAAGGAGGAGGTTATAACAAAGCTTTAGAAATTGTAAATTTAACAGCTAACCCTGTAGATTTAAGTACTTATTCTGTAAAAAGACAATCTAATGGTACATGGGAAACTGCTTTAAATTTAAGTGGTTCAATTGCTGTAAATGATGTGTTTGTAATAATAAATAGCGCTACACCTGCTAATCAACATTTACTTGATGAAGCAGATTTACAAATTAATAATTCAACTCCTATGACTTTTAACGGGAATGACAGAGTTGGTTTATTTAAAAGCGGTACTTTAATTGACATTATTGGTGATTTAGATGGAACAGATAACTTTGCAAAGGATGTAACCTTAAGAAGAAAATCTTCTGTGTCTGAACCAAATACAACTTACACTATTAGTGAATGGGATGAATTTCCTAAAGATACTGTTGATGGTATTGGGAGTCATACTTCTACCCTAAGCACAGAAGATCATACATTTAGCTCTTTTAAAATGTTTCCAAACCCAACAAATGGAAATAAAGTATATTTTAGTGTTACAGAAGATGCAACCATAAAGGTTTACAATACTTTAGGAAAATTAATTGCTACTCAAGATGTAACTTTAAATAACAATAGTATTGATGTTTCTAACTTAGGAACTGGAGTTTATTTATTAAAAATAAAGTCTGATAAACAATACATTACAAAAAAATTAATTAAAAAATAATTTAATTATTCTTTAAAAAATCAAAAAAGTCGGCTATTCAAGTAGCCGACTTTTTTAGTTTATAAATAAGTGAATAACTATCTAATTTCAATCAAATTAATATTAACTATTCAATTGAAAAAAAGTAAATTTGCATTTTACAACAACACACAAACACAACACTATAATGATTCATTTCTTTGGAAACAAAAACAGTAAAGTATTTGCTGTTCAAACAACAAAAGAATTAACTTCAGAAACCATAGCCAAATTAACATGGTTATTTGGTAATCAACCTAAAATAGATGAAACTTCAATAAACGCTTTTTTTGTTGGACCTAGAGCTGCAATGATTACTCCTTGGAGTACAAATGCTGTAGAAATTACTCAAAACATGGGGATTTCTGACATTATCAGAATTGAAGAATTTACTGCTTCAACAGAAGATTTCTCTGATTTTGATCCAATGATTTCTGAAAAATTTAATGGATTAAATCAAGATAGTTTTACTGTTGAAATTCAACCAGAATCTGTTTTAGAAATTGATGATATTGCCGCTTATAACAACCAAGAAGGTTTATCTTTAAGTGATGAAGAAGTTTCTTATTTAGAAAGTGTTGCTACTAAAATAGGAAGAAAATTAACAGATTCTGAAGTATTTGGTTTTAGCCAAGTAAATTCAGAACACTGTAGACATAAAATATTTAACGGAACTTTTGTTATAGATGGAGAAGAAATGCCAACTTCACTATTCAAATTAATAAAAGAAACATCAAAACAAAATCCTAATGATATTGTTTCTGCATATAAAGACAATGTTGCTTTTATTAAAGGACCAAAAGTGGAACAATTTGCACCTAAAACAGCAGACAAACCAGACTTTTATGAAACATTAGATTACGAATCTGTAATATCTTTAAAAGCAGAAACACATAACTTTCCAACAACTGTAGAGCCTTTTAACGGAGCTGCAACAGGTTCTGGAGGAGAAATTAGAGATCGTTTGGCTGGAGGAAAAGGTTCTTTACCTTTAGCAGGAACAGCTGTTTATATGACTTCGTATTCTCGTTTAGAAGAAGGCCGTTTTTGGGAAGATAAGTTTGAAGCTAGAGATTGGTTGTACCAAACACCAATGGATATTTTAATAAAAGCATCTAATGGAGCGTCTGATTTTGGAAACAAATTTGGGCAACCTTTAATTACGGGTTCTGTGTTAACATTTGAGCATGAAGAAAATTCTTCTTCAAGTGATGCAGCTGCAAGAAAACTAGGTTTTGACAAAGTAATTATGCAAGCTGGTGGAATTGGATACGGAAAAGCAGAACAAGCTTTAAAAGACACACCAAAAGAAGGCGATAAAATTGTAATTCTTGGTGGAGAAAATTATAGAATTGGAATGGGTGGCGCTGCAGTTTCTTCTGCAGATACAGGAGAGTTTGCTTCAGGAATTGAATTAAACGCAGTACAACGTTCTAACCCAGAAATGCAAAAACGTGCTGCAAATGCAGTTCGTGGAATGGTAGAAAGTGAAGAAAACTTTATTGTTTCTATTCACGATCATGGAGCTGGTGGACATTTAAATTGTTTATCTGAATTAGTAGAAGACACTGGTGGAAAAATAGATTTAGACGCTTTACCTGTTGGAGATCCAACATTATCTGCAAAAGAAATTATTGGTAACGAATCTCAAGAAAGAATGGGATTGGTTATTGCAGAAAAACATATAGATACTTTACAAAAAATTGCAGAACGTGAGCGTTCGCCAATTTATACTGTTGGAGATGTTACAGGAAATGATCGTTTTACTTTTGAATCTAAAACTACTGGTGAAAAACCAATGGATTTAGCTTTAGAAGACATGTTTGGTTCATCACCTAAAACTATAATGACAGACAAGACTGTTGTTAGAAATTATAAAAATTCTAGATATAAAATTAAGAACTTTAAAAAATATTTAGAGCAAGTTTTACAATTAGAAGCTGTTGCTTGTAAAGATTGGTTAACAAATAAAGTAGACCGTTGTGTTGGTGGTAAAGTTGCCAAACAACAATGTGTTGGTCCTTTACAAATTCCGTTAAATAATGTTGGTGTTATGGCACTAGATTATAACGGAAAAGAAGGTGTGGCAACAAGTATTGGCCACTCGCCTATTTCGGCTTTAATTAATCCTGAAGCTGGAAGTAGAAATGCCATTACAGAAAGTTTAACCAACATTATTTGGGCGCCTTTAAAAGATAATTTAGATTCAATTTCTTTATCTGCAAACTGGATGTGGCCTTGTAAAAATGAAGGTGAAGATGCTCGTTTATATAAAGCTGTTAAAGCGGTTTCAGAATTTTCTATCGGTTTAGGAATCAATGTTCCTACAGGTAAAGATTCTTTATCTATGAAACAAAAATATCCTGATGGAGATGTAATTTCTCCGGGAACTGTAATTATTTCAGCTGCAGGAAACTGTAACGAAATTAGTAAAGTTGTAGAGCCTGTTCTACAAGTTGATGGTGGAAATATCTACTATATTAATATTTCTCAAGACAATTTTAAATTAGGAGGAAGTTCTTTTCACCAAGTATTAAATACCATTGGAAATGAAGCGCCAGATGTAACCAATGTTGATTTTGTAAAAAACACTTTTAATACAATTCAGAATTTAATAAAAGATAATAAAATCACAGCAGGACACGATGTTGCTTCTGGTGGTTTAATTACAACTTTATTAGAAATGTGTTTTGCTGATGTTAATTTAGGAGCCGATTTAAACATTACTACTTTAAATGAAGAAGATGCTATAAAAGTTTTATTTGCTGAAAATAGCGGAATTGTTTTTCAAGCGGATGCTTCTGTAGAAACAATTTTATCAGAAAATAATATTGAGTTTTTTAATATTGGAACTGCAACTAATTCAGGAACTGTAAACATTCAAAATAACGAAGATGCTTTTTCTTTTGATGTTTCTGAAATGAGAGACGTTTGGTATAAGACCTCTTTCCTACTGGATCAAAAACAAACAGCAAACGGTTTAGCAAAAGATCGTTTTGATAATTATAAAAAGCAACCGTTAACTTATAAGTTCCCCGAAAATTTTACAGGAAAATTACCTAAAATCGATAAAAAGAAGCCAAAAGCTGCAATTATTAGAGAAAAAGGAAGTAATTCTGAACGTGAAATGGCAAATGCCATGTATTTAGCTGGTTTTGACGTAAAAGATGTTCACATGACCGATTTAATTTCTGGGCGTGAAACATTAGAAGATATTCAGTTTATTGGAGCCGTTGGTGGTTTCTCTAATTCAGATGTTTTAGGTTCTGCAAAAGGTTGGGGTGGAGCATTTAAATACAACGAAAAAGCAAATACAGCTTTAAAAAACTTCTTTAAAAGAGAAGATACATTATCTGTTGGTATTTGTAACGGTGCACAATTATGGATGGAATTAGATTTAATAAACCCAGATCATAAAGTACACGGAAAATTAGTGCATAACGATTCTAAAAAACACGAGAGTTCTTTTACTTCTGTAAAAATTCAAGAAAATAATTCTGTAATGTTATCTAGTTTAGCAGGAACGGAATTAGGTGTTTGGATTTCTCATGGAGAAGGAAAATTTAACTTACCAGAAACGGAAGAAAACTATAATATTGTTGCAAAATACGGTTATGAAGGATACCCAAATAACCCAAATGGTTCAGATTTTAACACAGCAATGTTATGTGATAAAACAGGAAGACATTTAGTAACAATGCCACATATTGAGCGTTCTACTTTTCAATGGAACTGGGCAAACTACCCAACAAACAGAAAAGATGAAGTTACGCCTTGGTTAGAAGCGTTTGTAAATGCTAAAAAATGGTTAACAAAATAATTTAAAAAAAGTATATCAAAAAAGGGCTTTTTTAAAAAAGCCCTTTTTTTTGTTTTAATATAAAATGAAATGAAAATTCCAGAAAAATATCAATTTATAGTTGCGCTTGGAAAAGCGTTACATGTTTACGGTATTCCTTCTTATAAAATACAGGCTTACTTAACAAGAGTAGCAGAAAAACAAGGAATTACGGGTAGTTTTATGGATACTCCAACTTGGATTAATTATGTATTCTATGAAGAAGATAACTCTTATAATTATGTTGAGTGTGTTCCTCCAGGATCTCTAAATTTAGGAGCTTTATCTAGAATTGCTGAGCTAACCAATAAGGTTATTGATTCTAAAATTGATAATGAAACTATACATAAAGAATTAAATAATATACATGCAAAAACTAAGAAAACAAATCATTTACAGTCTACTTTGGCTTACGCTGCTTCTGCGGGTTGTTTTAGTATAATGATTGGTACTAATTTAGTTTCTTTTGCTTTTTCTTTATTACTAGGTGCACTTATATATTTTTTAGTCTATTTAACTAGTAAATCTAGTTATTTAGAAAATATCTTTGAATCTTTAAGTGCCTTAATTGCAACAATTATTTGTTGTTTATTAACGTTAATTTTTCCAAATTTTAATTTAGGTTTAACCATATTAGCTTCTATTATTATTTTTATTCCAGGGCTCGCAATTACTACTGCTTTAGAAGAAATAACTTCTAAAAGTTTGGTGTCTGGTAGCGCAAAGCTTTTTGATGCTATTATCTTATTATTTAAACAGTTTTTTGGCGTTTTACTTGGCTTAGCATTGATGACATCTATAGTAGATATTGATCTAACGTATCATGTATCTGAAATGCCAAAATGGACACTGTTTTTTGCTATTCCTATATTTTCAATAGCATTGTTACCAATATTTCAGGTGCGTAAAAAAGATATGTTTTTTGGTGCGTTAACAGGTATAATAGCATTTTTTACTACCGTTTTATTTTCTGGTTACGGAGTGTTAATTAGTACGTTTATTGGTACTTTGGTGGTTGTTGGAGCTAGTCGTTTATTTAGTTTGATTTCTAAAACTCCTAAAACAGTGTTTTTAATTCAAGGTATTGTAATGCTTGTTCCTGGAAGTAAATCTTTTATGGGTTTAAGTAACTCCTTTTTTAATCCGTCTACTACTACAGGTTCTGCAAATCTATTTGAACAAGTTGCTTTTATATTAATGGGAATTATTGGTGGACTTCTTTTTGCGGGTACTTTTAGAGAACGAAATTCCAGAAAAATTGAAGTAGAACCAAAAAAATAACTTCACTTGTATATAAAAAAATCAGCTTTTAGAATATTCTAAAAGCTGATTTTTTTTTGCGTTAGGGATTGGAGCGGCATCCTTTTTGCTTTTTCTGCAAAAAGATATAGCGTAAAGCCCGACCTTTGGGAACGCCCAAAATATAAAACTACTGTACTTTTCTTATTTTAGACTCTCCAATTATTAGTCCCTTTTTTAAGGTTGCATCTCCTTTATATAAAATTGTAGCTTCACCGTAAGCAGTAACTTTTATCTTTTTTGAGGCATTAAATTGAAAGGTTCCGTCTCCATAAGCGGTTATTTTTGTTTCTTTTGAAATAACATCTGATGCCATAACATTACTTGCGCCATAAGCTGTTATTCTTTGCTTATTTATGGTTCCTTTTTCGATATTTAAAAAACTTTCTCCATAGATAGTTACGTTTAGTTTATCTACTTCTATGTTACTAATTGTAACTTCTGACTTCCCGTAAATTCTTAATTTACATGCTTCTTGAATTAAGGGTGACTGAAATGTTATTTTTTCTTCTCCTCTTAGAGAAAATATTGCTACATCTGTATATGTAATAGTTACCTTAACTACTTTATTTTTATATAATGGAACTTTTGTTTTATGGTCTCCATATACTATTTTTTTGTTTTTAGTATAGGTTTTTGCTCCTTCTAAATAAACTTGTAAGGTTCCATTTTCTAATTCGTATTTAAATTTTTCTCTTGGAACACTAATATTTTCAATTGTAATAGCTTGCTCATTTCCTTTTATAAAAACTGTTTCTATATGAGGACTTACTATTACTTTGTCAAAACTATTGTTAAGCTTAATAGTTTCTTGTGCTTTTAATTTACCGTTGATAAATAATAGCATTAGTAGTAAAGTAGTTATTTTAAATTTCATGGTTGTTAATTTAGTTTATTTTTAATATCAGTTGTTACTACATAAAAGACTTATATAATTACGTTTTGTGACTCTTTCATTCATTTTTTGTAAATAAAAATAAATTTTGGACTTTTTTAGCCCTAAAAAATTGGATAAACAATAAAATAGATAATTCGTACTATTTTATTTAAAAATAGTACTATTTTAACCAAAAAAAAAGGAGAAAATGAATCTAACTTATTATGATATAGAAAAAACTGGCCATTTGGTAGATGAATTCTATCATATTTCTTATTCAGAAAATGCGCTACCTTTTAATATTGTTATGATGCCTTTTGGTTTTTCTGGATTTACTTTTATTTATAACAATGGGCAAAAAGCAAAAATTGGAAAAAAAGAAAATGAACTTAAAAAATTAGTAATTAATGGCCAATTTTACAAGTCTTATAATTTTTTAGTTGAAGAAGTTGGTTATTCTTGTGGTATAAATTTTAAGCCAACTGCTTTGCATAAACTAACAAATTTAGATATATCTAAGTTTACAAATAAACATAGTACTCCCGAGCTAATGAACAACGATTTTTCTACTAAATTTCAAGTAATTTTTAACTCACATAATAATGATTTTGATAGTTTATTTAATAATTTAGAAAGCTTATTACTAAGCTTTCCATTAATTGAAAACAAAAATACCAAAGCAATAGACAATGTTATAGAGTTAATACATAAAGAGCAAGGAATGCTATCTGTAAAAGATTTATTAGCAGTAATACCTTTTGGTCAAAAAACGTTAGAAACTCAGTTTAAAAAAATAGTTGGTTTAACTCCTTCTAAATACATGAGAATTTATCGCTTTAAAAAATTAATGGAAAAATATGAAAAAAATAAAATTGAATTAAAAGATTTAGTTTATATGTATGATTATTATGATGAATCTCATTTTGCGAAAGATTTTAAATCATTTACATCTAAATCTCCTAAAGAATACTTTAAAAAAGATTTTACGCTAATAAAAGAAGCTTTAAAAAATTAATTTACGATTATTTACAATTAATATTTCATATCTTTTATTAACTTAGCTACTATAAGCTTATATATATTTATATGTTTTGGGGGAAACACATTAAATAATAAGTTTTGTATGAGTTGGTATAAAATGTACCAGCTCATTTTTTTTATTTAAAACTGTCACAACTTAACTTTATTTTGGTCTTTAAAGTGTAATCATTCTAAAAACAATAAAGATGAAAAATACAGCTACACTACTATTTCTTTTATTTATAACTGCAGGGTTTTCTCAAAAAACTATCCATGCTTCAGATTTATTAAAAGACATTAAAGACGGAAAAAAAATTACAATTTCTAATGCAACTATAGAAGGTGTTTTAGATTTAACTTACATGGATGAAGCTTTACCAAAACTACCAAAAAGAAAAAAATGGTGGAATAACGGCGGCAGTAACGAAGTAACAAAAATTATAGAAAGCAAAATTTCATTTATAAACTGTGTATTTACAGATGATGTTTTAGCTTATATTCCAGATGAAGACAGTGGTTATACATTTACAGCCGATTTTGAAAGCACAGTTACTTTTAAAGATTGTACGTTTGAACGCAAAGCTATGTTTAAGTATTCTGATTTTGAACGTGATACAGACTTTTCTGGATCAAAATTTAAAGATGATAATACTTTTAAGTACGCAAAATTTGATAGAGCAATTAGCTTTAATAACACCATTTTTGAAGAACCTGCTACTTTTAAATATGCTGAGTTTAGAGAAAATGTAAGTTTTGCAAATTCAATTTTTAAAGAAACTGCAACGTTTAAATATTCTAAATTTAAAGATGGTGTATCTTTTAATAACACCAAGTTTCAAGAAGATTTAAATTTAAAATATACTAAGGTTACTGGCGAATTTGACATCAAAAATATGGAAGTTAATTATGAAATTGACACAAAATACACCTCAATTAACGGTAGAGGTTTTAGTAAGTCCGATTTAAAAAACAAATAAGAATTACAATATGTAACAAAAAAATCCGCTGTTAGTAAACAGCGGATTTTTTTATTCTTCTTCGTCAGAATTATTCAAAAGAGTTTCAAAACGATCTCGTTTCTTTTCCTTTCTACTTCCTTCATACAATTCGTACTTTACAAATCTAGTATCTAAATCACCGTTTTTAAGCGGTATTCTCTTTGATGTTCTTAATCCAACATTCTTTAAAGCATCCATGTCAGAAGTAATTAACCAAGCTGTAGAACCAGGGTAATTATTTTTTAATGTATCTCCTATTTTACCATAAAACTCATTTACATCAATATTTAAACGCTCTCCATAAGGCGGATTAAACAAAATTGTAGTGTTACCGAAAACTTCTTTCTTAGAATTAAAAAAGTTAACATGATGTATTCCAATAAACTCTTCTAAATTGGCATTAATAACGTTTTGTTTTGCTTTATTAACTGCAGATGGCGCTTTATCAAACCCCATTATTTTAAAATGCGAATTTGTAATCTTTTTTAATAACGAATCTTGAATTGTATAATACAAGTCTTCATTATAATCCTTCCAGTTTTCAAAACCAAAATGCTTACGGTTAATATTTGCTGGAATATTGTTAGCAATCATAGCAGCTTCAATTAAAATTGTCCCAGAACCACACATTGGGTCAATAAAATTTTCGTCACCTGTATAACCAGAAAGCATTACCAAACCAGCCGCTAAAACTTCGTTTATTGGTGCAATATTCGTAGCACTTCTATATCCTCTTTTATGTAAAGAATCTCCAGAAGAATCTAAAGAAATAGTTAACCATTCTTTCTGTATGTGAATGTGTACTTTTACATCCGGATATTTTAAATCTACATTAGGTCTTTTGCTATATTTATGTCTAAAATAATCTGCAATTCCATCCTTAGATTTTAAAGAAATATAATGAGAATTAGATGTAAAATTCTTAGAGTTTACAACAGCTGCAACTGCAAATGTTCCTTCCGCATCTAAATACTTTTCCCACTTAATTTTTTGTATTGCTTCGTATAAATCTTCTTCATCATATACCTTGCAAAATTTAATGGGTTTTAAGATTCTAATAGCAGTTCTCAATGCAATATTTGCCTTGTATAAAAAACCTTTATCACCTCTAAAACTTACGCTTCTAATTCCTTCTTTTACATCTTGTGCGCCTAATTTCTTAAGCTCATTTGCCAACACACCTTCCAAACCTTTCATGGTGGTTGCGGTCATTTTAAAGTCAGTTCTTTCCAAAATCTTTATTTTTTATTTGGGCGTTACTTTATCCTGAAAGCATTCAGGACCAAGTCGCGCTTTCCACTATATCTTTTTTTTCGTGCCTCAAAAAAAGGATGCCGTTTCAATCGCTAACGCGCACAACAACATGCTCTTATTTGCAACCACAAAAGTAGGTTAAAAAATTGGTTATAAAAATGTAAGAAATGCCTATTTTTACGACCTTAAAATTATGAAAGCCTATAAAGGGCTATTGGCCAAAGAAAACTATTTTCTCTCCAATATTTTAAGTAATAATTATCTAATTTTTAGAAATTTTTTAAATGACTGTTGACTGGTTTACATCTTGGTTTAATACACCATATTATCATATATTATATAAACATAGAAATGATAACGATGCGCAATTGTTTATGAAAAACATAACGCAGTTTTTACAATTACCAACCACAGCACATATTGCCGATTTACCTTGCGGTAAAGGACGTCATTCAGTTTTCTTAAATTCCCTTGGTTATAAAGTAACAGGAGGAGATTTAAGTAAAAACAGTATAAAACACGCAAAACAATTTGAAAATGAGAATTTAAAATTCGAAGTTTGGGATATGCGTAATCCCCTAGAAAACAAATACGAGGCTGTTTTTAATCTTTTTACAAGTTTTGGATATTTTGAAGCAGACAGTGAAGATATTACCGTTTTAAAGTCCATGAAAAATGGATTAAAAGAAGATGGCTATTTAGTTTTAGATTTTTTAAATGTTGCTAAATTAAAAGAAAGCATTGTAAAAAAGGAAACAAAAAACATAGAAAATATTGAGTTTCACATTCAGCGAGAAATCAAAAACGGATTTATATTAAAACACATTTCTTTTTTTGCAGATGGTAAGCAACATAATTTTACAGAACAAGTTAAGTTTTTAGAATTAGAAAAATTTCAACAATATTTTGAAGAAGTAGGTTTAGAAATACAACAAATTTTTGGTAATTATAAACTAGAACCCTTCGAAGCAAAAACATCTGATCGTTTAATTTTTGTACTAAAATGAGTTATATTTTATTAATTTTATCAGTAATCTTAGGCGCTGTTTTGGTTTTATTAAAAAAACCAAACAAAAATTTAGTTCGTTTACTATTAGCTTTTAGTGGCGCATATTTATTATCAGTAACTATACTACATCTTTTACCAGAAGTTTATATACATGCTTCTAGCGTTAAAAATGTTGGTATTTTAATTCTCGTAGGAATTTTATTACAATCTGTTTTAGAATCATTTTCTAAAGGTGCAGAACATGGACATATTCATTTACATACTAACGACAACAAATTTCCTTGGTTATTATTTATAAGTTTATGTATTCATGCATTTTCAGAAGGTTTACCAATACATCATGCAAATGATAACTTATTATGGGCAATAATTGTACATAAAATTCCGATTGCTATAGTGTTAACAACCTTTTTATTGCATGCTAAATATAGCAAGCAAAAAGTTATTTTCTTTTTAGCAATATTTTCTTTAATGAGTCCTTTAGGTATGTTTTTATCTAATTATCTACCAATTTTAGAAACCTATAATACAGAAATTACTGCCTTTATAATTGGTGTATTCTTACACATTTCAACCATAATACTTTTTGAAAGCACTGAAAATCATAAGTTTAATTTTCAGAAATTTGGAGCAATATTATTAGGAATACTTCTAACAGTATTTACTTTATAATTCTTCTTCTCTATTAACCAAATCAATAGAAAAAGCAGGTAGACAAACAGCTAAATAAACACATTCATCAGTAAAAGGATTAGAGTATTGCACTCGTGTGTGTTTTTCAATTTTTATAGATTGACCAGCTTCTAAAACAACTGTTTCTCCATCTATAATAAATTGCTTTTTACCACTTATTATGTAAGTGTATTCATCAAATTTAGGTGTTTGAAAAGGTTCTGACCAACCAGCAGGAGCAATCATATGTGCAATACTTACCTTAGAATTTTTATCAGTAGCATTACCAAAATGCTCTTTTATTATTTTTCCATCTGTTGTTGGAACCACAAACGGAGTTTTTTGTATTGTATATTTTTTCATACTAATAAGGAAAGTAAACTATATTATAAACACTCTCAACATCTTTTTCAACATCTGTAAACTCATCAAATCCCTTTTCAACATAATAATAATTATCAGCTTCTTCAATACTTAATTCTTCTAAATATTTAGTAGCTAAATTAGCTAATTTGATGTTAGATTTATTCATAAAACCAATAGCTAATCTTAAAGTATTTAAATGCGTTTTATCGTTTAAAAGGCAACCTATAATACCTATACTCTCAGGTTCTACAGCAATACATTCTAAAAGAATTTTTCTTTCTTCCTCATCTATTTGAATATCATTATCTAAGTAATATTGAAGAATTACCCTTCTTTCAAACTGCGAATTAGGATATAAAATAGTTTCTTTGTTATTTAAAATAGAAAAACTCATTACCAATTAATTAAACCAAATTATAAAAGATTTAATTTTTGCTAAATCAGGAATTTGTTCTTTGCTAACTTTTTGCATATTGTTTTCTTTTATTCCTAGTTCTTCTTTATCAATAGCAATAGTAGCATTTAATTCATCTAAAAATAATGATGCAGAAGAAAATGACGTTTCTACTTTATTTATAATATTATTTGCGTTTATTTCCTCAAAAGTAGATTTTAAATTTAAACCTGATGCAGTTTTAAAACGCTCATCTAAAATTTTAATACTCTTTAATGTAGAAGTTGAATCTAATTGTTCTTTTGGTGTAATAGTTAAAAGATGCTTCCCTCCTTTTTCATAGATTTCATACTCATCGTCATCTTGAAAATAATTATCACCTTTTGCTCCTTCACTTAAAATTTTAACAATAGAATCATTCTTAAAAATGGTCTCTAATTCTTGTACAGTAGTTTTAGTTGTTAATTGACCAACTTTACCTTTAGCTACATCAAATTTACCGCCATTTCCACATTTTATAAATACTAATGAAATTAATAAGACTGATGCTAGTTTAAATATGTTCTTCATTTTTATGTTTAGTTTTTTTATAATACTTTTTTTAAGATACCAAATACACTTCTAATAAATGTAGCACTGGTTAATACTTTAATAATTGGATTTTGTCTTGTACTTCTTCTACTAGTAGAAGAACTTCTTTTACGTGTTTTCTCTTTTTCCTTTCTTTCTTCTTCTTCGGTTTTCTCCTTGTTTATTTTATCTATTTTACCATTAAGCATTTCGTAAGCACTTTCTCTATCTACTTCTTCATTGTACTTTGGTATTAACCTAGAATTATCTAAAACTTGTTTTATTTCTTTTGGAGTTAAAACGTCCATTCTACTCATTGGTGCACGTAACATTGTACGCGCTAATGGAGTTGGAATCCCTTTTTCATTTAAAACGGAAACAAATGCTTCCCCAATTCCTAATTGAGTTAAAACGTCTTTAGTAACATAATATTTTGAGTCTGGATAGTTTTCTGCGGCCAATTTAATAGCTTTTCTGTCTTTTGCTGTAAAAGCTCTTAAAGCATGTTGAACTTTCATACCCAATTGCGCTAAAATATCTTCTGGCACATCTTTAGGATTTTGAGTTACAAAATACAGCCCAATTCCTTTAGATCTAATTAACTTTACGATGCTTTCTATTTGACTTAATAATGCTTTAGAAGCTTGATCAAACACTAAATGTGCTTCGTCTATAAAAATTACTAACTCAGGTCTTCCGCTATCTCCTTGTTCTGGAAAAGTTTCATATACTTCAGCTAATAATTGTAACATAAAGGTTGAAAATAATTTTGGTCTGTCTTGAATATCTGTTAAACGTAAAACTGAAATTAATCCACGTCCGTTTTCATCAATTCTAGTTAAATCTTCAACTTCAAAAGATTTTTCACCAAAGAATAACGCACCACCTTGCTGTTCAATTTCTACTATTTTACGTAGAATAGACCCTGTACTTGCAGTAGAAACACGTCCATATTCAGCCTGAATTTCTTCTTTACCTTCAGCAGTTATAAATTGTAATATTTTTTTGAAGTCTTTTAAATCTAATAATGGTAATTTATTATCATCACAATATTTAAAAATAATAGCTACAATACCGGATTGCGTTTCTGTTAAATCTAAAATTCTTGAAAGTAAAACTGGTCCAAATTCAGAAACCGTAGCACGTAAACGAACTCCATCTTGTTCAGATATTGATAAAATTTCTATAGGAAACTTCTTAGCTTCAAAATCGAAACCAATCTTTTCGTGACGTTCATCAATCTTTGCATGTCCTGGACTTGGTTGTGCCAATCCACTTAAATCACCTTTAACATCCATCAATAAAACAGGAATTCCTTGTTCCGACATGTTTTCAGCCAAAACTTGCAAAGTTTTTGTTTTACCAGTTCCGGTTGCTCCAGCAATTAAACCATGTCTATTCAATGTTTTTAAAGGAATCTTAACAAACGCATCTGTTATCGTTTCTTCACCTAACATTGCTGCTCCAAGGTTAATAAACTCGCCTTTAGTTTTATAACCTTCGTTAATGTAATTTAAGAATTCTTCGTTTTTACTCATCTTTAAAATTTTAAACGCTTTTATTTTAAAATCACGTAAAAATAGGAAAAATCATTATTAAAACATTCATAAAAATTGAATGTTACTTATCTTTGCACTCTTATGTTGAAAAAAGAAGTACAAGAATTAATAAATAAAGGAGAAATGCTTCCGTTAATGGAAGAATTTTATACCATTCAAGGAGAAGGCGCACATACAGGAACTGCTGCCTATTTTATACGAATTGGAGGTTGCGATGTTGGTTGTCATTGGTGCGATGTTAAAGAAAGTTGGAACGCAGATTTGCATCCACCAACTAAAACAGATTTAATTGTAGAAAACACAGCTAAATACGCTAAAACTGTTGTTATTACCGGTGGAGAACCTTTAATGTGGTCCTTAGATTATATTACTAATCAGCTTCAAGAAAAAGGAATTAAAACACATATTGAAACCTCT